>NZ_JBFAYK010000002.1:0-744271 GCF_040681225.1 Nocardia sp. NPDC051833
CCGAGTTTGTGCAGCGCGAGCACCTCGAGGATGTCCTCGTGCGGGTTGCCGCCGCCGAACAGGGTGGCCTGGATGTTCTTCTGTAGCAAGGCGCGCATCGACAACGTGAGGGTGGCCTCGCCGGCCATGGTGGGACCCATGGCGGTGAGGACACAGGTGCCCGTTCGCGCGGTCAGGTTCAGCCACGCCTCCGGATCGTGGCCGTCGCGGCGGCTCATCGACGCGATCACCTTGTGGCACATGCGTCCCGCGGTCGCGTCGGCGATCGCCGTGGTGGCGGTCGCGAGGTCCGGGAAAACCGCGGTGGCGCCGAGCTTCTCGGCCTGCGCACGCTTCCAGGCGACCGGATCGACGACGAACACCCGGCCGGCGCCCGACAGCACCGCGCCTTGCAGCGTGGACGCCCCCGCCCCCGCCAGGCCGACGATGGCGACATCGTCACCGGGCTGGATCCGTGCGGTGTGCACCGCCGATCCGTAGCCGGTGGTGATGCCGCAGCCGACGAGACAGGCGACCTCGAACGGGATCGAGGGGTCGATCTTGACCACCGAGGCGCGATGCACGACGGCATAGGGCGCGAACGCCCCCACCAGGGCCATCGGATAGACATCGCGGCCACCGGCGGTGACCCGGAAACTGCCGTCGGAGACGGCGGCACCGCCGAGCAGACCCGCGCCGAGGTCGCACAGATTGCACAGACCGGCCCGGCACGGCGGGCAGACGCCGCAGGAGGGCACGAACGACATCGCCACGTGGTCGCCGACCCGCAGATCGTCGACGCCGTCGCCGACCTCGACGACGACGCCCGCGCCTTCGTGCCCACCCAGGACGGGGAAACCGGCCAGGTCGAGGTCCCCGGTCGCCAGATGGTGGTCGGCATCGCACAATCCGGCCGTCTCCATCCGGATCTTGACCTCACCGGCCCGCGGGTCGCCGATCTCGATATCCTCGATCGACCACGCCTGGTGCCGGTCCCGGATCAGTGCGCCTTTGGTTTTCATCGGACCTTCTTCGTCGAGTCGGGCGGGGATGTGTGGTCGGCCGGGTCAGCGGCCCTGGAAATCCGGGGCGCGGCGCTGCCGGAACGCCGCCAGACCCTCCTTGAAATCCGCGGTACGGCAGGCGAGTTCGAGCGCGTAGAGCTCGTTGTCCATGGCCTCGGCGAGCCCGGTCCCGAGGTTGCGGTGGACGGCCTGCTTGGCCAGGCCCAGCGCGACCGTCGGCGCGTTCGCCAGCCGGTCGAGCAGCTCGGCGGCGACCTCGTCGAGGTCGGCCGGTGCGGAGGTGGCGTGGATCAGGCCCCAGTCCGCGGCCTCGGTGGCGGACACCTTCTCCCCGAGCAGCAGCATGCGTTTCGCCCGGGCGAGCCCGATGAGCCGGGGCAGCAGCCAGGTGGCGCCCGAATCCGGGCTGAATCCGCGCGGCAGGAAGGGTTCCCAGAACACCGCGTTGGTGTCGGCGAGGGTGAAATCGGCGGCCAGGGCCAGATTGCACCCGAGCCCGGCCGCCCATCCCCGGACGGTGCACACCACGGGCAGGTGACAGGTGTGCAGGAGTTCGATCACGCGGTGGGCGGTGTGGGGGATCCGGCGGACCAGATCGCCGGCGGGCGGCCTGCGTCCGGCGTCGTTGGTCGAGACCCAGTCGACACCGGCGCAGAAGTGCTCGCCCGCGCCACCGAGGTGGACGACGCGCAGCTGCTCGTCCGTGGCGGCGTCGGTCAGTGCCGTGGTCAAGGTATCGATCATGCCGGGGGACAAGGCATTACGCCGGGTGCGCCGATGCAGCCTCAGGCGCAGTACCGGCCCGTCGCGGGTCACCTCGACCCTGCCCGTGTCCTCGTCTTCGCCTGCCACCCGCTGTCACCTTCCGATCAACACTTCACGGTTACTGTCGTAGTTACTGTAAACGATACCGTTCTGACTGGAGGGTGTTCGGGTTTTGCGGCCCGATTCCTTGCTTTCGTCCCTACTGTTACGTATACAGTAGTCATATCTATTCGAGCTGCGGTACGTCGTGCGGCCACCGGGACGCGGTGGATCGACACCGGTGGCCACATGTCGAAGCGACCCCGCGACACGAGAGGATGTTGATGACCGCGCTCAGCTGTTCGGCGATCGACGTCGGCACCCAGTATTACGAGCCGCTCACCGCCCTCACCTCCGACGGGCGATCGCCGCGGGCCGTGCCGGACGGCGCCGGCGCCGGCGTATCCGGTGACGTCGGCAGCGGAGTGCCGCGGTGAGCGAGTGGACGATCAGCGCGGTCTTCGACGAGATCGCCGCGGCGGTACCCGACCGCACGGCCACGGTCTGCGGCGAACGGCGCCGTAGCTTCGGCGACACGGCGCTGCGCACCCGCCGATTCGCGAACTTCCTCGCGGGCCGGGGATTCGGCGTGCACACCGAACGGACCGAGCTCGACCGGTGGGAGTGCGGCCAGGACCGCATCGCGCTCGTCCTGCGCAACGACCAGTACCTCGACGTGATGCTCGGCTGCCTGAAAGCCCGTGTGGTGCCGGTCAATATCAACCACCACTACACCGTCCACGAGATCCGCGACCTGCTGGCCTACCTGCGGCCCCGCGGCATCGTCTACCACCGCTCGTTCGGGCCCGTCGTCGCCGAGGCGATGCCCGAGGGCGTGGACCTGCTGATCTCGGTCGAGGACGGCAGCCGGGTCCCGGAGATCGCCGGCGCGACCGGATACGAGAACGCGGTGACCGTCGGCCGCCCGGAACCGGTGATCGAGACCTCGCCCGACGACCTGGTCATGCTGTGCACCGGCGGGACCACTGGCAGGCCCAAAGGTGTGCTCTGGCGGCAGGGCGACATGTACGTCTCGTCCATGAACGGCGCCGATCACGACTCACCGGACGGACTGCACGAGCTGGCGCGGATGACCGGGCACGTGTGGTTCGCGGTATCGCCACTGTCGCACGCGGCCGGCATCTGGACCTCGTTCGCGGGCCTGCTGGCCGGGCAGACCGTGGTGCTCTACGACGATCGCGAGCGCTTCGACGCCGCGAACGCCCTGCGGATCGCCGAGGCCGAGCGGGCCGCGCTCATGACCATCGTCGGCGACGCCTACGCCGGACCACTGGTCCGCGCGTTGCGCGCCGGCGACTACGACCTGTCGGCACTGCTGGCGATCGGCACCGGCGGCGCGGCGACGAACCCGGTGCACCGGCACGACCTGCTCGAGCTGCTGCCGCACGCCTACATCGTCGAAGGCTACGGATCCTCCGAAACCGGGGGAATGGGCTTCGGCCGCAGTACCCGCGGCAACGAGGTCGACACCTTCGCCCCCATGCCGGGCGGCACCGCGGTGTCGCACGACCTCACCCGTTTCCTGACGCCGGGGGAGACCGAGGTCGGCTGGGCGGCCCGGACCGGCCGGGTGCCGCTGGGCTACTTCCAGGACCGCGAGGCCACCGAACGCACCTTCCCCGAGATCGGCGGCGTGCGCACCGCGGTGCCCGGGGACCGGGCCACCGTCGACGCCGACGGGACGCTGCGACTGCTCGGGCGCGACGCCCTGGTCGTGAACACCGGTGGCGAGAAGGTGTTCGTCGAGGAAGTCGAGGAGGTCCTGCGCGCCCACCCGGACATCCGCGACGCGCTGGTCGTCGGACGCCCCAGCGCCACCTGGGGAAACGAAGTGGTCGCACTGGCGTGCACGGACACCCCGGGCGACGACATCGCGGCGGCGCTGCGCGACCTGTGCCGGTCGCGCCTGGCCGGATTCAAGGTCCCCAAAGCGGTGATCTTCGTGGAGGAGATCCGGCGACTCGGCAATGGAAAGCCGGACTACCGGTGGGCCATGCAGCGGGCGGTCGAGGAAACCGCGGAAGGAATCGGAGCATGAGCGAACGCAAGGTCAACGACTGCCTGGTCAATGTGCACTTCGGCGAACGGGCTCAACCGCCCTGGATGCTCAAGGTCCGCGACGACTACTTCAAGGGCGGCAGCTCGATGTATGCCCCGGTCGACCTCGACGCCCTGCTCGGTGAGATGGACGAACAAGGCGTCGAGAAGGCAGTGCTGATGTACTCGATGGTCAAGCCGTCGACGACCGCGCTGAAATTCGTCGAACAGCGACCGGACCGATTCTCCCTGGCGGTCAACGGAGTCGACCTGCTGCACCCGGTCCCGTCGCTGCGGGAACTGTCGGCACTCGTGCGCGATCTGCCCGTCAGCTATACGACCACCGGTGCCAGCTTCTGGGGCGACGGCCGGTATCCGCCCACCGACGCCGTGTATTACCCGCTCTACTACAAATGCGCGGAAATGGGCCTGCCGCTGTGCATGAACACCGGCCTTCCCGGCCCGCCGATTCCGGGTGAAGTGCAGAACCCGATCTATCTCGATCGCGTGTGCTACCAGTTCCCTGAACTGCGCCTGTGCATGATCCACGGCGCCGATCCCTGGTGGGACACTGCCATCCGGCTGCTCATCAAGTACGAGAATCTGCGCTTGATGACCTCGGCGTGGTCACCGAAACGCCTGCCGGACAGCCTGATCCACTTCATGCGGACCCGGGGCAAGAACAAGGTGATCTTCGGCTCGGACTGGCCGGTCCTGGCCATGCGCCGGGTGGTGCCCGAGGCGCTGGCGCTGGATCTGCCCGAGGACGTGGTGGACAACTACCTCTACAACAACGCCGAGGAATTCTTCTTCGGCGACCGGCCCGTCAGCAATTGACGCAGGCGAAATCAGGAGCAAACCACAATGGACCGTTACGAATTGCGCAGGCAGGACTACTCCCTGTCCGCCGACCAGACCGAACTCCAAGCCGTCTACGCGAAGTTCTTCCGCTCGCGGAGTCCGATCGACACCGTCCGGGCCGCCGAGGAATCCGGCTTCGACAAGGACCTGTGGGAACAGCTGTGCGCCACCGGCGCCACCACGATGGCACTGCCCGAAGCCGCCGGTGGTGACGGCGCGACGCTGGTCGACCTGTCGCTGGTCGCCGAGGAACTCGGCCGTGCGCTCGCTCCGGTGCCGTGGATCGACCACGTCTGCGCCGCCCGGCTGCTCGCCCGCCTCGGCGCGCTGACCGGCGCGGCAGGTAGCGCCGTCGTCGAGGGCGAGCGCCTGGTCGCGCTCGACACCCGCGTCGATTCCGCGACGGGGCGGCGACTCGTCGGCGCCGCCGCCGCGGCCGACCGGATCATCGTGCGTGACGGCGAGGAGATCGTCGAGCTCGGCTTCGACACCCGTCCGACGCCGGTCGCCAACATCGGCAAACTGCCGATGGCGTGGGTGGATCCCGCCGCGGCCGACCACCGGACGGTGCTGGCCGCGGGGGCGGCGGCCCTGGCCGAATACGATCGCGCGCTGGACGAATGGCGGGTGCTCACCGCGGCGGCACTGGTCGGGCTCGTCGAGGAGACCTTGCGGATCGCCGCGGAGTTCGCGACCACCCGCTACACGATGGGCGTGCCGATCTCGACGCTGCAGGGTATCTCGCACCCGCTGGCCGATATCGCGATCACCGTCCACGCCGCCCGCAACCTGACCCGACGCGCGGCCTGGTTCCTCGAACACGAACCCACCGTGCAGCCGGGTCTGCCCGCCGCGGCCTTCGTCTACATAGCCGAAGCGGCGCCGAAAGCGGCGACCACGGCGACCCACGTCCAGGGCGGTCTCGGCGTGTCCGAGGAATCGGCGGCCGCGTCCTACCTGCTCCGGGCCAGGGGCTGGCCGTTGGCCGCTGGTGACCTCGGAGCCAGCGCGGTGCAGGTCGCCGAACTCTTCGCCGCGGCGACCGCCTAGAAACGGAGTACGAACATGGATTTCTCACGCGTCGAACTGTCCAGCGAGGATCAGGAATTCCTCGACGGGGCACGAGAGTTCCTCACCACCCACGTCACCGACGAGGTGCGGCGCCGGGATCGCGAGACCGGCGACAACTTCGACGAGGGCGTCCATCTGGCCCTCGGTGCGGCCGGCTGGCTGAGCGCCGAACTCGCCGACGAGAGCGACGGGGGACTCGGCAGGCTGCGCAGGCGCCTGTGGGATCTGGAGAAGCGGCGGGTGCACATCCCCTGGGTCACCTGGGGCACCACCGCCATCGTGGCGACCTCGGTGCGCTCGCACGGTTCGGCGGAACTGCAGGCCGAAGTGCTGCCGGGGCTGGAGCGTGGCGAGATCCGGCTGTGCCTGGGCTACACCGAACCCGAGGGCGGATCCGATGTCGCGATGTGCAAGACCAGGGCGGTGCGCGACGGCGACCAGTGGGTGATCAACGGCTCGAAGATGTTCACCACCGGTGCGCACAACTGCCAGTACGTCTTCCTCATCACCAACACCGACCCCGAGGCGCGTAAACACAAGAGCCTCACCATGTTCCTGGTGCCGCTGGACAGTCCGGGCATCGAGATCCAGGGCATCAAGACGGTCGACGGCGACCGCACGAACATCGTGTACTACAGCGATGTCCGGGTCGACGACAGGTACCGCCTCGGCGCGGTCAACGAAGGCTGGTCGGTCCTGATGGGTCCGCTCAGCACCGAACACGGCGTGGTCGACGCCGAAGCCGACGGACTGCAGGACGTGTCGATCCTCGTGCACCAGGGCACCATGATGGCGACCTCGGTCGACCGGGTCACCGCGATCGCGGCGAAGCCGGGGCCCGGTGGGCAGCGGCTGCTCGACGACCGCTCGGTGGCGTTGCGGCTGGGCCGCAGCATCGCCCGGATGGAAGCGGCCCTGTCCGCGCCGCACATGTTCGGCCGGGTGGCCATCGCCCAGACCATGCGCGACATCTCCCCGGACCTGATGGACATTCTCGGGCCCGCCGCCGCGCTGCCGATCGACACCGAGGGCGCGGCCGACGACGGCGGCATGGAGTACATCTTCCGATGGGCGCCGCTGTGCGGCATCTACGGCGGCACCCTCGAGGTGTTCCGCAACATGATCGCCCAGCACGTCCTCGGACTCGGCAGGCCCACCTACGCACCGCTCGCCACGCCGAAGGCCACGGCGAGCTGACCGGCTCGGAGGGAGTACCCGTGGCCGAGGACATCCAGCGGCTGGCACCGCCGACGACGCCGGAGACCGAATTCTATTGGGCCTCCGGCGCCGACGGACTGCTGCGCTTCCGGCAGTGCCGGTCGTGCGCCGCGCTCGTGCATCCACCGCGGCCGGTGTGCCGGTACTGCCGGGGCGAGGACTTCGACATCGAGGCGGTCTCCGGGTACGCCACGCTGATCGGATTCACCGTCAACCACCGCTTCACGGTGCCCGGTCTGCCCGCACCGTATGTCGTCGCCCAGGTCGCGATCGCCGAGGACGACCGGGTTCGGCTGACCACCAACGTGATCGGTGCCGACCCGGCCGATCTCGCGCTGGGACAGCGGATGGTCGTGGAGTTCCAGCAGGCAGGCCGGAGCTGGCTGCCGCTGTTCCGGCCGGCGGATCCAGCGGCGGCGCAACCGCTTTCGGCGCTACCCACCGATCCGGTGGAACCGGCACGGCTGCGTGAGCGGATTCGCGGGCCGGTGACCGGGGCCAAGTTCGAGGACCGGGTCGCGATCACCGGCATCGGCCGGTCCCGGATCGGCCGTCGGCTCCTGGCCGACCCGATGTCGCTGACGGTGCAGGCGTGCCGGGCGGCGGTGCAGGACGCGGGACTGTCCTTCGACGACATCGATGGACTGTCGACCTACCCCGGATCCGGCGACTTCGGGCCGTTCGGTGAGGGCGGCGTCACCGCGGTGGAATCGGCACTCGGCCTGTACCCGACCTGGCACAACGGTGGCGCGGAAACCTTCGGGCCCGGCGGATCGGTGATCGCGGCCATGCTCGCCGTCGCCGGCGGGCTGGCCCGGCACGTCCTGTGCTTCCGCACGGTCTGGGAATCGAGCTACGGCGAACTCGTGCGCACCGGGCGGATCACCCCGGCGGGCGGCATCACCGATCCCTGGCTGGTGCCCTTCGGCGCCGTGTCGGCCGCGCACCTGCTGGCCCAGACCGCGCAACGGCACTTCCACCGCTACGGTACCGACCGGGAGACCCTGGGCTGGATCGCGCTCAACCAGCGCGCCAACGCGGCGCTGGACCCGAGCGCGATCTACCGGGATCCGCTGACCATGGACGACTACCTGTCCGCGCGCACGATCACCACCCCGTTCGGACTCTACGACTGCGACGTCCCCTGCGACGGCGCCGTTGCCGTGGTCGTCTCCGCGC
Organism: Nocardia sp. NPDC051833; assembly: GCF_040681225.1. NCBI lineage: Bacteria > Bacillati > Actinomycetota > Actinomycetes > Mycobacteriales > Nocardiaceae > Nocardia > Nocardia sp. NPDC051833. Next base: position 8,196 of record NZ_JBFAYK010000002.1, read on the forward strand.
GCGAAACCGCGGCCGATCTGGCCCAGCCCGCCGTCCTGGTGGAAGCGGTCGGAACGCAGATCGCCGAGCGCCTGGAATGGGATCAGAGCACCCTCACCCACGAACCGCAGGTGCTCGGCCAGGCCGCCCACCTGTGGTCACGCACCGACCTGCGCCCCGACGACGTGGATGTCGCCGAGCTCTACGACGGGTTCACCTTCAACTGCCTGTCCTGGATCGAAGCCCTCGGCTTCTGCGGCATCGGCGAGGCGAAGGACTTCCTGGCCGGCGGCGTCAATATCGCCCGTGACGGCGTTCTGCCGCTCAACACCCACGGCGGTCAGCTCTCGCACGGGCGCACGCACGGCATGGGCCTGATCCACGAGGCGGTCACCCAGCTGCGCGGGCAGGCGGGACAGAGACAGATACCGGACGCCCGCGTCGCGGTCGTCAGCAGCGGGGGACTGACCCCCAGCGGAGTGATGTTGTTGCGGAGGGACGCATGAGTGACGAGAACGGTCCGGCCACCACCGGTCCGGTGACCACCCGCACGGTCGACGTGGCAGGCACGAGATTCTCGGCGCTGTGCGCCGAGGTCGCCGACCCACGCGCGGTCGTGGTCGCCCTGCACGGCGGCGCGACCACCGCACAGTACTTCGACCTGCCGGATCGGCCGTGGTTGTCGCTGCTCCGGATCGGCGCGCGGCTGGGATTCACCGTGCTGGCGCTCGACCGCCCCGGCTACGGCGAATCCGCGCCGTGGGACCGCTCTTTCGACCCACCTCAGCAGCGGGTCGACGCCACCTTCGCCGCGATCGACGCGCTGCTCGGCACCGGTCCGCGCGGCGCGGGCGTGTTCGTGCTCGGCCACTCGGCCGGCTGCGATCTGGCGGCCCGGATGGCCGCCGACCCCCGCGGGCACGACCTGCTCGGCCTCGAGCTGGCAGGCACCGGCGTGCACAAGCAAACCGCCGCGATCCGGGTCATCGAAGAAATCCACCGCACCCGGCGCCCCGGCGGCATCCGGGACCTGCTGTGGAGCCCGCCGGACGGCTATCCACCCGAGGTGTTCGGCGGCCGGTCCCTGTCCTCGGCCACCCCGGCGTACGAAACCGTCGTCGTGCGGGAGTGGCCGACGGACTTCCCGGTGCTCGCCGAGCAGGTGCGGATCCCGGTGCGGCTGACCCACGCCGAGCACGAACGGGTGTGGCGCACCGATCCCGGCGCGGTGCGCGAGCTGGCCGCGATGTTCACCGCGGCGCCCCGGGTCGTGAACCACGAACAGGCCGGATGTGGGCACAACATGAGCGTCGGCTTCGGCGCCGCGGGCTATCACCTCGGCCTGCTGGCCTTCGTCGAGGAATGCGCGGTGCGAGCCGGAGACCTGGTGACCAATTCGACGAAGAGGAACGACTGATGCAAAGAATGATCGCCCCCGAGATATCCACCTGGCCGGAGCCGGACTTCCAGCTGATCGCCGGATCGTGCGGCGACTGCGGCGCCGCGGTGTTCCCGGTCCAGGACATGTGCCCGCGCTGCAGCAAGCCCGCGATCGAGCCGATCACGTTGCCGCGCACGGGCACCCTCGTCGCCTGGACCACGCAGGGATTCCTGCCCGGCGCACCGTATCTCGGCGACGAGACCGCGGCGACCTTCGTGCCGTTCGGCGTCGGGCTGGTCCAGCTCGGCGACACCATCCGGATCGAGGGGCGGCTGACCGAGAACGATCCGGCGACTTTGACATTCGGGATGAGTGTCGTGCTGACCAGCATCCCCCTCGGTACCGACGCCGAAGGCAACGAGGTTCTCACCTTCGCCTTCCAGCCCGCCTGACGGACAGGAACTTCTGAGATGACCAACGAGGTCGCGATCATCGGTGTGGGTATGCACCCGTTCGGTCGCTTTCCCGGCAAGACCGCCATGCAGATGGGGACCGACGCGATCCGCGCCGCCCTGGCCGATGCCGGCCTGGAATGGCGGGACATCCAATTCGCCGTCGGCGGCAGCTGGGAGGTCGCCAACCCCGATGCCATCGTGTCGCTGATGGGCCTGACCGGGATCCCGTTCACCAACGTGTTCAACGCGTGCGCCACCTCGGCGTCGGCCACCGAGGCCTGTGCGGACGCCATCCGGCTCGGCAAATACGACATCGGCATCGCGATCGGCATGGACAAGCATCCACGCGGCGCGTTCACCGTCGACCCCACCCTGGTCGGGATGCCGAAATGGTACGGCGAGAACGGTCAATACCTGACCACCCAGTTCTTCGGGATGAAGGCCAACCGCTACCTGCACGACCACGGCATCTCGGTGGACACCCTCGCCAAGGTCGCCGCCAAGAACTACCGCAACGGCGTGCTCAACCCGAATGCCTTCCGCCGCAAGCCGGTCGCCGAGGCCGACATCCTCGCCGCGCCCATGCTGAACTATCCACTGACCCACTACATGTTCTGTGCGCCGGACGAGGGCGCCGCCGCGGTGATCATGTGCCGCGCCGACATCGCGCACCGGTTCACCAGCACGCCGATCTATGTCCGGGCGGTGGAGGTACGCACCCGCACGTACGGTGCCTACGAGGTGAACACCACCTACGCGCCCGTGCAGGAGGTCGCGTCGCCGTCGGTGTTCGCCGCCCGCGCGGCATTCGAGAGCGCGGGCATCGCCCCGGCCGACATCGACGTGGTCCAGTTGCAGGACACCGACGCGGGCGCGGAGGTCATCCACATGGCCGAGGCGGGCTTCTGCGCCGACGGCGAGCAGGAACGGCTGATCGCCGAAGGGGCGACCGAGATCTCCGGGACACTGCCGGTGAACACCGACGGGGGGCTCATCGCGAACGGAGAACCGATCGGCGCTTCGGGCATGCGCCAACTGCACGAGCTGGTGTTGCAACTACGCGGCACCGCCGGTGAGCGGCAGGTCGCCGGCGGCCCGAAGGCCGGATTCGCCCTGCTCTACGGTGCGCCCGGCACCGCGGGCGCGACCATCGTGACGACCTGATCGGGCCAGGCTATGCGATCCCGTGAATGTCCGAGTACCCCATCCGGCACAGGAGGTGCCCTGTGAAAGTCCCGTTCACCTGGAAAGTCACCGGCTGGTTCATGGTCGGTTGGTCCGCGGAATTCCCGCAGGGGGAGACCAAGCCGCTGCACTACTTCGGTGAGGATCTCGTCGCCTACCGGGACGAGGCCGGGGAACTGCACATCCTCACCGGGCACTGCAAACATCTGGGCGCGCACCTCGGCCACGGCGGCAAGGTGGTCGGCGACTGTGTCGAGTGCCCGTTCCACGGCTGGCGGTGGGGCCCCGACGGCAGGAACCGGCACATCCCCGGCGAAGACCGGGTCAACCGCGGCCTGCGGCTGCAGGTCTATCCGGTCAACGAACAGAACGGGTGTGTCTTCCTGTGGCATCACCCCGAAGGCAACCCGCCGTCGTGGGAGATGCCCGACATCCTGCGCATGTTCCCGGAACGGGGCTCCGATCCGGTCGACTACTACCGGCCCTATCCGGAGTTCTCGAGCAAGACCGAACGCGAGCCGGTGCATCCGCAGGTCGTGCTCGAAAATGGTCCGGACAGTCTGCATTTCGAGTATGTCCATGGTGCGACCGTCACCCCGCAGATGCTGGACTACAGCGCCGTCGATCACACCTGGTCGTTCTTGACCGGCTGGCCCGACGCGCGCAGCGACGACCCGGACAAGATGGCGCTGAAGATCCACGCGCAGATGTTCGGTCTCGGTGGTTCGATCAGCGCGTTCGAGGGCTCGTCCCGGCATCGGCTGATCTTCGCCACCACCCCGGTCGACGACGAATCCTCGGACCTGTTCTATTCGATCTGGTGGCCGCGCAACCCCGGTGACGACTCCGACGTTCCGCCACCGGAAGTCCGGGCGCGGGTGGAGAAACAGTTCCTGGTCACGGTCTGGGAGGACCTGAGCATCTGGCGGTACCAGAAATACGTGGAACATCCGCCGCTGTCGCCCAAGGACGCCAAACCGTATCTGTCCCTGCGCAAGTGGGCGAAGCAGTTCTACGACGTGCCGCCGGTGGATACGCCGGTGCGGACATGACCACGCCGTGCCTGCGGGCTCCGGCATGACACGCAGGTCGCTGGCCGAGCTCGCGGCGCCCGGCCACACCGCCATCGTCACCCAGGAACTCCAGGGTGCGGTGGTCGGTGCGTCGGCCGGGCTGCGCACGCTGGCCGAGGAGGCCCGCGTCACCGCGTTGCCCGCGATCGGCGCCCTGCTCCCCGTGGCCAGGGCGGCCGGCGTGCGGGTGGTGCACTGCCTGGTCTGGCGTCGGCCCGACGGCCTAGGGTCCAACCACAACGCGAAGCTGTTCGCCCTCGGAGCGCGCGGCGTGCCGCTGGCGCCCGACACCGAGGCCACCGCGCTGCTGCCCGAATTCGGGCCAGAGCCGGGTGATCTGGTGCTGCGGCGCAGGCACGGGCTCGGTCCCATGGGTGGCACCGATCTCGACGCGGTGCTGCGCAACCTCGGGGTGACGACAGTGGTCGCGGTGGGCGTCTCGCTGAACGTGGCCATCCCGAATCTGGTGATGGACGCGGTCAACGCCGCCTACGACGTGGTGGTGCCCCGGGACGCCGTGGCGGGCATCCCCCGCGCGTACGGGGCGGCGATGATCGAGAACACACTGTCGATGATCGCCACGATCACCACGACCGAAGAACTGCGGGCCGCCTGGCGCTGACCCGATCGGCACCACGAAACACCAACGGCGCTCCTGCCTTTCGTGCTGGAGCGCCGTCGGTGTTTCGTTGCGCTCAGTCGCTGGACGGAAGTTGCTTGGCTTCCTTGAGATCCAGGGGCACCGCGTCGACGTCGAGGGTGCCCACACCCGCCCGGGTCACCAGGATCTCGGCGCCGGTGGCGTGGACGTATCGCTTACCCACGGCGGTCCCGTGGGCGAATTCCGGGTCGATGACCGCGCGTGCGTCCTTGGCCGCGCCCAGATTCACCATGGGGGTGCCACCGCAGCGCAAGCCCGCGATGGCGTCGGTGGCTTTGATGACGATGACCTGGGTGTCGCAGACCTGGCTTTCGAGGCGGGTTCCGCTGGTGATCACGATGCTCCTCGGGTGGTGGTCGCGGCGGAGAGCTCGTCGACGAGATCGCGCCGCAGGATCTTGCCTGTGGGGGTGGTCGGGAGGTCGGTCCGGAAGACGACCCGGTCCGGAGTACGGGAGCCGCGCAGGTTCGCGCGGACGTGTGCGCGCAGCCGCTCCGGGTCCGGAGCCGCACCGGGGACCGGCACGACAACGGCGACCAGGAGCTGGCCCCACTGCTGGTCCGGTAGGCCGACGACGGCGACCTGTGCCACCTCGGGATGCTCGACCAGTACATCCTCGAGCTCGGCCGGGGCGATGTTCTCGCCGCCGCGGATGATGGTGTCGTCGGAGCGCCCACCGATGAACAGATAGCCGTCGGCGTCCAGCGCGGCCAGGTCCCTGGTCGGGAACCATCCGTCGTCGTCGAGTACCGAGCCGAGGCCACGATAGACCCCGGACACCTGGGGGCCCCGGACGAAGAGCTCGCCGATCTCGCCGGGCGCCAGGACGGTTCCGTCCTCGGCCCGGATCTGCAGTTCGATGCCGGGCACCGCCCGTCCGACCGAACCGAGCCTGCGGGCGATCGCGGGATCGGTCGCCGCGAAGGCGATCCGATGATCCTCCGGTGTCGACACCGCGATGGTCGAGCTGGTCTCGGTGAGCCCGTAGGCATTGACGAGACCGACCTCCGGCAGCAGCTCGAGGGTCGCGCGGACCAGCGGCATCGGCGCCCGGGAACCACCGTAGGCGAGGGTGCGCAGGCTCGGCAGTCCGGGCTCCGGCTCCGCGCGTAGGGCGGTGACGATCCGGTCGAGCATCGTCGGCACCACCGTCGCGTTGGTGACGGCTTTCTCCCGGACCAGCGTGATCCAGCGCTGTGCGTCGAACTGGCGCAGATACACCGTCGTCCGGCCGGCATAGAGGTTCGACAGGGCGGCACCCACACCGGCGATGTGGTAGGGCGGGACACAGACCAGGGCCGCGTCCGCCGGTGCGGCGGAGCCGAAATCGACGGTGCCCATGACATAGCTCGTCAGGTTGGCGTGGGTGAGTTCGACGGCCTTGGGCTGTGCGGTCGTGCCCGAGGTGAACAGCAGGACCGCCGTGTCCTCGGGAGCGGGCTCGGCGATCGTGGTGTCACCGGCGGCGTCGCGGATCGCGGCGCAGAAGAGCGCGGAGCTGATCACCTGCGTGCCGGTCCCCGCGACGATATCGGCGTACTCGTCGTCGGCGACGACCAGCGGTGTGGGGAGTCGCGCGATGAGCTCCAGCAGTGCGTTCGCGCCGAGGCGGTAGTTGAGTGGGGTGAACGCGCGACCCGACCGCGCGGACCCGAACAGCAGCAGCGGCAGCATGATTCCGCCGGTGCCGACATAGGCGACATGGCCGACGCCCGCCGAGTCGATCAGGCTCGCCGCGCGGTCGGCCAGGCCGTTCAGCTCGGCCACGGTGGTCGTGGTGCCGTCGGCGACGACGGCGTTGTGGTCGGGCCGGGTGGCCGCGGCCATCTCGAGGAGCACGGAAATGCTCAAGATCTCACCTCATCGGTTCACAGCGGAGGCGGCCACCCCGAAGGTGTTCCGGGGTGGCGCGCGGTCGTACCGGTCAGCTCGCGGTGTGCGCGGTGGCTGCCTTGATCTGGGCCTGGAAGGCGGCCAGCTTGTCCTCGGCCGCCGAGGTGGTCCGCTGGCTGCGGGACCGGATGCTGACGTCGTGGTCGGCCGCGGCGGCACGCAGCGCACCGACGGTGGCCTGCTCCCTCGGGATGTGCTGGAACGGGTCGAAGGAGTACCAGCGCATCGCGTTCAGGTGCGTGATCTTGTCGATCTCCTCGTCGGGCACCCGCTCCTGCTCGAGCAGCGCGAACAACACCTCGGGAGCGTCGGGCCACATGGAATCGCTGTGCGGGTAGTCCATCTCCCAGGAGATGTTGTCGACGCCGATCTCGTGCCGGAGGCGGACACCGACCGGATCGCTGATGAAGCAGGTGAGGAAGTGATCGCGGAACACCTCCGAGGGCAACTTGCCGCCGAAGTTCTGCAACGTCCAGGTCGAATGCATCTCGAAGGTGCGGTCCACCCGTTCGAGGAAATACGGGATCCAGCCCGTGCCGCCCTCGGACAGCGCGATTTTCAGGTCGGGGTAGTCCTTGACGGGCCGGGACCAGAGCAGATCGGCAGCCGCTTGCACGATGTTGAGGGGCTGCAGCGTGATCATCACGTCCGGCGGGGAGTCGACCGCGGGAATGGACAGCCGCCCCGAGGACCCGATGTGCACACTCAGCACGGTGTCGGTATCGACGAGTGCCTTCCACAGCGGATTCCAGTACGGGTCATGGAAACTGGGATAACCAAGCGCCGCCGGATTCTCACTGAAGGTCAGCGAATGGACGCCCTTGGCCGCGACCCGGCGGACCTCGGCGGCGCACAGCTCGGCGTCCCAGATCACCGGCAGCGCCATCGGGATGAAGCGGCCGGGGTAGGCGCCGCACCATTCATCGATGTGCCAGTCGTTGTAGGCCCGGACGAGCGCCAGCGAGAAGTCCGAATCCTCGGTCGCGAACAGCCTGCCCGCGAAGCCGGGGAAGGAGGGGAAGTTCATCGACGCCAGGATGCCGCCGGCGTTCATGTCCTTGATGCGCTCGTGCACGTCGAAACAGCCCGGGCGGATCTCGTCGAGGCCGTCGGGCTCGAGGCCGTACTCCTCTTTCGGCCGCCCCGCCACGGCATTGAGGGCGACATTCGGGATGACGGTGTCGCGGAACTTCCAGACATCGGCACCGTCGGGGGTGTGCACCAGGCGCGGAGCGTCGGCGGCGTATTTCTTCGGCAGGTGTTCGGCGAACATGTCCGGCGGTTCGATGATGTGGTCATCGACGCTGATCAGGATCATATCGTTCTTGTCCACGAGCACTCTCCTAACTTAGATACTGTAAGTATTACTATAGAGATTTCCGCAAGGCTAGTGGGCCAGGAAGAGGATTTGGTCCCTGGTATAGCTGTGGTCGGGATGGCGCTCGGTCAGGTGCTGCCGAGCTCGCTCGACGAGGTCGTCTTCGTCGGCGCCGGTCAGCCACTCGCCGCACGGGCAGCTGAGGTGCCGCTTCCCCGTCTCGGTCACAGGATTGCTCCGCTGTCCTTGGCCGCGACGATGTCGTCCCAGCTCAGGCCGATCTCGAGCAGGATCGTCTCGGTGTGTTCGCCGTACTCGGGTGCGCGGCTGGCCGGAGCCGGGGTCTCGTCGAACTGGACCGGGGCGGCGACCGTGCGGTACTCGGTGCCGCCGCTGTCGGTCATGGTCATGAGGTAGCCGTTGGCGGTGACCTGGGGGTCGGTCAGCACTTCCCGGGGGCTGGCGATGGTGGCCCACACGCCCGGCTCGTCCGCGAGGGCCTTCTGCCAGTGGGCGAGGTCTGCCTCGGCGAAGGTCTTGCGCAGCTCGGTGGTGGCGGCTTCCTGGTTGACGACCAGATTGGCGAGTGGGGTGAACCGTGGGTCGGTGCCCAAATCGGGGCGGCCGATGCGCTCGCAGAAGCCGGCCCAGAACCGATCGGCCTGCAGCAGCACCAGTTGCACCCAGCGGTTGTCCCGGGTGCGGTAGCGGTTGACGGCGGGGTTGAGGGCGGTGCCCGCCTCGCCGGCCGGAATCCGGTCGATGGCGTAGTAGTCGGCGGCGGCGATGTCGGGCGCGACCGACCACATGCCCTGGGCGAGCAGCGAACTGTCGACGATCGGCGCGTGGCCGGTGCGCTCGCGATGGAACAGCGCGGCGGTGACGCCACCGGCCAGCGTGATGCCGCCCTGCAGATCGCCGAAGGCGGGGCCCTGTGCCATCGGGAACTCGGCGTCGGTCGGGGACAGGGCGTAGGCCACGCCCGCGCGGGCCAGGTAGCTCGCCGCGTCGAAACCGCCCCGGTTCTTCTCCGGGCCACGGCTGCCGTGGCCGCTGCCGCGCGCGATGATCACCGACGGGTTGAACTCGCGGATCTGCGGCACGGTCAACCCGGCGCGTTCGAGCGGCGCGGGCAGCCAATTGGTCAGGAAGACGTCGGCTTCGGCGATGAGGCGGCCCAGGATCCGCCTGCCCTGGTCGGATTTGATGTCGACGCCGATGCTGCGCTTGCCGTGATTGCCGAGTTCCATCATGAAATTGGCCTGGACCGCGGTGCCGGTGCCGTCGAGGCCACCGATGGTCAGGTTGCGGCAGGGATCTCCGCCCCGGGTGTCCTCGACCTTGATGACATTCGCGCCCCAGTCGGCCAGTGCCGCGCCGGCGCTCGGCACATAGGTCCACGACGCCAGCTCGACAACCGTGACGCCACTGAGCAATCCGGACATCGGTGCTCCTTTCCCGCGATTGATACGTGTCCCGAAGTACTATACGGTAATCATTACAGTTAATCATCCAGGATGGTCATCGGGAGGCAATGTGAGCGAGGTCGTCGGCGAGCGGGCCGCACTGAGTCCGGAGCTGGGGCTGGTGGCCGCCGCGCAGGCCGAGTCGCGCATGCTCATCGACGGTGAGCTGACCGGCGCGCGGTCGGGCGCGACGTTCGACAACCGCAGCCCGGCCACCGGGGCGGTGCTCGGCGTCACCGCCGCCGCGGGGGAGGCGGACATGACCCGGGCGATCGCCGCCGCGCGGCGGGCGTTCGATCACAGTTCCTGGCCGGTCGACCGGGCGCTGCGCCGCCGCTGCCTCGAACAGCTGCAGAGCGCGCTGGAAGCCGAGAAGGAACTGCTGCGCACCGAGCTGGTCGCCGAGGTCGGCTGCCCGGTCATGACGACCCACAACGCCCAGCTGGACTGGCCACTGGCCGAGGCGCTGCGCTATCCGGCCGGGCTCATCGACGAATTCGCCTGGGAGCGGGTGCTCGCGGGCGGCGGCCTCTTCGGTGACCGGAACAAGCGCACTGTGGTGCAGGAACCGGTCGGTGTCGTCGCGGCGATCTGCCCGTCGAACTTCCCCGTCGAAGTCGTGCTCAACAAGCTCGGCCCCGCCCTGGCAGCGGGTAATACCGTTGTCCTGAAACCGGATCCGCACACACCGTGGAACGCCACCCGGCTCGGCAGGCTGATCGCCGAGCACACCGACTTCCCGCCGGGTGTGGTGAACATCGTGACCACGCCGTCGAACGAGGTGGCCGGACTGCTGTCCACCGATCCGCGCGTCGATCTGGTCTCGTTCACCGGGTCGACCGAGGTGGGGCGCCTGCTCCTGCGCCAGGGCGCGGCGACGATGAAGCGGACGTTCCTCGAGCTGGGCGGGAAGTCGGCGCTGATCGTGCTCGACGACGCGAAGCCGGAGCTGGCCCTGCGCAGCGCCGTCGGGGTCTGCGTGCACGCGGGTCAGGCCTGCGCGGCGACGAGCCGGATGTTGGTGCACCGCTCGATGTACGACGACATGGTCGAGGCCGTCGCGGCGGCCTTCGCCGCGGTCCCCGTCGGCGATCCGGCACTGCCGGAGACCCTCGTCGGTCCGTTGATCAGTGCCGCACAGCAGGATCGGGTCCGCGCCGCGTGCGCGCGGGCGGTACGCGACGGTGCCCGTCTGGTGACCGGCGGCGAGGTACCCACCGATCTGCCCGGACACCTGGCCGGCGGGCACTTCTTCTCCCCGACGGTCTTCGCGACCGAGGATCCCGGTCTGGCGATCGCGCAGGAGGAAGTGTTCGGGCCGGTACTCGTCGTCATCCCGTTCTCCGACGACGACGAGGCGGTCCGCATCGCCGACAGCACCGCGTTCGGTCTGGCCGGCGCCGTGCTCTCGCGCAGCGACGAACGCGCGATGGCGATCGCGCGTCGTCTGCGCACCGGCGCGGTCGGCGTCAACGGCGGCATGTTCTACGGCGCTGACGCGCCGTTCGGCGGCTACAAGAACAGCGGAGTCGGCCGCCAATGCGGCATCGAGGGCTTCCAGCAGTACCTCGAGACCAAGACCATCGGCTCCCGGCTCCCGCGACAGCACTGAGCCCGCGAGCACCCCGACCACCGTAGAAGTACTGAAAGGTTGCCATCAGTGGGAAGTTTGGACGACAAGGTCGCCGTCATCTCGGGCGCGGCCCGCGGACAGGGGCGGTCGCACGCGGTCAACCTGGCCGCCGCGGGCGCCGACATCATCGCCCTCGACATCTGCGCGGACCTCGAGGGGAACACCTACCCCCTGGCCCGCCCCGAGGATCTCGAGGAGACCGCCAGGCTGGTCGAGAAGGAGGGCAGGCGCTGCCACCCGGCGATCGTCGACGTGCGCGACCGCACCGCGGTCTGGGCCGCGGTCGCCGCCGGCGCGGAAGCGCTGGGCCGCCTCGACATCGTGGTCGCGAACGCGGGCATCGCGCCGCTGGGCAGCGGGCAGAGCATGCGATCGTGGTCGGACACCATCGACACCGATCTGGTCGGGGTGTTCAACGTGGTGCAGGCCAGTCTGCCGCACCTGGGCGCGGGCGCCTCGATCATCGCGACCGGTTCGCTGGCCGCGCAGCTGGGCAGCTCCACCAAGCAGGGGCCGGGCGGTTCGGCCTACAGCTTCGCCAAGCAGGTCGTCGCGCACTACGTCAACGATCTGTCGATCCAGCTGGCCAAACAATCGATCCGGGTCAACGCCGTCCACCCGACCAACGTGGACACCGACATGCTGCACAACGACGGCATGTACAAGATCTTCCGCCCCGACAAGGACGCCCCGACCCGCGCCGACGCGGAGCAGGCGTTCCCGGCCATGCAGGCCATGCCCGTGCCCTACATCCAGCCGCAGGACGTCTCGAACATGGTCGTGTTCCTGGCTTCCGACGCCGCCCGATTCGTGACCGGCAGCCAGATCCGCGTGGACGCAGGCGGATTCGTCAAGGCCGTGCCCTGGGGGAAGTGAACCATGACCGAAACGACCACGGCCAGCAAGCTCTTCCGCTGCGTCATCTGCGGCTGGGAGTACGACGAGGAACTGGGCTGGCCCGACGACGGTATCGCTCCCGGCACCCGCTGGGACGACATCCCCGACGACTGGACCTGCCCGGACTGCGGTGCGGAGAAATCCGACTTCGAGATGATCGAGGTCGCGCGGTGACGGTTCCGCGCCGCGGGCAGATCGTGATCGTCGGCTCCGGCATCGCCGGCGTCAGCGCCGCCAGAACCTTGCGCAAGGAGGGGTTCGCGGGGTCGATCGTGCTGACCGGTGCCGAACGGGCACAGCCCTACCGGCGGCCGATGGTGTCCAAGGAACTGCTGGCCGGCGCGGCCTCCGCGGAGCGGGCCCGGCTCGAACAGCCGGCCTTCTGGGCGGACATGAGCATCGAGCTGCGCACTGCCACGATCGCCACCCGCCTCGATACCGATGCCGCTCGTGTCGAACTCGGGGACGGATCCGAGCTGGCGTACGACGCTGTGGTGCTGGCGACCGGAGGCCGCGCGAAACGGCTGGACCACCTCGTCCCCGAGGCGTATACGGTGCGGCAGCTGGCCGACCTCGACGCGCTGCGACCGGTGCTCGGCGCGGCCGGAAAGGTCGGCGAGACCCCGTCGGTGCTGGTCATCGGCGGCGGGTTGATCGGTATGGAGGTGGCCGCCGCCGTGCGCGGCAGCGGGGCCGAGGTCACCGTGCTCGAGGCCGCCGACCAGGTGCTCGAGCGGGTGCTGCCCGGCGCGATCTCGGCGAGTTACGCACGCCTGCACCGTGATCGCGGGGTCGGCGTGCACACCGGAGTGCGGCTCGTCGCGGCGGAGACCAGGGACGCGGTGACCACGGTGTCCGCCGAGGACGGCCGGTCCTGGCGCGGCGATGTCGTGATCGTCGCGGTGGGGATGACACCGGAGACCGGCCTGGCCGAGGCCGCCGGGCTCTCGGTCGCCGACGGTGTGGTCGTCGACGAGTACTGCGCGGCCTCGGCGCCCGCGGTGTTCGCCGCCGGCGACGTCGCCCGGTTCCCCAACGCGATCCTGGGCGGGACCGAGCGGGTCGAGCACTGGAACCATGCCCAGGCACACGGCAGTGCCGCGGCACGCAGCGTGCTCGGTCACGGATCGCCCTACCGCGAGGTCCCGTGGTGCTGGACCAGCCAGTTCAGCCGCACCCTGCAGATCGCCGGATGGCCCACGCGCGGTGACGAACTCGTCGTCCACGGCGACCTCGACGGCTCCTTCCTCGCGCTGTCCCTGGCGGAGGACCGGCTGATCGGTGCGCTCGGCGTCGGCAGGCCGAAAGACATCCGTGCCGCACAGGACCTGATCGGGGACGGTGCCCCGCTTCCGCGCGACCTGCTCGGCGCGGGCGACCTCGATCTGGTGGCGGCAGCGGCGACGCTCCGATCCGCCGGCGCACCGGCGGCGTCGTGACGCCCCGCAGCCCCACCGCTGTCACCGAACAGACCAACGCCGCACCGCCCGGTGCGGCCCAGAGAGACGAAGGTTGAGAGATATGGCCAAACCGGTCATCGTCAGCGCGGTACGGACCGCGATCGGGCGGTCCTTCAAAGGCGCGCTCGTCAATGTGGCATCGGAGACCCTCGCCACCGAGATCCTGACCGAGGCGGTCCGCCGCTCCGGTATCGACCCGGCCGAGGTGGACGATGTCATCCTCGCCGAATTGAACTACGGCGGTGGCGATCTCGCCCGGCACGCCGCGGTGGCCGCCGGGATGACCGGCGTGCCGGGCCAGGCCGTGAACCGGCACTGCGCGGGCAGCCTGACCTCGATCGCCAACGCCGCGGCCCACATCAGCGCAGGCGTGGAACGGGTCATCGTCGCCGGTGGTGTGCAGTCGCTGTCGACGGCCCCGCTGATGAAGTGGCGGGTGCCCGGCGTCGGCCCCGATCTCGAGTTCCGCGAGCCCTGGATCCCGCCATCGCATCCGGAGACCCCCGACGCCCCGGCGACCGACATGTCGATCACGGTCGGCTGGAACACCGCCAAGAAGGTCGGCATCAGCCGCCAGGAGATGGACGAATGGGCGCTGCGGTCCCACCAGCGGGCGATCGCCGCGATCGATGAGGGCCGCTTCGCCGAGGAGATCCTGCCGTTGAAGGTGGCCCAGGCCGACGGCTCGGTGCTCGATTTCGCGGTCGACGAGCATCCTCGCCGCGACACCACCCTCGAGCGGCTGGCCTCGCTGCCGGTGCTGCACCCCGGGATCGAGGGCTTCTCCATCACCGCGGGCAACAGCAGCGGCATCAACGACGCCGCCGCCGCGGTCACCGTCACCGCCGACGACTACGCCGCGGGTGCCGGTCTCGAGGTGCTGGCCACGGTCCGCACCTGGGCCAATGTCGCGGTGACTCCGGCCGACAACGGGATCGCGGCGGTCGAGGTGGTCGGCAAGGTGCTCGATCGCGCGGGGCTGAAGGTCTCCGATGTGGCGCTGTGGGAGATCAACGAAGCCTTCGCCTCGGTCCCGATCGCCGCCTGCCGCAAGCACGGCATCGACGAGTCGAAGGTGAACTTCTCCGGCAGCGGTTGCAGCCTCGGCCACCCGATCTCGGCCTCCGGCGCCCGCCAGGTGGCGACGCTGATCTACGAGCTGCGCCGTCGCGGCGGCGGGATCGGTGTCAGCGCCATGTGCGCCGGTGGCGGTATGGGCGGCGCCCTGGTCATCGAAGTCTGAGCACCCGGCAATCAGCGAAAGAACAAGGAGGTCCCTGTGTCGGATGAGGTACAGGTCGAACGACGCGGCCGGACACTGGTCGTCACGATCAACCGGCCGCAGGCACGCAATGCGGTGAATCTCGCGGTCAGCCAGGGGCTGGCCGACGCCATGGACGAACTGGACGGCGACGCCGAACTGTCGGTCGCGGTGCTGACCGGCAGTGGCGGAAACTTCAGTGCCGGAATGGATCTGAAGGCGTTCGCGGCGGGGGAGTACCCGTACGTCGCCGGTCGGGGTCTCGGCTTCACCGAGCAGCCGCCGCGCAAGCCGATCATCGCCGCGGTCGAAGGCTACGCCCTGGCCGGCGGCACCGAACTGGTGCTGGCGACCGACCTGGTCGTGGCCTCGCGCACCGCGCAGTTCGGTGTCCCCGAGGTCAAACGCGGCCTGGTCGCCGGTGGCGGCGCGTTGCTGCGGCTGCCGCGCCGGATCCCGTACCAGAAGGCGCTGGAACTGTCCCTGACCGGCGACACCTTCACCGCCGCGGACGCCGCGTCGTGGGGTCTGGTGAACGAGCTGGCCGAGCCGGGCGAAGCCCTGGACCGGGCACTGGCGCTGGCCGAGCGGATCACCGCCAACGGGCCGGTCGCCGTCGCGGTGACCAAGCAGGTGATCGTCGAGGCGGCCGCATGGCACCCCGACGAGATGTGGCAGAAGCAGATGGCGCTCATCGGGCCGGTCTTCGCCACCGCGGACGCGCAGGAAGGCGCGAAAGCCTTCGCCGAGAAGCGAACCCCCCAGTGGACGGGCAAGTGAGGCCGCACGGCCACCTTGTCCGCCGTCGAACCGAGAAGTGAGGAGAAACAGTGTCGTTCGAAGGTGAAGTGGTATTGGTGACCGGCGGTGCCGGTGGCCTCGGTGCCGCGACGGTGCGCAAGGTGCACGCCGAGGGTGCGGCCGTGGTGATCGCCGACCTGAATGACGAGAAGGGCAACGCCCTGGCGACCGAGCTGGGCAACAAGGCCGTCTACGTGCGGACCGATGTGCTCGACGAGGACTCGGTGGAGCACGCGATCGCCGCGGCCGCCGAGCTGGGCACGCTGCGCTACGCGGTGATCGCCCACGGTGGCTTCGGCGTGCTGGAGAAGGTGGTCAACCGGGACGGATCCCCGCACACCCTGAAGGGTTTCACCGACACGATCGCGCTCTATCTGACGGGCACCTACAACGTGCTGCGGCTCGCGGCGGCCGCGATGGCCGAGCTCGAGGCCAAGGCCAACGGTGAACGCGGTTCCGTGGTGATGACCAGCTCGATCGCCGGCTACGAGGGCCAGATCGGCCAGTCCGCCTACGCGGCGGCCAAGGGCGGCGTGATCGGCCTGACGCTGGTCGCCGCTCGCGATCTGAGTGCGGTGGGGATCCGGGTCAACAGCATCGCGCCGGGCACCATGCACACCCCGATCATGGATTTCCTCGGTGAGGAGAAGCTCGCGCAGTTCGCCGCGTCCGTGCCGTTCCCGAAGCGGCTGGGCGCACCGGTGGAATACGCGTTGCTGGCCCAGCACCTGCTCGAGAACCCGTACATCAACGGGGAAGTAGTGCGGATCGACGGCGGTCAGCGCTTCCAGCCGAAGTGAGCTGTGCTGTCACCACGGCCACCCGAAACCGCTACCGCCGCTCCGTGATCCGGAGCGGCGGTAGTGCTGTCAGGAGGGCTGGGGTGTGGTGGCCGCGGCGAGCAGTGCGGCACGGGTGGTCAGTTTGACCCGCGGTCTGCCCGTGGCGGCGCCCACGGCCAGTTCGGCGCGATCGATGGCCGCCCAGCCGTCCCGGTCGATGCGGTCGGGCTGCCTGCGGTCGAGCAGTTCGGTGAGTGCGGCCCGGTCGCCGCTGGGCGACGGCAGGCGCCCCGCGGCGAAGTCGGACAGGATGGCCTCGACCGTCTCCTGCGCGTCGACTCGGTTGGTCCCGATGACGCCCTGCGGACCGCGTTTGATCCAGCCGGTCACATAGACCCGCTCCACCGGTGCGCCGTCTGGTCCGACGACCCGGCCGTGCTCGTTGGGGATCACCCCACGTGCGGGATCGAAGGGCAGACCGGGTTGCGCAGTGCCGCGATAGCCGACCGCGCGCAGTACGAGTCCGGCCGGGAGGGTTTCGGTGCGGTCGGTGGGTTCGGCATGGAGGCGCCCGTCCCGCGCGGTGAGTTCGTTGTGGACCAGCTCGACGGACTCGACCTTGCCGTCCCCGGTCAGTTCGGTCGGGGAGACGAGATAGCGGAAGACGATGCGGCGGTGTCCCGGCGTTGCTGCCGACGTCGAGTACTGCTGTGCCACCGAATATTTCAGCCGCAGCGATGGTTCGGCGGCGGGATCGTCGAGCCGGGCGCGGCTCCCGGGGTCCAGGTCGAGGTCGGTCTCCTCGACGACGATATCGACACCGTCGAGATGACCCAGCGCGAGGAATTCCGGACCCGTGTAGGCCGCCTGGAGCGGACCGCGCCGCCCGATCAGGACGACCTCGGTGATACCGCTTTCCCGCAGGGCCGTGAGCGCGTGCTCGGCGATGTCGGTCCGGCCCGCGAGCAGATCCGGCGGCATCGTCAAGACCCGGGCCACATCCAGGGCGACATTGCCGTTGCCGATGATCACCGCGCGCGGGCCCGACAGGTCGAACACCCGGTCGGCGTAGTCGGGGTGACCGTTGTACCAGGCGACGAACTCCGTGGCGGAATGCGAGCCCGGCAGGTCCTCGCCCGGGATGTCCAGCGCGCGGTCACCGGAGGCGCCGACCGCGTAGAGCACCGCGTGGTGATCGGCGAGCAGCTCCTCGTGCGAGATATGCACGCCCACATCGACATTAAGGTGGAGTCCGACGGCCTCGCGGTCGAGGAGCGGCTCGAACCGGGTCGTCATCGCCTTGGTGCTCCGGTGATCCGGCGCGACTCCGGATCGGAGCAGGCCCCACGGGGTGGGAAGGCGGTCGAAGATCTCGATCTCGGCGGCGGAGCGCCGCAGCAGTTCCTCGGCGGCGTAGCAGGCCGCGGGGCCGGCGCCGACGATGGCGACCCGCAGCGGCCCGAGGTCCTTCGGCAATTGTACAGGTGCGACGGGGCCGGACGCGGGCAGCAGCGGATGCCGCCGGAAGTACGCCGCGTTGATGTCGGCGAATCCGGTCAGCACGTCGGGCAGGTCGTCCTCGGCGAAGACGGCGTCCACCGGGCAGGCGTCGACGCACGCGCCGCAATCGATGCAGGTGTCGGGATCGATGTAGAGCATCTCGGCGGTCGCGAACTCGGGTTCGTCCGGACGTGGCCGGATGCAGTCGACGGGGCAGTCGGCGACGCAACTGGCGTCGTTGCAGCAGCGCTGGGTGATGACGTAGGCCATGGTGTTCCGCTCCTCGGGGCAGGGTGGGGTGAACCGTCGTCGACGGGAGAGAGCGCGGGCCGGAGTCGGCCGGAAAGATACTGTCATTATTACAGTAAGTATTATTGGACGCGAGTCCGCGGAGTGTGTACTGTAATAGCAACAGTATGATCACCCGCCGGTCTGGCCGCCGGGTCGAGCGGATCGGAGACCGGCCGAATGCCCGACGGTGACAGAGCCCTCGCGGGGCGAACGATGATCATGTCCGGCGGCAGCCGCGGCATCGGACTCGAGATCGCCCGGCGCGCGGCCGCGGACGGCGCCAACATCACTCTGATCGCCAAAACCGATCAGCCGCACCCGAGTTTGCCCGGCACCATCCACACCGCCGCCGAGGAGCTCGAGCTGGCGGGCGGCTCCGTGCTGAAGGTGATCGGCGATGTCCGCCGGGACGAGGTCGGCGCGGCGGCCGTCGAGCAGACCGCCGAGCGGTTCGGCGGGATCGACATCGTGGTCAACAACGCGTCCGCGATCGACCTCTCGCGCACCGAGGACCTGTCGATGAAGGCCTACGACCTGATGCAGGACATCAACTGCCGCGGCAGTTTCCTGCTCGCCAAGACGGCGCTGCCGTACCTGCGGAAATCGGCTGCGGCGGGCCGTAATCCGCACATCCTGACGATGTCGCCACCGCTGAACCTCGAACCGCGCTGGGCCGGAGCTCATCTCGGTTACACCATCGCCAAGTACGGTATGTCGCTGGTCACGCTGGGGCTCGCCGAGGAACTGCGCGGCAGCGGCATCCGGGTCGACTCCCTGTGGCCGCGCACGACGATCGCGACCGCGGCGATCCGCAACCGGCCCGGTGGTGCGCAGCGCGTGGCCACCGCGCGGATTCCACAGATCTGCGCCGACGCCGCCTATCTGGTGTTCACCGCGCCCCGTGGCGAGGTGACGGGCCGGTTCCTCATCGACGAGGACGTGCTGGCGGCGCACGGCGTCACCGACTTCGGCCGATACCGGGCGGTGCCGGGCCTGGCTCCGCTCGACAAAGACCTGTTTCTCTGATCGCGCACCGGGTGACGCCGGCAGGACGGAAGGACCCGATCCACGTGACCGACATTCTCCGCCGTGAGCGCGACGACCGTGTCGTGACGCTCACGCTCAATCGGCCCAGCCGCAAGAACGCGATCACCCTGGAACTGTGGGACGCGCTGCGCGGTGCGCTGGACGCGATCGCCCATGAGCCCGGCGTGGGTGCCGTCGTCCTCACCGGGGCGGGCGGCGCCTTCTGCTCGGGCGCGGACGTCGTCGACAGCGATCCCTATGCCGCGCCGTTCCGGAAGCTGCGGGCGATCACCGATGTCGCCCAATACCTGCACGATCTGCCGGTGCCCACCGTCGCGAAGGTGCGCGGCGTCGCGGTCGGCGCGGGCTGGAACCTGGCGTTGGGCTGCGACCTGGTCGTCGCCACACCGGACGCGACGTTCTCCCAGGTGTTCACCCGGCGCGGGCTCTCGATCGACTGCGGGGGCTCGTGGCTGCTGCCCAAGCTCGTCGGCGTCCAGCAGGCCAAGCGGCTCGCGCTGCTCGCGGAGACGATCGACGCGGCCGAAGCGCGCGAACTCGGCCTCCTCACCTGGATCAAGCCCGAGGCGGAGATCGACGAGTTCGTCGACGGGATCGCGCAGCGGCTCGCCGCGGGCCCGCCGATCGCGATCTCGCAGACCAAGGCGTTGCTCAACGAGGGGGTGGACCGATCCCTGCGTGAGGCCCTGGCCGGCGAGTCGCGCGCGCAGGCGGTCAATTTCGCCGTCGAGGATCTGCCCGAGGCCTACGCGGCGTTCGCGCAGAAACGGGAGACGGCGTTCACCGGCCGATGGAATGTCCGTCGGCTCGACGAGCTGGCGTAGCGGTCGGGTCGCTACTCGGTGCCCGCCGCCGCGCGGGTACGGCGAGGGGTGGCAGTCTTGCGGGCCGTCGTGGTCTTCTTCGCCGCGGTGGCCTTCGCGGCGGGTTGCGCGGCCGCCTTCTTTGCCGGGGCCTTCTTCGCTGCGGCTTTCTTGGCCGCGGCCTTCTTCGGGGGCGCGCCGATCAGGCGCACCGCTCGTTCGAGAATGCAGTCGAGCCCGTATTCGAAGTTGTGATCGTCCGGAGCGCCGCTGTGGTGGCCCCTGGCGCCCGCTTCGGCCAGCAGCGGGGTGGTGTCCGGTGCGATCTGCAGGTGTTCGTAGTACGCACCCGGTTCGTCGCCGGATTCCTTGTTCTTGTCGTAGAGCCGCTGCAGAACCACCGAGCCGCGCGTGTGCAGCTGGACCGCGGAATAGGTGTCCACCGCGTCGTCGATCGACATCCCCGCGTCGACCAGATTGGCGACGACCTTCTCGGTCATCACGGCGCCGACCTGTGCCGCACGAGGACTCAGCGCGCCGCGGATGAGGATCAGATCGCACAGGATCGGGTTGCTCAGGAACGTCTTGCGCATGGTGCGCGCGTGGTTGCGCAGGGTGTCCTGCCAGTCGTCGGTCTCGATGAACGGCGCGGCATTCTCGTACTGCTGCAACGCTCGGTCGGTCATCGCGTTGAGGAGTTCGTCCTTCTTGCGGAAATACCAGTAGATGCTGGTGACGCCGACGCCGAGGTGCTTGCCGAGCAGCGGCATGCTCAGGTTGTCCAGCGAGATCTCCTCGGCGAGCTCGAAAGCGCGGTCGAGGATGTCGTCGGGGTTCAGCGAACCCCGCTCGCGCCGGGGGCGCCTGTCCGTGGTTGCTCGTTTCGTCATCTGTGGCCACCTTCGTGGAGTCTTTGGTGTGGGGGCTATATCGGTGCGCGGCCTTTGTTATTTACCACAGTAACCATTACCGATGGAGTTTCCGCTGCCCGGCACGCGGGCGCGCGGCTCGCGGAAATGATTACCTGAATCGAATACAGTAACATTCACGGGATGATATACAGTGAGGCGCGCGGCGCAGGTGCCGCCCTCGGTATGAGATCGTGGTTGTTCGCTCCCGCCGACAGCGAGCGGAAGACGACGAAAGCCGCGGCGAGCCCGGCCGATATCGTGATCCTCGATCTCGAGGACGCGGTGGCCCAGGATCGCAAAACCCACGCTCGCGCCCAGTGCGCCGAATTCCTGGCCGACTGCCCCGCCGCGGACCGGCGACGGCTGTGGGTCCGGGTGAACCCGTTCGACAGCCCGCACACCCTGACCGACCTGGCGGCGGTGCTGCCCGCCCGGCCCGGCGGCATCATGCTGCCCAAAGCCCGCGGCGGCCAGGACCTGCGGACGCTGGACAACTATCTGTCCGCCCTGGAAGTGGCGGGCGGAACACCGCCCGGGCACACCGCGGTCATCGCGCTGGCCCCCGAGACCGCCGAATCGGTCCACACCATGGGGACCTATCGAGGCGCGCCCCGGCTGGCCGCTGTCACCTGGGGTGTCGCCGATCTCGCGGCCGAGATCGGCGCGGCGGCGGCGAGCGGCGCCGACGGACGGTTCGGCCCGGTCCTCGAGACGGCGCGCAGCCTGTGCCTGTTCGGCGCCGCTGCCGCCGGGGCGGTCGCCGTCGACACCATCCACGCCGACTACCGCGACTCCGCCGGGCTGCGGGCGCGCTGCGTCCGTGCCGGGCAGGACGGTTTCGGGGGCATGCTGGCCATCCATCCGGACCAGGTCGAGATCATCAACGACGCGTTCACGCCGACCGAGGACGAACTGGCCGCCGCGCAGGAGATCGTGGATCTGTTCGCCGCCGACCCCGCGGCAGGGGCGATCGGCCATCGCGGTGCCCTGCTCGACCGGCCGCACCTCACCCGGGCCCAGGCGCTGCTCTCGCAGCGGCGCCCGAGCTGACCGGGCCGTCCGGTCGCTCGCGGATCAGGTATCGGCCGCCACGACCGCTGCCTTCCGTAACTCCGCGATGGACGGGTTCGAGAGCCCGATCAGGTCGCGCAGGACCGCGGTGGTGTGCTGACCCAGCGCCGGAGCGATCCGGGCGGGCGGGTGCGTCCCATTGATCGAAACCGGCCCGCCGGGCGCGAGATAGGTGCCGATGCCGGGCTGGTCCAGGGGCGAGAACAGGGGATTGGCGGTGACTTTCGGGTCGGCGGCGACTTCGCCGAAGGTCCGGTAGCGCTCCCACAGCAGGGATGTCCCCGCCAGCCCGGCGGCGATCTGTACGCCGGTGTGGGTCCGGAACCAGGGCGTGAAGAGACCGGTGAGCACCTCGCGATGGCGATAGCGATCTCCTTCGTCGGCGAAGTTCGCCCCCAGCGCGTCGGCGAGCGCGCCGACGACGCGGTCGGTCCCGGTGAGCTGGGTGAGATCCCGGAAGTGCCGGGCGGTCAGTGCCACCACCATGAAGGTCGCGCCGTCGGTTCCGGTGAAATGCCCGCCGAACTGGCCGTAGACGGCATTGCCGAGCCGGGGACGGGTGCGCTCGCACACCATGGCCTCGGTGAGGAACCCGAGGTTGCCCGCGGTGGCCAGCGCGACGTCCTCCAGTGGCAGCGAGATCCGGCTGCCCTCCCCGGTGGCGTCGCGGTGCCGGACCGCGGCGGCGATCGCGAGCGCCGCGTACAGGCCGCAGAGCAGGTCCCACACGGGCACCACATGATTGACCGGTTCGGTGTGGTCGGCCGGTCCGGTGACGAGGGGGAAACCGGTGGCCGCGTTCACGGTGTAGTCGACGGCGGTCGACCCGTCCGCACGGCCGAGGATTTCGAGATGGATCAGATCCGGCCGCAGGGCGGACAGAGCGGCATGGCTGTGCCAATCGCGGCCGGACACATTGGTCAGCAGGATTCCGCCCGCGGGGCCACCGGCCGTGATCAGCCGGCTGATCAGCTGCTGTCCCTCCGGCGATCGGAGATCTGCGGTGACCGAGTGTTTGCCCTTGTTCAGGCCCGTCCAGTAGATGCTGGCGCCGTCATCGGTCAGCGGCCACCGGTGGACATCGGCGGCACCGCCGAGCGGGTCGACCCGGATGACCTCGGCGCCGAGCTGACTCAGGGTCATCCCGGCCAGCGGTGCGGCCACGAAGCTGGAGATCTCGACGACCCGGACCCCGGCCAGGGGCTGTGTCGCGGACCGCTGATCCTCGGTCATCGGCCAGTTCCTTCCGGCTGGGGGGACTGCAGCAGGGTGCGCAGACCACGGATGTCGACCTTGCCGGTCGCGCCGCGCGGTATCCGCTCGGGCGAATCCGTCAGCACCCACACCGTGGGTATCTTGAAGGCGCTCAACGACTCCCGGACCTGGGCGCGCAGCCCGTCCGGCGTGGCCGACCTGTCGCAGACCACGAGCGCGCCCACGCGTGCGCCCTGTTCGCCCGCGACATCGGTCACGCACGCATCGATGACGCCGTCGAGACCGCGCAGCGCCCGCTCCACCTCGCTGGGATACACCGTCGCGCCGCTGACCTTGAACATGTCGTCGGCACGGCCGTGATAGAAGAGGAAACCCCGGTCGTCGACACGGCCGAGGTCACCCGTGCGGTAGAAGCCGTCCGGTGTGATGAATTCGGCGCGCTCGCGCAGGCACATCCCACGCAGCAGGTGAGGTCCGCGCAGTTCGATGACACCCACGCCGCCGGTGGACACCGCGGATCCGGTGTCCTGGTCGGTGATCCGGAGCTGCGTCCCGGCGAACGGCTGTCCGCAGCTGCCCCAGGCCGACGCCGGCATGTCGGTGTGCGCGGGATACCCGCTGTACGGGCCGAACGATTCGGTCATGCCGAACAGGTTGGCGCGAGCGCCGGGTCTGGGCCGTAGATCGGTGGGCAGCAACGCGTCCAGGCTGCCCGGCAGCAGCGTCGTCACGGCGACACCGTCGGTCGCGGCCACCCGGGCAAGGGCCTCGGCCTGCTCGGGCCAGCCCCGGAACAGTGTCACCCCTTCTCTGCGCAACAGCTCGAGGGTGGACTGCGGGTGGGGGACGGCTTCGGTGACGAGGGTGGCACCGGCGAGCAGTGTCGAGAGCACTCCACCGCCGAGGCCACCGACCCAGAAGAACGGCATCGGCAGGTAGAGGCGGGTGCTCGCGTCGATGGCGCGGGCGGACAAGCCGGCCCGGACAGCGCCGAAGGCACTGCCGTGGGAGTGCAGGACTCCCTTGGGCATGCCCCGGCTTCCCGACGTGAACAAGACGGCGAAAGTGTCGGCCGCCGACACGGATTCGGCCAGGGCCGTCGCGATCCGGACCGCCCGGCCGGTCGGCTTCGCGGTCAGGAGCCGATCCGCGGTCCAGATCTGCCTGAGTGCCGGGAGCGACGAATCGGGGGCGACCGCGCCGTCCTGGTGAGCCGGTGGGAGATCGTCGAGATAGTTCCGGCCGCGGAACTCCGGCACCGTCACCACGATCCGGACCGCGGCGACTCGCAGCTGGGCACGCAACTCCGGCGGACGCAGCAGCGTGCTCAACGGGACCAGGGTCGCACCGGTCCTGGTGAGCGCCACAGCGATCCGGACCCAGTCGATGCCGTTGGGCAGCAGCAGCCCCACCCTGGTTCCCTTGCCGACACCGGAATCGACGAGCACGGCGGCGAGTTCTCTTGTCGCCGAATCGAGCTCGCCGTAGGTGAGTCGGTCACCGGGTTCGATCACCGCCGGTACATCGCCGAACCTCTCGGCCCGATCGCGGACGAGCCGGTCCATGGTCGTGGCCGGATGCTCACCCGGGTGCGTCCGCGGCGACGGCTCGATGCCGCGACCCACCGGGTGGATCACGCCGTCGTCGTCGCGATGGACGAGTTCGCCCGTGTGGAACCACTGGTCGGGATCGAAGCACTCCTCACGGCTTCGCCGATGGTAGTTCTGCATGACGAACGGTCCGCGGAAACAGAACTCGCCGACCCTTCCCGGAGCGACCTCGGCGCCGGTATCGGGGTCGAGCACCGCTGTATCGAAGCCCGGCATCGGCTTTCCGCCGGATCGGAGATCGTCCCCGGGCAACAGAACCGAACCGCCCGCTTCGATCGAGCCCGGCCCCTCGGAGCGACCGGCGGGGACCGGCGGGGGACCGGTGACGTCGTGGCATTGCAGCGTCGCGCCGGCGAGTACGGCGGGCAGCAACCCGGACAGGATTCCGGCGGGGGAGGGGAGCGGGTGATCGGTCCGCAGCACGGACGCCGCGGCCGGCCCATGCGCGCGGTTGCGTACCCGATGTCCGCCGAGCAGCGAGCCGTGGGTATGGACGGCACCGGTGAGCGAGTCGGTCGATGGCAGGTACAGCAGGCACAGCGGATCGGCGGCATGGATATCGTCTTCGAGCGCGGCCAGCTGTTCGTCGCCCACGGCGTCGGCCCATCGGTGGACGTCCGGGGCGTACCGTGCCGGTGTCGTGCTGTCGGTGACCACGTGCCGTAACTGTGGTGCCGCCGTGCAATACCACCGCCCTTCGGCATCGAACTCCGTGCCGCGCAGGGCCTCGGACACCACCCTGGCCGCACTGGGCAGGTGGTCTTCCCTTGCCCGCAGAAGGATCCGGACATCACCGTGGGCCAGGAGATTCCGGATCTCGACGGGGCCTACGGAGGCGGGCAGCGGGACGGCGACGGCTCCGATGCGCGCGGCGGCGAGCAGCGCGACGACGAATTCCGCCCCGTCGGGGTACAGCAGGCCGATGTGCACGCCCTTGCCCGCGCCGAGCCCGGCGAGACCTCGGGCAAGCAGCGCTGAACGATGCTCCGCGACACCGAAGGTCAACTGCTCGCCGCCCCGGTCGAGCAGCGGCCGGTCCGGGAACGCTCGCGCGTGCGCGCGCAGCACTCCGCCCAGAGTCGTGAGTTCTGCGCCGGGTGCTCGCCGTGTCGGCTCCACCTCGGTACCGCCTTCCATCCAGGTTCTCCTGTCACGCATGGCCATCCGCGCGGCTAAGGGCTGCTTCGCGTCGCGATGGCCTGCTGGGCGCGGTCGAGCACGGAGGCCAGACCCCATTCGAAGTTGTGGTCGTCGGGTGCGCCGGAGCGGCGCCCTTCCGCCATGGCCGCGGCGAGCAGCGGTGTCGTCTCGGGCTCGATCCGGATCACGTCGTAATACGCGGCGGCCTCGCTGCCCAGCTCCTGGTTCTTGTCGTGCAGGCGCTGGAGCACCACCGATCCCTGGACGTGCAGGTTGACCGCCGAATAGACGGTGAACGCGTCGTCGAGCGACAACCCGGCGCTGACCAGGTTCGCCACGGTCCGCTCCACCTGCTCGGCGCCGAGGCGCGCGGCGTGCTGGCTCAGCGCCGAGCGGATGAGGACCAGGTCGCACAGGATCGGGTTGTCGAGGAAGGTGCGGCGCATGATCCGCGCGTGCCGGGCCAGCGAATCCCGCCAGTTGTGCGGCTCGACCGAGGGAAAGGGCACCGCGTACAGGTAGCGGCGCAGCGCGCGGTCGGTCATCGCGTTGAGCAGATCGTCCTTCTTACGGAAGTACCAGTAGATGCTGGTCACCCCGACGTCGAGGTGTTTGCCCAGCAGGGGCATGCTCAGGCCGTCGACGGTGACCTGCTCGGCCAGTTCGAACGCGCCGTCGATGATGTCCTCCGGATTGAGGGAGCCACGTTCGCGCCGCCGTCGCGGTGTGCTGCCCTGACGGCCGCTCACGCGGTGACTTCCGTGGCGCGGGTGTAGCGCGGTTCGCGCTTCTCCGCGTAGGCGGCGAACGCCTCGAGCACGTCCGGTCCCGCGAGATTGGCGCTCGCCGCCGATGCTTCGGCGTCGAGGGCCTCGGGGAGGGTACGACCGGTGCCGGTGTTGAGCAGGTCCTTGGTCTGCCGGAGTGCCAACGGCGGACCGGCGGCGAGGCGCTGCGCCAGCTCGGTCGCGACGCCGTCGATCGTGTCGGCGGTGTGCAGCCAGGTGACCAAGCCCAGTTCGAGGGCTTGCGTTCCGTCGATCATCTCCGCGAGCAAGGCGAGGCGTTTGGCCTGCTGGAGGCCGACGAGTCGCGGCAGCAGCCAGGAACCACCACAGTCGAGTGACAATGCCCGGCGGGCGAAGATCTGGCAGAACCTCGTCTCCGGCGTCGCGACCACGAGGTCGCAGGCCAGCGCGAGGTTCCAGCCGGCGCCGACGGCGACGCCGCGAACCTTGGCCAGGGTCGGCACCGGCAGTTCGTGCAGCAGGCGCACGGTGTCGTTGATGGTCGCGAGTTCCGCGCGGGGATCGGGGAATTCGTCCATGCCCTCGGCGTCGGCGATATCGGCACCGGCGCAGAATGTTTCGCCCGCACCGGTGAGGACCACCGCGCGGACCGTCTCGTCTCCGGCGATATCGCGCAGTGCCGCCCGCAGCGCGTGCCACAGCGGGAAGCTGATCGCGTTCTTGCGGTGCGGGCGGTTCAGTGTCAGGGTGCGCACCCCGTCGGTCTGGTCGATGAGCAAGGTGGGTTCTGCGGTCACTGGATCGTCCTTTCGTCGTTGTTCCCGGCGGGCCCGAGTGCGCCCCGGCTGCGGAACTCCTCGATCTCGTCCGGCGTGAAACCCGCTCTCGCCAGGACCGTCTCGGTGTGCTCGCCCAGTGCCGGTACCGCCCCCATCGGCGGCTCGAAGCCGGTGATGACCGGTGGTGGCAGCAGTGCGGTGACCGGACCCGCCGGGGTCGGGATGTCACGCCAGCGCCGCCGTGCCGCCAGGTGCGGATGCGTGAGGACCTCGCCGGGAGTCCGGAACCGGGAATTGCCGATACCGGCCGCATCCGCCTGTTCCTGCACGGCATCGGCCTCGTGGCGGCCGCACCAGCGGGCGATCTCCCGGTCGAGTTCGGCGCGCAGCCGCACCCGGTCGGCATTGGTGGCGTAGCGGGGGTCGTCGGCGAGGTCGGGCCGGTCGATCAGGTCGCGGGACAGGCGCTGCCATTCGCGGTCGTTGGTGGTGCCGAGGACGACTGTCGCGCCGTCGGCGGTGCGGTACGCGCCGTAGGGGGCGACCGCGGGCGAACTCATGCCCAACGGCTGCTGGTCGACTCCGGTGTGGCGGGTGTAGGTGAGGTGGTAGCCCATCAGCTCGGCCGCGGTGTCGAACAGGCTCACCGATGCGCTGGTGGGCACGGCGGATCGACCGGCGGGAGCACGTTTGGCGCAGAGCAGCGCGAGGATCGTCAGCGCCGCGTACAGGCCGGAACTCACATCGGCGATGGGTGGTCCGGGCTTCGCCGGCGCGTCCGCCGTACCGGTGACCGCGCAGGTGCCCGACTCGGCCTGGATGAGCAGGTCGTAGGCCCGCTTGTGCGACAGCGGGCCGTCGGCGCCGTAGCCGTCGATCTCCATCACCACCAGCTCCGGGAACTCCGCCGTCAGCTGCTCGGCCGACAACCCCAGGCCGGCCGCCGCGCCCGGTGCGAGGTTGGACACGAAGACATCGGCGGTCCCGAGGATCCGCCACAGGATCGCGCGGCCGTCGGGATCCTTGAGATCCAGCGCGACGGATTCCTTGCCCCGATTGGCCCACACGAAGTGCGCGGCCAGGCCGTGGACGACATCGTCGTAGTGCCGGGCGAAGTCGCCGCCGGCCGGATTCTCGATCTTGATCACCTGGGCACCGAAGTCGGCGAGGACGCGTGTGCACATCGGCGCCGACACGGCCTGCTCCAGCGCGACCACGGTGACCCCGGACAGCGGTCCTTCCGGTCCTGCGTCGGCGGAAATCTGCACAGTTGACCTCGTTTGCGTCGTTCGGGTCGGTGACATCGACCGCGATAGTATCTACTGTAATATATACAGTAGTAGAAACCGCACGGGCTACTGTCGTCAGGTGGCCGTGCGCGTGACGGCGGCGCGAGGATCGGTGAGGCAGAGGTTGTCAGTGATGAAATACGTTCTGGAGTACCCCGGTGAGCGCCCCGGCGCATCGGAGGCGTTTATGCATCCCGCGGTGATCCGCGAACTCACGGTCGCGGCCGAGGAATGCGGATTCGCCGCGGTGGCGCTGAGCGAGCACCCCGCGCCGTCGCTGAAGTGGCGGCACAACGGTGGGCACAACACGCTGGACCCGATCGCGGCGCTGAGCTACATCGCCGGCGTGACCTCGCGGATCCGGCTGCTCACCAACCTCTACGTGCTCCCTTTCCGCAACCCGTATCTCGCCGCGAAGGCGCTGGGAAGTCTCGACATCGTCTCCGGCGGCCGGCTGATCGCCGGTGTCGGAGCCGGATACCTGCGCGCGGAGTTCGCCGCGCTCGGCATCGATCACACCCGGCGGGGCCGCCTGCTCGACGAGTCGCTCGCGGCGATGTGCCGGATCTGGTCCGACCCCGGATCTCCGGTCGCCGGAGAAGGTTTCGGCGCGCCGGGGCCGGTGTGGCTACAGCGTCCGGTTCAGCGGCCCCATCCGCCGCTGTGGATCGGGGGCAACGGCGCCGCCGCCCGGCGCCGGGTCATCCGGCACGGTGCCGGATGGATGCCCATCATCGCGGATCGAGGGATGGCCGCGGCGATGCGCACGACCGCGATCGAGAGTGCCGAGGAGTTCAGCGAAGGTGTCGACGGTTTGCGTCGCGAACTGGCCGCCGCCGGACGTGATCCGGACTCCGTCGACATCCAGATCGTCTGCCCGGTGATCGATTTCGCCGACGGCTCCTCGGTGCGGACCGCGATAGATGTCCTGGAGGACCTCGGGAAGCGCGGCGCCACCTGGGCCGTCGTGCATGCCGACAGCACGAGTCCCGATGCCGCGGCCCGGTCGATCCGGGCGTTCGCGGACTCGGTGATCGCGCGGTAGACGCGCCATGGAAATCGTCACAGCGAACCGAAGATGGAGTGTGTCATGACCGCACAGGTGCCCGCCGAACTCGCGGACCTTCTCCGGCGGCCGATCGTCGGTGTTCTCGGAACGGTCGCGCCACACGGTGCTCCGGATCTGTCGCCGATGCGGTTCAAATGGGACGGTGCGCATCTGCGGATGAGCCATACCATTCCGCGTCGCAAGTTCACCAGCCTGCAGGCGAATCCGAACTACTCGTTCCTGATCACGGATCCGGATGCTCCGTCGCGATGCCTGGAAACCCGAGGGTGGCTGGTCACGGTGCTCGGGGACGAGAAGGGTGAGTTCTATCAGGAGCTGAACGAACTCTACGGTGACGCGGGAGGTGAACTGCCCGACGACGTCTACGACCGTGTCGTGCTGATTCTCGATGTCACCAGGTTCCTGGTCAAATGAGGACGGCCGCCCGCCCCGGCACCGTCGTTCCGGTGCTGGGGCGGGCGGCCTGATGGGGTGGGTCCGCCGAGTCAGTCCAGCGTGACCTTGGCGCCGATCAGTTCGAGCGCGTTGTCCCGCATGACCTTTCGGGTGTCCTCGTAGGAGAACTCCGGGAACTGCGGGATATCCGCGGTGAAGGTGGTCGGATCGGCGAGACCCTCACCGTGCGGCCAGTCGGAGCCGAACAGGATCTTGTCGACGCCGATCGTCTCGGCCAGCAGCTTGACGTCGTCCTCGTAGTACGGGGCGATCCAGACGTGGTTCTTCAGCTGCTCGACCGGGTCCTCCGTGAAGTGGTACGGCGCGGTGTTCGCCGCCTTCTTCAGGCGCTTGATCAGGCGGTGGACGAAGTATGACCCGTTCTCGATGCTCGCGACCTTGAGCTTCGGGTGCCGGGTGAAGACCTGGTGGACGATCATCGAGGCGATGGTGTCGTGGATCGCCCGGTCGTCCAGGAGGATCTGATCCAGCGGATCCTTCTTGCCGAACCCCTCGAATTGGGCCTTGCCGCCCCACAGTGCGTTGATCGCGAGGTACCCGCTGTCGGACAGGTGGAAGCCGACCGGCACCCCGGCCTCGGCCAAGCGGGCCCACACCGCGTCGTGCAGCGGGTCGCCCAGCGATCGTGGGTGCGTGACGCCGGGCACCGGCGCCGGGCGGACCAGGACCATCTTGGCTCCCCGGCTCAGCACGAACTCGACCTCTTCGATCGCGGCCACCGGGTCGGCGAGCGAAATGATCGGCGCCGCGATGATCCGATGGTCGGGCCGGTCGAATCCCCAGTCCTCGTCGAGCCACAGGTTGAAGGCGTGCAGGGAAGCCATCGTCGCGGGGATGTCGTGCTTGAGTGCTTCCTCCACCCCGCAGGCGAAGGTGGGCAGCATGAAGACGGTCTCGAGCTTCTGCCGGTCCAGGACCGGTACGCGGGCGTCGCGCTGCTGGTACTCCGGGTGGTCGGCCAGGCGGTCGACTTTCATCAACGAGGCGGGATCGACGCCGTCCGGGATCTCACCGCGGAACAGCAGATCGAGGCAGCCGGGTTCGATGATGGGGTCGAACGTCGGGTTGGGGACGAAGTGATTGACCTTCCCGCCCATGATCGCGAGGGTGCGCTTGCCGTCCTGGACCATCTGCACTCCGCGCTGCCGGAATTCCTTGGGCAGGTGGCGGGTGAACGCGTCCAATGATTCGTAGTAGTGGTTGTCGACGTCGATGGCGAGATAGTCCAGCGTTGTCATTCCCTGTCCCTTCGTTGCGGATACCGCCGTCGAGGCCTCGTAGCAGACCGCCGGAGACGCTGCGGTGGGTCATACTGTATCGCTTCCAGTATTGCATTTAGAACATCGGATGACGAGGTTTCCGGTCGCACGGCGGCAGCGGCTGTCGATCGGGCTAATCGCGCGGCCGACCGGGTGCCGCCGGATCGGGTGGGGCGGGCGGTGATCGCTACTCGTGGTGATCCGGGGTCGCGTGGTGGTGGTTCGGCGGCGGCGTGAGATCGTCGACCACCACCAGATTCCCGCCGGATCGTTTGGCCCGGTACATCGCAGCGTCGGCGGATTGCAGCAGCCGGTCCGGCGTCGGGCTCGGGCACTGTGCGCACAGCGTCGCGTCGAAGACGGCCACGCCGACGCTCGCGGTGACCACCACACCGGACGCCGGCGGTTCGGCGACCACTCGGCACAACCGCTCGGCCTCGATTCGAGCGGCCGCTGCGGCGATCGGGGCGGCCACGACGAATTCCTCTCCGCCGGTGCGTGCCACCACCGCCAGTTCCCCGGCGGCGTCGCGCAAGCGGTGCGCGGTTCGTTCCAGGACGGTGTCGCCGATGCCGTGTCCCCAGGTGTCGTTGACGTTCTTGAACCGGTCGAGGTCGAAACAGATGACACAGATCGCGGGATTGCGGTCCATCAGTTGCGGCAGCCGGTTCTCCAGGCCTCGGCGGTTGAGCAGTTCGGTCAGTGGGTCCGACAGCGACTCGGAGCGTAGTAGCCAGTAGAGGAGCTGGTACGCGGGCATCGCGCCGGCCACCGACGCGAGGAGGAGTGCGACCGCGACCGCCAGATGAACATCGCCGCCGCCGGTGGCGATGCGCACCGACAACACCAGTACCGACAGCACCGACCAGGCCGAGTGCACGGCCAGTGCCCGCGCACTGTGGAAGAAGCTCAGGTAGCTGCCGGTGACCAGGAACAGGACCGTGCCCATCGCCCCGAACAGCCGATCCTGCAACTGCAGGAATTCGACCGTGAACAGCACGTCGGCACAGGCGATCAACAACAGCGACTCGGTCCGGTTCGGCCACGGCAGCAGCCACCAGCGCACCGCCCACAGCGTCCCGGACAGCACGCCGATCGTCGAGGCGATACCGGGATCGCCGGGCGGACCTACCGGGGTTCCGGCGATCACCGCGCCCATCACCGCGATTGCCGCTCCAGCCCCGCCGATCAGCACTTTGAGGGGCCCCAGAGCCGAGCGAGCCGCCAGGGTGCAGACCAGCCATCGGTAGTCGACCGGGTCCTTCCACCAGGCGCGCAGCATGTCGCCGCCCGTCATCGCCCCACCCTGGGTCCCCGACCGCGTTGCCGACTGTCGCTCGCGCCGTTTGGGAGAAGTCCGGAAATCCCACCAGCTCATCGGCAGTAGTCTAGGTCGCACCCGTTCATGCCCGACGCGTGCGTGTGTGTCGCAGCCCACGATCGACGTGTCGGGCGGAGGGCTTCGCCGCTGCGGCGCGCGGTTCGCTCGATCCCGCGGTCACGTCACGCCGGAAAGCGACTCGACCGACGTCGGTGTCGACCGGGCGGGCGCGGGGTGCCGCGGTCCGTCGGGCTCGCGACTCCCTGGCCGCCCATGCACGGCGAAGGACTCAGTTGCTGAGGCGATCCCAGGCCTGTCGGATGGTCGGACCGGTGGGGAGCGCGTGCCGGTTCAGCTCGCTTCGCAGAGCCAGGAAGTGTGCTTCCGCGCCCGGTGCCGTCACCGCGGTGACGAGGCCGGCGGCCTCCATCGCCAGTCCGGTGCCGAGCGGACGTGAGCCCGCGTCGTATACGGCGCGCTTGATCTCCCGGTTGACCAGTGCGGAGCGATCCGCCAACCGCTGCGCCGTGGTCAGTGCTTCGGTGAGCAGTTGATCTGGTGCGACGACCCGGTGGACCAGGCCGATCGCGGCGGCTTCGTCCGGGGAGAGGCGGCGGCCCTCCAGCAGGAGTTCGGCGGCGCGCGCGGTGCCGACCATCCGGACCAGCCGTTGCGTACCACCGGCGCCGCCGAGCATCGCCACCGCGCTTTCCGGCAGCCCGATGACGTGGTCGCCCTGCGCCGCCAGGCGGATGTCGCAGGCCAGCGCGAAGACACAGCCGAAACCCAACGCCGTGCCGTTGAGCGCGGCGATGAAGACGGTGTCCATGCGGTTCATCCGCACGAAGGACGCGCTGGTGCGGGGGAGGAACATCAGTGCGCCTGCGCGCGTGCGGCGGAGCAGTCGGTCGAGTAGGCGGCTGCGCCGCGCGAGATCGGCGACGGTGACGAGTGCCCGTGCCGGGCGATAGGGGATCGCCAGCGGTGTCAGGCGTGCACCGCGGAGCAACTCCTCGATCGACAGGTGGGTGAAGGCGGTGTCCTGTCCGGTGAACACGACCGCGCCGACGGTGTCGTCGCGCTGCACCCAGCGGGTGAGCTGGTCGAGTTCGACGCTGGTCTGTTCGTCGAAGAAGTGATGGGGCGGGTTGTTGAAGCGGGCGATCACCACCCGGCCGATCCGTTCGGTCAGGAACCTGGGCGTGACCTGCCCCTGGTCGTTGCTGCTCAGCGCTGGAGTCTGCTGGTGGTGCGCGAGTTGATGTCCGGCCCAAGCGCTACTCGGATCTGGCCGCGGCGCTGGTCGGCATCGGCACCAGCATGCTCGCCTCCCGGATGCGGTATCTCGAGGTGGATGGGATCGTCGCCCGCCGTCATCTGCCGCCGCCCGCGGCGTCGCTGGTGTACGAACTGACACCCGCGGGCCGGGAGCTCGCCGAGGCGATGACGCCGCTGGCCATGTGGGGTGTGCGTTACCGTCTCGGCGCGCCCCGGTTGCCGGAACAGACCTTGCGGGCGGAGTGGAGTCTGGTCTTTCTCGCCGAACTGATGGACCGTGACGCGCTCGCCGGCGTGCGCGCGACGATCGAATTCCGGGTCGACGAGTCGATCGCGCAGATGCGGCTGGCCGATGGGCACGTCGAGGTCCGGCCGGGTGAGGCGATCGGTGAGGCGGACGCGGTGGTGACGACGGACGTCGTGACACTGGCGGCGATCGGGGCCGCGCGGCTCTCCGCCGTCGACGCGATCGCCGCGGAACGTGTTGTCCTGGACGGTGATCCGTCGGTGCTGCAGGTGCTGCTGGCGGCGCTGCCGTCCGCCCTCGTCAACGGGGAGGCGGGCGGCAACAGTTCCGCTGCCGCCCCCGCTGGCGAGCTGAAAGCTATGTGATGTCGAAGGGGTCGGATCGTCGAGGATCTAGGAGGGGATGATGGACGTTATGAACGGCCTCGCGTGGGGACGGATCGCGCTGGGTGTCGTGTCGCTGGTGGCACCGCGCAGGTCGGCCGGATCTCCGGGCTGACGGACGGTTCCCGGTCGACGAGCTCGCCCGGGAACCACCGGCTACGGAGCAGGCAGGAGCTCGTCGCCGTAGATCTCGAGGCAGCGCAGGGCCAGTTCGATATGGACCCGGCGGCGCTCGATCTGGTGACCCATGCGACGCTCGGCCTGGTGGAGCCGGTAGCGGATGGTGTTCGCGTGCACGCCGAGCAGGTCCGCCGTCGCCGCGATACTGCCTCCGGCGTAGAGGAATTCGCGCACCGTATCGCGAAGCCGGGCGACCGGCTCGCTGCGCTCGGTGAGTTCGCCGAGTTCGCGCTCGACGAGCGCGCGCACGGCATCGATGTTCCCGTCGCCGGTGAGCAGGCACACCAGGTCGACGTCCTGATAGGCGGTCACGGTGGCGGCGTGCGAGGCCGTGGTCGCGATCCGCTGTGCGGCACGTGCTTCCAGATGACTGCGGCGGAAGCCGTCGACGCCGGGACTCGGAATGCCGACCGCGACATGGGTGTGCGTGGTCGGCGGCGCCGGGAGATGGCCGGTCTCCGGGCGGTGCGGTGTCCCCACCCAGGCCCACATGCCGTGGGTGCCGCTGCTGATCAGCAGCGGCGGTGGTGCGCCGAGCCAGTCGGCGAGGTGCGTCGCGTGTTCGCGAAGCAGGTGCGTTGCCTGCCGGGCGGGCACCTCGCCGTCGGTCCAGAGCACGAGCGCTGTCTGGAAATCGTCCATCGGGTGACCGAGATCGTCGGGCGAGTCGGCGGTCGGCGCCGGCTCGCCGTGCAGGATGGCCTGGACGGTCGCGGTGCGGTGGGCATCGGAGTCGTGGATGCGGTGCTCGCGCTCGTTCAGGTACGCGGCGACGATGTCGTCGAGACAGCTGTCGAGCCACAGGGTGCTGCGTTCCCAGAAGGTGACCAGGACGACCCCGCGCAGCTCGGAATCGGGAATCTGCTCGTTCAGTACGTGAGTGATGTACCGCCACAACCCGCGCTGGGCGGCACGATATGTCTTGAGCAGGATGTCCACGCCGTAGCCGCGGCGCGCCACTGTCCGCGCGCCGTCCACGGCCTCGGTGGGCGGCCGTGCCTCGAACCGGGTGTGCCCGACGACGGTGAGGAAGCTCAGCCAGTGCGCCCGGGTGGCCGCCCTGACCTCCCCGCGGAGTTCGGCGTCGGCGAGGAAGTGCGGAAACGTCTCCTGGATCGCGGAATCGACGGTGGACAGGATCGTCTCGCTCGCGGGTTCGGACCGCATCCGCAGTGCGAACCCGGTCAGCCAATCGAGGGCTGTCGCCTGGTCCGCCACGGCGGCGCGGATCGGTTCCGGCACGCGGGGGCGCGCTGTCCTCACTGCGCCGCGGCGTGGTCGAGCCGAGGCGCCTGTCCGGTGGGTGTGGATGTGCTGTCGGGAGTAGCGGATGCCGGCATCACTGCACCATAGCCCAACCGGACTCGACTGTCCGGATGTTTGGGGTTCTCACAGTTCCGGGCACGCGGCATTGTGCGGGCGCATCAGTCGCGCGACCATATTTGGAGGGGAAAACAATCTCACGACGCACGGTTGGAGCGGCCGTATTTCGCTGCTACATTCGAAACGGTCGATGTCGAGTTGGGGTGGGAGGTCCTAGGCTTCCGGCGTTTCTCGGAAGTCGGGAGATGGTGAATTCAACACCTGTTTCCGCGGCGATAGAAAAATGCGGGAAACGGTCGATGCACTTTTCGGCATGACCGCGCGGGAGAAGTTGATCGGCGCGGTCTGTCGCCCGGTGAGCGTGCGCCGCCCGGCTGGCGATTCGCGACCGGGCGGGGCTCGCCTGTGGGTAGCGTTGTCCGGATGAGCTCGCCACGTCGTGTCAACAGGGGGCCTGCCGCCGCCGCCGGGAATCGGGTCGCCCTCCTCGCCGCGGCGAAGACCACCTTCGCCGAACACGGCCTCGACGCGCCGCTGAACCTGATCGCGCGCACGGCGGGAGTCGGGCAGGGCAGCCTCTACCGGCATTTTCCGACTCGTGAGGCGATCATTCTCGCCGTCTTCGACGAGAACCTCGCCCAGTTGGAGGCGATGGTCGCGAAGACCGACTCGACGCTCGACGAGCTGCTGGCGGAGATCTTCGACCAGATCGTCGAGGTGGCGGTCTTGTTCGACCTGTTCCGTCTCGCCGACAGCAGCGACCCGCGGCTGGTGGAGATCATCGCCCGCCTCTACGCCCTGCTCGACGAGAAGCTCGCCGACGACAGCAGGCGGGGCAGCGTCCGCCGCGGGGTCACGGCGGAGGAGATCTTCCTGGCCGTGGGCATGCTGGGCGCACTGCTGAACAAGACGCCGGAACAGGACCGGGTGGTGGTGGCGGGCAAGTGCTGGGGACTGTTGTTGCGCGCGCTGTGTGAGTGAAACCCGGCACACTTGACGCCGCCGGGTGGTCCGGTTCACAATATGCCTCGGCAACCGGATATTCATGTCCGGTTGTGGTCGGGGGACGCGCCGGTGAAATCACCGGCGCGTCGGCGGCGACAATTTCGCGCAGTGCGCCGATTCCGCACTCGGCCCGGTCGAAATGACGACCGGACATGGTCCGGTGTCAGGTAGCAGATTGCAGGGGAATTCTTGAAGAAAGCACGTACAGTCGCCCCGATGACGTCGGCGATTGCTGCGCTCGCGGTGGCATGCGCCTCGGCGACGGTGTTCGCGCCGCCGGCGCACGCGGTGTCGGACTCGTTCTACAGCTACCGCGGGGAGACGTCGCTGGCCGATGTCGAGCCCGGCACCGTCCTCGACA
The DNA here is from genome assembly GCF_040681225.1 of Nocardia sp. NPDC051833. Lineage (NCBI taxonomy): Bacteria > Bacillati > Actinomycetota > Actinomycetes > Mycobacteriales > Nocardiaceae > Nocardia > Nocardia sp. NPDC051833. The sequence continues at coordinate 45,728 of NZ_JBFAYK010000002.1, forward strand.
CCAGGACCACGACCTATCACCTCATCGGCATCCCCACGCCGATCACCGCGGTGCAGCTGCTGTACCGGACGACGGATGCCCAGTATCGGCCCAGCGCCAACGTCACCTCGATCCTGCTCCCGCCCGGCGGTGTGGATCCGGCACGGGCGGTCGCCTACCAATCCTTCTACGATTCGCTCGATCCGGAGCACGGTCCCTCGCGATCGATCGCCGGCGACGTCAGCTTCGGCGGCATGGTGCTCACCTCCGAGGCCACGGTGATCGCCGACATCCTCGCCCGCGGCTACACGGTGATCATCGCCGACACCGAAGGGCAGCAGGCGAATTTCGCGGCGGGGCCCGAATACGGGATGAATACCCTCGATTCCCTCCGCGCGGCCGTGCGCTCGGCCGAGACCGGACTCACCGCGCAGACGCGCATCGGTCTGGTCGGCTACTCCGGCGGCGCGATCGCGACCGACTGGGCCGCGGCGCTGGCGCCGGACTACGCGCCGGAGGTGAACGCGAGGCTGGTCGGGGCGACCCAGGGCGGTCTGCTGGTGAATCCGGCGCACAACCTGCGCTACGTCAGCGGCAGTCTCGGCTGGTCCGGTGTCGCCGCCATGGCGATCATCGGTGTCGCGCGGTCCTACGACATCGACTTCACGCCCTATCTGAGTGACTACGGCACCCGGGTGGTCGCCGCGCTGCGCGACGCCTCGATCGGCAATGTGATCTTCCAGTACCCAGGCCTGACCTGGCAGCAGCTGGTCAAGCCCGAGTACGCCGACCCGAATTCCGTTGCGCCGCTGGTCGAAGCGGTCGACAAGGTCAACCTCGGCTACGCGCCGACGCCGACCATCCCGCTGTACATCGCCCAGGGCGCCAACGGGAATCTGGAAGGCACCGACGGCGGCAAACCTACCGTCGGCGCCGGTGACGGTGTCATGGTCGCCGGCGACGTCCGCAGTCTCGCCCGCAAGTACTGCGCGGACGGTAACCCCTACGTCGAGTACCGGCAGTACGACGAACTGAGCCACATTCCGACCCTCGCGGCGTGGAGTGCCGGTGCGATCTCGTGGATCGACGCGCGCTTCGCGGGCCTGCCCGCGGGCTCGAGCTGCGGTTCCATTCCCGAGGGCAACCCGCTCACCTCGGACCTGTGACGGCCGGGGCCGCCGGTCGGGTGAGACCGGCGGCCCCGATCCTCAGACCGACACGGTGGTGTCGGCGCGCCGAGCGGGATCGATCGCGGCGGCGCGGGCCAGCGTCGCCCGTGCCATCTTGATGTGCGCGGCGTCGACGAGCACGCCGTCGACGCCGACGGCGCCGCGTCCAGCCGCCTCCGCCTCCCGGTAGGCGGCGATATTGCGTTCTGCCAGCGCGATTTCCGCCGCGGTGGGGGAGTAGACGGCATTGGCGATCGGCACCTGGCTCGGGTGGATCGCCCATTTCCCGGTGTAGCCGAGCAATGAGGCCCGCTGGGCGTCGCGCTCGTAGCCGGCGAGGTTGCCGTAGTCGGGGAACGGCGCGTCGATCGCGTCGATACCCGCGATGCGGGCCGCGACCAGCACCTTGTTGCGGGCGTAGTGCCAGAAGTCGCCGGGGTAGTCGCCGAGCGGTTCGAAATTCGTGTCCACCCGGGCGCCCTGGGACAGCGAGAAGTCTCCGACCCCGAAGATCAGGGCGTCCACCCGGGGACTGGCGACGGCGATCGCCTCGGCGTTGGCCAGTCCCTCGACCTCTTCGATCAGCACCTCGAGCCGGATCTCGCGCTCGAGCCCGAGCTTGTCCTCGAGCTGGGTCAGCAGCACGTCGACCCACCACACATCGCGGGCGGTGCGCGCCTTGGGCACGACGATGGTGTGCAGGTGGGCGCCGGCGCGGCTGACCACTTCGATGATGTCGTCGTGGCACCAGCGGGTGTCGAGGGCGTTGATCCGGATCGCGGGAACCGTACGGCCCCAATCCAGGTCGGTCAGTGCCGAGATCGCCTTCTCCCGGGACTGCTCCTTGAGTGCTTCCGGGGTCGCGTCCTCGAGATCGAGGAATACCAGGTCCGCGCCGCTGGCCAGGGCCTTGGCGAACATGTGGTCGTTGCAGGCGGGCAGCGCGAGTTCGGAGCGCCGGATCAGCAGGGTCATCGTGGAATCCTTTGTCGTGGAGGAAGACTCACAGCACGCCGCGGCGGTGCAGGTCGTCGATGGTCGCGGCGTCGAGGCCGAGCAGCTCGCCGTAGACCTCGGCGTTGTGCTCGCCCAGCCGGGGCCCGAGGTGGGAGACCCGGCCCCGCGCCGCGGAGAAGCGCGGCACCGGCGCCTGCACGGTCACGGTGCCGAGTTCGTCGTCGGCGACGGGCACGAACACCTCGCGGTGGCGCATCTGCTCGTCGCGGACGAGATCGGTGATGTCGTAGACGGGGGCCGCGGCCACCTGTTCGGCGTCGAAGACGCGCATGGCTTCGTCGAGGGTCTGGCGCGAAACCCAGTCCGCCACCACCGCGTCCACTTCGCGAGCGCGGGCGAGGCGGCGCTGTGGATCGCCGAAGTCCGCATCGTCGACCAGGTCGGCACGGCCGATCGCGTGGAACACCCGCAGGGCCAGGGCGGGCGAGCTGCCCGACATCGCCAGCCACTTGCCGTCGGCGGTGCGATAGGTGTTGCGTGGTGCGGAGATATCCCACCGGTTGCCCGCGCGCTGGGCCACGGTGCCGAGCTGGTCGTAGCTGAGCAGTGTCTGTTCCAGCAGCCGGGTGAGCGGATCGACCAGGTTGATATCGATCAGCTGGCCGGGGCCGCCGTGCACATCGCGGTGGTAGAGCGCCATGAGGACGGCATAGGCGGCGTTGAGCGAGGCGACGCCGTCGGCCAACATGAACGGCGGCAGCGTCGGTGGGCCCTGCGCCTCGCCGGTGATGTGCGCGAAGCCGCTCATCGCCTCGCCCAGCGTGCCGAAGCCGGGGCGTTCGCTCTTGGGGCCGGTCAACCCGAAGCCGGTGATGTGCAGCATCACCATGCGCTCGTTGACCGCACGCAGACTCGCGTAGTCCAGGCCCCACGTACGCAGGGTCTGCGGCCGGGTGTTGGTGACCACGACGTCGGCGGTCGCGACCAGCTTACGTAGCAACTCCTGGCCTTCGGCGACGCGCAGGTCCAGGGTGATGGAACGTTTGTTGCGCGACACCGACTTCCACATCAGGCCGACGTCATTGCGCTGCGCGCCCCACGTCCGGATCGGGTCACCGCCGGTGGGTTGCTCGATCTTGATCACCTCGGCGCCGAATTCACCGAGGTAGGTGGCGGCCAGTGGCGCCGCCGCGAGCGTGGCGAGATCGAGCACCCGCACGCCGTCGAGCATGGCTTGGTTCATCTCACACCACGGTGCTCGTGGGCCGGGCGGGCGCGGGCCGGGACAGGCCGAGATGCTCGCGCAGGGTCGTGCCCTCATAGGCGGTGCGGAACAGACCGCGCTGCTGCAACCGGGGTACCACCATCCGCACGACGTCCTCGAACGAGCCGGGCATGTGCGTGGCCGCCAGGACGAAACCGTCACAGGCCTCGCCGTGGAACCACTCGGCCATCTGGTCGGCGACCTGTTCGCCGGTGCCGACGAACCGCGGCCCCTGTAGCAGGGTGGCGCGGTGGCCCGCCAGATCCCGCACGGTGACGGTGCCACCGATGTGGGTGCGCAGGTTCTGCACCAGACCGCGGATACCCGAGACCGAGGCGATCAGTTCGTCGGTGACCGGGTCGTCCAGATCGTGTTGCGCGAAGTCGTAGTTCATCAACTCCGAGAGCAACGTCAGCGACGCCATCGGATGGACCAGGTCCGCGAGCAGCATCGCCTCACGTTCCCTGGCGTGCTGCTCGGACTCGCCGACGACCGCGTAGGCCATCGGACAGATGCGCACCGAGGCCGGATCGCGGCCCGCGTCGGCGATCCGGGCCTTCTGGTCGGCGTAATGCGTGCGGGCCACTTCCAGGCCGGGGTCACCGGTGAAGATCAATTCGGCCCAGCGCGAAGCGAATTCGCGGCCGCGGCCGGAGGAGCCCGCCTGGATGATCACCGGTCGGCCCTGCGGTGTGCGCGGCACGGTGAGCGGTCCGCGTGCGTTGAAGAAGCGGCCCGAGTGCCGCAGTTCGTGCACTTTGGCCGGGTCGGCGAAGTAGCCCGCCGCGCGGTCGTGCACGATCGCGCCGTCGTCCCAGGTGTCCCACAGGCCGCCGACCACCTCGAGGAATTCGTCGGCGCGGTCGTAGCGCTCGTCGTGCCCGAGGTGGGCGTCCACGCCGAAGTTCTGTGCCTCGCTGTCGTTGACCGAGGTCACCACGTTCCACGCGGCCCGGCCCGCGGAGAGGTGATCGAGGGTCGCGAAGGTGCGCGCGACGTGGAAGGGCGCGTAGTAGGTGAGGATGGATTCGACCTCGTCGAGGACGGTGAGGACATGCTGCGGGCCGGCGCGCATGTCGTCGAATTCATCGGCTCGAAACACCGCGGGTTGTTCGGGGAAACAGCGCTTCTCGATGCTGTGCCGGAATCCTGTCGGACAAGAGGTACGAATGTGAATTCGGGAGATACCGCGTGGGTGCTGGCCTGCGCCGCGCTGGTCATGTTGATGACACCGGGACTGGCGTTCTTCTACGGGGGCATGGTGGGCAGCAAGAGTGTGCTCAACATGTTGATGATGAACTTCGTCTGTCTGGGTGTGGTGTCGACGCTCTGGGTGCTCTACGGCTATAGCGAAACATTCGGTGACGACGTCTTTTACGGGCTCGTGGGGGACATGTCGCACGCGCTGTTGCGCACGACCCACGCGACGTTGTCCGGGCCGGTGGGGCACCAGATCCCGACGATGGCGTTCGTCATGTTCCAGTTGATGTTCGCGGTCATCACCACGGCGTTGATCACCGGTGCGATCGCCGGGCGGACCCGTTTCTGGTCGTGGATAGTGTTCGCGGCCCTGTGGGTCACCGTCGTCTATTTCCCGGTCGCGCATTGGGTTTTCCATGTCACCGGTTTCACCGACACCGATTCCTCCGGCGCCTCCGCCGATGTCGGCGGGTGGATCGCGAACCGGCTTCGCGCGTTCGATTTCGCGGGTGGCACCGCGGTGCACATCAACGCGGGCGCGGCGGCGCTGGCGTTGGCGCTGGTGCTCGGCAAACGTCACGGTTGGCCGCGCAGCATCGCCCGTCCACACAATGTGCCGTTCACCTTGCTGGGTGCGTCCCTGCTGTGGTTCGGCTGGTACGGCTTCAATGCCGGATCCGCGCTGACCGCAGGCGATCTCGCTGCGCTGGCGTTCACCAACACCACCATCGCGGCAGGTGCCGCGTCGTTCGCCTGGATCGTCGTCGAACAACTCCGGGACGGGAGACCCACCACCATCGGGGCGTCCTCGGGCGCGGTCGCGGGGTTGGTCGCCGTCACTCCCGCGTGCGGTTTCGTCGGCGTCGTCGGCGCCTTGTGTATCGGTGTGGCCGCGGGTGTCTGTTGCGCGCTCGCGGTGAGCCTGAAATACACCTTCGGCTACGACGATTCGCTCGACGTGGTCGGAGTTCACCTGGTCGGCGGGGTGGTCGGCACCCTGTTGGTCGGCGTGTTCGCCGATGTCTCGGTCAACCCCGCGGGTGGCAATGGGCTGCTCTACGGTGGCGGGTTCGTCCAGTTGCAGCGCCAGGCCATCGCTTCGGTGGCCGTCATGGCCTATTCCTTCCTGGCGACGTTGCTGTTGGCGTGGATCGTCGACCGGCTCGTCGGCCTGCGAGTCGGCTCCGAGTCCGAGGCCGAGGGCATCGACGAATCCGAACATGCCGAGTCCGCCTACAGCCTGAACCTCCCGCCCGCGGGCCCGGCGCCTGCTCTGCTGCCGTCTCGGGCGCCGTCCCGGCCCCAGCGTCTCCCTCCGCCTCGCCCAGCCCCGCGGCCCAACGACCACCGCTGGTGAGACAGTAGGACCGCGTCGGCTACGCCGCGGTGATGCCTGCTCAGTGGGGTGAGCCGGCCCTGTCACCCTTCGGCGCCGTCTTGCTGGTGACCAGGCCGATGCCGAAGCCGAGCACCGTGATCGCGAAGAAGCACAGCAGCAACCCGCCGATCTTCGCCTCGGTGTCGGTGTCGGGACTGCGCCCGGTGCGGGAGGATCCGGCGACCACCGCGGCGGGATCGATGATCGCCTGGATTCCGGTGATCAGCAGAACGACCGCCACCAGGATCAGCGCGATACCGCCGAGCACGCGCTTGGCGGTACGGCGCGGCGGGGCAGGGGTTTCGGCGGATTCGGTGATGTCGGAAGCTGACATGCACGCAACCTATCACCGGGATTCCCGCCGTCGCGCCGACCCCGCTGCCGCGCTCGTGTGCCGCCACGCGGCGCGAAATGCGCTCGCAACACCGCCGCTGTCCGCCTAACGGCATCGAAACATCGCCGTCGCCGTTGCGACACGCCCGGGGATGTTAATGAATGCATCATCCATTCCTAGCAATCGCTGGAGGTCACTATGCGCAACGGGTCGAAGTGGGGAGTGTGGCGGAGGGTGCGGACGCCGCTCCTCGCGGGCATCACCGCGGCGGTCATGGTCTCCGGCTGCGCGGCAGGTGGAACCACGGGCACGCGGGCGGACGGGGTCGACCTGAGCGCGTTCGTGCCGAGTGCGGGGGCCGAGATTCCCACCGTGCCGGTGAAATTCGGGATGAAGCCGTTCCCGAACTCGACGCTCTACAGCATCGGGCTGAAGAACGGGTACTTCAAGGATGTCGGGATCGACATCCAGCCCCAGCCCTACGGCACCGCCGTCACCCCCGACAACGTGGTGTCGCTGCTGCGCAACGGCTCGATCGACATCGCCACGATGTACGGGCCCGCGGCGATCCAGGTGCTCTCGCAGGTTCCGGATCTGCGCATGTTCGGCTTCTCCGACACCTACGAAGCCACCTACCTGCTGGCTTCGCCGAAGTCGGGGATCACGCCTGCCTCGGAACGCATTGCGGCAGGACAGGAACCGGCGGCGGCGATCCGCGAGGCGATGCAATCGGTGCGGGGCCGTGAGGTCGCGATCAACAGCAGCGGTTCCCAGCGGGTGTTCCTCAACTCGGTGTTCACCGCCGGTGGGATGACCTTCGACGATGTGCAGCTCAACGTCACCGACGACGCCAAGATCGTCGCGCTGGCCACCGGCGGCAAGATCGACTTCGCCACCCCGGACGGTGCGGGGCAGAACGTCCAGCTGCTCGAAAATGGTTGGTATCCGCTGGTTTCGGTGAACGACCTGGCGAGGGTGGCAGGCAATGAGGCGGTCGTGGCCGCCTCGCTCGGCCATGAGGGCCCGGCCGCGCTGGACGGCTACCTGGAGAAGAACCCCGAGACGGCGATGCGGTTCCTGTCGGTGATGTTCCGCATCATCGACGACATCCTCGGCAAGCCCGACGCTTCCCTGGCGGCGCAGCTGCCCTACCTCAACGAACGCAGCGGCCTGAATCTGCAGGTCGCGGGGTTGCAGAAGATCTATGACGTGATCGACCCGGTGGTGCCGTTCGAAGGCCAGCCGAAGTTCTGGGACGAGGGCAGCCGCGATCCGAAGAACTACCAGGTCGTCTACAGCGAGCAGGTCGCGGCGGCGAAGAAGGGCGGCATTCTGCCCGACAAGGCCTTCGAATTGGCCCAGCACTTCGTCGGTGGCAAGTTCTACGAGGTCCTGATGAGGCTCAAGGCCGACTACGACGAGCTCGTCGGCCAGGCCGCGACGCTGACCGGCAAGCCCGCCGAACTGGCGGCCCAGGCCGCGCAGCAGTACCAATGGCGAAACTACCTCGACGCCTACCGGATCCTGAAGACGGCGCTGGCCCCATGATCACCGTACGCAGAATCGCTGCGGCTTCCGGCCCGACGTTCTACGTCGGGCTGGGGGTGGTGGCGACAGTGATCGTGTGGTGGCTGCTCTCCCGACAGCTCGACCCGGTGCAGTTGCCCGCACCCGGTGCGGTGTGGACGGCGTTGCGCGACGGCTGGTCCGGGATCGCGGCGCTCGAGTACGTCGGCGTGCAGACCGGTGGCTTCTCGGCGGCGTTGCTGCACACCGCGGGCATCGTCTTCGTCGGCGCGGGTGTGGGTTCGGTGCTCGGGGTGCTCGTCGGTGCCGCGATCGGCGCTTCCCGTACCGCATCCGCGGTGCTCGGGCCGCCGCTGGTGGTGATCGGCGCGACGCCGGTGCTGATCGTGGTGCCGTTCGTGCTGATCTGGTTCGGCACCAGCGGATGGGCGCAGCCGGTGCTGGTCGTCTTGTTCACCTTCGTCACCGTCGCCGCGGCCACGCAACTGGCCGTGGCCGGAGTCAGCAGGCACTACCTCGATTTCGGTGCGTGTCTGGGCGCGAGCAGGCCCCGGTTGTTCTGGAGTGTGTCGCTGCCCGCCGCCGCACCGGCCGTGCTGGGTGCGGTCCGGGTGTCCTTCGCGCTCGGCTGGAGTTTCGCGACCGTCTCCGAACTTCTCGGCAGTCAGGAGGGCACCGGCAAACTGCTGCAGGCGATGTCGCAGCTGCAGCGGACTGCCGACGTCGTGGCCGCGGTCCTCGCGCTCGCGGTCCTGGCCTTGCTGGTCGATCTCGTCATCGCCCGCGCCGGCGCGTACGCCGTGCGGTGGAAGGAATGAACATGAACACCTCGACTCAGGCACTGAACACCACCGTGCCCGCAGGTCGTGAGCGGCCTGCCGTCGAACTGCGCAATGTCACCAAGCAGTTCCAGCTGGCGTCGGGACGGACCGTGACCGCGGTCAACGATCTGTCGCTCACGATCCCGCAGGGCCAATTCGTCTGTCTCGTCGGTCCTTCCGGCCACGGGAAGTCGACCCTGCTCAACATGCTGGCCGGGTTCACCCCGCTCAGCCAAGGACAGATCCTCGCCAACGGCGAGCAGGTCACCGGCCCCGGTCCGGACCGGGGCGTGGTGTTCCAGCGCGACACCCTGTTCCTGTGGCGGCGGGTCGCCGACAATGTCGGGTTCGGCCTGGCAGCGCGGGGCGTCCCCGCCGCCGAACGCAAGCGCATCGTCGATCGCTACCTACGGCTGACCGGTCTGGAGCGCTACGGCCGGGCCTGGCCCAAGCAGCTCTCGGGTGGCATGCGCCGTCGCGTCGCCATCGCGACCGTGTTCGCCAACGAACCCGGCATCCTGCTGATGGACGAGCCGTTCGTCGGCCTCGACTACGCGCGTCGCGCCGACCTCTACGAGGTGCTGGGCACCCTGCGCGCGCAATCGAACTGCACCGTGCTGTTCATCACCCACGAGATCGACGAGGCACTGGTGCTCGGGGACCGGATGCTGGTCATGGTCGGTGGCGAGATCGCCCTGGACGAACCGATCGATCTGCCGCGCCCGCGGACGGGCCGGGAGATCACCTCACCGCGCGCCCAGGAGCTCAAGGCCGCGGTCATCGCCCGCTTGGACGCGACCCAGATCCAGGACGAAGCGTGACCGCGCCCGGAACGGGGCGCAGGTCGACGCGGTGGGCGGCCGCCGCCGTGCTGGCGGCCGTCGTCGGCGGCTGGATGGTCGCGCATGTCGCCGCGGGCACCAACGCGGTGGGGGAGTCGATGGTGCCCGGCATCACCGACATCTACCACGCCACCAAGGGTTTCGCCTCGGAGTGGCCGGGCGGCTGGGGGATCGGGCGCACCGACGAAGGCACCGAACCGACGTGGACAGCGGCCCTGCTGGCCATCGGCTATCACTCCGTGATCACCGGTGCCCGGATGCTGTCGGGATTCGTCGCCGGTGCGCTCGCGGGCATCGTGCTCGCCGCCGCGGTGTCGTGGAGCCGCCGGGTGCGGCAGGTCGTGTATGTGCCCGCGCACATCTCGCGAATGCTGCCGCTGCTCGGGCTGGTCCCCCTGTTCGGGCTGTGGTTCGGTAACTCCGCCACCGGGGTGGTGGTGTTCGTCGCGTTCACCGTGTTCGTGCAGGTGTTCGCCTTCGGCATCAACGCCGTCGCCGCGGTCCCGGAATACTACGAACACGCCGCGCGGTCACTGGGTGCGGGCCGCATCCGCACCTATGTGGCCGTGGTGCTGCCCGCGGCGACTCCCGCGCTCGGTGCCGGGCTGTCCATCTCGCTGGCCCTGGGCTGGAGCGCGGCGATCTCGGCCGAGTTCAACGGCCAGGTCGACGGATTGGGCCAGGTCGCCTACATGGCGCAGTACTTCACCCGCACCTCCACGCTCGCCGTCGTCGCGATCGTCGTCGGTGTGCTCTCGGCAGGCAGCTTCGTCGCGGCTCGCGCCGGCGTCGCCTGGCTGACCCGATGGTCGGAATGACCGGCCGCACACCACCATCTGCCCGTACACCTGCAAGGAGAATCCGTGCACACCACGGCCCCACCGTCCGAGGTCCGCATCCGCTCGGCGCGCACGCGCTCCGGTGACCTCGTCGACCTCACCGTCACCGGCGACCGGATCACCGGACGCCACCGGGCCGGTGAGGCGCCGGCGACCACCGGCACCGAACTCGACGCGGGGGGCGGGCTGGTCCTGCCCTCGTTCGTCAACACCCACCTCCACCTGGACAAGACCCGCCTCGGCGACCAGCTCCCCGCCGACATCACCGGCACCATCCAGGACGGGCTGGCCGCGACCTGGCCGCTCAAGCGCAACTATTCCGTCGCCGACATCACCCGCCGCGCGAGCGAAGTACTCGACAGCGCCGTCGTCCACGGCGCCGGCTTCATCCGTGCCATGACCGACGTCGATTCGCTCGGCGGGTCGGCCGGGGTCGAAGCCCTTCTCGGACTGCGCAAGACCTACAGCGATCGCGTCCGCATCCAGGTCACCGGTTTCACCCAGGAGGGTATCTTCGGCGCGCGGGGTTCGCTGAGCCTGCTCCAGGATGCCGTGGCCGCGGGAATCGACGTGGTCGCGGGCTGTCCACAGATGGAGAAGGACGAGGCGCTGAGCCGCAAGCATGTCGAGACCTGCTACCAGCTGGCCATCGACAACGACCTCGACGTCCACTTCCTCGCCGACGACACCGACGACCCGAGCGCGCGCAGCCTCGAACAGATCGCGACGATCGCGGCCGAGACCGGATGGGGGCCCCGGGTCATCGTCGGCCACGTGGGCGCGCTCGGCGCCTACGACCACACCTACGCGCGCAAGGTGATCGCACTGTGCGCCGACGCCGGGCTGACCATCTGCACCAACCCTCACATCAGCCTCGTTCTGCAGGGCCGGGAGGATCGCGGGCTGGTCCGGCGCGGGGCGACCCGAGTCGGCGAGCTCCTGGCCGCGGGCGTGCGGGTCATCGCCGCCCAGGACGACGTGGACGACCCCTACTATCCCTTCGGGATACCCAGCCAACTCGAAGTCGCCAAGTATGTCGCCCACGTCGCCCACCTGTCTCACCCCGCGGGCATCGCCAGGACCCTGGACATGGTCACGACCGACGCCGCGGCCGCGGTCCGGCTCGACGGCTACGGTCTCGAGGTCGGTGACCGCGCGGACCTGGTCGTGCTGCCCACCGCGACCGCGGCGGAATCGTTGCGCCTGACCCCGGCGCCACGATGGGTCCTGCACGGCGGCCGTGTCGTGGCGACCACCCGGGTCGAGTCGTGGCTGGCGCCGGCGTGACCGCCCGCCTCGGCGTCGGACAGGCGAGGTCGTTCGGCGCGCGAATACGCTGACAGGAGATACCTACTCGAACCGGTAATGTTCGGCCGGTGCGGTGCCCGCACCGGCCGAACCCGCCGGGCACCGACACAGAGACCGGAGGGGTTGATCACGAATGCGTGGTCTGGAAGATGTCACACCGAGAACCGCGCAGGAAGCTGTCGCGGAAAGATTGCGCAGGGATATCTTGTCGGGCCGATGCGAGCCTGGCAGCCGGCTGGCGCAATCCGAGATCGCCGCGGCGATGAAGGTGAGCATCACTCCGGTGCGCGAGGCATTACGAGAACTGGCCACCGAGGGGCTCGTCGATGTCGACCGGTTTCGCGGCGCGATCGTGCACACCCCGACCGCCGAGGAACTCCGCGAGGTCTTCGCGATCCGGCAACGGCTCATTCCGATGGCTACCGAGCTGGGGGTGCGGTCGATCACCGCGCGCGAACTCAGCGCCTGCGAACTGATCCTGAACGAGATGGAGGCCACCGCCGACGACTCCGAATGGAGCCTGCTCAATCGCAGCTTCCATCGCGCCCTCGACGGCGCCAGCCGCACCCAGCACCTGACCGGCATCCTGCACCGACTCGACGACATCGCGATGCTCTACATCAGGCTCTCGCTCGGTGAGCAGGTCGCCCGCCGATCAGAAGCCGAAGCCGAACATCGCGCACTGCTGCACGCCTACCTCGACCGCGATGCCGACACCGCGATCCAGCTGTACCTCGAGCACTTCAAGGGCACCCTCCGCACCGCGGGCGACCTCCTCGGCGAGTAAGGCGCTGCCACGGATCGACGGCGACCTGCCGGCACGTCGACAGGCGGAGCGTTCCGCGCCCGCCGACGGTGTTACCGCGAGCGAGCCGACACGCGGGCTCGGTGTCGGCGGCGGCGGCCCGGATCGTACGTAGAGTCCGAAGTCCGAAGTCCGAAGTCCGACGGAGGAGGCTGGATCTATGGCACGCGAGCTGTTGGCCGGGATCGTCGTCGCGATCGGTGCCGCTGTGGTGGCTGTGGGGTTGGTGTCTGCCGGGTCGGGTTGTGGCGGTGCAGCACCGGGTGCTGGTTGTGGATCGGTGCCCGAGCAGGCCGAGGTGGGGCAGGCGCAACCGAGGACGAAGACCATCACCGTGACCAAGACCGCCGCACCGGATGGGAAATCCTCCACGCCGACCAACGTCCCGAAGTCGACGAAGACGAAGACGGTCACGGTCAGCAGGACCAAGTAGGACCCCGACGGTTCCCGCTGTTCAGTCGATCTCGACTACTACCTTTCCGAGTGCGCGGCCCGCGCCGACGTAGGCCAAGGCCAGCGGCGCCTCCTCGAGCGGGAAGGTGCGGTCGAGGTGGATGTCGATCTCGCCCGCGACGCACATGCGCGCCAGCGGCTCGAAATGCGCCGGGCCTTCCTTGACGACGAGTACGCCGAGCGAACGTCCGGTCACCAGGCCGAGGAGCGCGCCGGCGGTCGCGGTGCGCAGCACGGCCCGGGTGGTCCCGCCGACGCAGCGGTATCGGCCGCCGCGCGCCAGTGCCCGGCGGTAGGCGAAGACCGATCGGAGGGCGACGAGGTCGAGTATCCGGTCGTAGGGGCCGGTGCGGGTGAAGTCCGTGACGCGGTAGTCGAGGACCTTGTCGGCGCCGAGCGCGCGCAGGAAGTCGAGTTTGCCGTCGTTGTCGACGCCGGTCACCCGGGCGCCCGCCCGCCTGGCCAGCTGGATCGCGAACGTGCCCGTCCCACCGCCCGCCCCGTTGATCAGCACCGACATCCCCGAGGTGATGCCAGAGGTGCCCTGGAGCGCGATCGCCCCTGATTGCGGCAGTGCGGCGGCCTCGGCGAATCCCAGTTCCGGCGGCTTGTGGGCCACCGTGGAAGCGGGCGCGACGGCGTACTCGGCGAATCCGCCCTTGTGCACGAGATTATCGCTGTACACCGCGTCACCCGGCGCGAACCCGGTCACCGACGACCCGACGGCCTCGATCACGCCCGCGATATCGGAGCCGAGAATGCCCCGGCGGGGTGCCCGCAAGCCGCCGATCCGCGAATAGAACGGCGTCCCACGCAGACTCTCCCAGTCCGAGAGGTTCAGCGCGGTCGCGCGCACGCGGATGAGTACCTGGTCCGCGGCGGGCTCGGGTACGGGAACGTCGGTGAGAGACAGTACTTCCGGACCGCCGTAGCGGTCGTAGACGACGGCTTTCACAAGGTCTCCGCGGGCATCCGGTGACAGCCTGACACGCCACGAATTCTAGTCGAGGCAAGGCACGGCGCGCGGATCACCAGTAGTGCGGTGTCAGTCCCCAGAAGTCGAATTCGGCGGTGAGGAGGGCCCGCAGCGCGGCGCGGGTCGGGAAGCGGTCGGGGTCGGCGCCGGTGACGGCGAGGGTCACGGTGCGGCCGTCGGTGGAGAAGGACAGGTTCACGCCGACCTCCACCCGGCGGAACATGGCGGGATCGTTGGTGCACACGACCGGGCGCATGAGGACGGCGGCGGCCCGGTGACCGGCGAAATCCGCGACACCCTGGGCGGTGTCGCCGAGATTGGTGCACAGGCATTCCGGTGCGGTGGCGGTGCGGGCGAAGTGACGCAGGACGAAGCGGGGCAGGATCATCTGGAGTGGTTGCAGATGCTGGAGGGCGGGGGTGGTCGCCGGGTCGCGGTAGGCGGTCGCGGCTCGCTTGACCGCCGCCCTGACCGCGCCGAGGTCGATGCGGTCGGTGGCGCGGTAGCGGACCGAGATCGGCAGGCCGGTGGTGGCATTCGCGCGCGGGTCGTCGGCGGTGCGCATCGAATGGGGGATGTCGACGCGGATGTCGGCGGCGTCGCCGACGCGCCCGCTGCGGCCGAGCAGGCCCGCGCCGAGGGCGATCAGGAGTCCGTTGGTGGTGCCGGAATGCGCGGCGGCGATGGAGTTCCACTGGTCCAGGGACAGGTGCACGACGGCATCGGCGGGCGACCAGCGATCCGGCAGCGGCAGCTCGGGGTCCGCCGGTCGGGGAGTGCGGCCGGGCTCGGTGACGGCGCGCGCCGCGAGGGCGGCCCGGATTCCCCGCGCGACGGCCCGGAGCTGGAGCACGGCGTCGGAGATGTTCGCGCCGACCGTATTCCGGGGTGCCCGGCCGACCAGGCTCCCGGAGCTCACGGTCCGATCGGGCTCTTCGGCCAGGCGGGCCAGCGCGTCACCGACGGCGAACAGCACCGCGCCGCCGTCGGAGGCCACATGCGAGGTCACCAGCGACACCAAGGTGCCGCCCGTGGCGGTCGGCGCGGCGGACAACCGCCACACCGACCCGGCCGCGGGGTCGAAATCGACTCGGCTCTGGGCGAAGTACCAGTCCAGGACCTCGTCCTCGGCGACCGGCACCGTGTCCCAGCCGAGCGGGATCGAGGCGGCGGCGGGCACCCAGTAAGGGCGGGCGAAGGGCACCCGGGTGCCCTGGACCCGGCGGGCCAGGAAGCCGTGGGCGAGCTGGGCGTGGAAGCGGTCGAGCAGCTCCCGGGACAGCGGTTCGTCGAATCGCCAGGCGAGCTGGTTGACCAGCGCGTTGCCGTAGAGGCTGTGCAGTTTGAGGAACAGATCGTCGTCGGCGGTGAGACGGTTGACGGCGGCCGCGGGGGTGATCGCGGGGGCGGTGAGTGTCATGGGGGCTCCTCTCAGCGGGCGCGCAGTGTGCGGACGGTCAGGGGCGCGAACACGGCGACGACGACGAGCGAGGCCACCACCGACCAGCACGCGTCGGCGCCGATCGCGCCGTCCTCGGCGAGCGTGCGGACCGCCGACACCAGATACGACACGGGGTTGTAGTCGGAGACGTAGGCGAGCCAGGTGGGCATCGACTCCTCCGGCACCAAGGCGTTGGAGGCGAAACTCAGGAACGTCAGCACCAGCATCGACATGCCCTGCACGGCGGCGGGCCGCGACACGGTGACCCCGATGAACGCGAACAGCCAGCTGATCGCCGTGGTCGCCAGCACGACCAGCACCGCGCCGGCGAGGAATCCGAGCGGATGCGCGGGTCGGTAGCCCATGGCGAAGCCGACGATCACCACCGTGGTCGCGGCGATCACATACCGGGTCGCGCCGGCGAGCAACGCCCCGGCGACGGGCGCCGACCGGGCGATCGGCATGGCGACGAACCGGTCGAACACCCCCGACCTGATGTCCTCGGACAGCTGCACGCCGGTGGCGACCGAGGAGGTGAGCACGATCTGCACCAGCACGCCCGGGATCAGAATCGGCAGGTAGGCCTCCATGCTGCCCGCGATGGCGGTGCCGAAGATGCTGCCGAACAGCAGCGGTCCGACGATCGGCAGCAGAATGGCGTCGTAGAGCAGTTGGGGGCTGTGCCGGAAGGTGAGCAGTCCGCGCCAGGCCATCAGCAGGGACTGGAACAGCGCGGCGGGCAGGCTCACGTAGGTGACCCGGGGGCGGCGATCGATCGTCGCGGGGGCGGCGATCTCGGCGATGGTGACGGTCATGGTGGTCTCCGTGATCAGGCGGCGGCGCGGGCCGTGCCGGTGAGAGCGAGGAACACCTCGTTCAGGTCGGGGCGGTCGACGGCGAAGCCGCGCAGCGCGATGCCCGCGGCCCGGCAGGCGGCGACGATGTCGGCGGCGGTGCCCGCGTCCGCGAGCGCGACGGTGAGGATCCCGGCCGAGGATCCCTCCGGTACCTCGCCGGTGAGGTCGGCGACGATGGCCTCCGCGTGCGCGGACTGCGCCGCATCGGCGAGCTCGAGGCGCAGCACCTGATCGCCGATGGAGGCCTTGAGTTCGGCGGCGGTGCCCTCGGCGACGATGGCACCCCGATCGATGACGGCGATCCGGTCGGCCAGCGCGTCGGCTTCCTCGAGGTACTGGGTGGTGAGCAGCACGGTCGCGCCGCGCGCGACGAGCTTGCGGATGATGCCCCACATGCGGTCGCGGGTGTGGGGGTCCAGGCCGGTGGTCGGTTCGTCGAGGAAGATCAGCGGGGGATCGGTGATCAGCGTCGCGGCCAGGTCCAGTCGCCGCCGCATACCGCCGGAGAACTGGCCGACCGGACGATCGGTGACCGCGCTCAGTTCGAACTCCGTGAGCAGTTCGGCGCTGCGCGCGGCGGCCTCGCGACGCGAGAGCCCCAGCAATCGTCCGAACAGCCGCAGATTCTCACCGGCGGTGAGGGTTTCGTCGACGGAGGCGTACTGGCCGGTGAGCCCGATCATCGAGCGCACCGCGGTGGCCTCGCGCACGATGTCGTAGCCGAAGATCTCGGCGCTGCCGCGATCGGGCCGCACCAGGGTCGCGAGCATCCGCACGGTGGTGGTCTTGCCCGCCCCGTTGGGGCCGAGCAGGGCGAAGACCGTGCCCGCGGTGACGGTGAGGTCGACGGCACCCACGGCGGTGAAGTCGCCGTAGGACTTGCCGAGTCCGGTGATCCGGATGGCGATCTCGGGGTTCATGGCAGTCTCCCTGCGGCGTGGACGAACTCGGAGGTGATCGGGGCCAGCGCTTCGACGGAGTCGGCGGCGCGCGCGACCCCGTCGGTGGTGAACGTCGCGGCGTAATCGGTGGCCCTGCGACGGACATCGGGGGTCGAGATCCGGTCGAGCAGTGCGCCGAGGCGTGCGGCGGTGAGCGTGCGCGCGGGCGCGGTCGCCGCCAGGCCGAGCCGCTGGAGTGCCTGCCCCCAGTAGGGCTGGTCGGCCTGGACGGAGCAGATGACCTGCGGCACACCGGCTCTCAATGCGGCGGCGGTGGTGCCCGCGCCGCCGTGGTGCACGGCCGCCACGCACTGCGGCAGCACCTCGGCATGGTCGACCTGATCGACCACGGCCACCTCGGCATCGAGGGAAGGCGGGATCGCGGCCCACCCCGAGGCCAGCAACAGCCGCAGGCCCCGACGCGCGCAGACCGCACGCAGCATGGCGACGAGCGCGACGGGATCCCCGACATCCATCGAGCCGAAGCCCACATAGATCGGTGCGGAACCGGCCGCCAGCCACCGGCGAACCGCGACCGTGGTGTCGAAGGGGGAATCGCCGGCTGCCCTGATGGTTTCGGTCGACGGGAGCGAACCCTCTGCCGAACCGTGAGGCCCGTCGATCCGGAGGTCGTCGCAGCGGTGATCGGCTGTCGGCGGTGTGGTGAGCACACCGTCGACGTCGACCGGAAAGCCGGTGAACGGTCCAGGCAGTTCGTCGCGCAGACCGGGGAACAGCGCGGGGTCGTAGGCCTGGATACGCACCCGGACCGGCGGTTCGCCCGCGGGCAGGACCGGCGCCAGCGCGGCGGCCCTGGCGCGGGCGAGCACCGACCAGCCCCAGCGGTGCACGACACCCGGAATCCGCTCCGCCCACCGCGCCGGAACCACCGGGACGACAGTCGTGGCCTGGATCGGGAAGAAGTGCATCGCCGCGAACGGCACCCCCGCCTCCCGCGCCACGACCGCTGCGGCCTCCTCACCCGCCATGCCCGCCACCACAACCTCGTGACCGGGCACCAGCTCGCGCAGGTCGGCGACCATCTCCGGCACGCCACGACGCTGCAGGTCGAGCACCGCCCGCACCCGTGCCCACGGATTCCGGGCACCGAATCGGGCGTCGGTGCGCTGGGCACGCAACAGCGCGGCGCTGTCGCAGCCGAACCCGACGGCGGGGACCCCGTGCTCGGTCGCGAACCCGACGAGGTTGGGGGCGAGCGCGAGGGTCACCCGGTGGCCCCGGGCGATCAGCGCGCGCGCCAGCAGGATGCCGGGCTGGGCGTCGCCCCGGCTGCCGGTGAAGGCCAGCAGTGCCCGCATCGGCTCACACCGCCTGCGCGACGACGGGCGCCGCCGCGGGCGCGTCGAGGTGGACCGCCGCGGTGACCTCCGCGAGCGCCTCGCCGAACGCGGTGAGGAACTCGTCCATCACCTCGGCCGGCAGGCCCGCCGGATACCGGGTGGACACGTAGAGGCCGTCGGCGGCCCGCACGACCCACAGGAACACCTCGTCGGTGGAGTACGACTCCGCCCGCAGGGTCCGGCCACGCAGGTCGGCGACGAGCTCGTAGCCGGGCAGCACCCGGATATCGAGGAAGGAGATGCCGAACCGGGGCGTCTCCGCGACCCCGAGGAGCTCCAGCACCCGGGACCAGGACGCGTCGTTCGCGGTCCGCGACCGGCGCAGCGCCGTGCGCGCGCTCTCCAGCGCGGCGGCCATCCCCGCCTCGGGCTCCACCCGGATGTCGACCGGGACGACATTGACGAACCAGCCCATCGACTCCAGCCAGCGCAGATCGGGCCGGGTCGCGATCGGCATGATGGTGCGCATCCGCTCGGCGCCGAACCGGCGCTGATGGGCCACCGCCAGCGCGGCGAACACCGCCACCGACATCCGGTGCCGCACCTGGTCGAGGACCGCCTCGACCCGTTCGAGCTGGTCGAGCTCGAGCACTCGGCGCGACACACTCGGCTGCGCCAGGTCGGCCGGTGCGGGCCGGTGCGTGTGCGGGGCGAACCGCGGCATGGTGCCGTCGCCACCGGCGAGGAACTCCCGCCAGGTCGCCACCGCGGGCGAGTCGGCATCGAGCTCGGCGGCGGCCGCGCGCTCGACCACCGCGAAGTCGGCGGCACTACCGAAGGTGGCCGACTCGCGGGCCTGCTCGCCCGCCAGTACCTCGCGGTACAGGGTGCGCAGCTCGAGAATGAGAATGGCTTGGGAGTAGGCGTCCATGACCGAGTGATCGGCGGCCACCAGCACGGTGAAGTCCGCGGTAGCGGCGTGCTCGACCGTCGCGGCGAGCAGATGTGGCCAGACCAGCGGGGACAGGCGCAGTTCCAGTGCGCCGCAGAGGAATTCGTTGATCCGGGCGCCGTCGGTGAGTCCGTCCACCCGGTGCTCGGCGATGCCGACCGCCGTGGCGGGGGCGAGCAGTCTGCGCGGTTCGCCTGCGGCGTCGACGCGCACCGTGGTGCGCAACCCCTCGTGCCTGGCATGCCAGCGGCGCAGCGTCTCGCGCCAGGCGGCGGGCTCGAGGCGCGCATCCATCTCGAAGACAGTGCCGATCCAGCGCCCACGACCCGGTCGCGGATCGGCGGGGTCGACGCCGGCGCAGTAGCCGGCGTGCACGCTGGTCAGTGGACGGTCGTCGGGCTGCCAGGCAGCCGGGGGGAGTTCGGGCGTCCAGATCGACAACGTGCCGGGACGGATCTGGAATTCGGACAGGTGGGTGTATTCCATGACCGGGTTCACCTCGCGACGAATACATGCCGAAGCGGCGGAAGACGGATTCGAAAAAGGGGCACGTCGATGTGTCACCACTGGTGCTCTGGAACTTCGACGGCGGATATTCCCGGGAAGCCTCGGCGGATCTGATGGTATAGCCGGAACGGCGGAATTCATTCCTGTGACGGCGATCACGATTTCGCTGAACAAAACTCGTCGGTCAGCACTGTGTGCCGAGCGGTCGGCGGATTACGGCTGGCGCACAGAATATTTCGGAATGGAATTACCTGCGCACAGTGGTGTCCGTCGATAATTTTGTTCACCCGGGCCCTTCGACGGTGTCGGCGTCATCACAGCCCGGGGCGCCCGTTGTCCGGTGCTGTTTCCCCGTCGTTCACCTGACGCATGATGGCAGTGGGTGCAATCCCGGAACCGGTGACGGCGCTCAGCGCGGTGCCGCGGCGTCGCCGCGAATGGCCAAGTCGCGCAGCCGGAGCCAATCGATCGTGGGTGGGGCGGGCGGCGTTCCCGGCCGGTGGCGCGGTACCCACACGCGCAGCGCGCCCGGTTCGATGACACAGCGCACCGGGGTGTCGAGCTGGCGGGACTCGCCGTCGACACCGACCGGGATCTGTGGCGCGTCGGTGTCGACGGCGACTTCCGGGGTGGTGTGCTGGGTGAGGCCGCGGCTGCGGGTGCGACGGATCAGCCCGACCGCGTCGCGGGTGTTGGCGACCGAGACGGTGACCGCGCCGAGCGTGCCGCGATCGAGGCGTTCGCGGCGGCTCAGCCCGGCGAGATCGCTGGTGCCGTAGGGATTGTTGCTCACCAGGATCGCTTGCGGGCCGTCGACCGTCGTCCCGTCGATCCGGGCGACGAGCCGGTTGCCGGTGTGCCCGGCGAGCAGGTCGGGCAGCAGGCGCAGCACCGTCGCGGTCTTGTCGTCGCGATAGGCGGGACTGCGCACGATCTCGGCGTAGACGCCGAACGAGGCGTTGTTGACGAACGGCAGGCCGTTGATCCGGCCGAGGTCCACCCGCAGCTCCACGCCGTCGCGGAGGGCGTCGAGCCCGGCGGCGGGATCGGCGCGATCCAGGCCGAGGTCCATCGCGAAGTGATTGCGGGTCCCCGCGCTGATCACCAGGAACGGCAGATCGTGCTCGGCCGCGATGCCCGCCACCAGCGCCTGGGTCCCGTCGCCGCCCGCCACTCCGAGCAGATCCGCGCCCCGGGCGACGGCGTCTCTGGCCAGTGTCTCGACGTCGACATCGCCTTCGAGCAGGGCGACTTCCGCGCCGAGCTCCTCGGCGCGGCGGCGCAGATCGAACTTCTCGACCTTCCCGCCCCCGGAGCGCGGGTTCATGATGAGGAACGGGCGCTTGGCCACCGGGGCGGGCCGGTCGGGCGCGGGGGCGTGATGCGTCCCGGTGCGCAGCGCGACGCGCGCGCACAGCAGCGCCAGCAGAGCCACCGCCACGGTGAGCAGCACCACCCACAGCAGCCGGGCCCGCACGAAGGCCACGATGACGATGATCGGCGAGAGCACCACGATCGCCAGCGACACCCAGCGCAGCAGTCCGTACCTGGTCAGGAACCAGTACAGGGCGGCCAACGTGACGACCACGCCGCCGGTGCCCACGATCAGCACGCCGAGAGTCCCCACCACTCCCGCGAACAGCACCGGGATCACCGCGGTCAGCGCGGCGAGAAGAAGGGCGGCCCGGGCCGCCCAAGTCCGGATCCGCGCACCGGAGTCGGCGCTCATCGCCCGGCCCGCCGCACGTCGGGCCGGGGCGATGTCGGTAGCGCCGGCGGAGTCAGTGCTGTGGTCTCCAGGTGGAGATCGCCCAGACGATCACCAGGCTGAGCCCGATGATGATGAACGACCAGGCCGGATAGTAGGGCAGGGACAGGAAGTTCGCGACGATCACCAGCGCGGCGACGGCGAGCGCGCTGTACCGCCCCCAGGTGGCGCCCAGGACCAGGCCGACGCCGACGATCAGCGCCAGCACCCCGAGCACGACATGAATCCATCCCCAGGTCGTCGTGTCGAACTTGTACACGTATTCGACTCCGGCGACATATATTTCGTCGTCCAGCAGCGCGGCAATGCCCTGCAGGATCGAGACCGCCGCCAAGATGAGCAGCATGCACGCGGCCGTGATGGAAATACCCTCCGCGATGGCCTGCGTCTGGAAGGGTTCTTCCTCGGGTGGCGCGCGATGCGCCGACGAAGTATTGCTGGTCATGCTCGACTCCTCGGGATGCTGAGGGAAAGAAAGTGCCCGTCGAGAAATGGATCGCCGAGAATTGCGCCGACGGTCCGAGAGCGAAGTCGGCGAGCAGTGTGTATTCGGTGCGAGAACGCACTGATTTTACCGAAATAGTGTCCTCCGAACAAGGAATCGGGTGGTCACGGGATCAGCCCGCCGACGGGGGCGCCGCCTCGACGCGGTCGAGTTCTTCGTCGAGGGCGAGCGCGGCGGTGATCAGGGCCAGATGCGTGAACGCCTGCGGGAAATTGCCGAGTTGCTCGCCGGAGGGTCCGATCTCCTCGGCGAACAGCCCGACGTGATTGGCGTAGGTGAGCATCTTGTCGAAGGCGTAGCGGGCCTGCTGCAAGCGGCCGGTCCGGGCCAGGGCTTCCACATACAGGAAGCTGCACAGGTTGAAGGTGCCCTCGGTCCCGCGCAGACCGTCGGGGGAGGCCTCGGGGTCGTAGCGGTAGACCAGGCTGTCGCTGACCAGTTCGTGGTCCATCGCGTCGAGGGTGCTCAGCCACATGGGGTCGTTCGGTGACAGGAATCCCATGCGGGGCATGAGCAGCAGCGACGCGTCGAGGACATCGGTGGCGTAGTGCTGGACGAAGGCCTGGCGCCGCTCGCTCCAGCCGCGCTCGATGATCTGCCGGAAGACCGCGTCGCGTTCGGCCGTCCAGCGCGCCAGATCGGCGGGTCGGGCATGCTCGGTCGCCAGCCGGATACTGCGATCGAAGGCCACCCAGGTCATCAGCCGGCTGTAGGTGAAATCCTGACGCCCACCGCGGGTTTCCCAGATCCCCTCGTCGGGCCGGTCCCAGTGGTCGGCGAGCCAGTCGATCAGGCCGGTGAAGGTGCGCCAGCCGGCGATCGCGGCCATGTCGGTGGCCTGGGCCAGGGCGTCGGCCGCCTCGCCGTAGATGTCGAGCTGGATCTGGTCGGCCGCGCCGTTGCCCACCCGCACCGGCGCCGACTTCTCGTAACCCTCGAGGTGGGGCAGGATCAGCTCCTCGAGCTTCGGATCGCCGTCCACGCGGTACATGATCTGTAGGGGCTCGCCGGAGGCGGTGCCGCCGGCGTCCACTCGTTCGCGCAGCCAGCGCCGGAATGCGAGGCCCTCCGCGGTGAATCCGAGGTCCATCAGCGCGCGGACCGAGAGGGAGGCGTCCCGGATCCAGGTGTAGCGGTAGTCCCAGTTGCGCTCGCCGCCGATCTGCTCGGGCAGTCCCATGGTGGCCGCGGCGATGGGGGCGCCGGTCGGCGCGTAGGTGAGCAGCTTGAGGGTGATCGCCGAGCGGTTGACCATGTTGCGCCAGCGGCCGCGATAGGTCGACGAGCGCAACCAGGTCTGCCAGAAGTGGCGGCAGTGGTCGAATTCGGTGGCGATGGCGGCCCATTCGGGTGCCGCCGACGCGGCCGCGCCCGGGGCGGTGGTGGTCAGCACGACCGCCGCGCGTTCCCCCGCGGACAGGGTGAAGCGCGCGGTGACGTCCGCGCCGTCGGGGGCGTGCACGATCGGCTCGGTGGCCTGCAGGTGCAGATCGGCGGCGGGGGAACGAAAGACGGCGGTGCGCTCGTCGACCTGTTCGAGGGTGTGAGTGGCGCGGGCGTAGTCGAAGCGTGGCCGGCACTCGAGGGTGAAGGTCAGGCTGCCGCGCACCACCCGCACGACGCGGACGAGCCGGTGCCGATCGGTGGGCGCGGTGCCGGGGATCGGGACCATGAAATCGGCGACCTCGCCGACGCCGTCGGGTCCGGAGAATCGGGTGACCAGGATGGCGGTGTCGGAGAGGTACAACTGCCGGACCGTGCCCGCGCTGGCCGGGTCGACCGCGATCGAGCAGTGCCCGCCCCGCGCGCTGTCCAGCAGCGAGGCGAACACACTCGGTGAGTCGAAGCGGGGCGCGCACCACCAGTCGATGGTTCCGGCCGACGACACCAGCGCCGCGGTCTGCAGGTCGCCGACGATGCCGTGCTCGTCGATGGGTGGGTACGCGTTCACGAGCGCTCCTCGCCTCGGGACTCTGCGGTCGGCCGTGCTGCCAGCCAACCAGCCGCCCGCGGCGCGGTCCTCACCCGGAACGGGTGATTCCCGTGACGGGACGGCGGGGCAGCAGGCCGGTGCCGAACAGCGCCAGGATCGCCAGCAGCGCGGTCACCGCGAACGCCACCTGCAGTGCCTCGAGGCGGGCATCGGTGTTGACGGTCAGGATGGCCTCGGCGGTGGTGTCGTCGATCCCGGCGTTGTCGAGCGCGTCCGACAGCTGCCGGTCCGACAGGAAGGGCACGCCCGACGACAGCTCGGTGGTGGCCTGTTGCTGCACGGAGGCGGGCACGGCGGGGTTCTGCTGGATACCCGAGATCACCGACGATGTGAGCGTCGCGATCAGGATCGACCCGATCAGCGCGGTCCCCAGGGACGCGCCGAGCTGGGTGGCGGTGTTCTGGATGCCGCCGACCTCGGAGCTGCGCGAATCGGGCACGGCCGAGACCGTGATCGCGCCCAGCTGCGAGGCCAGCGCGCCCAGACCCAGCCCCATCAGCAGCATCGGGATCGACACTACGGCCGCGTCGGCGCCGGGATCCATGCCGGCGGCGAGCATCAGCACGCCGACGATGATCACGCCGAGACCCAGCCGGACGACCCGGCGTGGATCGGCTTGCGGCCGGAAGCGGGGGATCCCGATCGCGGCCAGCACCAGCGCGACCGACAGCGGCAGGATGCGCACCCCGGTCTCGACCGCGCTGAGCTCGAGCACCACCGACAGGAACAGCGGCACGGTGAAGAACACCCCGGCCTGCACGGCGAACTGCGCGAAGAACATGCTCGACCCGCCGACGAGCTGCCGATTGCGCAGCAGCGCCGGATCGACGAGCGGGTCGCGGCCCCGGTCGACGAGATAGGTCTGCCTGCGCAGGAACAGATACATGGTGAACAGGCCGCCGAGCACCAGCCAGATGACCGCCGACAACCCGAACAGCGCGGGCGCGCCGGAGGTCGGTCGCACCCACCCCCATTCGCTCGACCGCAGCACGCCGAACACGATCGCGCCCAGGCCGAGGACCGACAGCACGGACCCGACCAGATCGAGCCGGACCTGCTCGGCGGGCGCGTCCTCGACGCGGCGCAGCACGAGCAGGATCGCCACCACGATGACCACCTCGCCGAAGAAGACGTAGCGCCACGACGCGAATGTCGTCACCGCGCCACCCAGCAGCGGACCGACGGCGACCGCGACCGCGCCCGCCGCCGCGACCATCCCGTAGGCCGCCGACCGGCGCGCGGGCGGGAAGTTGCCCGCGACCAGGGCGACGATCGCGGGCATGATCAGGGCCGCGCCGATCCCCTCCAGCAGCGACCAGCCCAGCAGCAAGACCGTCAGATTCGGCGCCAGGCCGGTGACGAACGAGCCGATGCCGTAGATGACCAGGCCGATCCCGAACACCCGGCGCCTGCCGATGATGGCGCCCACCTTGCCGCCGGTGATCATCAGCGAGGCCATCACCAGCGTGTAGAGCGTGATGGCGGTCTGGATCCCGGTGATCGTGGTGTCGAGGTCCTGGGCGACGGTGGCCATCGACACGTTCATCACCGAACTGTCGAGCGTCATCAGGAACTGGCCGGCGGCCAGTACGAGCAGGACGAGCGAACTCGACTTCACCGGTGGCGCCGACACGTGGTCCTCCTCGCGGTCAGTGGGTCAGGACGACTTTGACCGCGACGACCGTGGTGGCCGCGCAGCCCAGCACCACCGCCCCGATCAGCGTCGATCGGTCCGGGCGCCGGCCTTGCAGCCGCCGGATGACGAAGACGATGCCGGCGATCCGCACCAGCATCACGACCTCGGCCAGCACCTGTGCGGTGCGCGGCTGCAGCCACCCGAAGGCCGCGGCCGCGAGCACGACGCAGGGCACCACCGCCGAGCTGAGGATGGGCAGCGAATCGCGCAGGTCGGCCAAGCGATCCGCCGCGGTCTGCGGCGAGCCCTCGCGCACCGATCGGCCGACGCTCTCGGCGAAGGAATGCGCGATGAACGTCGACACGGCGGTCCCGAGCACGACCAGGATGCCGACGTTCTCGGCGGACGGCGCGACCGGGATCAGGGCGGCCAGGATCAGCACGTTCCCGTAGATGTAGGCGCTGATGCG
Source organism: Nocardia sp. NPDC051833 (assembly GCF_040681225.1). Taxonomy (NCBI): domain Bacteria; kingdom Bacillati; phylum Actinomycetota; class Actinomycetes; order Mycobacteriales; family Nocardiaceae; genus Nocardia; species Nocardia sp. NPDC051833. The sequence continues at coordinate 71,950 of NZ_JBFAYK010000002.1, forward strand.
GCTGGCCGCGTTGCCCTGGTCGAGGGGGACACGGGAGAACAGGGGCCTGTGCAGGAGCTCGTGACTGATGCTGTCCATCCGTCCTCACCGTGTTCGTCGGGCGCTACCGGTCTCACGTCGGAAAGGTGTGCTTCCCCAGTACTGTATTCGCGGTTCGCGACGGCCGCGAGGAGGTGCGACGCCTGTCGTCGTCGGGACCCGGTGCCGATCGCTCGCCGCCTCGATCTCGGGCGAATATCTGTCCGGCGGGGAATTCGCCGCACCGGACGAGCTGTCCGGCAATTGTGCCCGCACGGCATTCGAGCGCCGGGAGATTTCGCATCGGCAACGCTCTCACCTGCTGAAACATCGATTTCGTTGTCGACGAGACGAATGCGCGCGCGTGCTCACTGGTAATGCTCCAGTGCACCGAGATCGTGTCGTGATCGGCGGTGGCGAGTTGCTATGGTGGGCAAGCGAATCGTTCGTCCGAATGTTAGGAAAACTTGATGGGAAGCACTGCTCTCGACGTCATTGCCCTGCTGGTCAACCGGGCAGCCGGATTCTGGAACTGGATGGCGACCGGCTCGGCGGGATTCCCGCCGCTGTGACGGTGTGATCTGTGCGCGCGAAACCCCGGAAGGCCAACGGCCCTCCGGGGTTTCGCCGTTTCCGGTGCCGGGATCCGTAGGGTGGGCCCATGACGACCGTGGAGACCGGGACCGTGCCACCGACCCGGCGCTGGGTGTCGGCGATGCGCGCGTCGACGGTGCTGGCGGCGGGGGCGATCGTCGCGCTGCTGATCGACGACGCCACCGCCTTCGACCTGCTGATCACCGTCGTCGCGGTGCTCGCACTGCTGGTCGCCGGTGTGGTCTGGCTGTCGTGCGCGCCGATCGGGTGCGCACGCTACCGGCGCTACGGCACCGTGCTGGTCGCGCCGCTGGTGGTCCTGGCCGGGATCGGCGCCGTCGCGGCGGGGATTCCGGACCGGGTGGCCTGGTGGCTGTCGGAATCGGCGCTGACCGAGGTGGCGCGGGGACGGTGCGCGGAGTCCGACGCCGGCTGGATCGGGGTGATCCGGGTGTCCTCGGTCTCCGATCGCGACGGCGGCTGCCTGTTCGGGATCGGTGACTCGCTCGGCGGCCTGGCCTACTTCCCCGCCGGAACCAGGCCGCCGGTGCACGTCCCCACCGCCTATCAGGCCGTCTACACCGCGTTCGACGGGGACTGGTACCGCTACTCGGTCGACGTGCACGACGGGCACTGAAACGCTCGTCCGGTTCTGTCGTACCCCGGCGTTACCGTTGGCGCACAGCCCATGTCGAGGAGGGTGACGATGACCGACAGTGTCGACGGTGTGCGGGAACGAGCGCGGCGTCCGGAGGATCTGAGCCGGCTGGTGGTCGAACGGCTGAACGCCGGTGACGTCGACGGCCTGGTCGAGTTGTACGAATCCGAGGCGGTCCTGGCCCTGCCGGACGGCGTGGTGGCGACCGGCATCGCGGAGATCAGAGCCGCCTACGCGCGCCTGGTCGCGGACCGGCCGGTGTTCCAGCTCGGCGCGCAGGCGCCCGCGCTGCGGGCAGGCGATCTGGCGCTCACGTCGTCGCGGCTGCCCGGCGGTACGGGGGCGACCGTCGAGGTCGCGCGCAGGCAGCCGGACGGGAGCTGGCGCTGGATCCTGGATCAGCCGAACGTGCTCGGCTGAGCGGGCGGCGGTGTCCAGAATGTTGGACATCGCGGGGAACGCCCGCTCCGTAGCGTGGTCCTCGGGTCGGGACCAGCACATCGAGGAGGCCTGTACATGACGAGGTCGCATTCCGTCCTCGCCCGGGCGTCGGGCTCCGACGGCGAGTGGCGCACGACGATGCCGCTCGCCGAGCACGGAGACGACACGGGCCGGGTACGGCATTTGGTCGCCGCGTTCACCGAAGCCGAGGACACGGTGGGCGCCGCGGAGATCGAGGACGTCGTCGCCGCGTGGGTGCGCCAGGGCGTCTCGTTGGAGACGGTGCTGCGCTACGCGGTACTGCGCGAACACCACAGCGCGGTGCACGTGATCACCGCGGCCCTGCTCGACGGCAGCGCGACCGCGACGATGGCCCGGCGGTGCGGGGTCGAGATCGCCTCGCACTACTGGGTGCTCGCGGTGACCGTCGCTGATCCGCCGGAGCCCGGCGCCCGGGTGCGTCCCGACCGGGCACAGGCCAGGCGCAGGCTCGAACAGGTGCGCGCCGAGTTGTTCCGCTGGTCGGACGGCACCGCGCTGTCCCTGCTGACTGGCGACGGCGGCACCGCGCTGATTCCCGGCGATATCGACGCCGACGAACTCGATCCGCTCTTCGCCGCTCTGACCCGCGCCGCGGGCGTGCCGATCACCGTCGCGGTCGCGCACAGCACCAGCGACGCGCTGCCGACCTGGGCGGACCGGACCCACAGTCTGCTCGACATGGTGCAGCGGCTCGGCGTCGACGGCAGGCTGCACCATTTCGCCGACCTGGCGCTGGAATACCAGCTGACCAGGCCCGGACCAGGGCGGGATTTCCTCGCGGCCCTGCTGGATCCGCTCGACGAGCACCCCGAGCTGTTCGGCACCCTGCAATGCCACATCGCGCACGACGTGAACCGGCAGCGCACCGCGCGCGCCCTGCACGTGCACCCCAACACCGTCGACTTCCGGCTCAAGCGGATCGCCCGCCTGACCGGCTGCGACGCGACTCGCAGCCACGGCCTGTGGCGCTTGCGGTCGGCGCTGGTCGCGCGCAGCTATCGCAGCGCGGAACCGGTGTAGCGCAGCGGCTTTCGCCGATCGATCAGTTCTGGTTCAAGCCGGTCGACAGGACGACGACGACCTTGTCCTGGGTGACCTCGCTGACCCGGACATCCATCCCGTTGGCCGCCTGTGACTGGCCGACCGGCACCGTCACCTGCTGTCCGCCGATGCTCAGCGTCACCATGTCGCCGTTCACCGCGACCAGCTCGGCATCGATGCCGAGCACCGACGCCTTGGCGCTCACCCCGCGCTCGAAGGTGACCGTGCACCCGCCCACGTTGCACTCGGAGGTGGTGCCGGGGCCCGTCATGGTGCAGGCGGAGGCGGCGAAGGGCAGCAGGAGGGCGAACGCACACAGCGTGATCAGCCGACGAACAGGCATGCCGGTCAGTGTAGTGCGAGCCGCCGGGCCGGGGCCGAAAGCGATGACTCGGGAGCGAAGGTACAACGGAACGGTCTCGCCGTGTTGCGGGTTCGCCACGCCGGGTAATACCGTCGCTGACAGGTAACTGGCGTCGCAGAGGGGTTGCCGATCGTGTCCGGTACGTCGGGGTGAACTGGCCGAATCTGTCGATCGTCAACAGATCCGCCGGTCAACCGGATGGTCGCTGGGGGCGAGCGGTCGAGTCGGGAGGTGGGTCGATGAGCGCGAGCGAGATGACGGTTGCCAGCCGCTGGTGGTGGCGGCCGGGGTGGACACCGGGACGGTCCTTCTACGACTGGCAGGTCACGCCGACCCAGCCGGTCGCCGACAAGCTGGTGGAGATCTTCGCCCCGACGCTGACCAGGCTGCCCGGTTTCGAACCGGTCGACGCGGGCCGTCTGCGGATCGGGGTTCAGGGCATCGGCTTCGTCGACGGTGTCAAAGGGGTGCATCTCGCGGCGCTGGTCGCCGGCTCGCGCACCGTCCTCGCCGAGCGCGCCCCGTTCCAGATCGGGTTCGGCGCGCCCGTGGTCGCCGGCGATTCGATCCGGCTGCCGATCGCCTTGCCCGCCGATCTGCTCGAGGTCCGCGACGACCTCACCCGCGCGCTGACCGACGTGTGGATCCGCGAACGGATCCCCGAGTTCGGCGAGCCGCTGCGGCCGTACCTGGCCCTGGCCTACGCCACCCGGCCGACCCCGGTCGAGCACGTCCGGACGGTGCTCGCCGAGGACGGCTTCGCCGATTTCGGCCTCGACGACACGGTGTCGTCGGTGTCGCTGGTCGAATTGCAGTGCGAGAACCAGCGATACGACTGGTCCGAGGTGAGCACCGCCGATCTGCTCCGGGTGCCCGATCCGGTCGTCGAACCCACCGTCTACGACGATCCGCTCTTCGGCGCGTTGCGACGACCGGCGGACCTGCTCAGGGGATGAGCCGCGGCGGCGGGGTGCCGTGCGGCAGGCGCGGGCCGACCGCCACCCGGGCGCCCGCGGTCCGGCCGTTGCCCCAGCCGAGCTTCTCCCGGTACCGGCCGATGTGCTCGGTCGGCAGCGTGGCCTCGCGGGGGAGCGCGGTGGACTCCGGGGACACGTAGAGCGCGTCGGTGGGGCAGTACGCCTCGCACATGAAGCACGTCTGGCAGTCCGACTGCCTGGCGATGACCGGAATGCCGTCCTCGGTGCGGTCGAACACGTTGGTGGGGCAGGCGAGCACGCATTTGTCGCAGCCGATGCAATCCTGCGCGCGCAGCAATTCGATCACGACGCCACCGCCAGTCCGGAGTTGCGGGCATCGGCGGTGCCGGTCCACGGCGCGTCGAGGCCACCGGAGACGACGTGGTGATGCTGGGCCGGATCGATGGCGGGATGATCGGCCCGTTTGCTCATGCCCCTGGTCTCGGTGCGCGACAACGTCGATCGGTACATCAACCTGCCGACCGCCGTGATCGCCGCGGCCTGTCTGGCCCGGATCCAGTCGTCGCCGGTCGTGCCCGCCAGCCCGTCGGCGGCGGCGTTCCACAGCTCGTCGAGACGAGCGAGCGCGGGCCGCAACCGGTCGCCGTGGCGCAGGTAGTTCTTCTCGAACGGGATCAGTTCCGCCTGGGCGGCCGCGACCACCTCCGCGGCGGCGAGGGTGCCGGAACCGGTGGGTCGCAGGCCGACCCGGCCCGCGCCCTCGACCTCGCCGCCCGTGCGCGCCGTGCGGGCGTAGCGCGCGGCGCCCGCGCCGGCCCAGCTGCCCGACGACATCGCCCAGGCCGCGTTGTGGCTGCCCCCGCCGGTGAAGCCACCGCAGATCCGCTCCCTGGTGGCGGCGTCACCTGCGGCGAAGAGCCCGGGGATCGTGGTGGCGCAGTCGTCGTCGACCACATCGATGCCGCCGGTGCCGCGCACGGTGCCCTCGGCGAGCAGGTCGATCTCGAAACGCTGGGTGAACGGGTCGATCCCACGGCGGTCGAACTGCAGGAAGAAGTTCGGCTGCCCCAGCCGCATCTGCGCCTGCACCGTCGCGTCGGCCCGGTCGAGCTGAGCGAAGACCTTCTCCCGCGACAGGGTGCGCGCGATCACCGAGCGGCCCCTGGTGGACCCGGCGTCCTCGAGCACCCGGCCGTCCTCGCCGAAGAAGGTGGCGTAGCCGTAGTAGGCGGTCTTGGTGATGGTCGAGCCCTTGGGCACGATCGCGTAGGCGTTGGAGAACTCCATGCCCGAGAACCGCGCGCCCACCTCGGCCGCCATCAGCGCGCCGTCACCGGTGTCGACATTGGTGCCCAGCGCCCCGGACAGGAACGCGCACCCGCCGGAGGCCAGCACCACCGCACCCGCGGTGATCCGGTAGTCCCGGTCGAGCTGGCGCTGATGACCCGCCGCGCCGCGCACCGCGCCGGTGTCGTCGACGAGCAGTTCCAGCGCCGGGGAGTGGTCGTGGATGCGCACCCCGATCCGCTGGAGCCAGGCGCGCATCCGCCGCATGTACTCGGGACCCTGCACGCCGGTGCGCAGCTGCTCTCCGGTGACCGGGTCGACCGGGAAGGGATAGCGGCCCTCGACGGCCAGCCGGATCATGTTCGTGTAGGTCTGGTCCAGGACGCGGTCCATCCAGTAGTGGTCGGCGAGGTGGCCGCCCAGTGCCTCGCGCGACGCCTTCGCGCTCGCGCGGGCGGTGGCCTCGGGCGCGACGTACCAGACCCCGGTGCCCGACGGCGCGGTGGCGCCGCTGGTGCCGCAGTAGCCCTTGTCGACCAGGATCACCTCGGCGCCCGCCTCCCTGGCGTGGATCGCCGCCCAGGACGCGGCGGGGCCGCCGCCGATCACCAGGACGTCGGTGCTGGTGTGCCAGGTTTCGCTCATGGATCGTGCTCCTGTCGAGAAGAAGCCGGTGCCCGGCCGGGGACGGCCGGGCACCGGAGGGGAAATCAGGCGCCGGTGAACTTCTCGCCGGCCACCGAGCTGGACGCCGTGCCGTCGACGCCGACCGGGACCTCGCCCTCGAGGGTGGTGCGGTAGAGCACCCGGGTGACGTCGAGGTGGTCGAGGTCGCTCGGGGCCAGGTGGGCGGTGGCCCGGTTGTCCCAGAACGCGATGCTGCCCTTCGCCCACCGGAACCGGACGGTGTAGGCGGGGTGGGCGATCTCGTCGAAGAGCAGCTGCAGCAGCGCGTCGCTCTGCGGCGGGGTCAGGCCGATGATCCGGGTGGTGAAGCCCGGGTTCACGAACAGCACCCGCTCACCGGTCACCGGGTGCACCCGCACCACCGGGTGCTCGGTGACCAGCGGCGCGGCCGCGATCTTGCGGGCGTAGTCGCTGTCGGCCTCCCACGGCGGGATCCGGCCACCGAAGCGGTGCTCGGCGCGCAGGCCGTCGAGGAAGGTGCGCAGCGACTCCGGCAGTCCGGCGTAGGCGGCGGCCAGATTGGTCCACTGGGTGTCGCCGCCGCGCTCGGGGGCGATCTCGGCGCGCAGGATCGACGCCGCGGGCGGGTTGATCAGCGGCGAGACATCGGTGTGCCACTGGTTGGTGTAGCTGAACTTCTTGCGGCCGAACCGCTTCTCGTAGAGGCGGCTGTCGACGGCCAGGATCTCCGGGTGCTCGGTGGGCGCGTCGTCGTCGTAGGGGTGCGACGGGGTGACGGCGCCGAACCGGCGGGAGAAGGCGATCTGCTCGGCGTGGCCGATCTCCTGATCGCGGAAGAACAGCACCTTGTGCCGGTGCAGGGCGGCGGTGAGCTCCGCGACCTGGGCGTCGGTGAGCTCGGTGCGCAGGTCGACGCCGGCGACCTCGGCGCCGATGTGCCCGGCGACCGGAGTGATCTCCAGTGCGGTGGCGGTGCGGGGGGTTTCGATGGTGGTCATGTTCTCGGTCCTTCGGGGATGCCGGGCTGGGGGCGGGTGTGCTCAGCGGCCCGGACAGGAACTGCTCACCACCCGCATCAGGTCGATGTCGAGACGTCGGGTTCGCATCAGGCGCTGACCCGCGAATCTCGTTCGGCGAACCGGCTTTCCACCGGGTCCAGGCCGTAGTGGCCACGCAGCGTGGTGGCTTCGTAGTCGGCGCGGAACAGGCCGCGCTCCTGCAGGATCGGCACCACCCGGTCGACGAAGTCTGCCAGCCCACCGGGCAGGTACGGCGGCATGATGTTGAAGCCGTCGGCGGCGCCCGCCTCGAACCAGGTCTGCAGCTCGTCGGCCACCTGCTCGGGCGTGCCGGCGAAGGTGCGGTGCCCACGGCCGCCGCCCAGCTTGCCGATGAGCTGGCGCACGGTGAGGTCCTCGGTCTCGGCCAGCTCCTTGACCAGGGTGAACCGGCTCTTGCCGCCCTCGATCTCGCTCTCGGCGGGCAGTGGGGGCAGTGGCGCGTCCAGCGCGTGCGCGGTGAGGTCGACACCGAGCATGGACGAGAGCTGACGCAGCGCGTAGTCCGGCGAGATCAGGTCGGTGAACTCCTGCTCGAGCGACTTCGCCTCCTCGACGGTGTCGGCGATGAACGGCACCAGGCCGGGCAGCACCTTCAACTCGTGTTCGGCGCGACCGTATTTCGCCAGCCTGCTCTTGAGATCGCGGTAGAACCGCACGCCTTCCTCGACGGTGCGCTGCGCGGTGAACACCGCCTCGGCCCGGTGCGCCGCGAACTCCTTGCCCGACTCCGACGATCCCGCCTGCACCAGCAGGGGCCTGCCCTGCGGGCCACGCGGCGAGTTGAGCGGGCCGCGCACCCGGAACCGCTCGCCGGCGTAGTCGAGGGTGTGCACCCGGGTCGGGTCGGCGAACACGCCCGCCTCGGTGTCGAGCACGATCGCCTCGGACTCCCAGCTGTCCCACAGCGCGAGCGCCACGTCGACGAATTCCTCGGCGCGCTCGTAGCGGCGGGCGTGCTCGGGGATCGCGTCGAGGCCGAAGTTGTAGGCTTCGTCGACGCTGCCCGAGGTGACGATGTTCCACCCGGCCCGCCCCGCGCTGATGTGGTCGAGCGAGGCGAACTTGCGGGCCAGGTTGAACGGCTCGTTGTAACTGGTCGAGGCGGTGGCGATGAGGCCGATCCGCTCGGTGGCGGTCGCGATCGCCGACAGCAGCGTCACCGGTTCGAACACCGCGAGGGTGTTGCGTTCGATGCGCGGGCCGACGGCGAGGGTGTCGGCGAAGAACACCGAGTCGAGCTTGCCGCGCTCGGCGATGCGGGCCAGCTCCTGGAAGTGCCGCACATCGAGCACCCGGTGCGCGTCGGTCCGCGGGTGGCGCCAGGCCGCCTCGTGGTGGCCGACGCCCATCAGGAAGGCGTTGAGGTGAAAGGTCTTGCGGGACATGGAAGGAACTCCTGGTCAGGCGTCGGTCGGCGAGGTGCGCCAGCGGGAGAGGCGGCGTTCCAGCGCGACGAGGGCGAAGTTGAAACCGAGGCCGATCAGCGAGATGGCCACGATGCCCGCGTACATCTGCGGGATCTGGAAGTTCTGCTGCGCGGCGGTGATCAGATAGCCGAGACCGGCCCTGGCGCCGACCATCTCGGCGGCGATGAGGACCAGGATCGAGCCGGCGGCCGCCATCCTGATACCGGTGAAGATCGACGGGATGGCTGCGGGCAGGATCACCTTCTGGAACAGCCGCAGCGGCGAGAAGCCCAGCGACACCGCCGATTTCACCAGTAGCGGATCGACGGTGCGCACACCGGTGATGGTGTTGAGCAGGATCGGGAAGAAGGTCGCGTAGCCGATCAGCGCGATCTTCGACGTCTCGCCGATGCCGAGAATCAGGACGAACACCGGCAGCAGCGCCAGGGCGGCGGTGTTGCGGAACAGCTCGAGCACCGGATTGAGGAAGTCCGAGACCGGCTTGTACCAGGCGATCGCGATCCCGACCGGCACCGCGATCACCAGGGCGATCGAGAAGCCGGTGATCGACCGGGTGAGACTGGCCGAGACGTGCTCGCCCAGTTGCCCGTTGGCGGCGAGTTCGGCGAAGGCCTGCACCACCACCGAGAACGGCGGCAGGAACACCTCGTCGACCAGGCCGAACCGGGGCGCGAGCTCCCATGCGCTCAGCAGCAGCGCGAAGGCCAGCAGGGGCTTGGTGATCCGGATCAGGGTCGCGGCGGTCGTGCGGGCGGCGCGGGTCAGCCCGGCGGGCACGGCGGGCCGGGGGACCGGAATCGCCAGGGGGACCGCCGGTTCCGCGGCGACTTCGGCGGGGCGGACGAGGACGGGGACGGCGCTAGACATGGGCGGGGCTCCTGTCGGTGGACGCGACCGCCGCCGCGGCGCGGTCGTCGGTGGCGAGCTCGAGCCGCTGTGCCCGGCTCACCTCGCTCTGCAGTTCGGTCCAGATGCGGTGGCGGTAGTCGCGGAACTGTTCGCTGGAGCGGACGTCGATGTCGCCGGTGCGGTCGATGTCGATGTCGATCACGGCCTTGATCCGGCCGGGTCGCGAGGTGAGGACGGCGACGCGCTGGCCCAGGTACACGGCCTCGTCGATGCCGTGGGTGATGAACAGGATGGTCTTGCCGGTGGTGCGCCAGATGCGCAGCAGTTCGTCCTGCAGCGACTCCCTGGTCTGCGCGTCGAGGGCGGCGAACGGCTCGTCCATCAGCAGCACCTCCGGATCGAAGGCCAGGCTGCGGGCGATCGCCACGCGCTGCTTCATGCCGCCGGAGAGTTCGTGCGGGTAGCGGTCGCCGAAGCCGGCCAGGCCGACCAGTTCCAGGTAGTGCTCGGCGATCGCCCTGCGGTCCTTGCGCGCCACGCCCTTGGCCTCGAGGCCGAACTGGATGTTGGCGCGGGCGGTGCGCCACGGCAGCAGCGCGTACTGCTGGAACACCACGCCGCGGTCGAGCCCGGGGCCGGTGATCGGGGCGCCGTCGAGCAGGATCTGCCCCGCGCTGGGGGTGCTCAGGCCGCCGAGCAGGTCCAGCAGGGTGGACTTGCCGGAACCGCTGGGGCCGACCAGGACCAGGAACTCCCCGGCGCCGACGTCGATGCTGATGTCGTCGATGGCGGTGAACTTCTCGGCCGCGCCGCGTACGGCGAACTGCTTACCGACGCCCCGCAGGGCGAGTTTGGTTGTGGTGGTGCTCATTTCGCGGCCACCGCCTCGCCGGTCGGGCCGCTGGCGGGCTGGTAGGTGCCGTTGGCGTAGGGGTTGTCCTGGTTGGTGAACAGGTCCTTGGCGGCGATCTTGCCCTTGGGCAGTTCACCGTTGCGCTCGAGCCAGTCGATCCAGATCTGGATCTCGCGGTCGGAGATCACCGCACCCGCGACCGGGATGCCGGAGCTGCGCCAGTAGTCGAGCAGCTTGAGGTTCTCGTTGCGGCCACGCTTGGTGATGATCTCGGCGAACTTGGCGACCACCTCGTCGCGCGGGGTGATCTGCAGCCAGCGGGTCGCTCGCGCGGTGCCCTGCACGAAGTCCTTGACCGCAGCACCGTTCTGGGCGATGTAGTCCTTGCGGAAAACGTAGGTGCCGTAGTCGAATTCGCCGAAGATGTCCTTGTCGGTGAACAGCGGGCGCAGGCCGCCGCGTGGCACCGCGGTCTCGCGGTACACGCCACCGAGCGCGGCCACGTCGATCTGGCCGCTGCGCAGCGCCTCCTCGGTGTTCACCGGCGGCACCACGATCAGCTGGACCTGCTTGATCTCGGCTTCGCTGAGCCCCTGCTGGTGCAGCCATTCCCGGGTGACGAACTCGTGGTGCGCGCCGAGAGTGTTGACGCCGACCTTCTTGCCGATCAGGTCACGGGCGCTGGTGATGCCGGCGTCGTCGCGGACGAAGTACCCGGTGAACGACTTGGCGTCGGAACCGTAGGAGCTCAGCACCGCCTGCACCGGTGCGCCACCGGCGGCGAGCTTGACCACCGCGCCGTTGAACGCGCTGCCGAATTCGATCTGCTTGGTGGCGGCGGCCTGGATATTGGCCGGGCCGCTGGTGGTATCGCCCTCCCACTGCAAGCTGATCGTGCTGAAGTAGCCGAGGCTGTCGGCGAGTTCGAAGGCCGTGACCAGGCCGGTCTGGCCCTGATAGCGCAGGACGGTCTTGCCGTCGGCGGTCGTCGGCGCGTTGGTGGCGCCGCACGCGGTGACCACCGCGAGGGCGGCGGGAACGACGAGCGCGGCGGCGAGCGCCCGCAGCGGACGTCGTCGGAAGAGGGTGGAGAACATGTTTCGGGGTGCTTTCGACGGCACGCGTGACCGCGCGGCAGGCCACACGGGCGCATGCCGCGACGATCCGCGCGAACGGATTACCGGGAAGGAGGGGGAGAATCGGCGGACCTGGAGCCGCCGCGGCGTCAGCGGCGACAGAATCCGGGCGACAGGCGCATCAGGTCCACCGTACGGCGGCGGACGAGCGCGGGGGATTCGATCATGACGGGACTTTCGGTGACGAGTGCGGCGAGGGCTGCGCCGCAACGGATTCCATAGTGCGCCCGGCGGTATCCGGGCGGCAATGCCGTTTTCGCATCGTGGAAATCACGGTGCGCCGAATCCCGTACCAGCGGCGCCCGCGTGGAAATACGGTCCGATGCGCACGGCGATCTGGTGCATCGCGGGCACGACGGCCCGCACGAGATCCCGGTCGAGGCGGACCGAGCGCGCCTGCACACCCAGCGCGCCCCAGACCTGCCGGTCGGGTCCGAGCACCGGGACCGCGATCGCGCGGATCGGTTCGTCGCTGTCGATCTCCTCGACCGCGAACCCGCGCCTGCGCACCGTGTCGAACAGTTCGCCGGTAGTCGCGTCGCCCCTGGCCGGGGTGTGCGCGAGCAGTGCGTGGCCGACCGCGCTGCTGGACAGCGGGCTGCGCTCCTGCGGAATCTGGTTGTGGCAGAAGTACACCGGTGGCCGCGCCTGGAAGACGGTGAGCGCCTCTTCCGCGTCGGGCACGCTCAAACTGACGGTGATCTTGATACCGGCGGCGAGCGCGTACAGATGGGGCGCGGCGGCGTCGAGACCGAGCCGGGAGAGCGCGGGGCGCGCCAGGCAGGCCAGTCCGTGCCCGATCCGGTAGCGATCGGTGGCCGGATCCTGTTCGAGCAGCCTGCCCCGGACGAGCGCTTGGGCCAGCCGGAAGGTGGTGCTGACGGGTAATCCCGCCCGCTGCGCGAGTTCGCTGAGCGACAATTCGGGATCGCTGCCCTGGAAGCAGTTCAGCACGTGCACCGCGCGGTCGACTGCTTGCGCGCCGGAGCGCGGCGGTTCGGTGGCGGTCATGGCGGCTCCCTCTCGACGAAGTGCCGTGAACTATCGCCAACGCCGTGATCAGGCGCAATCCTTCCGCGCACCGATAGCGGAATTCGAGCGGTGCGCGGCGGCTCAGTCGCCGTCGGCCCGCACCGGGGCGACGGGCGGCGAGAGCCGGATGACGCCCGCGTCGAGATCGACGTCGAGGCGGGGTTCGCGCTCCTGGCCGTTGCTGTCGCCGCTGCCCTCGTTCTGCAGCTTCTTGCCCGGAAACAGCTCGCCCATGATGCCCACGGCTCCACGATAGCCGCGGGCACCGGCGCGACCTCACCAGAAGCGCGGTGTCAGTCCCCAGTCGCCGAACTCGGCGGCGAGCAGGTCCTGCAGCGCCGCGCGGGTCGGGAAGCGGTCGGGGTCGCCACCGGTGACCACCAGGGTGACGGTGTCGTCGTCGCAGGAGAACGCCAGGTTGACGCCCACTTCCACCTGCCGGAACAGCTCGACCGGGCCGGGATTGACCACGGGGCGCATGATCACGTCGCGCGCCCGGTGCTCGCCGAGCACAGCGATGTTCTGGGCGGTGCGCCCCATGTTCGTGCACAGGCACTCGGGCGCCTTGGCGGTCCGCGCGAACTTGTGCAGCACCACCTTCGGCAGCAGCATCTGGACCGGCTGCAGATGCTGGATCGGTGGGATGGTCGCGGGATCGCGGTAGGCCAGGCCCGCGGCCTTGAGCGCGGCGCGGACCGCGGGCAGATCGGCCCGCGCACCGGCGCGGTAGGTGACGCTGATCGGCAGCCCGGTGGTGGCGTTGGCCCGCGGATCGTCGGCGACCCGCATCGAATGCGGGATGTCCACGCGGACGTCGGCGCCGTCGGCGATCCGGCCGCTGCGCCCGAGCAGACCGACGGCGACACCGATCAGCAGACCGTTGGTGGTGCCGCCGTTGGCCGCGGCGACGGCGTCCCAGTCGGCGAGGTCGACCTGGACGATCGTCTCGGCGGCCTGCCAGGTCTCCGCGTGCGGCAGGCGAGGTTCGGCCGGGCGCGGATTGCGGGCGGGCTCGCTGACCCCGCGGGCGCGGCGGGCCAGACGCACCCCACGCGCGACCGCGCGCACCTGTCCCACCGCGTCGGCGATGTCGGCGGCGAAGCGGCCGGGGCCGGCGACCGGGCCGACCAGATGGCCCGCGCTCGCGGCCCGGTCGGGGGTCTCGCCGCGATTGAGCCGGTCCAGCGAGTCGACGATCGCGTGCATCATCCCGCCGCCGTCGCAGGCGACATGCGAGGCGACCAGGGTGACGACGGTGCCGCCGGACTCCGTGTGCGCGCCCGCAAGCTGCCACACCAGGCCGCGCTCGGGGTCGAACTCCACCGCGGCCTGCTCGAGGAACCACTCCAGCACCCGGTCGTCGGGCAGCGGCGTGGGCGACCAGATCAGCGGCAGCGACTCCGTGGCCGGCTCCCAGTGCGCCCGAGCGATCGGGAACCGGGTGGTGCGGACCTTGCGGGCGATGAATCCGGTGGCCAGGTGCGCGTGCCAGCGCCGCAGCAGGTCGGGGTCGAGCCGCTCGTCGAAGCGGTAGGCCAGCTGATTGACCAGCGCGTTCGGGTAGAGGCTGTGCAGCTTGAAGAACAGGTCGTCGTCGGCGGTGATCCGGTTGAGGCCGGCCGGTCCGGTGGCGACGGCCGCGACGGCGGGGGAGGTGACGGTCATCGGGAACTCCTCATCGGGAACGGAGAGTGCGCACGGTCAGCGGCGCGAAGACAGCGACGACGACCACCGAGGCCACCAGCGACCAGCACGCGTCGGCACCGACGGTGCCCGCGGCGGCCAGCTCGCGCACGGCGGAGACCAGGTAGGACACCGGATTGACGTCCGAGACGTGCTGCATCCAGGTGGGCATGGATTCCTCGGGCACCAGGGCGTTGGAGGCGAAGCCGAGGAAGGTCAGGACCAGCATGCACATGCCCTGCACGGCGGCGGGCCGGGCGACGGTCGCGCCGATGAAGGCGAACAGCCAGCTGATCGCGGTCGTCGCGAAGACGACCAGCACGGCACCGGCGAGGAACCCGGCGGTGTGCTCGGGCCGGTAGCCCATGCAGAAGCCGACGATCACCACCGTCGTCGCGGCGATCAGGTACCGCACCGTGCCCGCCAGCAATGCCCCGGCAACCGGAGCGGAGCGGGCGATCGGCATGGCGACGAAGCGGTCGAAGACCCCGGAATGGATGTCCTCGGACAGCTGCACGCCGGTGGCGACCGAGGAGGTGAGCACGATCTGCACCAGCACGCCTGGAATCATGATCGGGAGATAGGCCGCCATGCTGCCCGCGATGGCGGTGCCGAAGATGCTGCCGAACAGCACCGGGCCGACGATCGGCAGCAGGATGGCGTCGTAGAGCAGCTGGGGGCTGTGCCGGAAGGTGAGCAGGCCACGCCACGCCATCATCAGCGCGTGCTGTACCGCCGCGAGCGCGCCGACCCGGGTGATCCGCGGCGCGCGCACGACCTGCGGCGGCGTCGTGCCGGTGTGGGTGGTGAGAGTCATTGCGCTGCTCGACCTTTCACGGAGGGCGGTCATGCCGCGTCGACGGTGTCGGCGGTGCGGGCGTGTCCGGTCAGCGACAGGAACACCTCGTTGAGGTCGGGCCGGTCGACCGCGAAACCCCGCAGGGTGATGCCCGCGGCGCGGCAGGCGGCGACGATGTCGGCGCCGAGCGCGACATCGGGCAGCGCGACCGTCAGCGTGCCGGTGGAGGAGCCCTCGGGGACCTCGCCGGTGAGTTCCTGGATCAGCGACTCGGCGCGGCGCAGGTCCGCGGTGTCGGGGATGTCCAGGCGCAGGACCTGTTCGCCGATCGAGGCCTTGAGCTCGGCGGCCGTCCCCTCGGCGACGAGGGTGCCGCGATCGATCACCGCGATCCGGTCGGCCAGCGCGTCGGCTTCCTCGAGGTACTGGGTGGTGAGCAGCACGGTCGCGCCGCGTTCGACGAGTCCGCGCACGATGCCCCACATGCGGTCGCGGGTGTGCGGGTCCAGACCGGTGGTCGGTTCGTCGAGGAAGATCAACGGGGGCACGGTGATCAGCGTCGCGGCCAGATCCAGGCGGCGGCGCATCCCGCCGGAGAACGCGGAGACGCTGCGGCGCGCGACGGCCGAGAGCTCGAACTCCTCCAGCAGCTCGTCGCTGCGCGCGGCGGCGGCCCGGCGGGACAGGCCGAGCAGGCGGCCGAACAGGCGCAGATTCTCACCGGCGGTGAGGGTTTCGTCGACGGAGGCGTATTGCCCGGTGAGCCCGATCATCGAGCGCACGGCGGTCGCTTCGCGCACCACGTCGAAGCCGAACACCTCGGCGCTGCCACGATCGGGGCGCAGCAGCGTCGCGAGCATGCGGACCGTGGTGGTCTTGCCCGCGCCGTTGGGGCCGAGCATCGCGAAGACCGAACCGGCCGGGATGCTGAGATCGATACCGCCGACGGCGGTGAAGTCGCCGTAGGATTTGCCGAGTCCGCTGGTGCGGACGGCGATGTCGGTGGTCACAGGGGCCTCCCGGCATGGTCGAGTTCGGGGGTCGGGAAGGTCAGGGGCACCAGGGTTTCCACCTCGTCGGCGGCCAGGGCGACGCCCCGCCGGGGGAACGCGTGCGCGTACGCGGTGGCGCGCGCGACCACCTCCGGGTCGGCGACGCGGTCCAGCAGGGCGGTGAGCCGGTCGGCGGTCAGCTCCGCGGCGCGCAGGGTGCCGGCCAGGCCCAGCCGGGCCAGCGCCCGGCCCCAGTACGGCTGATCGGCCTGGATCGAGCAGATCACCTGCGGCACCCCGGCGCGCAGCGCGGCGGCGGTGGTACCCGCCCCGCCGTGGTGCACCGCGGCGACACAGCGCCCGAACACCGCGGCGTGGTCGACCTGCTCGACGATCGCGACCTCGGGGGACAGCTCCGGCTCCAGGCCCGCCCAGCCCGCGGCCAGCAGCAGCCGCCTGCCCCGCCGGGCGCAGACCGTGCGCAGCATCGCCACCAGAGCCGCCGGATCGTCGACGGCCATCGAGCCGAAGCCGACATAGATCGGCGCGGGGCCCGCGTCGAGCCACGCGGTGAGCGCGGGATCGGCGGGGCCGCCGAGGAACCCGTCGGTGTCGACGGCGAAACCGGTGATGGGATGCCGCTCGGGCAGTTCGGCCGCCAGCCCGGGGAACAGGTCGATGTCGTAGGCCTGGATCGAGACCCGGCCCGGCAGTGGATGTTCCACGATGCCGAACTCGGCGAGCGGCTCGGCCAGCGCGGCATCGCGCGCCCACCGCAGTCCGGACCAGATCCGCCGGTTGAGCGCGCCGGGAATCCGGGCGCCCCACGCGGTGGGGACGACCGGCACCGAGCGATTCGGGTGGATGGGAAAGAAGTGCACCGCGGCCAGCGGCAGGCCGACCCGCCGGGCGGCCTTCTCGGCCGCCTCCTCGCCCGCCATCCCCGTCACCAGCACGTCGTGACCCGGCGCGAGCGCGAGCAGGTCGCGCACCGCCTCGGCCACGCCACGCCGCTGCAGATCCAGCACGGCCCGCAGCCGCTGACGCGGGCTGGGGCTGCGGAACCGCCGGTCGTCGTGCTGGGTGCGCAGCAGCTCGGCGCTGTCGCGACCGAAGCCGACGGCGGGAATGCCGTGCGCGGTGGCGAAGTCGACGAGATTGGGGGAGAGGGCGAGCGTCACCGAGTGCCCGCGAGCCAGGAGCTCGCGGGCCAGCAGGATGCCGGGTTGGGCATCGCCACGGCTGCCGGTGAAGGCCAGCAGTGCACGCATCGTCAGCCCGCGCTCAGCGCTGCCGACGCGGTGTCGGCGACCGGGGCGCTCGCGACGGGCGCCGCGAGGGTGGTGACCGCGTAGATGGCCCTGGCGAATTCGGTGAGGAAGCGATCCATCACCTCGGCGGCCAGGCCGGCCGGGTAGCGGGTGGACACGTAGAGGCCCTCGGGGCCGCGCACGACCCAGAAGTACACCTCGTCGGTGGAGTACGACACCGCGCGCAGGGTTCGTCCGCGCAGGTCGGCGACCAGTTCGTAGTCCGGCAGCATCCGGATGTCGAGGAACGAGGCGCCGAAGGTCGGGCCCTCGAGCGCCCCCGCCATCGCCAGCGACCGGCCCCACGAGGCGTCGTTGCAGATGTGGGCGCGCTTGAGGGCGGCCCGGGTGACGTCGAGCGCGGCGCCCATGTCGGCGCCCGCGGGCAGGGTGATGTCGACCGGCACCACGTTGACGAACCAGCCCATCGACTCGAGCCAGGTCAGGTCGGGGCGGGTCGCGATCGGCATGATGGTGCGGAACCGGTCGTCGCCGAACACCTCTCGCGAGGCGGCGGCCAGCGCGGCGAAGACGGTGACCGAGAGCCGGTGCTTGAGCCGGTCGAGCGCCTCCTCGACCTCTTCGAGCTGGTCGAGGGTCAGCAGCGTGCGCGAGACACTGGGCTGGGCGTGCTCTCCGTCGAGTGCGGCCACCAGGCCCTCGGCGAAGCGGGGCATCGGCGAGCCGGGCGTGCCGACGAAGTCGCGCCACACCGCGACGGCGGGGGAGTCGGGGGTGAGTTCCTCGGCGGCGGCGCGTTCGACGGCGGCGAAGTCGGCGGCGCTGCCGAAGGTGGCCGAATCGCGGATCTCCCCGCCGTCGCGCACCGCGGTGTAGAGGGTGCGCAGCTCGAGGATCAGCACGGCCTGGGAGTAGGCGTCGAGCACCGAGTGATCGGCGGCGACCAGGACGGTGAAGTCGTCGGTGTCGTGGGCGACGGTGGCCACCAGCAGATGCGGCCAGATCAGCGGCGACAGCCGCAGTTCCAGCGTGTCGCACAGGAATTCGTTGATCAGGTCACCGTCGGTGAGTTCGGGGACCGGCGCCGAGGCGACCCGCACGGTGCCGGGGGCGGTGGTGATCCGGTGGTAGTCGCCGTCGCCGGTGGGGGCGACCGTGGTGCGGAAGCCCTCGTGGCGGTCGTGCCACAGTTCCAGGGTCCTGGCCCACACCCGCGCGTCCAGCGGGGCGTCCATCTCGAAGATGGTGCCGATCCAGCGGCCGCGACCGGGGGTGGGATCCTCGGGATCGAGGAAGCCGAGGTACTGGGAGTGCACGCTGGCGAGCGGGCGTTCGTCGTCGTACCACGAGCCGGTGTCGGCCAGCTCCGGGGTCCAGATGGACAGGGCGCCGGAGCGGATCGTGAATTCGGACAGATGGGTGTATTCCATGCGGGGTCACCTCGAGGTGCAGTGCATGCCGAAGACGGCGCGAACGGGGATGTCGGTGACCGCGGTCGCGTCACCGGATGTTGCTCTGGATCCCGCACCGGATGTAGCTGGCGAACCCTGGGCTATCCCGAGTCTATAACTCTGAGAGTTTTCTGAAATATGCGTTAGTCACAACTGGCCTATGTGAAGAAGCTCACTTTCAATTTGTCTCGGAACGCCAGCGTAACCCGGTGCCCCTGAAGTAAGGGGGTTTCAGTTCAGAAAGTCCGGAACCGAATCGGTGGATGGGCCCTGACCTGTGGTTATGTCGTGACAGTCGGCCCGTACTCGGCGAGCACGGTGCCGTGGCGGACCACGCCGGAGAGCCCGGGGAGCTCCGTCGGGGGCGTCCAGGACCGGAATCCGTCGTAGCTGTCGCTGTAGACATAGCGGCCGTCGGTGTAGGCGTCGAGGTAGATCCGGTGCCCGCCGCCGGGCAGGCGGACCACCGACTGACCCTCACACGGACCGCCCCAGCCGGCCCAGTCGCCGGTGGCCGCGAAGGAATAGGGGCCGATCGGGCGGTCGGCCACGGCCAGTTCGATCAGCTTGCTGTCCTCGTTCTTGACGAACGCGAACAACCGGCCCGCCAGCCGGACCAGGGTGGTGTCGATGTAGCCGAGAGACCCCGGTCCGCCGGGGCCGAGGCCGAGCAGCGGCACCGGTGGCGCCCAGGTCGTCAGGCCGGGGTCGAGCGGGATCAGCAGGTGCGGGGTGAAGCCGTGGCCCCAGGTGAGCGAGACGATGATGCCGACGCGGCCCGCGGCGTCGGCGTACCACTCCGGCGCCCACGCGCCGTCGAGCCTGCCCGCCACCAGCATGGGCACCGGGGCCATGGCGGTCCAGGTGATCCGGTCGAGGCTGTGCGCCAGGCCGATCGCGGTGGCGTCACCGGCGATCGTGTAGGTGAGGTAGTAGCGGCCGTCGGTGTGCCGCAGGATGCTCGGATCGCGGACCAGGCCCGTGGGTGAGGTGTAGGCGTACTCGTCGACGGGGGTGAACGCCGTGCCGTCGGCCGACTCGTACACCGCCAGCGTGGTGTCGCTGTCGGCGCGGAAGGCGGTCATCGTGTAGCGGGTGGGCGTGCGGTCGGGGTCGATCCCGACACCGGGACCGAGCGCGGATTGCGCCCGCGCGGCGCCCGCTGCCAGCAGGGGCACTCCGGCCAGTAGTGCGAGTGCGGATCGTCGGCCCACCGTCATCGCCATGACCTGGGATTATCCGATCGCGAACGGGTCGGGCCGCGCAGGCGCGCCGCGACGAACTCAGCCGCGCACCGCGACCGGGTCGGTGTCCGGCGCGGCCGGAGCGGCGGCGATCGGCATCTTCGCGTCGAGCGCCAGTCCGAGCAGGCCGATCGAGAGGCAGACCGCCGAGACGACGACCGCGATCGGATCGGTGTGGCCCGCCAGGGAGCCGGCCAGGACGACCGTCGAGATGGTGCCCGGCGCCGAGCCGACGAGGGTGGCTGCCAGATAGGGCAGCACCCGCACCGAGGACAGGCCACAGCAGTAGTTGACGATCGAGAACGGCGCGAGCGGGATCATCCGCAGCGCGGCCACCGCGAGCCAGCCGCGCTGGGCCAGGCGGTCATCGATCGCGCGCACCGCCGGGTGGTGCAGATGCCCGGCGACCCGGTCCCGGCCGAGCGCGCGGACGCCCAGCAGCGCCAGTGTCGCGCTGATCCCGGTCGCGCCCAGCGCGACGATCGACCCGAGCACCGGACCGAACAGGACACCACTGGTCACGGTCAGCACGGTGCGCGGCACCGGCGCCACCGCGACCAGCGCGTAGAAGAGGAAGAACAGCAGCGGCAGCAGCGGACCCGCGCCGCCCGCCCACTCCCTGATCTGCTGCGGGCCGGGCAGCGGGACCATCATCGCCACCACGAACAGCACGGCGACCCCGGCCAGAGCCATGAGCAGGCGCGGGGAGCGGATCAGTCGGGACACCGGGTAAGCGTACCGGCCGGTAGGGGATGGCCGGAGAGAGTGGACAGAGTGTCACAGTTAGCATCATGTAAGAACCGGACACATCCTGGTTCGCCGCAGTATTCCGCTGCTGGGCTGATGCTGCCGGATCGGCAGTACACCGGGATGCGGTCGTCGAATGGAAGAGAGAACAGCAGCTATGCCGATTGGTTCAGAGTCCGGGGCGGGACTCGCGCCGGATCCGGTGCCCGAGTACGCCGCGTGGCGCAAGGGTGTGGCGGGCGTGCTGGCGAAGGCGCGACGGGTCGAGGTCGCCGAGCTCCCGGCGGAGCCCGAGCATCTGCTCGACGAGACCACCTATGACGGGCTGACCATCGCCCCGCTCTACACCCGCCGCGACGAGCTGCCCGAGCAGCCGCTGCCCGGCGCGTTCCCGTTCGTGCGCGGTGGCAGTGCCACCCGCGACCCGCAGCGCGGCTGGTTCGTCGCCGCGTTCGCCGGCTCGGCGGATGCCGCGGCCACCAACCGGACGATTCTCGGCTGGCTGGAGAACGGCGTCAGCGCCGTGTCGCTCGGGATCGGCGCCGACGGCGTCGCGCCCGCCGACATCCCCACCGCGCTGACCGGCCTGCTCTTCGAGCTGGCCCCGCTGACCCTGGCCGCGGGCGCCGACGTCGAGGCCGCCGCCGCGCAGGTCTTCACGGTGCTCGACGGCTACCAGCTCGCCGAGCGCGCGCAGATCCAGGTCGGCCTGGGTGCCGCGCCGCTGACCAGCGCCTTCGCCGGCACCGCCGACATCGACACCGATCAAGCCGTCGCCCTGGCGGCGCGCGCGATCGCCCGCCCGGAGACCGTCCGCGCGATCACGGTGGACGGCACCGCCTTCCACAATGCCGGCGCCGCCGACGCGCAGGAACTGGGCGCGTCCGTCGCGGCCGGTCTCGCGTACCTGCGCGCGCTGACCGCCGCCGGTGTCGACATCGCCGACGCGTTCGGCCAGCTCGAGTTCCGCTTCGCGGCCACCGACGACCAGTTCGCCACCATCGCGAAATTCCGTGCGGTCCGGCGCCTCTGGGCGCGCGTCGCGCAGGTGTGCGGTGCGCCCGCCTTCGGCGCGGCCCCGCAGCACGCGGTCACCTCGGCCGCCATGATGACCCAGCGCGACCCGTGGGTGAACCTGCTGCGCACGACCCTGGCCGCCTTCGGGGCCGGTGTCGGTGGCGCCGACTCGGTCACCGTGGCGCCGTTCGACTCCGCCCTGCCCGCGGGTGAACTCGGTGTCTCGCAGTCGTTCTCGGAGCGCATGGCCCGCAATATCCAGCTGCTGCTGCTGGAGGAGTCGCGCCTCGGGCACGTCCAGGACCCGGCCGCCGGCTCCTGGTACGTCGACTCCCTGACCGACGACCTGGCCGCCAAGGCCTGGGAGTTCATGCAGGAGATCGAGGCCGCCGGCGGTTACCCCGCCGCGCTCGCCGCGGGCCTGGTCGCCGACCGCATCGCCGAGACCGCCGCCAGCCGCGCGGCCGACATCGCGCACCGCAAGACCGCGGTCACCGGTGTCAACGAGTTCCCCAACCTGGCCGAGACCCCGCTCTCGGAGCAGGCCCGCGCCGGGGATTCGGTCGCGCGCTACGGCGCCGCGTTCGAGTCGCTGCGCAACCGCTCCGACGCGTTCCTCGCGGCCACCGGCGCCCGGCCGAAGGCGTTGATCGTGCCGCTCGGCCCGGTCGCCGAACACAACGCGCGCACGATCTTCACCGCGAACGTGCTGGCCTCCGGCGGGATCGAGTCGGTCAACCCCGGCCCGCTCACCGTCGACGGGATCGCCGCGGCCGCCACCGAATCCGGCGCGCCCATCGCGGTGCTGTGCGGAGCGGACAAGCGCTACGGCGAGGAAGCGGGCGCCGCGGTCGAGGCCCTGCGCGCCGCGGGCATCGACACGGTCCTGCTGGCCGGACCGGAGAAGTCGGTCGCGCAGTACAGCGGTACACAGCGTCCCGACGGGTACCTGACCCTGCGCATCGACGCGGTCGCGGTCCTGTCGCAGCTGCTGGAGAAGGTGGGAGCCTGATGACGACATCCGATATCGAGCACCTGATCGGTAGTTTCGCCGCGGTGCCGCTCACCGAGCACGCGCCGACGGCCGCCGAGGTCGACGACGCGCAGGTGAAGGAGTTCGTGGCCGAGGCCGCCGCGGCCAACCACACCACCGCCGATCAGCTCACCTGGGCCACGCCCGAGGGCATCGACGTGCCGCCGGTGTTCACCAAGGCCGACCGCGATGCCGTTGTCGCGCAGGGCTATCCGCTGGACACGGTGCCCGGTGTGGCGCCGTTCCTGCGCGGTCCCTACCCGACCATGTACGTCAACCAGCCGTGGACCATCCGCCAGTACGCGGGTTTCTCCACCGCCGCCGACTCCAACGCCTTCTACCGCCGCAACCTGCAGGCCGGTCAGAAGGGTCTGTCGGTCGCCTTCGACCTGGCGACGCACCGTGGCTACGACTCCGACCACCCGCGCGTGCAGGGTGACGTCGGCATGGCCGGTGTCGCGATCGACTCGATCCTGGACATGCGCCAGCTGTTCGATCAGATCCCGCTGGACCAGGTGTCGGTGTCGATGACCATGAACGGCGCGGTGCTGCCGATCCTGGCGCTCTACGTCGTCGCCGCCGAGGAGCAGGGCGTCACGCCCGCACAGCTGGCCGGAACCATTCAGAACGACATTCTGAAAGAGTTCATGGTCCGCAACACCTACATCTACCCGCCCAAGCCCTCGATGCGGATCATCTCCGACATCTTCGCCTTCACCAGCGCCGAGATGCCGAAGTTCAACTCGATCTCCATCTCCGGCTACCACATCCAGGAAGCCGGTGCCACGGCCGATCTGGAGCTGGCCTACACCCTCGCCGACGGCGTGGAGTACATCCGGGCCGGTATCGCGGCGGGCATGGACGTCGACAAGTTCGCCCCGCGGCTGTCGTTCTTCTGGGCCATCGGCATGAACTTCTTCATGGAGGTCGCCAAGCTGCGCGCGGGCCGGCTGCTGTGGAGCGAGCTGGTCTCGAAGTTCGAGCCCAAGAGCGCGAAATCGCTGTCGCTGCGTACTCATTCGCAGACCTCGGGCTGGTCGCTGACCGCGCAGGACGCCTACAACAACGTGGCGCGCACCTGCATCGAGGCGATGGCCGCGACCCAGGGCCACACCCAGTCGCTGCACACCAACGCCCTCGACGAGGCACTCGCCCTGCCGACGGACTTCTCCGCCCGCATCGCCCGCAACACCCAGCTGCTGATCCAGCAGGAGTCCAACACCACGCGCCCGATCGACCCGTGGGGTGGCTCGTACTACGTGGAGTGGCTCACCCACCAGCTCGCCGAGCGCGCCCGCGCGCACATCGCCGAGGTGGAGGCGCACGGCGGGATGGCGCAGGCGATCTCGGAGGGTATTCCGAAGCTGCGCATCGAAGAGGCGGCCGCGCGCACCCAGGCGCGCATCGACACCGGCCAGCAGCCGGTGATCGGCGTCAACAAGTACCAGGTCGAAGAGGACCAGCAGGTCGAGGTCCTCAAGGTCGAGAACTCGCGCGTGCGCGCCGAGCAGATCGAGAAGCTGGAACGCCTGCGCGCCGAACGTGATTCGGCCGCCGTCGAGGCCGCGCTGGCCAACCTGACCCGCGCCGCCGCCTCGTCCGAGGGCGGGATGGAGAACAACCTGCTCGCGCTGGCCATCGACGCCGCCCGCGCCAAGGCCACCGTCGGTGAGATCTCCGACGCACTGGAGAAGGTCTACGGTCGCCATCAGGCCGAAATCCGTACGCTCTCCGGTGTGTACCGTGACGAAGCAGGCAAGGCTTCCAACATCGGCGCGGCCATCGCGCTCGTCGAGGAGTTCGCCGAGGCCGAGGGCCGGCGCCCGCGCATCCTGGTCGCCAAGATGGGCCAGGACGGCCACGACCGCGGCCAGAAGGTGATCGCCACCGCGTTCGCCGACCTGGGCATGGACGTCGATGTGGGCCCGCTGTTCCAGACCCCCGAAGAGGTGGCGCGCCAGGCGGCCGACAACGACGTGCACATCGTCGGTGTCTCCTCGCTGGCCGCGGGTCACCTCACGCTGGTGCCCGCCCTGCGGCAGGCGCTGGCCGAGGTCGGTCGCCCCGACATCATGGTCATCGTCGGCGGTGTCATCCCGCCCGGCGACTTCGACGAGCTGTACGAGGCGGGCGCCGCGGCGATCTTCCCGCCCGGCACGGTCATCGCCGACGCGGCCATCGACCTGTTGAAGAAGCTGGGTGCCTCGCTCGGACACGAGATCGGCGGCGGCGCGCAGGCATGACCGGTGAGCGCCCGGAGGCGGTAGCCGGCGTCACGACGAAGGGTGCCCGAGCATGCCGTTGGGGAACACGATGAGCGAGGCCGCACAGGGAGGCGGGGGTGCCGTGGCGCACCCCCGGCTCGGCACCACCGCGGGTGTCGGGGCCCCGCGCAACGAAGGCAGGACCGTCGCCCGTGCCGCGCGCACGATCGATATCGGTGAACTCGCCGACGGGATCCGCGCGGGTCAGCGTGCTCCGCTGGCCCGGGCGATCACGCTGGTCGAATCGACCCGCGCCGATCATCGGGAGCTGGCCCAGCAGTTGCTGCTGCGGTTGGGGACCGAGCCGGGCACGGTCGTGTCGAACCGGGTCGGTATCACCGGTGTTCCGGGCGTGGGCAAGTCGACCTTCATCGATGCGCTCGGGATGTACCTGCTCGGCAAGGGGCATCGGGTGGCGGTGCTGGCCGTCGACCCGTCCTCGACTCGTACCGGCGGCTCGATCCTCGGCGACAAGACCCGGATGGCGCGGCTGTCGCTGGAGGCCGACGCGTTCATCCGGCCCTCGCCGACGGCGGGCACGCTCGGCGGCGTCGCCAAGGCGACCCGCGAGACCATCGTGCTGCTCGAGGCCGCGGGCTACGACGTGATCCTGGTGGAGACCGTCGGCGTCGGCCAATCCGAGGTGACCGTCGCCAATATGGTCGACGTGTTCTGTTTCCTCACCCTGGCCCGCACCGGTGACCAGTTGCAGGGCATCAAGAAGGGTGTGCTGGAGCTGGCCGAGCTGGTCGCGGTGAACAAGGCCGACGGCAAGCACGAGATCGAGGCCAAGGCCGCCGCGCGCGAGCTGGCGGGCGCCCTGCGCCTGATCCACCCGCACGACGCCCTCTGGCGGCCGCCGGTGCTCACCATGAGCGGCCTCGAAGGTGTCGGCCTCGACAAGTTCTGGGACACCGTCCTGGAACACCGCCGCGTCCTCACCGACGCGGGCGAGTTCGCCGAGAAGCGCCGCCGCCAGCAGGTCGACTGGACCTGGACCATGGTGCACGACCAGATCCTGCGTCGCCTCGCCGACAATCCGGCCGTGAAATCCGCACGCGCCCAGATCGAATCCGCCGTCCGCGACGGCACTCTCACCCCGGCGCTGGCCGCCGAGGAAATCCTGCGCGCTTTCGACGCCTGACAACTTTTCGCGACCCAGGGGTTGCGCGAAGTCTTGTCGGTGTGAATACTTAGGCATGTGCCTAAGTATTCGGGTGGTGAGTCGGACGGGGGACTGGACAGTGTCTTCCGGGCGCTGGCCGATCCGACACGGCGGGCGATCGTCGAGCGGCTCGCTCGGGGTCCGGCCTCGGTGTCGGATCTCGCGGCGCCGTTCGAGGTCGCGCTGCCGACGATCGTGCAGCACCTGAAGGCGCTGGAGGCCGGGCGGATCGTCAGCTCGGCCAAGATCGGGCGCGTGCGGACCTATCAGCTGGCGCCGGGGGCCTTCGGGTCCGCGATCGACTGGCTGCGGCAGCAGCGCCCACCGGCCGAGCGCCAGCTGGACCGGCTCACGGCACTACTCGTGGAATCAGCGAACAACGCAGAGAGAGAAGAACAATGAACAACACCGCTACCCGCTCCATCAACCACGCCCAGTTCACCATCGAGCGCGAGGTGCCCGTGGCGCCCGCGGTCGCGTTCCAGGCGTTCGCCGACCCCGCCATCAAGAGCAAGTGGTTCGGCGGCGAGGAGGGCTGGGAGCTCACCGAGGCCTCCGTCGACTTCCGGGTCGGTGGCATCGAGGTCAACGAGGGCGTCTTCCAGGAGACGGTGACCTCGCGCTTCGTCGCCACCTACACCGACATCGTCGCCGACGAACGCCTCGTCTACACCTACGACATGTGGCTCGACGGTGCCCACATCTCCACCTCGGTCGCCACCTGGGAGTTCGAGCCGACCAGCACCGGCACCAAGCTCACCCTCGTCGAGTTCGGCGCCCACCTCGACGGCCACGACACCGGCGCCCAGCGGGAAGAGGGCACCCGCGAACTGGTCGCCGCCCTCGCGAAGTACCTCGAATCCGTCGCCTGATCACCCGTGACCCATGTCCATCCGCATCGGGGCGGGCCGCTGCCCCGGCGCTAGGACCAGGAACTGGCCCATCATGCCCTGGTCCTCGTGATGCAGCAGGTGGCAGTGGTACATGTAGGGGAAGGTCGGGTCGGTGTGATCGGCGAAGTGCATGGCCAGGGTGTACGTGGCGCCCGGTGCCGTGTACACGGTGTCCTTCCAGCCGGAAAGCGCTGGGGGCGGCGGATTTCCGTCGATCGCGAGGATCTGGAACTGGACATCGTGGATGTGGAAGTTGTGCGGCCAGTTGTCCTCGTTGCGGACCGACCAGACCTCGGTGGTGTCGACCGGGATCGTCAGATCGATGCGGTTCATGTCCATCCGGCGGTTGTTGATCATGAACCACCGCAAGGCGAAGGTCCGGGTCGGCGCGGTGTTCGCTGTGGCGAGCGGCCGGATCGGTACGAGCGCCGCGGGCACGGCCGCGGTGGGGCGCAGGGTGTCGGCGCCCCGGAGGGCGAGGATGTCGAAGGTGTCGTCGAAACCGAACTCGGCCGCGCGATCGATCCCCGCGCGGTCCTCGATCGGGAGCGACCGTAACGTGACGTTCTCACCGGCGCGGACGGTGACGACGATCTCCGCCCTTTCCCCGGGGCTGAGCTGGATTCGGGACAGCGCAACGGGTTCCGGGAGCAGGCCACCGTCGGTGGCGATCAACTGAAACGTCCGGCCGTCGCCGAGCGCCAGGTGGTACAGGCGGCCCGACGATCCGTTGAGGACACGCAGCCGCACCCGCTCGGTGGTGACGTCGAGATGGGCGCCGACGATGCCGTTGGTGACGATGGTGTCGCCCAGCAGGCCGACATCGGTGGCGTCGGATTCGTCGATGCCGCCGTCGGCGGTGAACCGGCGGTCCTGGATCACCAGCGGGATATCGTCCACGCCATAGGTTTTCGGCAGGTCCAGCGCATCGGACGGATCGTCGTCGAGCAGGAAGAAGCCGGCCAGTCCGCGGTGGACGTGTTTCTCGGTCGCGCTGTGCGGATGCGGGTGGTACCAGAGCGTGGCCGCCTGCTGGGCCACCGTCCAGCTCGGCGTCCACACCGCCCCGGGCGCGATCATCTGATGCGGTCCGCCGTCGACCGCGGCGGGCACGTGCATCCCGTGCCAGTGCACCGACGTCGGTTCGGGCAGGTCGTTGGTCACCGTGACACCGACCCGCTCCCCGCGGCGGGCCCGCAGTGTCGGGCCGAGGACCGACCCGCTGTACCCCCAGGTCGCGGTGCGGGTGCCGGGCAGCATCTCGGTGCTTCCGGCCTGGGCCCGGAGCGTGAACCGGCGAACACCGTCGGTGCCGACAGTCGACGGCGCCTGCGGTGGGATCGGCAGCGGACGCGTGCCCGCCGGTGCCGCGGGGGAGGCCGTGCGGACCGAGCATCCGACGGCATAGGCGAGCGGGGTGAGGGCGAGCCCGGTGAGGAAGCCTCGGCGGGAGACCACGTGTCGTACTCCTTGTCTGTGCGGGTGCCTCCAGCTTCGATCGGGCCGGGCCCCGGCGACTCCGCCCTGGAGCCGGATCGCGGGCGGTCGATTCCGGCCGCACGGCTGTTGCGGACGCGCCGATCGCGTGCTACTCCCGACGCGTCGCCTACCGTGGGTGCGTGATCGACACCAGCGCACGCCGCACCCGGCGGCCGCTCCTGCGGTGGCTGCCGCTGGCGCTGATCCCGGTCCTGCTGCTGGCCAGCACCTATCCGGGCCAGTACCGGGTGCCGCCGCACTACTGGCTGCTCGCGATGACGGCCGGCGTGGTGTTCCTCGCGGGAACGCGATGGCCGCTGGCGGTGTCGCTGATCCTGTCGGCGCTGGCCGTGCCGATGCTGCGGACCCCGGCCTGGGGCGTGTCCGGCCTGGTGCCGTACCTCGGCGCGGTTGCGCTGGTCGACGTGATCGCGCGCACGCATCGGCGCTCGACGGTGTGGGTGGCGACCGCGGGTTGGGCCGCAGCGGTGGTCCTCGGGCGCGTCGGCCTGCACGACACCTCGATCGGGCGGGCCTCGACCGTGGTCGAGGCGGTCGCCTACGTCGGCCTGCCGCTGCTGCTCGGGCTGTACCTGCGCGGCCAGCGCGATCTCGCTGACAATCTCCGGATGCGCGCGGCCGAGGCCGAGGCCCGTACCCGCCTCGACGAGCGCGCGGCCATGGCCAGGGAACTGCACGATGTGGTCGCCCATCACATGGCCTCGATCGTCCTGCGCGTCGCCGTCGCGGGCCGGGTGGTGCGTGACGCCGATCCGCGGGTGGTCGCCGTCCTCGACGACGTGCGCGCCACCGCCGCCGACGCGCTCGCCGACATCCGCCGCTTCCTCGCCGCCCTCCGCGATCCCGCCCTCGGCACCGTGGCCCTGGTCGAGGCGGACGCCGTCGACGCCGAGATCACCGCGGCGCTGGCCCGCGCGCGGGCCGCCGGATTCACCATCGACGCCGAGATCGCCACCGACCTCGGCGCACTCGACGCGATGCGCAGGCTGACCCTGCTGCGGGTGGTGCAGGAATCACTGACCAACATCATGAAACACGCGGATCGCGCGGTGCCCGTGCGGTTCCGGATCGACCGGCGCGCGGACGGCATCGACCTCGAGGTGATCAGCGGCCGTGCCGGGGGCACCGCGCCGCCGGGCCACGGCCTGGTCGGAATGCGGGAGCGCGCCGCACTGGCGGGCGGCACGCTCACCGCCGCGGCCGACGCCCGGCACTGGATCGTGCGGGCCTGGCTGCCCGACGTCGCGAAGGGAACCGAACCGGCATGATCTCGGTACTGCTGGCGGACGATCAGCGCCTGGTGCGCGCGGGGCTGCGCATGCTCATCGAGGACACCACCGACCTCGCCGTCGTCGGTGAGGCGGCCGACGGTGCGGAGGCCGTGCGCCTGTGCGCCGAACTCGCGCCCGATCTGGTGGTGATGGACCTGCGCATGCCCGGCCTGGACGGTGTCGCGGCCACCCGGCAGATCATGGCCTCGTCGCCGGGTGCGAAAGTGCTGGTGCTCACCACCTTCGACGACGACGAGCACCTGTTCCCGGCGCTGGCCGCCGGTGCCGCCGGCTACTTCGTCAAGGACACCGACCCCGAGGTCCTGCTCGATGCCATCCGGCGCACCGTCGACGGTGACCTGGTGTTCTCGCCCGCGCTCCTGCGCCGCCTGGTCGACCGGGCACTCACCGCCGCGCCCGCGGTCGCCGTGCCGGAGCTGAGTCCGCGTGAGCGCGAGGTGTTGCGTCTGGTCGGTGCCGGGTACGGCAATCAGGAGATCGCCGAGCGGTTGCACCTCGGCGTGAGCACTGTCAAGACCCACCTCGCGAATCTGTTCGAGAAGACAGGCACCGACAATCGCGTCCGTTTGGCCGTCTACGCCGCCAAGCTCCCGGAGTATCTCAATGGTGAGATAAGTCATGATTAACTAACTCAATATTGAGATATATTCGTCCTGTCAGGCAGTCGGGTTGTCGCACAGGAGGATTGATCATGCGGATCGCGGTGTTCGGAGCCGGTGGCGCCGTCGGGAGCCGGGTCGTGGCCGAGGCCCTCGCCCGCGGACACGAGGTGACCGCGGTGGCGCGGCGGGCAGTGCCGATACCCGCGGGGGTGCGGCTCGTGCTCGGCGACGCGTCCAGTGCCGAGCAGGTCGAGCGGCTCGCGGCCGGGCAGGATCTCGTCGTCGCCGCGACCCGGCCCGCGCCGGGCTCCGAGGCGGAGCTGCCGGTGGTCGCGGCGGCGATGCTGGCCGGGGTGGCGCGTGCAGGCGCGCGGCTGCTGGTCGTGGGTGGTGCGGCGACGCTGGTCGTCCCCGGCGTCGGGCTGCCGTTGCACGAAACCGCGGAGTTCCCGGCGGAACTGGTCGCGATCGCCCAGGCCTGCGCCGAGCAGCTCGCGATCTGCCGCGCGGACGCCGTGACGGACTGGACGTATCTGAGTCCGCCCGCGGACCTGGCGCCCGGCATGCGCACCGGTGTCTACCGCATCGGCGCCGATGAGCTGCTCGTCGACGCGGACGGCGCGTCGACGATCTCGATGGAGGATTTCGCCGTCGCGCTGCTGGACGAGGCCGAGCGCCCGGCGCATCGGCGGGCCCGGTTCACCGTTGCTGCTTCATAATTCACCCGGGGTTCCGTTGTCTCTGGTGACGAATCGGTAAGAAGCCGGTAACGGCGCTGTGATCTTCCCCGATACTGAGTCGGACCGCACTGAGTGGTCGGTTTTCAGTAGGAGGTTCGATCGATGAGGTGCCGCAGCGCGCTCTCGGCGTTGGCGGCGGTGTTCCTCGCCGTCGGTGCGACGGTCTCCGGTGGCGCGACGGCCACCGCGCAGGGCCCGGAATCCGGTGTCGCGGTGGCCCATCGGGCGGTGACGATCGACGGCTCCCGCGCCGAGGTGACCTCGGTCGACGGACGGCAGGTGACGGTCCGGATCTACTCGGCGGCGATGGCCCGCGAGGTGTCGGTGAAGGTGCAGCGCCCCGCCGACGCCTCGGTGCCACGGCCCGCGCTGTATCTGGTGAACGGCGCCGGCGGCGGCGAGGACACCGCGACCTGGGAACAGAACACCGACGTGGTGGACTTCCTGGCGGGCAAGGACGTCAATGTCGTGATGCCGGTGGGTGGCGCGTGGAGCTACTACACCGACTGGCGCAGTACGGATCCGCGTCTCGGTGTGAACAAGTGGCGCACCTTCTTCCTCGACGAACTGCCCGCCCTGGTCGACACGATGTTCGAGACGACCGGCCGCAATGCCATCGCCGCGAACTCGATGACCGTCACCTCGGTGCTGCAACTCGCCATCGCGAAACCGGGGCTGTTCCGCTCGGTCGCGGCCTACAGCGGTTGCGCGCAGATCAGCGATCCGGTCGGCAGGCAGTTCGTCAACGTCGTCGTCGGCACCGGGGGCGGGGACGCGTCGAACATGTACGGGCCGCCCGGGGATCCGGAATGGGTCGCCAACGACCCGGTCGTCAACGCCGAGGGGCTGCGCGGCACCAAGCTCTACATCTCCAACGGCAACGGCCTGCCCGGCGAACACGACAAGCTCGGTGACCCGCACCTGATCACCTGGGGCCCGGTCGGGCTGGCCAATCAGATCGTCGTCGGCGGCGTGATCGAGGCCGCGACCAGCTGGTGCACCGAGAACCTGCGGGAACGGCTGGCGGAGCTCGACATTCCCGCCACCTTCGACGTGGACACCCAGGGCACCCACTCGTGGGGCTACTGGCAGAAGGCGTTCAAGAACTCTTGGCCGCTGCTGGCCGAGGGGATGGAGATCCCCGCCTGATCAGCCCAGCTCGAACAGCGCGACCGCGTTGTCGTGGCAGACCTTGCGCAGCCACTCCGGGCCCAGATCCAGGCGCTCCAGCGACTGGACGGCCTCGGCGTACGGGTACGGGATATTGGGGAAGTCGCTGCCGAACAGGATCCGATCACCGAAGCGGCGCAGGCGTTCCCGCTCACCGGGCGGGAACGGGGCGTCGCTCTCGCTGAAATCGGTCCACACCATGGTGGTGTCGAGGTACAGGCGCGGGTACCGCTCGGCCAGATCGAGGAACTCGCTGTGCTCGGGGGTGCCCATGTGCGCGATGATCAGGCGCAGGTCCGGGAATCGCCGCAGCAGTTCGGCGATGGGCGCCGGCCCGGTGAATTCGCCGGGGGCCGGACCGGATCCGCAGTGGATGAGCACGGGCACGCCCGCCTCGGCGAGGATCGCCCACACCGGGTCGAGCAGCGGATCGAGCGGGGAGAACGCGCCGACCTGGATGTGCACCTTGAAGACCCGCGCGCCACGGTCGATCGCCGCACGGACGTAGTCGGGGGCCGAGGGCTCCGGGTAGAACGTCGAGGTGTGCAGGCAGTCGGGCGTGCGGGCGGCGAAATCGGCGGTCCAGTCGTTGAGCCAGGCCGCCATCTGCGGCTTGTGCGGGTACACCAGCGAGGTGAACGCGCGGACGCCGAAGTCGCGCAGGGTCTTCAGCCGCACCTGCTCGTCGTCGCGATAGGTGATCGGCCACGTCCGCCCGGTCAGCGGGCCCGCCTGGTCGAAGTACGCCCACACCTTGCGCATCACCTGATCGGGCATGAAATGGGTGTGCACGTCGACGATCGCGGGCAGCCCGAGGCGGGCACGGAAGTCGGCGAGGTAGGCGGCGGTGTCGACGGTCACGAGGGCGGCTCCGGGTACAGGCGACGGGCCAGCGCGCCGACGCGGGTGACGAGACGTTCGAAGAAGACGGCGGGATCGGTGCCGATCACGATGTCGGCGTTGGGCTCCCGGCCCCACATGCCCGCCCAGTCGGCGACGGTGGTGGCGCGGGTCAGCGTGCCGGTCAGCTCGACATCGACGGTCGCGGGCCTGGTCGTCGCCAGGGTGGGGTCCAGCGCAACCGCTGCGGCGAAGGGATCGTGCATGTGCGCGAGGTAGCCCAGGTCGTAGCCGTCGTGGAAGTCGAAGTAGAAGCGCACCGCGTCGACCAGGTAGCGGATCACCGGATTGCTTGCCGCCGAACGCCATTCGGCGGCGTCGCCCGCCGCGACCCGCTCCGGCGGCGTGCTGTGCGCGGCCTCGGCCAAGCGCACCAGGTGCTCGGGCCACATCTCGATCGACTCGGTGATGTCGAGCGCGCACACGAGGGGCCTGCGGTCCGGCGGGGCGGCCGAGAACGCGTCGAAGACCTCTTTGGCGGCCTCGGGGTCGACGTGGATGTTCCACTCGTTGGTCGGCGTCGTGTTCCCAGGGTGGTTGAACGCGCCGCCCATGATGACCAGGCGGTCCAGGAGCCGGGGCAGCTCGGGTTCCATGCGCAGGGCCAGCGCCAGGTTGGTCAGCGGGCCGGTGCACAGGCCGATCGCGGTGCCGGGGTGCGCGCGGGCCAGCTCCACCCACATCCGCGCGGCGGAGCGGTCCGAGAGCGGCCGGGGCGAGGCGGGGAGTTCGGCGTAGCCCAGGCCCTGCGGGCCGTGGGTGTCCTCGGTGGTGCGCAGCGGCACGACCAGCGGTCCGTCCGCGCCCGCCGCGACCTCGACGGTGCCCGCGCGGGCGAGATCGAGCAGCGCCAGGGTGTTCGCGGCGACCTGGGCGGTCGGGACGTTTCCCGCGGTCGCGGCGATCCCGAGGAGTTCGGCCTCGGGGGAGGCCAGCAGGTACAGCAGCGCCAGCGAATCGTCGATTCCGGTATCGACATCGAGGATGATCTTGCGCGCCACAGGTCGAGGGTAACCGCGGGCGTTTCGCGTTCCGTCGCCGCCCGTGCCGTTCGCCGCTGGTCATGGCGGTTTCGCCCGGCGGAAGGACGCATCCGGCTCCCCGAATATGACGTCGGCGGGGGCGAAAGAGCTGTGACGGCGGCGGTTTCGGTTAGTCTCGCTGGGAGATTGCGGACCGATAGCTCATAAAACCGGCGAGGGTAGGTGCATCTTGAAGGCGACGACCGCTGCGAAATTGGCAGAGTTGCGGAAGAATCTGGCAGCCGCGCAGGAGCCTGCGGGGGACGTGGGGGTCGCCAAACGGGCCGCCAAGGGGATACCCAGTCCGCGAGAGCGGATCGGCATGCTGCTGGACGCGGGCAGTTTCGTCGAGATCGGGGCGCTGGTGAAGCAGCCCGGCGTGGCGAACAGCCTCTACGGCGACGGCGTGGTGACCGGGCACGGCACGGTCGACGGTCGCCCGGTGGTGGTGATCGCCCACGATCAATCGGTGTTCGGCGGTTCGGTCGGGGAGATGTTCGGGCGCAAGGTCGCCAAGGCGATGGACCTCGCTGCCGAGATCGGCTGCCCGTTCGTGGCGATCAACGACTCCGGCGGGGCGCGCGTGCAGGACGCGGTCACCTCGCTGGCCTGGTACGCGGCCATGAGCAGGCGGCAGCTGAACCTGTCGGGCGTGGTGCCGCAGGTGTCGATCATGCTGGGCAAGTGCGCTGCGGGCGCGGTCTACGCCCCGATCAACACCGACGTGGTGATCGCGACCGAGAACGCCTACATGTTCGTCACCGGACCGGAGATCATCCGCGAGACCACCGGCGAGGAGGTGACCCTCGAGGAACTCGGCGGCGCCTACAACCAGGCGCAGAACGGGACCATCCACCATGTCGCGGTCGACGAGCGGGCCGCGTTCGACTGGGCCCGAGCCTATCTGGGCTTCATGCCGTCGAACTGCTTCGAGCACGCCCCGGTGGTCAACCCGGCGCTCGAGCCGGAGATCACCGACACCGACCGGGAACTCGACACCCTGATCCCCGACTCCGACCGCGCCGGCTACGACATGTACGACGTGCTGCTGCGGATCTTCGACGACGGCGAGTTCCTCGAGGTCGGGGCCAGCGCCGCCCGCAATATGATCACCGGCTTCGCCCGGGTCGACGGCCGCAGCGTCGGTGTCGTGGCCAACCAGCCGCAGGTGTTCAGCGGGGCGATCGATGCCCGATGCTCGGACAAGGCGGCGCATTTCATCCGGCTCTGCGACGCGTTCGGGCTGCCGCTGATCTTCGTCGTCGACACGCCCGGGGTGCTGCCCGGCGTCGAGGAGGAGAAGATCGGCGTCATCAAGCGGGGCGGCCGGTTCTTCTACGCGGTGGTCGAGGCGACCGTGCCGATCGTGACCGTGGTCGTGCGCAAGGCCTACGGCGGCGGCTACGCGGTGATGGGGTGCAAGCAACTCGGCGCCGACGTGAATCTGGCCTGGCCGACCGCGCGGATCGCGGTCATGGGCGCCGAGGCCGCGATCGGGCTCACCCAGCGACGGCAGCTCGCCGCCGTGCCCGAGGCCGAGCGCGACGGCGTCCGGCAGCAGATGGTCGACTTCTACAACACCGCGGTCGCCACACCGTGGATCGCCGCCGAACGCGGCTACATCGACGCGGTGATCGAGCCGTCGACCACCCGGCTGGAGATCCGCAAGGCCCTGCACCTGCTGCGGGACAAGCACGTCGAGCAGCGACCGCGCAAGCATCTGCTGATCCCGCTGTGAGCCCGGCGCCCGCGTCGCCGCGAGGCCGGGCGGCGCGGATCAGTAGGTCGGCAGGGCGAACTCCTCGGTGTGGCCGAAGAAGATCTTCTTGGTGATCGGCCGCATCGGACGCGACATCATGATCCGCACATTGGTCTTGGCCAGGCGCGTCATCAGCGGGGTCTTGGGGAGCATCATGGCGATGCCGCCGCCGGGGATCTCCTTGGCCTTGGCCAGGAACGGCGTGATCTTGTCCTGGTAGCGCTGCTGCGCGCCGGCCGGATCGTCGGGGGTGGCGGCGATCTCGGCGGCGAGTACGTAGGCGCCGACGATGGCCATGGCGGTGCCCATGCCGGTCATGGGGGAGCCGCAGTAGCCGGCGTCGCCGACGAGGGTGACCCGGCCGACGGACAGCTCGGGCACGTCCACCCGGGCGAGCTCGTCGAAGTAGAAGTCGGTCGTGGTCTCCATCGCGGCGAGCACCGCGGGGGCGTGCCAGCCCGCGTCACCGATCATCCGGCGGATGAGCGCGCGCTGGGCGTCACCGTCGCGGCGCAGGGTCGGGTCGACCTCGGTGCGCAGGGTGATGATCGCCTTCGCGGTGGCCGGGTCGCCGTCGGGCCGGATGCCGAGCATAGCGCCGGGCACCAGGCGCATGCCGAACCAGCCGGGCTCCACATCGGCCGGGGACGGCATCGTGAAGAACGCGCCGTAGCCGCCGAGGTTGGTGCTGAACCGTTCCTCCGGGCCGAAGACCAGCCGCCGGGTCGCCGAGTGCACGCCGTCGGCGCCGATCACCAGGTCGAAGCGCTCGGTGGTGCCGGAGGCGAAGGTGACCGTGACGCCGGTGTCGTCCTGGTCGATCTGTTCGATCCACTCGTCGTAGCGGTAGTCGAGCTCGCCGGTGTCGACGGTGGCGATGGCCTCGAGCAGGACATTGTTCAGATCGCCGCGGGTGATCTCGATTTCGGCGACGGCGCCCTGACCGTCGAAGTCCTCCATCGCCATCCTGGCGTAGATCTTGCCGTCGCCGTCGATGTAGGACATGCCGCGCTCGTCGAGCTGGTACTTCGCGATGCCCGCCATCAGGCCCATCTTCTCGGCGGCTTCCTTGCTCGGTCCGCGCAGGTCGACCGCCTGGCCGCCGGGGCGGGGGACCGCGGCCCGCTCGACCACCGTCGTGCGAATGCCGTTGCGCAGCAACTGGAGTGCGACCGCGTTGCCCGCGATACCGCCGCCGGAGACCAGAACGTGCAGGGGGCTGGTGGTGGTCATGGTGTTTCCCGTCTGGAGAAGAACGAATGTCTTAGACATATGTCTAACACAGGCCTGGCACGAATGTCTAGCACAAATGTCTAAGACGATCCGGTACGCTCGTGAGCATGGGAAACAGGGAAGACCTACTGGCGGGTGCGCGAAAGGTGATCTTGGAGCGCGGCGTGGCGAAGGCGACCGCCCGCGACATCGCCACGGCGGCCGGGGTGAGCCTGGCCGCGATCGGCTACCACTTCGGGTCGAAGGACCGCCTGGTGACGGAGGCGCTGGCCGAGGCGCTCGGCAACGCGATCGGCGATGCGATGGAGGCGCTGATCGCCGACGGTGCCGGCTCGGCGCCGCTGGCCGGGTTCGCCGGGCTGTGGAACGCGATGCCCGGGGTGTTCGCGGACAACCACGAGGCGATGCTGGCCAGCCTGGAGAACATCGTGCGCATCGTGCGTTCCGACGAGGCGCGCGCGCAGCTCGGTGACCAGCTGACCCGCGCGGTCACCGACATCGGGGACAACGTGCGGGCCGCGCATCCCGAACTCGACGCGGCCCAGGCCGACGCCATCGGGCGCCTGTACTTCGCCCTGGTGCAGGGGCTGGGCGTGCTGTGGCTGCTGAAGCCGGGCGAGGCGGTCGCCGACGGCGACCAGCTGGCGACCGCGATCCAGGCGCTGGCGGGGAAGTGAGCGTCGTCGGTCAGCCGCGGCGCAGGCGGTCCGGCGCGTCGAGCCAGAACGGCTGGGCCGAGCCATACGGCGGTGCGGGCCAGCGGTAGTCGTCGTAGTCGGCGAAAGCCGGTGCGGCTGTGACGATATCGCCGTGCGAGGTGGTCGCGGCGGGATCGGGCGGTGCCGGTGCGGGGTGGTCCGGGCTGCGGTCGGCCGCCTGGAGCCAGGCCGCGGTGCGGGCCAGCGAGACCCGCACCGTACGGCCAACGCCGTCGGTGGTGCGGGCCCGCAGCGCGTCCATGACGCCCGCGGCGAGGAGGTAGCCCGAGCCGTGGTCGAGCGCCTGTGCGGGCAGCGCGCCGGGGCGATCCGGACCGCCTTCGAGTAGGGAGATACCCGAAGCCGCCTGGACGATGCTGTCGAAGCCGCGTCGCCCGCCCCACGGTCCGGTCGTGCCCCATGCCGAGACGGACGCCTCGATCAGGCCGGGCCGGGCCGCCGCGCGGACACCGGCGGCGGCCAGCGCTCCCGGCCGGTAGCCGGTCACCAGGACATCGGCGGTGGCCAGCAGTTCGGAGAAGGTCGCGAGGTCGGTGCGCAGGTCGAGCAGCGTCGAGCGCTTGCCCTGGCAGGTGTCGGCGAACTGCCAGTCGATCTCGGGCAGGTGCGGTGGGTCGACGCGGAGGACGTCGGCGCCGAGCAGGGCCAGGGTCCGGGTGGCGACCGGGCCCGCGAGGACCCGGGTCAGATCGAGGACGCGGACATCGGCCAGCGGTCGTTCGACGGTCGGGGCAGCGGCGCCGGGGCGCGGCGGGTCCGCGGGCGCCCGATCCGGGCGCGCGTCGACCGCGACCAGCGGGCCGGTCGCGGCGGCCCGGCCTTGCGGACTGATCGACCACTCGGCCTCGGTGCGAACCCGCACCGCGATGGCGCCCACCGTGGCGGCGGCGTCCTCGATCTCGGCGCCCTTCAGTGTGGCGAATCCGGCGGTGAGCCGGGCGAGGTCGGCGTCGGCGGGCAGATCGAGCGCGCGCAGTAGCCGCGCGCGATGGTGCGGGTAGTTGGCGTGGGTGCGGACCCAGCCGTCGGCGCTGCGGAAGAACCCCGACAGCTCGGCGAAGATCGACGGCGCCGCCCCGGCCCGGCGGAACAGCCGTTCGCTCGCGAAAGCCGCGGCGATGCGGTCCGGGTCGAGCAGTGTCGGCCGGGTGGCCAGGCCCAGCGCCGCGCGGTACCGATTGGCCGAGCCGGCCGCCGCGGCCACCGATCCCGCGGCCAGCGCCCACACCGGTAGCGTGGCTGCCAGCCGGGCACCGGGCGCCGGCTCGCCGTCGAGTGCCGACGGCTCGAGTCCGAGCCCGGTCTCATAGGCGTGCACGAGGGACTGCGCGGTGGTCACACCGCTCAGCCTAGCGACGAGGATGTCAGGTGAGGAGCGTGATGTGGGCGTGAATACAGCGGCGACGGAATGGATTCGGGTGCTGCGGGCCGACCCGGTGGCCCGGCGGCGGCTGGTCTGCTTCCCGCCCGGTGGGGGATCGGCCACCGCCTACCGTGCGCTGGCCCAACACATCGGACCCGGCGCCGAGGTGACGGCCGTGCAGTACCCCGGCCGCCAGGATCGGCTCGGCGACGCGGTGATCACCGAGCTGCACGCGCTCGCCGACCGCATCGCCGAGGACGTCACCCGTCGTCCCAGTCCGCCGCGGGTGCTGTTCGGGCACAGCATGGGCGCGACGGTCGCCTATGAGACCGCGCGCAGGCTGGTCGCCGCCGGCGAACCGCCGGCGGCGCTGATCGTGTCCGGCCGTCCCGCACCGGATGTCGTCGAGACCGGGCGACTGCACCGCGGCTCCGACGCTGCCCTCATCGACGACCTCGAGCGCCTCGCCGCCGACCCGGCCCCGGTGCGGCTGCTGCGCACCGAACCCGGCCTGGCCGAGCTGGTGCTGCCCGCGGTTCGCGCCGACTACCAGGCGGTCGAGACCTACCGCCACGCGCCGGGCCCCGCGTTGACCTGCCCGGTCGTCGCCCTGGTCAGCACCGAGGACCCGACCACCACGGTCGAGCAGGCCGAGCGGTGGCGCACGGTCACCGAGGGGTCGTTCGCGCTGCGGACCTTCCCCGGCGGGCACTTCTACCTCGACGAGCAGCCCGCCGCGGTGGCGCAGGAGATCACACGGCACCTGAGCTGAGGCCGCGGTGGCGCAGCTGGAGGCGCACATAGCCCGCCCACGACACCAGCACCGCCACCGCGGCCGCCAGCCGCACCAGCCCGAGCGCGCTGTCGGGGTAGATCACGCCGGTCAGATAGTGGTCGATGAACCCGGCCTGCGGCAGCCGAGCCACCCCGGCCTGAGTGCGCGCCCAGTTCTCGGCGTAGGTCAGCGGGCAGTCGAAGCCGATCAGAATGGTGCCGAACCCCCACGATGCCGCCAGCAGATGCAGCCCGATGGTGCGCGGCCATCGCCACGCGAGGAAACCGCCGGCGACCACGTACGCGATGAACGCGACGTGGGTGACGGCGATCAGATCGGCCAACACCCGGAACGGCACATATTCAGATTAGGCGGCCGTCCGCCGATCGGAATCATGATCAACATTCCGGTTCGGCATCGCTTGGTTCGTGTTACCAGGGGGACGGCTGGTAATCCTTGAGGAAGCAGCCGTAGAGGTCGACGCCGTTCTCGCCCTGCACGATCGGGTCGTACACGCGGGCGGCGCCGTCGACCAGGTCCAGCGGTGCGTGGAAGCCCTCCTCGGCCAGCCGCACCTTGGTGTAGTGCGGGCGCTCGTCGGTGATCCAGCCGGTGTCGACCGCGGTCATCAGGATCGAGTCGGCCTCGAACATCTCCAGCGCGCTGGTGCGGGTCAGCATGTTCAGCGCGGCCTTGGCCATGTTCGTGTGCGGATGGCCGGGGCCCTTGTAGCCGCGGCTGAACTGGCCTTCCATCGCCGAGACGTTGACGACGTACTTGCGCAGCCCCGCCGCCGCGGCCATCACCGGCCGCAACCGCGACACCAGGATGAACGGCGC
Source organism: Nocardia sp. NPDC051833 (assembly GCF_040681225.1). Classification (NCBI taxonomy): domain Bacteria; kingdom Bacillati; phylum Actinomycetota; class Actinomycetes; order Mycobacteriales; family Nocardiaceae; genus Nocardia; species Nocardia sp. NPDC051833. Next base: position 112,812 of record NZ_JBFAYK010000002.1, read on the forward strand.
GACGGAGTTGCACAGCTGCACCTCGAGCAGCTCGGTGGCGTCCACCTCGGCGACCGTCTGCACCCAGCTGTTGGTGTGCGCGAGGTCGGGCACCAGCCCACCGGCATCGATCGCCACGCCCGCCGCGATCCGCTCCGGCGTCGCCGATCCGGCGACCAGTGCCAGCTCGGCGACATCGGCCGCCGACAGCGACGGCGTGAGCGAGGCGGTGAGCGCGGTCGGATGCGCCTGCATGGTCTTGCCGAAGGTGACCATCTCCGGCAGCACGCCCGCGGGCAGCGGCGCGGTCTCGGCGTCGACCAGGGCGCTGTAGGCGCCCACCGAACGGCGCACGGTCTGCGCGGCGTTGTTGATCAGGATGTCGAGCGGGCCCTGCGCGGCGACGTCGTCGGCCAGCGCGACGACCTGGGCCGGGTCACGCAGGTCGATGCCGACGATGCGCAGGCGGTGCAGCCAGTCGGCGCTGTCTTCCATGGCGGCGAAGCGGCGGATGGCGTCGTTGGGGAACCGGGTGGTGATGGTGGTGTGCGCGCCGTCGCGCAGCAGCCGCAGCGCGATGTACATGCCGATCTTGGCGCGGCCGCCGGTGAGCAGGGCGCGCTTGCCGGTCAGGTCGGTGCGGGCGTCGCGCTTGGCGTGGCTCGCCGCGGCGCAGTCGGGGCAGAGCTGGTGGTAGAACGCGTCGACCTGGGTGTAGCGCTGCTTGCAGATGTAGCAGGGCCGCGGCTTGAGCAGGGTACCCGCGCTCGCGCCGGTGGTGGCCGAACTGATCGGGATGCCCGCGGTCTCGTCGTCGATGCGCTGCGGCGAGCCGGTGGCGGTGGCCGCGATGACCGCGCGATCGGCCGTGGCGACCTGCTCCCTGGCTTCGATGCGCCGCCGCTGCTTGAGCTTCTTGAACATGTGCCCCACCGCGCGCTGCACGGCAATCGAATCGGGATGTTCCTTTTCCAGCTGCCCGGCCTGTTCCAGCACCCGCAGACAGGTCGCCAACTCGTCCGGATCGATCATGTTCGCGGTCATCGGGGAGTGCGGCATTCCTTCGTGCGGGAGCGGGGGACGACACTCATTGTCGCATTGGCCGCTCGACGGACCCGCTGGGTATCGTGGTGCACCGTCACCGCAACAGCGCGGCGACCCTCGAACCCGACGGAGCAGCCCGATTTCCCCGCTCGACACCGATACCGCAGACGCGCCGCGCAGGCGCAGGCTCGAACCCGACGAGCGACGCGCGCAGATCCTGGCCTGTGCCATCGACATGTTCGGCGAGCGGCCCTACGCGGCGGTGTCCACCGCGGAACTCGCGCAACGCGCCGGTGTCGCCCGCGGGTTGATCAACCACTACTTCGGCAACAAGCGTGACCTGTACCTGGCCGTCGTGCGCCGCATGGTGACCTTGCCACGGCTGGAGAAGGTGTCCATTCCCGACGGCACCCAGGTCGAGCGGGTCGCCGCGATCGTCAGCTGGCTGCTCGACACCATCGCCGAGCACGGCACGACCTGGGTGAAGGTCACCAGTCACGAGGGCGTCGGCGACGACCCCGAGGTGCAGCAGATCCTCGACCAGGCCGACGACGCGGCCGCCGAGCGGATGCTGGTGATGATGGGCCGTTCCGATCTGGCAGGCAGTGCGACATCGCGCGCACTGGTGCTCGCCTACGCCGGACTGGTGAAGGTGGCGGGCCGGGAGTGGATCACCCGCGGCACGCTCACCCGCGACCAGGTGCACCGGCTGCTCGTCGACACCCTGCTCACGGTGATCACCCAGACCATCCCGAGCGTGGAACCGCGACCGGGCGTGCCCGGCTAGGACGTCAGCCTGCGCTGGCCGGGGTTCGGCAGCGGGATGTCGCGGGCGCTGTAGCGCTGCGGGCCCACATGACCCGGCGCGTGCCCGCTGCGGCCGTAGGCGAGTTCGATCTGCTGTTCTCTGCGGTGTTCGAACAGCAGGGCGCCCAAGCCGCCGACGAGGAATACCGCCGTCGCCACCCCGGCGACCACCGCCCAGCCGTAGTGCTCCGTCCCCGCCGCCACCAGTGTGCAGGCGAGGCCGACGACGCCGATCGCGCACGCGATGATGCCGGGAACGTTGTAGTCGTCGGCGAGCAGATCGCCGGCCTGGGCATGCCAGGGCTGCTTGTCTGCCGGAGTGGTGCTGCCGGGCATAGGGTCCTCCTCGCGGGCCGATGCTGCGCGCTGTGGTTCACCTCATGACCAGCATGGACCCGTCGATGGTGGGGAGGCAAAGGTGTTTGCCGGTTCGTTACCCGTGTCCATGCCCCTGGATTCGGGGGCGAACCGCAGGTACACGCATTTGTCGTTTGCGCTGACCGACCGCCCCGGAGTCCCTATTCTCGTCGCGTAACCCGGCGCCGCAAGTGGTTCGATTCCGCGCCGGGGGGATCGAGAGGGACCCGGGGTTGATGGCACGGTACGACGAATGGGACGACGACCCCGAGGAGGAAGCCGACGATCGGCGCTGGAACGGCCAGCGCTGGCCGCACGCGACCCAGGAAGAGGGCATGGCGGGTGGCGCACGCGCCGACCAACCGCGGGTGAACCCGTACGCGATGGTCGCGCTCGCCGCCGCGCTGGTGCTGCTGTTCCCGATCGCGATCGTGTTCGGCCTGCTCGCGTTCGGGCATCCGCGGGGGCGGGGGATCGCGGTGTTCGCGCTGCTGCTCGGCATCGCCGAGGTGGCCGCCCTGGCCACGGTGGGACTGGTGATGTTCGGCGGGCTGGACGTCGAGGTGCCGACGCTGGCCAAGGAGACGACGGTGACCTCGGTGTCGACCACGGTGCCGTCGCAGGGCGCGCCGACGGCCACCGCGACCGGGACGGTCCCGGTGCTGGGCACCGTCGTCGAGAAGGGCACGCCGTGCTCGGCGGACCGGGCCGGGCTGCTCGGCGTCGCGGCCGACGGCGCGACCCTGCTGTGCCTGCGCGCCGACGGCGCCTACACCTGGTCGGGCCCGTTCCGGGTGTCCGGGTCGTACTACACCGAGGGCACGCGCTGCGATCCCACGGTCGACAAGTCGGGGCGCACCTCCGACAACCACGCCCTGGTGTGCGAGGGCAAGGCGGGGGCGGGCACCTGGGTGCCCTGGACCGAATAGGTCCTCAGTCGGCCTTCTTGGCCCGGCTCGGCTGCACCCGCGGTGGCTCGTTCGGCATCTTCGGGTACTGCGGTGGCCACGGCGCGTCCATCAGGCCGGCCGCCATATCGCGCTCCGACATGGCCAGAAGCGGTTCGATCGACTGGGGCGCGCGGTCGGCCCACGGGTCGCCGAACTCGGCCAGCCGGGCGGGAACGGTGGCGAGGGTGAGCTCGTCGGGGACGACGGCGTCGAGATCGGCCCAGGCGATCGGTGTCGACACCTGACCGCCCACCTTCGGCCGCACGGACCACGCGCCGAACACGGTCTTGTGCGGTGCGTTCTGGTTGAAGTCGACGAACACCCGGGACCCGCGCTCCTCCTTCCACCAGTGCGCGGTGATCTCCTCGGGATGGCGGCGCTCCAGCTCCCTGGCCAGCGCGACGGCGGCCGCGCGCACCTCGTAGCCGTCCCACCGGGGTTCGAGCACGGCGTAGATGTGCAGTCCGCGGGAGCCGGAGGTCTTGATCCAGCTCTCGATGCCCAGTTCGGTCAGCAGGTCCCTGGTGCGCACCGCGGCCCGGCGCAGATCGTCGAAACCGATCCCGGGCGAGGGATCGAGATCGATCCGCAGTTCGTCGGTGATCCGCAGATCGGGCACGTGATTGGGCCAGACGTGGAACCCGAGGCAGCCCTGGTTCACCGCCCACAGGACGTGGGCGAGGTCATGGGCCACGAGGGCGTCGCTGGTGGTGCCGTTCGGGGTCGACACCTCGACGGTCCGCAACCAGTCCGGCGCCGACTTCGGCACCCGCTTCTGGAACCACGACTTGCCGGACGCGCCGTCGGGATAGCGCTCGAGCAGCAGCGGCCTGCCGCCGATGACGCCGAGCAGCGGCTCGGCCACGGCCTGGTAGTAGCGCACCAGGTCGAGTTTGGTGTCGCCGCGCTTGCTGAAGTAGACCTTGTCCGGATTGCTGATCGACAGCGCGCGCCCGTCGACCTCGAGCTCCACGGCGGCGCTCATCGCGCACCGCCGAAGATCGCGTCGAGCTCGGCCGGGGCGACCTCGTCGAGCTGGGCGTAGGTGCACGAGTCCGGGGTCCGGTCGGCGCGGAAGCGGACCAGCCGTCCGCCGTGCCGGAACCGTCCCGATTGCACGTGCTCGTAGCGGACCTCGGCGACCAGTTCCGGCCGCAGCGGTTCCCAGGACAGATCCTTGCCGCCGGTCCATCGGCTCACCCCGCCGGGCATCTTGCCGTCGGCGGTGGCCTGGGCGGCCGCGTCGGCCCAGGTGCGCCACGGGTGGTCGTCGAGCGCGTTCTCCCGCAGCGGTGCCAGCTCGCCGAGCAGTTCGCGGCGCCGGGCCGCGGTGAAACTGGACGCGACTCCGACATGATGCAGGTTCCGGTCGTCGTCGAAGAGGCCGAGCAGCAGCGAGCCGACCCCCTCGCCGTCCTTGTGCATCCGGTAGCCCGCGACCACACAGTCGGCGGTGCGCTCGTGCTTGATCTTGAGCATCACGCGTTTGTCCTGCAGATAGGCCAGATCGTCGGCCTTGGCCATCACGCCGTCGAAACCCGCGCCCTCGAACCTGGTGAACCAGTCCTGGGCGACATCGGGGTCCTGGGTGATCGGGGTCAGGTGGATGCGGCCCGGCGCGGCCTCGAGCAGCGATTCCAGCGCACGCCTGCGCTCGGTGAACGGTTCGGCGGTCAGATCGCGATCATCGAGGGCGAGCAGATCGAAGGCGACGAAGCTGGCCGGTGTCTCGGCGGCCAGCTTGTTCACCCGCGACGCCGCCGGGTGCAGCCGCTGCTGCAGCGTGTCGAAATCCAGGCCCTGATCGGTGACGACGACGATCTCCCCGTCCACCACACAGCGCTGCGGCAGCGCGGCTTTCAGCAGTTCGGCCAGTTCGGGGAAGTACCGGGTCAGCGGGCGGTCGTTGCGGGAACCGAGCTCGATCTCGTCACCGTCGCGGAACACGATGCAGCGGAACCCGTCCCATTTGGGTTCGTAGCTGAGCCCGGGCTCACGGGGTAACGACGGGGTCGATTTGGCCAGCATGGGGCGCACTGGCGGCATCACCGGTAGATCCATCCGATCCTCCTCGCGGGTGGGTTCACCCGTGTCGACGGCGCGAGCGTGCCCGATTCATCGGTGCGGGTTCGATCGTAGGTCGGCCCACCGACACCGGCGCGGACATCGCGCGCGGTGGTGTCACGCTCAGCTGTCGACGTGCACGTGCGGCCGCCGCGCCGGGTCCGGCTCGGCCCGCCGGATGATCTCCCTGGTCACCGGCGCGACCTCGCCTTCGCCGACGAACAGGAACTTCAGCAGGTTGACCAGCGGATTGCCTTCGGTCCATTCGAAGTACACGTGCGGTTCGAGCCCGGTGCGATCGCGGATCGCGAACAGGATCGCCGCGATCGAGTTGGGCACCGCGGTGGCCTGCACGCTCAGGACGTGGTGGCGCCCGACCTCGATCGCGGTCACCCGCAGATCGGTGCTGAACTCCGAGGCGTCGCCGACGATCACCTCGAGGAACAGGATCGAGTCGGCGTCCGGGATGTGGCTCTCGCGCCGCTGGTCGGCTTCCTTCTCGTCGTACTCGGCGGGCACACGCTGATCGATGGCGTGGGTGACGATCCGGATGACGCCCGTCGCGGCGGCCCCGTCGATCAACGCGGCCGCCGCGTCGTCGAAGCTCACCTCGATGGCCCGCAGCTCGAACGCGCGGTGCGCCCGCGAGGCCAGCGACACCACGATGATCGCGAGGATGAACAGCGAGGCCAGGTGCACGCCCTCGGGCCGTTCGAAGACATTGGCGATGGTGGTGTAGACGAACACCGCGCTGACGACCCCGAAGCCGATCACCTTGCGCCGCTCGCCCTTTCGATGCGCCGAGAGCGTCACCGCGATCGCGGCCGAGGTGATGAGCACCAGCACGCCGGTGGCGTAGGCCGCGCCTTGGGCGTCGACATCGGCGTCGAAGTACCAGGTGATCCCGAAGGCCACCGCCGCGAACACCAGCACCAGCGGCCGCACCGCCCGCGCCCACTCCGGCGCCATGCCGTAGCGGGGCAGATACCGGGGCACCAGATTGAGCAGCCCGGCCAGCGCGGACGCGCCGGCAAACCAGAGGATCGCGATGGTGGCGATGTCGTAGACGGTGCCGAAGCCGTTGCCCAGGTACTCGTGGGCCAGGTACGCCAGCGCGCGCCCGTTCGCCTGGCCGCCGGGCTCGAACTCCTGCTCCGGGATCAGCACGACCGTGATGAAGCTCGACACCAGCAGGAACGCGCTCATGATCAGCGCGGCGGTGGTGAGCAGTTTGCGCGCGCCGATGATCCGTCCGCGCGGGTACTCGGGGGTGTCGCCGGGTTCGCCCTTGATCAGCGGCATCACCGCCACGCCGGTCTCGAATCCGGACAGGCCGAGCGCGAGTTTGGGGAAGACCAGCAGCGAGACCGCGATCATCATCCAGACGCTGCCGTGCTCGGTGGTCATCGCGTGGGTCCAGTCGATCACCCGGTGCTCGCTGGTGAACACGTGCCACAGCCCGACCGCGCCGACGATCGCGTTGAGCGACAGATACACCCCGACCAGGCCGACGGCGATCCCGATGGCCTCACCGAAACCCCTGAGGAACACCGCGGCCAGCAGCCCGAGCAGGATCAGCGTGATGATCAGGCGCGAGTCCTGCCAGGCGGCGGGGGCGAACGGGTTCTCGATGATGTGCGCGGCGCCGTCGGCGGCCGAGAGCGTCATGGTGATGACGAAGTCGGTGCACGCGAACCCGAGCAGCACCAGGATGAACAGCTTGCCCGACCAGCGCGGCAGGATGTCGGTGAACATCGCCAACGACCCACCGCCGTCCGGGCTTTCGCGCGCGACCCGGCGATACACCGGCAGCGCGCCGAACAGGGTGAGCGAGACCAGCACCAGCGTGGCCAGCGGGGAGAGCGCGCCCGCGGCGATGGCCGCGATGCCCGGTTGATAGCCGAGGGTGGAGAAGTAGTCGACGCCGGTCAGGCACATCACCCGCCACCACGACCGCTGATGTGGTTCGGCGTGCGCGACCGCGCGCATCGGTCCGGAATGCTGGGCGTGCTTCGGGTCCGCCACGCCGTCGAGCAACCAGGCGGTGAAGCGTGACTGATCGGTGGTCGTCGTCACCGTGACTCCCTGGGCGGTCGGTCCGGCAGCACCGCAGCTACCGGATCAGTCGGGAGTCTAGGTGGCCCGGCGGCGGTGACCGCGCAGGCGCGAGGTCAGCTGTCGAGCCAGCCGTGCTCGTCGGCGAAGGCGGTGAACCGCTCGCGAATGGTGATGATCTCGGCCGCGGTGAGCGCGGGGGAGGCTTCCAGCAGCAGTTCGGTGATCTGTCGGCGCAGATCCTCGGCGCCGAGGCGGTCGCCGCCCGCGCGCTCCTTGCGCGACTTCGGCGCGGGCGCGGTGTGCCCCGCGGCGGTCAGGTTGATCGCCTTGGGTCCGCGATCGCCTTCGGTCACATCGAATTCGAAGAGCCGGCCCTGGCGCAATTCGTCCTCGTCGAGGCCGATGTCGTTGACGTGGACGAAGACATCGGGCCCGCCGTCGTCGGGCCGGATGAACCCGAATCCCCGTGACCCGTCGAACGACACCAATTTCCCGATGGACACCGACCAGCTCCTCGCTCCGCTTCCCGACGCCACTGTAACGCGGCTTTTGGGCGTTTTTCCGGGAAAGCGGACAGACAGCGACATCGCGGGGTCGCGGTCCGGTCGGCCCGACCGGACGTGGTCACAATCCGGTAACTGTTAGTTCACATCCGCTCGTTAGCGTTCCGAATCTGTTGGTTCGTGCGTGGAGGTTGTCGCGAGTGTTCGACCCCGGTCGGGGAATCAGGTCGGGGGGCCACGAGGACGGTCGCGGCGTGCTGACGGCGCCGCGGGACGGGTCGGCGGCGGTGTGTTTCCGGCCGCCGGTACCGCCGGTCGTCCTGCTCGGGCCGCAGCCGCGTCCGGCGTATGTGCCGCTGGCGCCCGCCCAGGAGCGCATGTGGCACGCCGCCCGGCTCGGCCGCTCCGCGGACTGGAATGTCGCGCGGGCGCTGCGGCTGCGCGGTGCCGACGTGGACCGGGCCGCGCTGCGGTCGGCGCTGGAATGCCTTGTCGCCCGGCACGAACCGCTGCGCACGATCTATCCGGTGACCGAGTACGGCCCGGCCCAGCACGTCGTCGACCCGGCGGACCTGCACCTCGACATCGCCGAATGCGCCGTCCCCGAGGCGGAACTCCCGGCGGCCGTCGCCGCGCTGTCGGCGCGGGCCTTCGATCTCACCCGCGAGCCGCCGGTGCGGGCGCGGGTGTTCGTCGTCGGTCCCGACGACGTCGTGCTGGCCCTGGTCGTGCACCACATCTCGGTCGACGGCCGCTCGCTGGGCCCGCTGATCCGGGACCTGGTCACCGCGTATCTCGCGTGCCGCGGCGGTACCGCGCCCGAGTGGTCGCCGCTGCCGGTCAGCTATACCGACTACACCCTGTGGAAGCACGCCCAGCTCGGTGAGTTCACCGACGAGTGGAGCCGCGCGACCCATCAGCTGCGCTACTGGGCCAACGCACTGGCCGGGCGGCCGGCCCTGCTGGATCTGCCCGCGCGCGAACCCCAGTCGCCACCGGTCGACCCGGTCGCCGGTGCGCTGCTGCCGATCTCGTTCGACGCGCGCACCCATGCCGGTCTGCTGCGCGTGGCCCAGGACCGGCGGGCGAGCCTGTTCATGGTCCTGCAGGCCGCGTTCGCGGTGTCGGTCGGCGCGTTCGCACGCAGCGCCGACGTCACCGTGGCCACCGCGGTCTCCGGGCGTGATCACCGTCTGCTCGACGACCTGGTCGGCAACTTCTCCGACGACGTGCTCATGCGGGTGCGCCTGGACCGGGCCGGCGACGTCGACGAGCTCGTCGATCAGGTGCGCCGGGTCGCGCTCGCCGCCTACGCCCACCCGGACACACCCAATCCCCGGCTCAAGCGCTGCCTGCTCCAGGACGCGGCGCTGCCGCTGTTCCAGGCGACGTTGATCCTGCAGCGGGCCGAGGCGCCGCGCACCGCCACCGAACCCGCTCCAGCCCAAGGGTTCTCGATCACCGAGATGCCGACCGGTGTGATCAGGGCCAAGCACGATCTCGAGTTCGGGCTGACCGATCACTACGATCCGGTCGGCGCCCCGGCCGGTATCGACGGCTCGTTCCTGTACCCGGTCGCCCGGTTCGACGAGGAGACCGCCGACCGGTTCGTCGCCCGGTTCCGGGCCGTCGTCGGGCTCCTCGCCGACGGCTATCGCGGCCCGCTCGGCGCGCTGCTCGCGGCCACGGGCACCCGCCGGTCCCTCGCCGGCGTCCGCCGGGCGGCGCGGGTGCTGGTCTGATCAGCCGCCGCGTTCGAGCGGATGACCCGCGTCGCGCCAGGCGACGATGCCACCGGCCAGGCTGTAGGCGTCGTAGCCCGCGCGGTGGGCCAGGGCGGCGAAGCGCAGCGAGGTCTCGCCGACCGGGCACACGAACACGACCGGCCGGGAGCGCGGGAACGGCATGCCCTGGGCGAGCATCTCGTCGAGCTGATCGTCGCGGATATTGAGCGCGCCGGGTACGTGCCCCACCCGATAGGCCATCGCGCCGCGGGTGTCGACGACGGTCGGCCTGCCGGTGCGGTCCAGCTCGGCCAGCGCCGCCGGGGTGAGCGTGGGCGCGGCGGCGGTGTCGTCGGGGCCGGGCGCGGCCGGGCCCGGCGTCTTCCCGAACAGATCCGGCCTGCGCTTGGCGATATAGGACAGGTACGGCTCGAGCCGGTCGCACACGATGAGGACCGCGACCAGCGGCCGGTCGTCCGGGCGCGGCGCCGCGGCCAGCGCGCGCAGGGCCGCGGCGTAGCCCGCGCCACTGGTCGGCCCGGCGAGCACCCCGTAGCCGTGAATCAGCGCGAGGGTGGCATCGATGGCGGCGGCCGAATCGACGGTGACGATCTCGTCGTAGAAGTCGGGCCGGAACAACCCGACATCCCACATCTCGCGTTCGGAGCGGATGCCGGGAATGAAGTCGAACCGGTCCGAGACCACCCCGATGGTGCGCAGCCCAGGATGATGGGCGAGCAGCGCGGTCGCGGTGCCGCGGGTGGAGCCGGTGGTGCCGAGCCCGCCGATGAGGTAGTCGAGATGCGCGATGCCCGCCGCGGCGAGGTCGGCGGCGATCTCGGTGCCGGTGCCGTCGTGGTGGGCGTCGATATTGCGCTCGTTGGTGTACTGCGACGGATGGAACCACCGCTCGGGGGCCTGGCCGGTGGTCTGCGCGATCACCGCCGAGACATCGTCGGCCGCGTGCGGATCCGGGCATTCGGACAGGCCAGGCAGCTCCACGATCTCGGTGCCGAGCAGTTGCAGCAGCTGTCTGACCTCGCCCACCCTGATCCGATTGGTGACCGCCCGCAGCGGGATGCCGTGCAGCGCGCCGAGGACCCGCAGTGCCTTGGCGGTGTTGCCGCTGGAGGCCTCGATGAACGACTGCCCGTCGGCGGCGATGCGGTCCACGTCGGCGCGGATCATCGCCCAGGCGACCCGGTCCTTGACCGAGCCGAACGGATTGTGCGACTCCAGTTTCGCGTACAGCTCGACCCCGGCCAGCCCGTGCACCGCCGGGTCAAGGCGCAGCAGGGGAGTGTTGCCGATGAGCTCGGTGATGTGGGTGTAGACCATCACGGCACCCGGAAGTCCGCGTCGGCGCACAGCGTGAAGCCGCTGTCATCGTGCAGCACAGCGACTTTCGCCACCTCCGGATGCATACTGGCCTGCGCGGCGGACAGATCCATGTGATAGGCGCCGGTATTGGCGAACAGCACGGGATCACCCGGCGCGGGCACCCCGGCCACCCGCACCTTCCGCTGGGTGACCAGATCCCGCTCCAGACACAGCTGCCCGGCGAAGAACACCCCGCAGGGGTCGGCGAGCGCGGGTTCGGCGAGCACCACGGGGTCGATGAGTACCTCCTGATCGGCGGCGGTGACCGTGTCGCGGCTCAGGTCCAGATGCACCAGGGTCGCGCCGTTGCCCGCCTGCTTCACGAATTCGACACTGGCCAGGGTGATTCCGGCCTGATCGACCAGTGCCTTGCCGGGTTCGAGCCACAGCTCGAGCAGATTGTCGGCGAGGACCTGTCCGAGCCCGCGACCGCCGTGCCCGGGCAGCGGCGTCGCGAGCAGGTCGGCGAGGATATCGGCGGCCGACTCGGTATTGGCGTACTTGTGGAACACCGGTCCGCCGTGGATCGCACCGCCGGACACGTGATAACCGAAGGAGGCACTGCCCCAGTGCAGCGCCTCGCCCCGGCCGAGCAGGCCCGCGCGCAGGGCGTGATCGTAGGCGTCGTAGCCCGCGGCGTCGGCGGTGAACACCTGACGCAACCCGCCGCCGATATCGAGCACGGTCGGCGTCAGATCGTGCCCGTAGGCGCGCTCGACCAGATCCAGGCAGGCGGCGACCGCCCGCACGCGTTCCGCGGTGGCGGCGGTGTCGAGGTGAAACGCGAAACCCCGCAGCCGCAACCGATCGCGGTGCCGGGTCAGCACGTCGAACGCGGCGTCCACGGCCGTCAGATCGATACCGAAGCGGCTCGGCGCGCTCCCGGGAAAGCCCGAGATGCGCAGCAGGACAGGGACTGTCGTCCGCGCCAGGTCGGCCAGCGTCGACAGCTCCCACAGATTGTCGACATTGACCGTCACGCCCGCCGCGAGCGCCGCGCGCACCATGGCCACGCCCTTGGGACCGGTCGCCTCGATCCGCTCGGCCGGGAACCCGGCGGCCAGGGCGGCCGACAGCTCCCGCGCCGACGCGACATCGACGGAGATCCCCGCGGCCGCCGCGGTCCGCGCGAAGGCGGCCGAACGGTTCACCTTGTGCGCGTAGCAGATCCGGTACCGGCTGGCCCCCGCGTCGAGCACCCCGCGCAGTCCGGCCAGGTTCGCCACGAAGACCTGGGGGAACAGCAGGTGCAGCGGCGAACCGTAGCGGTCCAGCGCGGCCCGCACGGCGGTCCGATCGGCCAGGAACTCGGCGACCAGCGGGGGGAGCGCGGCGGGAACGGCGGGCGGCGTCATCCCACCGCCGCGCCCGGCGCCTGCGCCGGCACGTCGTCGACCGGGTTGTAGCCGCCGTCGCGCAGCGCCTCGAACACCCGGAACCGATGGCGTGGACTGCGGATCCGCGCGCTCACCCGCTTGGACTCCAGATCGACCTCGGCCACCGGGATGTCCATCGATTCGAGCAGCGCGGTGATCGTGCGGACGCAGTGTTTGCAGCTCATGTCGGGCACGTAGAACACGCCGTCGTCGGCCAGCGCACCGTCGGGGACGTGCTCGGCGGTGTCCTCTTCGACCACCACCGCGGCCGCCAGCGCGGCGAAGGTCTCGACGAACCGGTCGACCACGGTGGCCAGCACATGCACCGCCGCCCCACCGACCGCCTGCGGCGCCGCCGCCAGGCAGGCGGGCCGCGCGCCCGCGGGCAGCAGGGCGTACTGCCGGGAGACGAGATCCAGCTCGTCGTGGTACTTGGCCACCGCCGCCTCGGTGTCGAGACCCTCCTCGGTGACCGCCCGGCGCATCACCGTGTGCGCGTCGGCGATGGTGGCGTCCTTCATGGCACGCAGCACCGCGATCGAGTCGGCCGTGTAGCGCACGCTCCCGTCCGGCTGGGCGACCAGTCGCACCGGGATCATCCCGCGCCGGAAGGTGGAGGCCTGCAGCTCCCAGAACCAGCGCGTCGCGACGGCGGCGAAGATGCCGGAATCGCGCAGCCCCCTGGCGAAGTCGACGATCTCGCGGTACGGGGTGTCCGCCGCCACGAGGCCGTGCTGGGTCAGCGCGCGTCCGGTGGCCTCCACCCCGACGCGGAAGATCTCGTGCGGATCGTGATCGGTGGTCGTGCCCGCCAGCACCGCGAGATCGGGTGCGGGCAGTGTCGCCGCGCGCGCCACCAGACCCGAGGCGGCCAGCTCCCGCCACAGCGTCAGCACCGTCTCCCTGGCCACCACGGCCAGCTCGGGACCGGCGCCCCCGGTGTGGAAATACCCGGTGTTGGGCACGCCCGTGCTGTCGGTCCAGGTGATGCGATGGGTCGCGCTGGTGACCTGGTCGGGGCGGCACGGCCGCATGAACCGTTCCAGATACATCCGCTGCGACTGGGTCAGCGCGCTGCCGGGCTCGGGGCGTAACGCGGTGGCGCGGACAGTGATCCGAATCGGCGACGGCGGCTCGGCGGCCACGAACAGTCCCGGTGCGGCCAGCTCGGCCAGTACCCGGGACGCGGCCCGCCGATCGTAGTGCTGCGTGGGGTGCGTGCCCATGGGTTCCTCCTCGGCTCGGGACAGGAAATGGTCAGCGCCCGTGCCCGGCGAGGCCGGCCACGCAGGCGACGAAACGATCGATCTCGTCCAGGGTGTTGTAGAGGTGGGTGCTCACCCGCACCGAATCCGCGCCGGGTTCGGTGCCCGGCACGCAGTGCGCTCCGGTGCGGACCAGGAAACCGGCGTCGGCCAGCACGAAACCGAGATCGGTGGCGCTGATCCCGTCGAGGGTGAACGAGACGATCCCGTACCCCACCGCGCACCCCGCATAGGCGGGCCCCGGCAGGAACTCCAGACCGGGCAGCGGCCGCAATCCGTCGATCAGCCGCAGCGTGAGCTCCCGGTTGTGCGCGGCGATCGCGATCGGATCCAGCTCGTCGAGCAGGTCGAAAGCCGGTGCGAGAGAGAGTATTCCGGGAATGTTGTAGGTGCCGCCCTCGAGCATTTCCGGCATCCCGGTGGTGATCAGCCCGGCGTCGCCGACCCGCACCCCGGAATGGCCACCGGGCAGGAACGGCCGCAGCCGATCGTGCACCCGCCGCCGGCAGTACAGCAGGCCGATCCCGGGCGCGCCGAACATCTTGTGCCCGGCGAACACCGCGAAGTCGGCGCCGAGGTCGAGCACGTCGACCGGCAGGTGCCCGCCGCTCTGCGAGCAGTCGAAGCACAGCAGGATCTCCGGATCGATCCGGCCGCGCAGTTCCTCGAGCGTGGTCAGCCCGCCGTAGACATGGTGCAGATGACTGGTGGTGATCAGCCGGGTGCGCGGACCCACCTGGGCCGCGATGTCGTCGATGTCGGCCTCGCCCGCCGCGGTGCTGCGATAGGGGCGCAGCACGATCCGGCGCCCGAACCGGGCCAGGGTGTCGCGCAGGTGATGCCAGGGCAGCACGTTGGACGCGTGATCGGCGGGGTTGTAGAGGATCTCGTCACCGTCGTCGAGGACGGCCAACCCCCAGCTGTAGGCGACGGCGCCGAGCGCCGCGGTCGCGCCGGCGGTGAACACGATCTCGTCGGGATGCGCCGCCCCGACGAACGCGGCGGCCCTGGACCGGACGGCGGCGATCCGCGCGGACAGCGCCGTCGCCCAGCTGTAGGTGCCGCGCCCGGCGTTGGCCGTGTGCTCGGCGTGATAGCCGGTGACGGCGGCGATCACGGTGTCCGGCTTCTGGGTGGTCGCGGCGCTGTCGAGATACACCACGGCCGGATCGGCCAGTGCGGGGAAGCGGTCACGGATCGTGGCGGGCACCGGGGTCGGCGCGTGCCGCAGCGCCGGAACGGCGGTCAGCTCGGGCCGGAGGGGGTGCACCAGATCAACGATACGCACGTTTCTGGTACGGCCGACGAAGAATTCTCGCGGGCAACGCTTTTCGGGCCCCGGCTCAGTACCTGCCCTGCAGGTAGTCGACCAGGTGCCCGCGTTCGGCGGCCAGTTCGGTGATCTCGCTCTTCACCACGTCGCCGATGCTGACGATGCCGACCAGCCGGCCCGCCTCGACCACGGGCATGTGCCGGACGCGATGCTCGGTCATGATCTCGCGCAACGAGGAGACGTGATCCTCGGGCCCGCAGGTGCGGACCCGGTCGGTCATGATCTCGGCGACCGGCCGGTCGAGCACGGCGGCGTCGAGCCGGGCGAGGTGGCGGACCACGTCGCGCTCGGAGACGATCCCGCTGATGGCCGCGCCGTCGGGGGAGACCACCACCGCGCCGATATTGTGCTCGGCCAGCACGGTGAGCAGGACACGCACCGTGGTCTGCGGCGGCACCGTGGTCACCGTCGTGCCTTTGTTGCGCAGGATCTCCGCTATACGCATATGCCGCTCACCCGTGTCGAGCCCGATTCTTCATCTCCAGGATGCCCCGGGTGACACGGCCGTGACCAGCACGAAGACGTTACAACCGGCTATTCGTCGTCCAGGCCCGCGGACAGATAAGCCGCGGCGGCCAGCCACTGCCTGCACTGTGGTCCGTGCACGTCGTGCTGACGCAGCATCTCGCGTGCCTGCCGGTAGGTGAGCCCGAGCGGCTCGTCGCTACACGATCCGGTGGCCGCGCCTGCCGTGCCGAGGTATCGCGGGACCTCCAGGCCGGCGGTTCCGGCCGAGACCCTGCGGGGTGTTCGAAACGGCGTACTCATCCGAGTCCCCTCGCATCCGGCAGCGGAGGGCCCGTCCGGCTGGTGCTGCCGACGTCCCTTCCGGTGATCTTGTGGGCTGAGTCTACGGGGGTGTTGTTTGCAGATGCAAGAACATCTGCACTGTCAATTCGGACGTGTCGGGCATCTGATCGGGTTGTGGCGCTTGCGAATTCAGGGGACTGGACGTCACCGATCGAGCGGCCGCCCAGGTCGTGTCGTCGGGTAAGTACCGACCGGTGCGACCGCATGTGAACCGTGTTAATGTCCCGATCGCGACGTGCAGATGCAAGAACGTTTGTACGTGCATCTGCAACTTTCGTACTGATGGCATCAATCGAGAACGAGGAGTGTGACGTGTCCGGTATGCACCATGATCAGCGGGAACGCCCCGGCGTCGGCGACTGGCGCAAGAGCACCTTCAGCAACCCCAGCGGCAACTGTGTCGAGGTGGCCGAAGCGACGGACGGTTCGGTCGCCGTACGCAACTCGCGCGACCCGCACGGCTCGGTGATCTTCTACACCCGGCCCGAGATCGACGCTTTCATCCGCGGCGCGAAGGCCGGAGAGTTCGACTACTTGACCCGGTGATCGGTAATATCGGCAGCCATGACGGCTGAACCCGACGAGATCGGTCGCGTGCAACCCGTTGTCGATCGCGGCCCCACCGTGCTGCGCATCGCCCTCGGTGGTCAGTTGCGCAAACTGCGCGAGAGCAAAGGCATCACCCGCGAAGCGGCTGGTGACGCGATCCGTGGCTCACACGCCAAGATCAGCCGGCTCGAACTGGGACGCACCGGATTCAAGGAACGCGATATCAGGGACCTGCTCACGCTCTACGGTGTCCACGACACCCGCGAGCGTGAGTCCTTCTTCGAACTGGCCCGGCAGGCAAGTGAACCCGGCTGGTGGCATCGCTACAGCGATCTGCTGCCCTCGTGGTTCAGTACCTATCTCGGGCTCGAGCAGGCGGCCAGCCAGATCCGCACCTACGAAGCCCAGCTGGTGCCCGGCCTGCTGCAGACCCCGGAGTACACGCGGGCGATCGTGACCCTCGGGTTCGACGACGCCGATACCGAGCGCCGGGTGCAGGTCCGCCAGCTCCGCCAGGACGTGCTGCGCCGGGTGGACCCGCCGGTGGTGTGGGCGGTGATCGACGAGGCCGTGCTGCACCGCCCGATCGGTGGGCGCGAGGTGCATCGCGCGCAGCTGCGCTACCTGGCCCAGCTGTCGACGTTGCCGAACGTGACCGTGCAGGTGCTGCCGTACTCGGCCGGCGGGCACGCCGCCGCGGGCAGTTCCTTCAGTATTCTGCGCTTCGCCGAGCCCGAACTGCCCGACATCGTCTACCTCGAGCAGCTCACCAGCGCGCTGTACCTCGAGCGCAGGCAGGACCTGGCGCTGTACCTGTCGGTGATGGACCAGCTCAGTGTCCAGGCCGCGCGACCGGATCGCTCGCGCGAGATCCTGCTCGACTACGCCGAGCGGGCCTGAGGCGAGACACCGCTACCGGGCGCCGAGGACGGCGCCCGGTCCGGGTCGGTGATTCAGTAGCGGATGCAGCCCGCGGCGATCCGCCAGAAGGTGTCGGGGGTCAGCGTCTGCAGATCCCAGTCGTCGGCCAATTCGTGCGCGGTGGTCACGATCCGGTCGATATCGAAATCGTTGCGCGTCGCCGCGCCGGTGGATTCCACCGCGTCGATGACATAGGCGACCGCTGTTTCCCTGGAGCACCCTGCGGTGACGGGGTGGGTCGTCGCTGCGCGATCAGCGAGGCCGAAACGGCCGTTGGTGTTGTTCATGGTGAACGCCCCTGTGTTTAGGCAGTGGCAAACCCAAGGCAAACCTAGCCCCAGGTGTGCCGCTCGCGGCCTCCCCTGACTATCCCCTGAATTGTGTTGCGGCCCTGAGTTTAGGACGGGGCAAGTTTCAAATGCAAGCACATCTGCACGATCGATTCCGTCTCGATGCAGCGCTTTTCCCGGCTTCTGAGCGGCGAATCCGGGGTGACGCCACCGTGTTCACGGCGGGCGGTGGACAGATAACGCCGTGACCGGCGGCTGGCCTGTTCCGCGGGGTGGTGAAAAGGGTGCCGCCGGTCACCGGGAATCGGCGCCCTGGCCGAATGCTGTTGGGATAGTTAATTTTCGGCTATCGAATTGCCGACACGGCCGCCGCAATCGGCTCCGGACCGGAAACCACTTCCAGCGTGTGCCGAAAAGTGTTGTCCGCGACCAAGATCGACGCGAGCGTCGCGGCGACGTCGGCGCGGGGAATCGGACCGCGCCCGATCGGCGGCGGTCCGAGCGTGACCAGACCGTTGCCTGCGTCGTCGGTGAGAATGCCCGGCCGCAGGATCGTCCAGTCCAGCGCGCGGGAGCGCAGGTCGTCCTCCGCGCGGGTCTTGGCATCGATATAGGCGGCCCAGACCTCGTCGGTCCCCGGGGCCGGTGGCGCGCCCGCGCCCATGGTGGAGATCTGCACGAAACGCCGGACGCCGGTCCGCTCGGCGGCGTCGGCGAGCTGCACCGAGCCGCCGAGGTCGACGGTGTACTTGCGCTCGACGCCGCTGCCGGGGCCCGCGCCCGCGGCGAAGACCACCGCGTCCGAGCCGGCGACCGCGGCGGCGAGGTCGGCGGGAGTGTCGCGCTCCATGTCGAAGATGACCGGGACGCCGCCGGTCGCGGCGATGTCGGCGGCCTGATCGGGGCGGCGGATGAGCGCGTGGACCTGATCACCGCGGCGAGTGAGCGACGATGCCAGCAGCAGGGCGATCTTGCCGTGTCCACCGGCGACGACGATGCGCATGCGAGTGCTCCTTTCGAACGGATCGACGGCCCTCAGCGCTCCGGGCCACCGGGATTGCAGTTCGCCGACACCGTGGCCGAATAGCCGACGGCGGGCCGCCACGGTTCGAGATTCCAGCTCGGCTTGTCCGGCGCCACCATCCTCGCCCACACCCAGTGGCACACGAACTGGTCCCGCATCCCCGGCGCGTCGGCGTCGGCGTCCAAGGCCAGGACCTCCTGCCAGGCGAGTTCATCGGTGCCCGGCGCGTCGGTGCGTCGGCCCGCGACGGTCGGCACGACGAGCAGGCGGGCGCCGTCGACGGTGTCGGTCCAGGTGACATGGTCGATCAACGGCAGTCCGGCGTACGGGTCGACCGTCGGGGTGGGCGGTGCGAGGGTGACCGGCGGCTTGCTGGTCGAGCGGGGCGGCGTCGTTGTTGTCGATGGTGTGGCCGTGGTCGACTCGTCGGCGGCGGTCGTGGCACAGGCGGTGAGGCCGAGTGCCGCGACAACGGCGAGCGTGGCCGGGAACTGCCACCGAATCACGCGACGCCCCTCCTTGTCGTCCTGGCGCGCGGCCGGGACGCGGCCGCCTGGTCCAGCCTAGTGCGGCAGGTGCGGCGGCGCCGACGGGCTCAGTGCCACAGCGATCGGCAGGGGAGCCGGCGCAGTTCGGGCCCGACCTGCCCGTCGACGGTCACCAGCAGGCCGGCGTGCACCGCCGCGGTGGTGAACTCCCACGCCTCGGCGGGGGTCGCCGCGTACTCCAGCACCAGCGCGTCCTGCGGGGTCGCGCCGTCGAAGTAGACCGTGATCCGCCGGGTCGGTATCTCGGTGCGGTCGGCGCGATGGGCGGTGGCGGCGATGTTCTCGTCGATGGGAATCATGGCGTGCTCCTTCTACCCCGGCGCTGGTGGGCGCCTTCCTACTCGACGGTAGGGCCCGGGCCGTCGAGTGGAACATGTTCTGGAATTCACTGGAGATCTCACAGCCCTCCGGTGCCGTGGCGGGGCGGTGGCCGACAAGAATCGCCGTCGACTTGAATCCGGTCACAACCCGCATTCGCGCCGGTTGTGAGCTCCGCCGATCTAGGTCCGAAGGGGTACCGACGAGCCACGCTACCGGCAAGTATCGGTCTCGACGGCAGCGACACGGGAGGAGCGCCGGATGATCTGGGTTGCTGCGGCACGACGAGCTCGGCCACGCCGCACGATGTCGGCGGTGGGGGTGGCGCTGGTGCTGGCCGTGGTCGGTGTGGCCCCCGCGCACAGCGCACCGCTCTACCCGAGCGCCGATCCCGACCCCTTCTACGCCCAGCCAGCGGACCTGTCGGCGGCGCAGCCGGGCGACGTGCTGGCTGTGCGGCCGATGCCGCCACTGGCGATGTTCCCCGACACCAGGGTCACCCTGGTGAAATTCCGCTCGACCAACTCCGCCGGCGAACCGATCGCGGCGACCACGACCGTGCTGCAGCCGGCGGGCCACCGCAGGGACGAGCCGGTGCTGTCCTACCAGCACATCATCAACGGCCTCGGCGTGCGCTGCTCGGTCTCCAAGGTGCTCTACACCAACGACCCGAATCTCATGGTGCGCGAAGCGGTCTTTTGGAACCTCGCCCTGCGGCGCGGCTGGACGATGGCGCTACCCGACCACCTCGGTCCCGATTTCGCCTACGGCGCGGCCAGATTGGGCGGTCAGGTGACCCTCGACGGGATCAGGGCGATCCGCAAGGTCGACGAACTCCAGGTCGCGGGGAGCCGGGTCGCGATGGCGGGCTACTCCGGTGGCGGGATGGCGACGGCCTGGGCGGCGGCATTGCAGCCCAGCTACGCGCCCGACGTCGAGATCGCGGGCGCCGCGATGGGTGGGGTTCCGATGAACCTGGTGTCGATGCTCGAGGGCCTCGGCTTCGGCTCGCACCCGGTGTTCGGTCTGGCGCTGGCGGCCGGCATCGGCCTGGAACGGGAGTATCCGCAACGGTTTCCGATCAGCGAGCAGATGAACGCGCGCGGTCTGGCCGCCCGGGCCGCGATCGCCGACGCGTGCACCAACGACATCCTCGGCGCGGGCGCGGGCCGGGGCATCCTCGATTTCGCCGCGACGACCTCGATGGTCGACGACCCGGACGCGCGCGCCGTGGTGGAGGAGAACAGCCTCGAGCTCTACCCCGGCACGCCGACGATGCCTGTCTTCGAATGGCATTCGCCCATCGACGGCCTGATCCCGGTCGACGCGATCACCACCACCACGCACCGCTGGTGCGCGGCGGGCACCCCGGTGGTGACCGAATCGACGCCCACCCCGGACCACCTGACCGCAGCTGTGCTCGGACTGCCTTCCGCGCTGAGATGGCTCGACGCGCGGCTGCAGGGGGAACCGGCGCCCAGCACCTGCTGAGCCCGGTGGCGATCGGCCCGGATCCGCACACCCCGACACGGGTCCGGGCCGATTGTTGTTGCGATCGAGCCGCATTGCGTCACGACTCGGGCACGACGCCGATCCGGCCGGGGGGTTCCGGCGTACCGTCAGTGGACTGACGATGGCGCGCTTGGGGAGGTTCGGCGGGAGACGAAGCACCGCATCGCCGCACGTCAGCGACGATTCCGATGTTGCCACCCGAAGGCGTGTGTGCCATGCGATCTGTCCGTGTGCTGTTCTGCTCGATCCTGCTGCTCTGTTCGTTCGCCGTCGGCACCGCCGCCGCCGAACCCACCCCGGAATTCCCGGTGCCGCACCCGGGTACGCCGGGCTTCCTGCCCGATCTGCAACGCTGGATCGATCAGGTGCTGCCGTCACCGATCCAGCCCTCGGGCGGGGCGGCCACCGACCCGGAGGCCGAACTCGCTGCGCTGCGAGCGGCGGTCCTGCCCGCGGCGGTCGGTGACGCCATGTTCGACCACTGGCCCGACGGGCTGGCCGATCTCGCGCCGGGCGAGATCATCGCGACCCGCGACATCCTCGCCACCGCGGGCCCGTTGACGCTGGTGCCGCTGCGGTCGGCCACCCTGCTCAAGTACCGGACCGACGATTCACAAGGCCGTCCGTCCTTCGCCACCGCGACGCTGCTCGTGCCCGCCACCGACTGGACCGGTCCCGGCGACCGGCCGGTCCTGGTCAACAATCTGCCGATCGATGCGCTCGGCCGCGACTGCACCCCGGGCTACACCCTCTCGCACGGCCTCAACCTGCACTCCAGCATGACCGAGTTCTTCCCGCCGACCACCCAATTGGCGGCACTGCGCGGGTACGCGGTCCTGGTCCCGGACCACGAGGGTCCGTGGATGGCCTACGCGGAACCGTATGTCGCCGGGCACGCGGTGCTCGACGGGATCCGGGCGGTGCGCGGCGTCGACCCGGCGGTGTTCGGCGCGAGCCGATTCGCGATGACCGGCTACTCGGGCGGCGCCATCGCCACCCACGGCGCGGCCAAGCTGATCGGTTCCTACGCACCGGAACTCGCGGACGTGATCGTCGGCGCGGCACTGGGCGGCGTGCCCGCCGATTTCGAGATCCTCTCGCGCAGCATGAACGCCAACCTCGCCTCCGGGATCTTCATGGCGGCAACCTTCGCGATCGGCCGGGAGCGCCCCGAGATCCTGGCCGCGATGAACAACCTCGCGCGCTGGGTGGCCACCTCGGTGATGAAGGACCAGTGCGTCAGCGTGTTCGCCGTTCCGGGCATCCTGCACCTGCCGATCGATGTCGGCGCGAACATCCCCGACCCGCTGCGGTCGGACCTGGCCGAGCGGATCTACGAGATCACCCGGATGGCCGGGATGCGCTCGGCCACACCGCTCTACATCTACAACGGGGAACAGGAGTTCTGGATCCCCGCCGCGGGCGCCCGCAATCTGTACAACGAACAGTGCGCACTCGGCGCGAACGCGGTGTACCGGAGCGTCTTCGGTGAGCACGTGATCGGCGCGGTCACCGGATATCCGGAGGCGATGCTCTGGCTCGACGAGCGATTGCAGGGAGTAGCCGCTCGCACGGAATGCTGACTCGGCGGAACTGGGAACCCTCTGCGTTTTTCGCGGGAAGTGCTGTGAACGTTCAGCAGGCCCGGGGAATACCCGGGTTGGGTGCGATGACAGCCGGTCGGTGCTGGTGAAACGCGCCAGAGGGTGACCCGGGCCGCCTCGCGGTCCGGGTAGCCGAAGAATTCCTGTGCCCCCTCATGGGGGTTTTCGACAACCGGTGGTGACCTGTCCAGAAACCCGTAAACGGCGGAAAGGCCGGGATTTTCGGGCCTTATGTTCGTGGCGGTTTCGACAAAAGCCATTCGTATTTCTCGAATCGCACAGGAAGATACGCCAACGATGAAATCTCCCAGTCGCAGACGGACGCTACAGACGGCGGTGCTCACCGGCGTCGGCGCGCTCGCCGTCGCGCTCACGGGTCCGGGGGCGGCGGCGTCCCCCGACCCGGCGCCCTCCGAGCAGGCCCTCGCCGACATCATCACCGCAGGCCGCGAAGTGGCCGGGCCCGGTAGCGGTTCGGCCTGCACCTCCGGCAGCGGCGCCGGGTCCGGGAACGGTTCGGGCAACTGCTACGGCGGTTCCGGGTCCAGTTCGGGCTCCTCCGGTGGAAAGTCCACCGACACCATCGGTTACGGCCCGGCACAGACGTCCTGGCTGGCCGCGTTCGCCTACGGACTCGGCAACGGCGACGCCGCGCCGCCCGGGGCCAATGATTGGAACTGCAAGCCCACCGCCGAACATCCGCGTCCGGTGGTGCTGCTGCACGGCACCTGGATGAACGCCTACAACGGCTACGCCTACATGGGGCAGCCGATCAAGGACGCCGGCTACTGCACCTTCACCTTCAACTACGGCCGTTCCGGCCTGGTCGAAGGCGGCGGTCTCGGATCGCTGCTGCCCGGCGTCATGGGCACCGGCTACATCCAGGACTCGTCCAAGCAGGTCGCCACCTTCGTCGATCGCGTGCTCGCGGCCACCGGTGCCGGCGAGGTCGACATCATCGCCCACTCCCAGGGCGGTGCCCTGGCCAACTGGTACACCAAGTTCGACGGCGGCGCGGCCAAGGTGAAGAACCTGGTCACCTACGGTGCCACCCACCACGGCACCAGCCTGGACGGCATCGGCGCCCTGGGCCGCATGATCAACAACGCCGGCATCGACATCCTGGGCCTGATCGAGATCTTCGTCGGGCACGCCGGTATCCAGCAGACGATCGGCTCGGACTTCGTCAACCAGCTCAACGCCAACGGTGACACCGTCGCCGGGGTCGACTACACCGTCGTCGGCACCCGCTACGACGAGATCACCAACCCCTACGACCTGACGTTCCTGAAGCCGGGGCCGGGCGCCACCGTCACCAACATCACCCTGCAGGAGGGCTGTGAGCAGGACGTCTCCGATCATCTGACGATGATGTACTCCCCGCGGGCGCTGTCGATCGCGCTGCGGGCCCTCGATCCCGCGAGCAGCCCGAACCTGGTCTGCGAGTTCAACCCCTGGCTGGTCGGGGGTGGTGGCTCCCTGTGAGACGACACGAAGGCGCTGTCCGCGATCGCGGACAGCGCCTTCGGCGTTTCCGGGGTCGGTCAGACTGCCGAGCGGTAGCTGCGAGCCACCAGTGCCGAGCGCAGGTACCACAGGCCCGACGGCTGGGTCGGGTCGAAACCGGTGAGCTGGCCGATCCGCTTGAGGCGGTAGTCGACGGTGTTGGTGTGCACGTGCAGCACCCGGGCGGTGCGCTGGCGATTGAGATTGTTGGCGATGTGGCGCTGCAGGGTCTCCAGCAGCTCGGGGTACTGGTCCAGCGGGTCGAGCAGCGAACCGAGGAACTCCCGGCCGGGGCCGGGGCGGGTCAGCTGGTATTCGAGGGCCAGCTCGTCGAAGCGGTACAGCCCCGAGGTGACCTCGAGCCGCTGGACCATGTCGAGCAACTCGTGGGCCTGGTCGGCGGCATCGGGGACGCCGGTCGTGCTGGTCTCGACCAACGCCGCGGTGATGCCGACCTGCGCCGCCTGGGAGAGCTGGGCGACGAGGGCGGCCAGACCGTCGCGATCGAAGGTGCCCGCGGGGATGAGCACCGTGCCACCGTCGACGCTGAGCAGCGACAGCGCCGAATCGCCGCACCGCTTGGCCAGTTCGGCCTGCACCCGGCGCAGTTTGCGCCGCGCGACGACCTGCGCGTCGAGGGCCGGGTTGGCCTCTTCCCGATGCGGCGGGATCGCCAGGGCCAGAACGGCGTACGTCTCGGCGATCGCGATTCCGCACTCGCGGGCCATCGTCGAGGTGCTGTGACCGCCGAGCAGCGCCGAGGTGAGCGTGTGTACGGCGGTGTGGTGCTCGCTGACCACGCCGCGCAGCTCCCGCACGTAGGCCAGCGACACCTGGGCGGTGATGGTGTCGAGCATCTCCATCACCATCTTCACGCCGTCGACCAGGTTGTCGTAGTCCTTCACCGACGCATTGGCGACCACCAGATCGAGGCCGATCTTGAAGCCCTCGGCGATCGAGTGGTGGATGGTGTCGATCGGCACGCCCTCGCGGGCCCAGCCGCTGGCCGCGTCCTGCAGGCGCTGGAGCTTGTTGGGGATGTCGCGGCCGTCGAGCATGCTGACGGCGAATTCCAGGCAGATCCGCGTGATGGTGGTGACGTCGCCGGTGATCGCGTCGCCGGGCAGGGTGCCGCAGGGGACGACATTGGCGACGAAGTGGCCGACCATCTGCCGTGACAGGGCGCGCACGTCCTTCAGCGGCGACGACATCGGCTGACCGGAGATGGTCAGCGATTGCCGGGGTGGATTCTCAACGGACATCTGTGTTCCCTTCGCCCATCTTGCGGCTCTGCCCCCGCTGTCCAGCGACTTCACCCTAGCCAACCCGCGGCGATGCCGGAATGGAACGTCAGGTTATGGGTCGCGGACCCATGCTTGCTTGCCTGCTTGGTGAGCGGTCACAAGTCTGGTCCATCGCTATGAGTGGTTGTAGAGTTCTCCGCGCCGGAACGAACCGATAGGGGCACCATGCGACCTGCCGTCCGTTGTCTGGTCTGGGAACTGGACGAAACCCTGTGGGACGGCGTGGTCCACGACTCGACCAGCACCACGCTGCGCCCGCAGGCACTGCGTACGCTCACCAAGCTGAGCGAGCGCGGAGTGCTGCATGCCGTCGCGGCACGTGGTGATCGTTCCCGTACCCTGCGCACGCTCTACCGGCACGGCCTCTACGAGATGTTCTCGGCGGTCGAGGTGGGCTGGGGCCGCAAGTCGGCCTCGATCGTGCGGGTCGCCGACACCCTCGGCCTCGGGCTGGAGGGAATGGCGTTCGTCGACGCCGAGCCGGTGGAACGCGCCGAGGTATCGCGGGCGCTGCCGATGGTGCGCTGCTATGCCGCGCGCAATGTGGACATGCTGCCGCTGCTGCCCGATTTCCGGCACGACCTGCGCTCGGGCCCGGTCCCGACCCCGCCGCTGGGCTTCGCGCGCGTCCCGGCACTCTGACGACCCGAGTCCGCTTGCGCGCGCTGCGATCTCGCATGCCATGCGACTCCGCACGGCATGCCATCGTGCACTGTGTGCCGAAATCGGGCGCGGGGCAGTGGATCAGGACTTTTCCGGCAGCAGCGACACGGTGAGTCCGGCCAGCCGGGCCGGGTCGGCGACCACGTCGTAGGCGGCGATCCGCGCGTCGCGGACCGTGAAGGTGACCACGAACAGCGCCCGGCCCGCCCGCACCACGACGAGTCCGGGCCGTCCGTCGACGAGTACCACGACCGCCTCGCGCGAGCGCTGCCGCAGCACGACCGTTCCCTCGGCGACCGCGGCCGCGCCCCGCACCAGGGCGGCCATGCCGGGTGGCAGTGCCGCCGGATCGGCCGAGCGCACCACATCGGGCGCCAGCACGGCGAGCAGTTCGTCGAGGTCACCCTCGCGCGCCGCCTTCAGGAACGCGGTCACCACGGCCCGCTG
The DNA here is from genome assembly GCF_040681225.1 of Nocardia sp. NPDC051833. Taxonomy (NCBI): domain Bacteria; kingdom Bacillati; phylum Actinomycetota; class Actinomycetes; order Mycobacteriales; family Nocardiaceae; genus Nocardia; species Nocardia sp. NPDC051833. The sequence continues at coordinate 139,148 of NZ_JBFAYK010000002.1, forward strand.
CGCCGTGAGTTCCGCCGGGTCGATCCGGGCCGGTGCGTGGACGCGCTGCCTGGCCCGGCTGGCCAGCTTCTTGGTCGTCGCCGGTGTCCGCCCGAGAATCGGGGCGAGGTCGGCGAAGGGCACGGCGAACAGGTCGTGCAGCACGAACGCGACGCGTTCCTCCGGTCCGAGCACGTCGAGGACGACGAGCAGTGCGCGCCCGACCGCGTCGGCCAGCAGCGCGTCGTCCTCGGGGTCGGCCCCGGGACCGACGGCGGGTGCGTCGACGGCCGGCTCGGCGGTCTCCGCGCGCTGGGCCCGGACGCGCAGCTGATCCAGGCAGATCCGGGAGACGACGGTGGTCAGCCAGCCGTCGAGATTGCCGATCTCGGTCGCGGCGACGCGGTCCAGCCGCAGCCATGCCTCCTGTACCGCGTCCTCGGCCTCGGCTGCGGTGCCCAGCATCCGGTAGGCGACGCCGCGCAGCCGGTCACGGCGCTGTTCGAAGGCGAGCGCGAGCGCATCCGCGTGCATCGGTCACCTTTCGGCCGGCCCGTTCGTCATCGGATCGACGGCGGTCGCCGTCGCTCACCGTAGACCGGAGGAACCCACTCATGCACACGAGCTTCGTCATCGTCACCGTGCTCGCCGCCTTGGCCGCACTGATCGCCGCCGCGGTCGATGTCGTCCGCGCCGACTGGGTCCGCGAGAACATGCGCCGCTACGGCGTCGCACCGTGGACGCTGACCCCGCTGGCGGCGATCAAGGCGGTCGGCGGGCTGGCCTTGCTGGCCGGGTTGGCCTCGCGGCCGCTGGCGATCGCCGCGGCGGCCGGGCTGGTGCTGTATTTCCTCTGCGCCGAACTGACCGTCCTGCGCGCCCGCGCCTACACCGATCTCGGTTATCCGCTGCCGTACCTGCTGCTCGCCGCGGGCTCGCTGGCGCTGGCTCTCGCCTGAGGTGGTGGTGGCGCGCCCGGCCGGACGCGCCACCACGGCGGGTCAGGACTCGGCCAGGATGAAGTCCGCCGCCTGCTCACCGATGAAGACGGCCGGGGCGTTGGTGTGCCCGCGGATGATCAACGGCATCACCGACGCGTCGGCGACGCGCAGGCCCTCCACCCCTCGCACCTTCAGGTCCGGGGTGACGACGCTGGCCGCGTCGGTGCCCATCCGGCAGGTGCCGACCGGGTGGTACAGGGTGTGCGAGAACTGCTCGATGGTCAGCGCCATGGCCGCCTCGAGCTCGTCGGGCGCCTCCGGCGGGTAGATCAGCGCGCCCAGCGCGCTCTTGAGCGCGGGCTGCTCGACCAGGCTCGCGCACACCCGCAGGCCCGCGGTCAGCGCGGCGCGGTCGGCGCCGTCGGGATCGGACAGATACCGCGGGTCGATCACCGGCTTGGCCGTCGGATCGGCCGACGCGAGACCGATCCGGCCCCGGCTGCGCGGGCGCAGCAGGATCGCGCCGACGACGACACCGTGCTCGGTCGGCTCGACCAGACCCTCGTGATAGAACGGCGCGGGCGCGTAGATGAGCTCCAGGTCGGGGTGCTCGAGATCGGGCTCGCTGCGCACGAAGCCGTACGCCTCACCGACATTGGAGGTGAGCATGCCGCGATGCCGGACCAGGTAGTTGATCAGCTCGAGCGGCTTCTCCGCCGCGAACAGCGAGTCGCCGTCGACGCTGTAGCCCAGCGCCGCGATCAGGTGGTCCTGCAGGTTGGCGCCGACCTCGGGGGAGTGCGCGACGACCTCGATGTCGAACTTCTTGAGCTCCTCCTGGTCGCCGATGCCGGAGAGCTGCAGCAGCTGCGGGCTGTTCACCGCGCCACCACACAGGATGACCTCGCGCTGCGCGGTCACGGTGTGGGTCTGCCCGTCGTGCAGGTACTCGACCCCGGTGGCCTTGGTGCCGTCGAACAGCACCCGGGTGGCCAGCGCCTCGGCGCGCACGGTCAGGTTGGCCCGCTTCATCGCCGGGCGCAGGTACGCGTCGGCGGTGCTCCAGCGCCTGCCGTCGCGCTGGGTCACCATCGTCTGGGAGAAGCCCTGCGGTGCGGGCCGGTTCGGCGACTCGAGCTCGTGGCCCGCTTGGCGCGCGGCCTCCAGGAAGGCGTGCGTCGAGGCGCGCGGGCTGCGCTGACGCTGCACGTGCAGCGGGCCGCGCGACCCCTCGTCCGGGTACTGCGCGTCCTGGACGTTCTCGATCTTGCGGAACTGCTCGACCGCCGCCGCGAAGTTCCACTTCTCGCCGGCGAGGAGCCCCCACTCCTCGTAGTCGGCGCGGAACCCGCGCACCCACATCATCGCGTTCATCGACGACGAGCCGCCGAAGGTCTTGCCCCGCGGCCAGTAGATCTGCCGGTCGCCCAGGCCGGGCTGCGGCTCGGTCAGGTAGTCCCAGTCACGCTCGGTGCGGAACAGCTTCGAGAACGCCGCCGGGATATGGGCGAACTTGTCGTCGTCGGCCGGACCGGCCTCCAGCAGCACGACCGTGGTGCCCGGGTCGGCGCTGAGCCGATTCGCGAGCACCGCCCCCGCCGACCCCGAGCCGACGATCACGTAATCCGCGGACATCCCACCTGCTTGCACTGTCCAACTCCGATCCTGCACTGCATCTGTCGTAGCCAACTGGACGCGCCCGCTCGCGGGCCCGAAAAGCCCGCGAGCGCAGCCGGACTCGTCGTCCGGCGGCGGCGCTGCATGCAGCGTACTGACAGTGGCGGTCCGGTGGGTGCCGCCTGTCTCAGTCCGTGCCGGCCGCTGCCGCGGCCTGACCGGCGCGACGGCCGTAGAAGCTGCCGTCACCGAGCGAAGCACCGCTGACATAACCGTACGCGCACAGCCCTGACGTGCAACGACCCGCCGCGAAGAGTCCGGGAATCGGCTCCCCGCTGACGTGCAGCACCCGCGAGTCGAGGTCGGTGCGCAGCCCGCCGAGGGTGAATCCGGCGGTGAAACCACGCAGATCGAAACCGGCCAGCGGCGTCGAGATCGGGCGCACCCATTCGGGCTTCTTGCCCAGCAGCGGGTCGTTGCCGTTCTCGGCGTGGCGGTTGTAGGTGGCGATCGTGGTCTGCAGCGTCTGCTCCGGCAGCCCCATGTCCGCTTCGAGCTCGGCCACCGTCTCGGCGACCCACTTGGGCGGGAACCGGAAGAACGGGGTCGCGGATTCGGTCGCGAGCGCTTCCTCGAGCGAGGCCTCGTCGATCACGAGGAAGGCCTGGTTGTCGTTCTGCAGCAGGGTCGCCTGCCCGATCCGGCCGGGGTAGGTGTCCTCGGTGACGTAGCGCTGGCCGCGCCCGTTGACGAGGATGCCGCGCGCCATCATCTGCGGATCGCCGAAGATGGCCACCTCGCTGGCGTCCATGTGCGCCAGTTCGGCGCCCAGCGCCTGGGCCAGCCGGATGCCGATGCCGTCGTGCTCCTCGATCGCCGCGCCGGGCCTGCCGCTCAGCCGCGGGGTGTAGCGGTCGATCATCTCGGTGTCGTAGGCGAAGCTGCCGGTCGCCAGGACGACACCGCGGGCGGCCCGCACCGTGATCGGCTTGCCGTAGTTGGTCGCCAGGATGCCGACGACGCGATCGTCGTCGTCGACGATCAGCCTGCGGATGCGGGTGTCGTACTCGACGTCGATGTCGAGCGCGGCGACGGTGTCGGCCAGCGGCTTCATCAGCATGTAGCCGCCGCTGCGCTCGCCGATCTTCTTGTCGGCCAGCTCCGGCACGTGCCCGCGCGGAGCGGGCTTGGCGATGTCGAGGAACGGCGCGGAGTTCTCGCCACCGGAGTACATCAGGCCCTCGTCGTGCGGCGGCTCCCAGCCGGGCTCACCCCAGAACGACTCCTTGAACGGCACGCCGCAGTCGACGAGCCAGTTGTAGTGCTCCACACTGCCCGCGCAGTAGTCGTCGATCTTGGCCTCGTCGACGCCGGGGCCGAGCGCCGCCTTGAGGAAGGCGGCCATGTTCTCCGGCGTGTCGTCGAAGCCGAGCGCCTGCTGCAGCGGCGTGCCGCCACCGAGGTAGACGAAACCGCCCGCCAGCGCCGCCGCGCCGCCCCAGCCGCCGGTCCGTTCCAGGATGAGGACCTTCGCGCCCGCCCTGGCGGCCTCGATCGCCGCGCAGACGCCCGCGATGCCGAAACCGGCCACCACCACGTCGGCCTCGAAATCCCAGTGCTCCACGGCGTTCGCGCGCAGCGGGCGGACGGTGTCGATCCGATAGGGCTGTTCGGTCACGGGCTTCCTCCGCTGCTCGGGGTACGTACCGAAATGGTGCCGCCAACCGCGCGACAAAACAAGAACGTGTTACAAAAGCTCCCGCCCAGCGGGACGGTTGCGCCCCGATCGGGCTCCGGTACGGTGGCGATCGAACCGACGTAGACGAGATCTGGTGGTGTTGTGGTGAGCGCGAACATTCGAGACATTGCGGTGCAGACCCTGACCGGGGCCGACACCACGTTGGGTGAGCTGGCGGGCGACCGGGCGGTCCTGCTGGTCAACGTGGCCTCCAAGTGTGGGCTGACCCCGCAGTACACCGGCCTGGTGGAACTGCAGAAGACCTACGGCGAGCGTGGCTTCACCGTGGTCGGCGTGCCGTGCAACCAGTTCATGGGTCAGGAGCCCGGCACCGCCGAGGAGATCCAGGAATTCTGCTCGGTGACCTACGGCGTCGACTTCCCGCTGCTGGCCAAGACCGAGGTCAACGGCGACGACCGGCACCCGCTCTACACCGCCCTGGTCGAGACCCCCGCCGCCGACGGCAGCGCGGGCGACATCCAGTGGAACTTCGAGAAGTTCCTGATCGGCCGGGACGGCACGGTCGCAGGCCGCTTCCGCCCGACCGTCACCCCGGACGCTGGCGAGGTCGTCGCCGCGATCGAAGCCCAGCTCTGATTCTGGTCTCGCACCCGGGATAGCTTCCCCGCCAACGGAACCGATGCTCTAGGCTGATTTCGTACAGTCGGTCCGATGCCCGGAGGCTCCCGATGTCGCACAGCTCTGCCGCCTACCCCAGCGCCGTTCCGGTCGGGGTGGACACCACCCGCGCCAGCATCGCGCGCGTCTACGATGCCGCACTCAACGGCAAGGACAACTACGACGTGGACCGCGCGGTGCTGGAACAGGTCCGCACCGTCGCGCCGCAGGTCAACGATTTGGCCTGGGCCAACCGCGATTTCCTGATCCGCGCGTGCCGGTTCCTGGCCAGGGCCGGGATCGATCAGTTCCTCGATCTCGGGTCCGGCCTGCCCACCGCGGAGAACACCCATCAGGTCGTGCAGCGGGTCAATCCGCAGTCGCGGGTGGTCTACGTCGACAACGATCCATCGGTGCTCGTGCACGGTCAGGCGCTGCTGGCCAGCAACAGTCGTACTCGCATCGCCGAGGCCGACATCTTCCGCCCGCTCGAGGTGCTCGGCAACCAGACGATCCGGGGCGCGCTCGACTTCACCCGCCCGCTGGCGCTGTTCCACATCGGCACCCTGCATCACTACCTGGGGGAGGACGGCCCCGCGTTGATGCAGACCTACATCGATGCCCTGCCTGCGGGCTCGTTCGTCGCGATCGCCCACTTCCACGATCCGCAGACGCCCGAATACAGCGAACTGGCCCGCAAGATGGAAGAGAAATTCATCCACAGCCCGATGGGCAGCGGCCGCTTCCGCACCAGGGACGAGATCCAGGCCATGTTCGGCGACCTGGAGATGGTCGAACCCGGCCTCGTCCGCTGCGACGACTGGTGGCCCGACGGGCCCCACCTGACGCCGCTGAACGCCGTCCGCCACTGCATCGTCGGCGGTGTCGGCCGGAAGCGGTAGGCCGTCGTTTCTGGTTGAATGGACTCGTGTGCCGGTGGATGGCGTACTCGGGTGAGCCGATCCTCGCCGAGGATCTGCTGTTCCGCCCTGAACACTCCCTGATCGACCAGAGCCTGCATTCCCGCATGGGCGCGACCACCACCAACGGTGACGGCTTCGGCCTCGGCTGGTACGGCCTCGGCACCGAACCGGCGGTGTACAAGAGCATCGAACCCGCCTGGAACGATCGAAATCTGCGCGAGATCGCCGGTCAGGTGCGCACACCGATGATGCTCGCGCATGTTCGCGCCTCGACCGGGACGCCGGTGCAGCGCAGCAATTGTCATCCGTTCCGGCACGGGCGCTGGTTGTGGGTGCACAACGGCGCCCTGCGCGGCTTCCACGAGACCCGGCGCGACCTGCTGGCCGCCGTCGAACCGGGGCTGTTCGCCGATATCGAGGGCTCGACCGACAGCGAAACCCTGTTCTTTCTCGCGTTGACGTTCGGGCTCGTGGACGACCCCTTCGGTGCCGTCGCCCGCGCGGTGGGTTTCGTCGAGGACGTCGGGCACGCGTACGGCGTCGAACACCCGGTACAGTTGACCGTCGCGACCACCGACGGACAATTCCTGTGGATTTTCCGCTATTCCAGCGAGCGGGAATCGCGGTCGCTGTTCTTCTCGACCGGGATCGCCGCATTGCGGGCACTGCACCCCGAGGTCGAGATATTGCGCGAGCTCGGCTCCGAGACCCGATTCGTGGTCTCGGAGCCGCTGGGCGACCTGTCGGGCGCGTGGAACGAAGTGCCGGAATCCTCGGCCGGGGTGGTGGGTGCCGGTGCCGACTCGATCCGTTCCTTCGAGCCGATCGCACCCGGCTGAGCCCCGCCGAGGTTCGGTACCGTAGGCAATTAGCCGGCGGGATGTTTCCTGGCCCGCGTGCGGCGCGTGGCCTTGGCCGGTGTGGCGGCCTTGGTCCGCGCCGTGGTCTTCGCCGGTGTCGTGGTCTTGGCCGGTGCCGCGGCAGCCTTGGGTCGCGGGGGAGTAGCTGCCGCTGATTCGCCCGGGTCGTCCCGCCATTTTATTTCGATTTCGATCTCGGTCTCGGTGCCGTCGACCTCGATCTCGAATTCCCACCTGACCCGGTCGGCGACTTCGACCTCGATAGAATCGCCCTCCGAACCGAATTCCACCTCCGATTCGCCTGCCAGTGCCTTGCCTATCGCGATCAGCCGCTCGGAGGCCTCTTTCCGAGACAGTACGGACTTTCTCTTGATCTCCAACTTCGGCATGCTGACTCCAAGATGTCGGGTCTCGGTGAATTGGATAACTACACCGTAGCCGGAATGTCGGGGATTGCCGATCATCCGTTTCCGCCGTCGTCGGTACGGCACTTCGAACGACGTACAGCTCGCGGGCGCCTACTCACCGGTATGTCACGCCGGTCCGGGCGTTGTGCGGAGCGTGGCATCGTCGTGGCGTTGTGTCGACGGCGGTTGTGCGCCAGCGGAGTTCGCCGTGCCGTACGACCCTGCCGTCCGCTCGGGAAGGAGCACCAGCTGTGGAGGAGGTCCATGGAGGCCGGCCCGCGCCGCAGTCGTCGCCGTTGTCCGGTGGGGGAGCCGGCTGCCCGGTCCACGGGCGCGTCTACGAGCCGGATTTCGCCGCGGATCCGCACGGGAACTACCGCGCCATGCGGGAGCGATACGGGGCGATAGCGCCGATCGAGCTGTCCCCGGGCGTCCCGGCCAACCTGGTGCTCGGCTACCGGACCGCGGTGCGCATCCTGCACGACCCCGACAACTTTCCGGCGGATCCGCGGGTGTGGCAGGACAGCATCCCGGAGGACTGCCCGGTGCGGCCGATGATGCAGTGGTATCCGAACGCGCTGCGCAACTCCGGTCCGGTGCATGCCCGCTACCGGCAGGCCTACGTCACCGCGATCGACTACATCGACCACCATGCCCTGCACACCATCGTGGAACAGGTCGCTATCCCGCTGATCAACACGTTCTGCGGCGCCGGTTCCGCGGATGTGCTGACGCAGTACGCTTTTCCGCTGGTCTTCGAAACGCTCAACCAGATCGTCGGCTGCACCCCGGAGCTGGGGCGGCGGGTCGCCACCGGGATGGCCGCGCTGTTCGACACCGTCAACGCCGCCTGGGGCATGGAGTACCTGTCCGCGGCGCTGATGGAGTTGATCACCCTGCGCCGTGCGGCTCCCGGCGACGATCTGACTTCGCGGCTGGCGCACCACGCCGCCGGTCTCGACGACGAGGAGATGCTCTACAACCTGATCAGCTTCTACGGCGCCGGTATCGAGCCGATGCAGAACCTCATCAGCAACGCCCTGCTGCTCATCCTCACCGACTCCCGGTTCGGCGGCGGCGTGATCGCGGGCAGCCTGTCCACCCGCGACGCCCTCGACGAGGTGTTGTTCCTCGACCCGCCGATGGCGAACTTCTGCACCACCTATCCGCGGCAGCCGGTCATGGTCGACGACGTGTGGCTACCGGCCAACGAGCCGGTGGTGATCAGCTTGTCGGCCTGCAACAACGACCCCGCGATCGCCCAGGGCGACCGCAACGGCAACCGGTCCCACCTCGCCTGGGGCGCGGGCCCACACGCCTGCCCGGCGCGTTCGGTGGCCTATCAGATCGCGCAGGACGCGCTCGACCAACTGCTCGACGCACTGCCGGACCTGACCCTGGCCGTGCCCGCGGACGAGATCGCCTGGCGGCCGGGGCCGTTCCACCGCGCGATGACCGCGCTACCGATCAGCTTCCCGCCCTCGGCGCCGCTGTTCGTCCCCTGAGCGGCCCGGTCGCGGGGTAAGTTTGCCCACCACGTGGCCGAAACCGGCTGCGGCACTATCGATCACGGGCCGAGGTCCCTGGTATGGAGGAGAACATCATGGAACCGATCGTGCTGGATTCGACCGGTGCCGACATCCAAGGGGAGTCGGCGCGCATTCAGCAGCGCGGGCCGGTGGCGCTGGTCGAACTCCCCGGCGGCGTGCCCGCCTGGTCGGTCACCGATCAGGCCGTGCTCCGCGGCCTGCTCGCCGACCCCCGGGTGTCGAAAGATCCACGACAGCACTGGATGGCGTTCATCAACGGCGAGATCACCGAGGCCTGGCCGCTGCTGCCGTGGGTCGCCGTGGACAACATGTTCACCGCCTACGGCGCCGATCACCGCAGGCTACGCCGGCTGGTGTCCCCGGCGTTCAGTCATCGCCGCAGCACCGCGCTCCGTCCACGGATCGCCGAGATCACCGAGAGCCTGCTCGACGCGCTGGCGGCCGCCCCGGCCGGTGAGCCGGTCGACCTGCGCACCGGTTTCGCCTACCCGGTGCCGATCCGGGTCATCACCGAACTCCTCGGTGTGCCGGAGGAACTGGGTCCCGCGCTGCACAAGTGCGTCGACGGCTTCTTCGACGGCTCGTTCACGGCCGAACAAGCACAGGCCAACTACCTCGAGATGTACCGGTTGGTCAGCGAACTCGTCGCCTACCGGCGCGCGCATCCCGGCGACGACGTCACCAGCGTGCTGATCACCACCCGCGACGAGGACAACGACTCCCCGCTGTCGGAGAAGGAACTCGTCGACACGCTGATGCTGGTCATCAACGCCGGGCACGAGACCACGGTCAACCTGCTCGACCAGGCGATCGTCGCCCTGCTGAGCCATCCCGAACAGCGGGCCGCCGTCGACGCGGGTGAGGTGTCGTGGGCGGACGTGGTGGAGGAGACACTGCGTTTCCAGGCGCCGGTGGCGCACCTGCCCCTGCGGTACGCGGTGGAGGACATCGAGATCGAGGGCGGGTACCGGATCGCCAAGGGCGAGGCCATCCTCGCCTCGTACGCTGCCGCGAGCCGCGACCCGAAGATCCACGGCGCCGACACCGCCACGTTCGACCCCGCCCGCGCCACCCGCGAGCAGCACCTCGCCTTCGGCCACGGGGCACACCACTGCATCGGCGCCTCGCTGGCCCGCCTGGAAGCGGCCGTGGCGCTGCCCGCGCTGTTCGACCGGTTCCCGCGGATGCGATTGGCCGCGAGCCCGGCCGAACTCACCCCGGTGCAGAGCTTCATCTCCAACGGGCACACCAGCGTTCCGGTGTACCTGGACGCCGAATAGGGGAGGCCGTGCCGCCTCGGCGCCGCCCGCCGAGTCGGTGAAGTCGCGCTGCGCTGACCAGCCCCGGTGACGTTCGTCTACCGCCTGGTCCGCGCAGGCGCACACCGGGGCTTCATCGCAAGGAGCCCGTCTATCCCGGTACCATATTGGTACATATATATGCGCATTATTGCATGCACTTTGAGGGCGGTCCTCACTGAGAACTTCCCGCCGGACCACAAACCTTCTTGGGAGGAGGGGTCCACGTGGTCGTCTGACCTGGGAAAACAATCGAGTCAACCCCGCTGAACGCAATCGAAAACCTCAGTGCGCGCTTGCAAGTCGCAATCTGCGAACCTCGGGTACTATCGCCGTCGGGGGAGCGCGAGATGTCCGATGGTCTGCTTAGTATGTCGCAGGCACCGGCAGCTTCGGCTGCCTCACCAACGCCAGACACGACATCTCCAGGGGATGAAACTTGATCGACACCACACCGAACCCCACCCCCCGGAGCCGCTTCGCGCGGCGCTCCGGCATCACCTCGATCGTCGCGGCCGCCGCTCTCTGCGCCGCGCTCGTGACCGGCTGCACCAAGGACGACGCCACCACCACCGCGGCGCCGCCGACCGGTCAGCTGCCCGATGGCGCGCAGATCGTGAAGGAGTCGGCGAAGACCACGCAGACCCTGCACACCGTGCACCTGAAGATCAACGTGAAGAACCTGCCGAACCTGCCCGTGGAGACGGTCTCGGCCGACGTCACCAACGAGACCCAGGGTTCCGGCGCCGCGATGGGCGAGGCGAAGGTCAAGCTCAAGCCGGAGGCCGACTTCACCGAGTCGAAGTTCCTCGTGGTGGACAAGGTTCTCTACACCCAGGCCGGCGGCCGCTACGTGCCCGCGGGCCCGGCGGAGAAGGTCTACGATCCGGGCGTCATCCTGGACAAGGACAAGGGCATCGCGAACGTGATCGCCAACGTCCAGAACCCGAAGACCGAGGGCCGCGAGGTCATCGACGGCATCAACACCGTCAAGGTCACCGGCACCATCGACGCCGCCGTGATCGACCCGATCGTGCCCCGCGTCGGCGAGAACGCCGGCACCATGCCGATCACCCTGTGGATCCAGGACACCGCGCCGCCGGCCTCGGATTCGACCAAGCCGTCGGACGCCGCGTCCACCGGCGAGGGCCCGAATCTCGTTCGCGCCGTGGTGAAGAAGGACCAGGGCGAGGTCACCGTCGGCCTGTCCAACTGGGCCAAGCCGGTCAACATCGTCAAGCCGGCCGGCTGATCCGAGCCGACCGAACCGGATCACGACACACCGGTCCGGGGATCGCGGAGCCTGGCACGCAGTGCCGTCCGCGGCCCCGGGCCGGTGTGTCGTCTGGGTGTCGCCTGCGATGACCAGAGCTTCGGGCCGTGGACGCGGCACCAATAAGAGAATGTTCAGCGAGATGCAAGGCGCCACAAGGACTATACGTGTCGGGACGCTGGTCGGCAGGCAGCACGCATCGAACGCCGATCGACACGGAGGAAGAACAAATGACGATCGATGATCGACCTGATGAAGAGGAGCGCGAGCTCCCGCCACCGCCCGGCCCTGGGGGTCGGCCTCCCGTCAACAACGTGTGGGTCTATAACGGCAGAGCCTACGACCTGAGTGACTGGATCTCCAAGCATCCAGGCGGTGAATTCTTCATCGGCCGGACGAAGAACCGCGACATCACCTCGATCATCGGTTCCTACCACCGTGATCCGGAAAAAATCGCGCGGATGATCGAGCGTTACAGCCTCGGTCGCGATGCCACTCCGGAAGACATCCACCCGAAGAACAACGCGCCCGACTTCCTGTTCAAGGAAGGCTTCAACAGCTGGGACGACACCCCGAAGTACAAGTTCGACAACAAGAACGACCTCCTGCATCAGATCAAGGCCCGGATCAAGGAGCCCGAGCTGGCGGCCCGCCTGAAGCGGATGGACCGGGCGTTCGACGTCGTCGTCGCGGTGCTGATCTTCCTGTACTTCGCCGTGCAGGGCCTGCGTCTGTGGGACACCAGCTGGATGCCGTTGCCGGTCTTCGTGATCGCGATGGTGCTGCTGCGCAGCTCCCTGGCCGGGTTCGGTCACTACGCCATCCACCGGGCGCAGAAGGGGCTCAACAAGTACGCGGTGAACGCGTTCGACATGAACTATGTCGCACTGTCTTTCGTCACCGCCGACGGCCACGCCCTGCTGCACCACCCGCACACGCAGAGTGAAGTCGACATCAAGAAGAACGTCTTCACGATGATGATGCAGGTGCCGCGCCTGTACCGGGTCCCCGTGCACACCGTGCACAAGTTCGGACATCTGTTGACGGGCATGATCATTCGCCTGCTCGATGTCTGCCGGCTCACCCGCAAGGTGGGCATCAAGGACATGTACGGCACCTGGGGCGGCGCGCTGCCGCACTTCATCGGATCGTTCGGTGTTCGCTTCCTGCTGGTGGCCGAGGTGGTGGTCTTCACCCTGGCGGGCGACTTCTGGGCCTGGGCACTGCAATTCGTGATCACGCTGTGGATCAGCACCTTCATGGTGGTGGCCAGCCACGACTTCGAGGTGCCGACCGAGGAACTGCACACCGAGACCGAGGACTGGGCGGTCAACCAGCTCGAGCAGGCCTACGACCTGACCGTCGTTGGCAACAAGTATGTCGACTGCTTCCTCTCCGCCGGTCTGAGCTCGCACCGGGTGCACCACGTGCTTCCGTTCCAGCGCAGCGGTTTCGCCAATATCGCCACCGAGGACGTGGTGCGCGAGGAGGCCGCGAAGTTCGGCGTGGAGTGGCTGCCCGCGAAGAGTTTCTTCGGAGATCGTTTCCCCAAGCTGTGCCGGACCTACCTGCTCGCGCCCTCGCGTGACGCCGAGGAGAACCGGTGGGGATTCGTGCGCGAACACTGCGCACCGACAGCGCTGAAGACCTGTGTGACCTACACGGTGCAGGGCTTCACCGGCATCGGAACCGTCTGAGCCGACTCCGCTGCCACGTTCATTTCTGTTTCGAAAGGATTTGTGCCCGTGTCTGTTTCCTTTGATCTGCTCCGCACGGCCGACGTCGAGCGCGGGCACGACCTGCTACCGCCCGCCCCGCCGACCACCGTCGGCGTGATCGAAGCGGTCGCCACCGGATCGCCCGAACTCGTGGTCGACCAGACCGTGAACGCGGGCCGGGTCGCCGAGCTGTTCTCCGATCCCGCGCAGCGGCAGCGTATTCCGCGGATCTACCAGAAGACCCGGATCGACACCCGGCACCTGGCGATCGACCCGCTCGACCCGGAGTTCCTCGAGTTCAGCCGTCGCCCCGGCACCATCCGGGAGCGGATGAACCTGTTCTTCGAGCACGCGGCGCCGCTCGCGGTCGACGTGGCCCGTCGCGCCGTCGCCGGCCTGGCGAACCCGGCCGACGACATCGGCCAGCTGATCTTCGTGACCAGCACCGGCTTCATCGCTCCCGGCGTCGACGTCGCGGTGGTCAAGCAGCTGGGGCTGTCGCCGACGGTGGGCCGGATGGTCGTCAACTTCATGGGCTGCGCCGCCGCGATGAACGGCATCCGAGCCGCCACCGACTACGTCCGGGCGCACCCGGACAAGAAGGCGATGGTGCTGTGCATCGAGCTGAGCTCGGTGAACGCGGTGTTCGACGACGACGTCAACGATGTCATCACCCACAGCCTCTTCGGTGACGGGTGCGGCGCGGTGGTGATCGGCGCCAACCAGGTGCACCAGCCGCTGGCCCCGGGCAGCATCGTCATCCGCGACAGCTTCAGTCACCTGTTCGACGACGCGGAGGACGGCATCGTGCTCGGCGTGAAGGACGCGGGCATCACCTGCGAGCTGGCGACCAGCCTGCCCGACTACATCTACCGCGGGGTGGATCCGGTGGTGACCGGGGTGCTCGCGCGCAACGGCCTGGGCAAGGACGACATCGAGCTGTGGGCGATCCACCCCGGTGGTCCCCGCATCATCGAGGAGTCGGCGCGCTCGCTGGGGATCCCGGCCGAGGCGGCGGCGCCGAGCTGGGCGGTGCTCGCCGAGCACGGCAACATGCTGAGTGTCTCGCTGATCTTCGTGCTGGAGCGGATGATCCGCGACGCGCGTTCGGCGGCACCGATTTCCACCGGGGTGGCGTTCTCGTTCGCGCCCGGAGTCACCCTCGAGGGCATCGTGTTCGATGTCATCCGCAGCTGAGAGCGCACGTCATGCATCTACTCCGTTTTCTCGCCGCGCTCTCGCCGGCCAGGATCGCCGCCGTGGTGGCCGCCGGCCTGATCTGCGGTGTGGCCAACACCTACCTGGTGACCCTGATCAACGCGGTCGTCTCGCCGAAGCCGCAGCCTGATCAGCTGCTGCTGCGGTTCGGGCTGACCGGTCTGGTGATCCTGGTCAGTGGGGTGGCGTCGCAGGTACTGCTGATCCGGTTGTCGCAGGACGCGATCTTCCGGTTGCGCAGCGACCTGAGCTCGGGCATCGTCTCCGCGCCGCTCGAGCATCTGGAACGGCTCGGTATGCACCGCCTGATGGCGACGCTCACCGAGGACGTGCGTTCGCTGTCGCAGGCGGTGACCGCCATCCCGTCGATCTGCGTCGACGTGGCGACCATCATCGGCTGCTTCGTGTTCCTGTTCATCGTGTCGGGTCCGATCTTCGCGGTGACGGTGGCGGGCACGCTGGTCGGCATCGCGTGTGTCGAGCTGGTGCTCAAGCGGGTGCGCGGGATCTACCGCGAGGCCCGTGAGAACGAGGACGCGCTGCTGCGTTCGTTCCAGGCCGTCACGCTCGGCATCAAGGAACTGAAGCTGCACCGTGGCCGGCGCCGGGACTTCATGGATCGGCATCTGCTCGGCTCCGCGGGCACGCTGCGCGATCAGAACACCGACGCGGGCTCGAAGTTCTCCTACGCGCAGGGTTTCGGCCAGGCGTTGCAGCTGGCGACGATGGCGCTGATCCTGTTCGTCATCGCGGCGGCCCTGGATCTGCCGCGGGACACGATGGTCGGCTACGTGCTGGTCACCACGTTCCTGGCGATGCCGATGCAGAACTTCATGCACCGCATCCCGGACCTGCTGCGCGGCGACGTCGCGCTGGCCAAGATCCGG
This sequence comes from Nocardia sp. NPDC051833, assembly GCF_040681225.1. Taxonomy (NCBI): domain Bacteria; kingdom Bacillati; phylum Actinomycetota; class Actinomycetes; order Mycobacteriales; family Nocardiaceae; genus Nocardia; species Nocardia sp. NPDC051833. The sequence goes on from NZ_JBFAYK010000002.1 coordinate 154,175, forward strand.
GCGATGAACCTGTCGATGGAGACCCTGCACAACGAGGAGCTCCTGCCGTACACCGAGCGTCCAGTGGCAGGGGAGGCCAAGCTGGAACTGACGAATGTCAGCTATGTGTACCGCGCCGAGGCTCCGTCGCTCGTGCCGCCGCCGCCCGGCGCGCATCCGGCCGGACCGGGTGGTCCGCCCGAGCGGGGTGGACATCCGCCGCGTCCGGGCATGCCACCGCGCAACGGCAACGGCAGGCCGGGGCACGGGCCGCATCCCGCGCATCCCGGTGCGCATCCGGGTGGCGCGCAGCCGGATGTCAACGGTAAGAACTGGATCGACCACGGTGGCACCGATGTGCGCCCGCTGGCACCGCCGCCCGGACTCGACGAGTCCGAGGACGCCGGCTTCCGGCTCGGTCCGATCGACCTGGTTTTCGAACCGGGGCAGATCACGTTCATCGTCGGTGGCAACGGCAGCGGGAAGTCGACGCTGGCCAAGCTCATCACCGGTCTGTACGTGCCACGCTCGGGGTCGTTGTCGCTCAACGGGGAGAGGATCGACCACGACAACATCGAGTGGTACCGGCAGAATTCGTCGGCGGTGTTCACCGATTTCCATCTGTTCGAGGACTACCTGGGCTTCGACCGTCCCGGTATCGACGCCGAAGTCCAGCGGTACCTCGAGGAGTTGCAGATCGCGCACAAGGTGAGCGTGCGGGACGGGCGCCTGTCGACCGTGGATCTGTCGCAGGGGCAGCGCAAGCGGCTGGCACTGCTCACCGCGCTGCTCGAGGATCGGCAGATCTACGTCTTCGACGAATGGGCCGCCGATCAGGAGCCACGCTTCCGCGAGGTCTTCTATCGCGAGATCCTCACCGATCTGAAGCGGCGCGGCAAGACGGTCATCGTGATCACCCACGACGACCGGTACTTCGACTGCGCCGACCAGCTGGTGAAGCTGGACTTCGGACTGGTCGCGGTGTAATCCGGTGCGGCGGACGCCGGTTCGGTCCCTGGGGCCGGGCCGGCGTTCGTCGCGTCAGGCGATCTCGCGCTGGGTCGCGATCAGCTGTGTCATCGGGGGCCGGTCGGCCAGGCTGACCTCGGACGGCATCCGCTGCCAGCCCGATTCGCCGGGCAGGAACTGCACGAGGCCGATCCCGGAGTCCCGGATGCCGAGGCGGTCGAGCAGGGTCGCCACGACCTGCCTGCTCATCACCGCCAGTTCGTGCGTCGGCCGGTTGCGGTGCCGCCGGACGCCGAGGTCGACCTGGGCGATCGCCGACAGACCGTGCCGCTGCCAGCAGTCGATGAGGATCCCGATCTCCGCTCCGTAGCCGCCGGCGACGGAGATGCCGCCGAGAAACGTTCGGGTGGCGGCGTATTCGCCGCCCAGCGGCTGCACGATCTCGGCCAGGGCGGGCGCGAGCGCGGTGAGCAGTGGGCGGGCGACGAGCTGGGTCACCCGCCCGCCGCCGTCGGCGTCCCCGCTCGGCAGCGGCCGTCGGTAGAAGCCTTTCACCAGCGCGAGCCCCGGATCGTCGAGCAGCGGGGCGACCAGCGTCGGGACGAAATCCGGGTCCGGCTCGACCAGATCGCCGTCGAGGAAGACGAGTAGATCGCCGGTGCTCACCGCCAGCGACCGCCACAGCACCTCGCCTTTGCCCGGCCGGGGCGTCACCCCCGGCAGCGCCTCCTCCCGGGTGTACACCGCGGCGCCCGCCGCGCGGGCCCGCGCGATGGTGCGATCGGTCGAGCCCGCGTCGATGACGAGCAGTTCGTCGACCAGCCCGCCGAGCCAGGGCCGGACGGCGGCGATCACCCCGGCGACGGTGTCCTCGTCGTCGAGCGCGGGCACCACCACCGAGACCCGGCGACCCAGCTTGCGGTCGATCAGTGCACGGACGTCCATGGCGACCAGTGAACGACACCGGTCCCCGCGGGCGCCACCGATCCGGGTGAATCCTGTGAACGACGCCAACGGTCCGGGTGGCCCGCTATCGGCACCGACAGTCCGGGCACCCGCTGCGCGGGCTCGCGCGATGCCAGGCCCCCACGGCCGTGACCCGGGTACCGTGGGCTGATCGCGGGTAGCGACGAGGGCAACGACCGTGGAGGGCGGCGTCATGACGGGAAGCGCGACGGTGGTCGAGGTGTCCAAGGGGTCCAAGACCGATCTGGTCGACGGGCGCTACACGGTGCGCATCGATCTGGACGGTCCGACCGGCGCGGTCGACGTGTCGGCGGTGCTGGTGACCGCGGCGGGCCGGGTCCGCTCCGACGCCGATTTCGTGTTCTTCAACAATCCGTCGGCGCCCGGCGTGCGCCTGGAATCCGATGCCGTGGTGTCGGTGGATCTCGCGGCCGTCCCGCCCGAGATCGAGCGGGTGGTGATCGCCGCGAGCACCGAGGCCCAGGGCTTGCGGTTCGGGGAGGTCAGTGGGCTGCGGGTGGCGGTCGCCGGAACCGGGCAGGCGCTGAATTTCGTTCCGCCGGGACTGGATTCGGAGACGGTGCTGCAAGCGGTGGCGCTGTATCGGCGGGGGAGCGGGTGGCGCCTCGACGCGATCGGGCAGGGGTACAGCGCCGGGCTGGCGGCGTTCGCGACCGAGCACGGGATCGTGGTGGACGACGAGGAACCGGCCGAGGCCGTCGCGCCCGCCGGCGCCCCGGCCCAGCTCGCTGGTGCACCGAAGCCCGCCGTGCCGCAACCGCGTCCGGCGCCGCCGAGCCCTCCGGCGCCGCCGAGCCCTCCGGCGATCGACCTTCGCAAGGTCGACGTCGTGCTCACCAAGGACTCGCCCGATCGGCGCGCCAGCATCGATCTGCGCAAGGGCGACCCGGGCTACGTCCTCACGGTCGGCCTCGAATGGGACGGCCGCGGTGCGCAGTACGACCCGAGCGGCCGCGTGACGAAGTTCGGCAAAGGCGACCTGGACGTGTACTTCTTCTGCCGCAACGAGATCACCGGCGACTACGTCGTGATCAGCGGCGAGAAGGGCCACCAGGGCGACCTGGCCGTGTGGCCGTTCATCCACCATCAGGGCGACAGCCGCGGTCCCGGCGCGAAGAACCTGCCCGCCACCGAGCAGGTGATCGTGCGGCCCACCGAGAACGGCGACCTGCTGCTCAACGTGTACCAATCCGTCGACAACGGCGCCGGCGCGATCGACACCTTCGGCAAGCCACGCGTGCGCGTCCGCTACGGCCGTGCCGGTCGCGACGGGCTACCCGGCCCCGACGCCGATCAGATCACCGTCGTCATCGGCAACGGCAAGAACTCGTTCTGGGCCACCGTCGCCCACATCGATGTCCGCGACGGCATCCTCACCGTCGACGGCACCACCCGCTACAGCCGCGCGTTCAGCGAACGGATGCCCGTCCTCGACACCAGGGGCACCTGGCTGCGGTCGGCCAAGAACGGCCCGGTCGGGCGCAGCAAGAGCAGCAACGGCCTCGGCCTCACCCACTACGCGGGCCGCTGCCCCGACCCACGCTGAGCACCGAGGAGTTCCGCGCGCCGTTCCTCGACGGTGGCACGCAGCGCGTCGACGACGGCGGCCACCTCGGGCCGCCGCAGCGTTTCGGAGCGGATGACGAGCCAGTAGGTGAGCTGCACCCGCACGTGCGCTCCGAGCACCCGGACGAGATCGTCGTGCCGGTCGGCCATGAAGCACGGCAGCAGGCCGATCCCGGCCGCGGCCCTGGTGGCCTCGACGTGCACGAAAACGTTGGTGGACGACACGGATCGGCGCATGTCGGGCGCGAAATCGGTGGCCAGGTCGAGATCGTCGACCTGCAGGATCGACTCGATGAAGTACACCAGCGGATAGTGGCGCAGCTCCGCGACGGCTGCCGGGGTGCCGTGTTCGGCGAGGTAGTCGCGCGCGGCGTAGAGACCGAGGCTGTAGTCGCCCAGCCGGATCGCCTCGGCGCGATGGACCTGGGGCTGCCCGACCACCACTTCGATGTCGAGTCCGCTGCGCTGGGTGGACGCGCGCCGGGTGGTGGCGACGATGTCGACCGCCACCCTCGGATGCGTGCGCTGTACCCGTGCGGCGGCGGGGGCGGCGAGATAGGCGCTGAATCCGTCGGTGGCCGAGAGCCGCACCACCCCTTCGAGTTCCCGCTCCCCGTCCGCCGTGCCCAGTGAGCGCACCGCGGTCTCGATGGTCTCCGCGGCGGCCAGCGCCGAGCGCCCGAGCTCGGTCAGCTCCCACCCGCCGGTGACCCGGGTCAGCACCCGGCCGCCGACCGCGCGCTCGAGCGCCGCGATCCGCCGCGAGATCGTCGTGTGGTTGATGCCGAGTTCCTCGGCGGCGGTGACATAGCGGCCCGATCGGCCGACCGCCAGCAGAACCAGCAGGTCATCGGCGCTCGGACGCCGACCCGGATCAGACGAGGTAGCGCTCATTTCTGCATCTTCGCAGATTACGGGTGCGAACTTGGCCATTGCGACCGGATTCGATCTGCACGAATACTCTTCGCATTGCTAGTGGGCCACATCACATTCCTGGCGTGAGGTGGTCTCGATCACCAAGGAGCAGTGATGAGCGTCCGCAATGCGACCCCGGTGGCCGGTGAGAACCGCGCCCCGAGCGGTCTGCGCCGAGTCGTAGCCGCCTCGATGGCAGGCACCGTCGTCGAATGGTACGAATTCTTCCTCTACGGCACCGCCGCCACCCTCGTCTTCAGCAAGGTGTTCTTCGCCAAGGGCACCAGTGATCTGGACGCGATTCTGGCCGCCTTCGTCACCTACGCGGTCGGCTTCGCCGCGCGCCCGCTCGGCGGCATCGTCTTCGGCTACTTCGGTGACCGCTACGGCCGCAAGCAGCTGCTGCAGCTGAGCCTGGTCCTGGTCGGCGGCGCGACCTTCCTGATGGGCTGTCTGCCCACCTTCACCCAGATCGGCTACTGGGCACCGGCGCTGCTGGTGACCCTGCGCTTCATCCAGGGCTTCGCGATCGGCGGGGAATGGGGTGGCGCGGTCCTGCTGGTGGCCGAACACAGCCCCAGCCGCAGCCGGGCGTTCTGGTCGAGCTGGCCGCAGGCCGGTGTGCCCGCGGGCAATCTGCTCGCCACGGTCGTGCTCCTCGTGCTGACCTCGACGCTGTCCGATGCCGCCTTCCTGAGCTGGGGCTGGCGCGTGGCCTTCTGGCTGTCGGCGGTGGTCGTGCTGGTCGGCTACTACGTGCGCACCAAGGTCACCGACGCCCCGATCTTCGTCGAGGCGCAGCGGCAGATGGAGCACGCCAAGGCCACCTCGTTCAGTGTGTTCGAGGTGCTGCGGCGGTACCCGCGCGGCGTCTTCACGGCCATGGGCCTGCGGTTCGGCGAGAACATCATGTACTACCTGGTCGTCACCTTCTCGATCACCTACCTGAAGGTGCACGTGCACGCCGACACGACGACGATCCTGTGGTGGTTGCTGGCCGCGCACGCCGTGCACATGATGGTGATCCCGCTGGCGGGCCACCTCGGTGACCGGTTCGGCCGTCGGCCCGTGTATCTGGTCGGCGCCCTCGCCGCCGCGACGTGGGGCTTCTTCGCCTTCCCGCTGATGGACTCCGGTCACAGCCTGCTGATCCTGACCGCGATCATCATCGGACTGGTCTTCCACGGCCTCATGTACGCCGGTCAGCCCGCCATCATGGCGGAGATGTTCCCGACCCGGATGCGCTATTCCGGTGTGTCCCTGGGCTATCAGGTCACCTCGATCGTGGCGGGTTCGCTCGCGCCGATCATCGCGGTCAAGCTGCTCGACTCCTACGGCTCGTCGGTCCCGATCGCGGTGTACCTGGCGGTGGCGGCGGCGATCACGGTGATCGCGGTGCTGTGCGCCAGGGAGACCAAGGGCATCGACCTCGAGTCCCTCGACGTCGCGGATGCCGCCGAGACGGTGACCGCGCCGGCGCCGGTGCCGACCAAGGTCGTTCCGGCATGAGCGACCTGATCGGACGCAAGGCCCTGGTCACCGGCGCGGCGGGCGGGATCGGCGTGGCGTGCGCGCACGAGCTGGCCGCGCGCGGCGCCGAGGTGACCGTCGCCGACGTGAACGAGCTGGGTGCCAAGACCGTGGCCGCCGAGATCGGTGGCCACGCCTGGGCGGTCGATCTGCTCGACGTCGACGCGCTCGCGGAACTGTCGCTGTCGGTGGACATCCTGGTCAACAACGCCGGTGTGCAGACCGTCAGCCCGCTCGAGGATTTCCCGCCCGCCCGGTTCCGGCTGATCCAGACACTCATGGTGGAGGCGCCGTTCCTGCTGATCCGGGCCGCGCTGCCGCACATGTACGCCCAGGGTTTCGGCCGCGTGATCAATGTGTCCTCGGTGCACGGCCTGCGGGCCTCGCCGTTCAAGGTGGCCTATGTGACGGCCAAGCACGCGCTGGAAGGACTGTCGAAGGTGACCGCCCTCGAGGGCGGCCCGCACGGCGTCACCAGCAATTGCGTGAACCCTGGCTATGTGCGAACACCGCTGGTGGACAAGCAGATCGCGGAACAGGCCGTAGCGCACGGCATTCCCGAGCAGGAGGTGGTGGAGAAGGTGCTGCTGACCGAGAGCGCGATCAAGCGGCTGATCGAGCCCGAGGAGGTGGCGGCGCTGGTCGGGTGGCTGGCCTCCGACCACGCGGGCATGGTCACCGGCTCGTCGTATGTGATGGACGGCGGGTGGAGCGCGCGATGACGAGTGTGACGGTGGCGCCGCAGTGGGTGCCGGGCTCTCCGGATATCGAACAGGCGCGGATCACCGACTTCGCGCGCTTCGTGGCCGCCCGGCACCGGGTCGAGGTCTCGGACTATCGGTCCCTGTGGCAGTGGTCGGTCGACGACCTGGCGGGGTTCTGGGGCGCGATCTGGGACTACTTCGACCTGGGGGAGCGGGCGACGGAGATCCTGGCCGACACCGGAATGCCCGGGGCGCAGTGGTTTCCGGGTACCCGAGTGAACTACGTCGATCAGGTGGTCCGGCAGGCGCGCACGGATCGGCCCGCGATCGTCTCGGTCGACGAGACCGGGGCGGTGACCGAGCTGTCCTGGGCCGAGATGCTCAGCCGGACAGCCGGATTCACGGCTACTCTACGCGAACTCGGCGTAGGGCCCGGCGATCGAGTAGTCGGCTACCTGCCGAACATCGCCGAGGCGGTGATCGCGTTCCTGGCGACCGCGAGCATCGGCGCCATCTGGAGTGCGTGCGGGCAGGACTACACGGCGACGGCGGCCCTGGACCGGCTGGGGCAGCTCGACCCAGCAGTGCTGGTGACCTGCGACGGATACCGCTTCGGCGGCAAGGAACACCGGAAACTCGCGGAGATCTCGGCACTGCGTGCCGCGCTGCCGGGTCTGCGGGCGACCGTGCTGGTGTCCCGGCTCGGTGACACGGTCGACGGTGCGCTCGACTGGGACGTGGTGACCGCAGCGGCGGACAGCGTGCCTGCCACCGAGCAGGTCGCCTTCGACCACCCCCTGTGGGTGCTGTACTCCTCCGGTACCACGGGGCTGCCCAAAGGCATCGTGCACGGCCACGGCGGGGTGCTGCTCGAACATCTCAAAGCGCTGGCGCTGCAGTCCGATCTCGGCCGCGACGACACCTTCTTCTGGTACACCAGCCCGAGCTGGATGATGTGGAACTACCAGGTCGCCGGTCTGCTGGTCGGCGCGACCATCGTCTGCTACCCGGGCAGCCCGACCGCGCCCGCACCGGATGCGCTGTGGGCCATCGCCGCTCGGGTTCGGGCCACCGTGCTCGGAACCAGCCCCGGGTATGTCCTGGCGTGCGCCAAGGCGGAGTCGGTGCCTCGGCGCGACCACGACCTGTCCGCGTTGCGGCTCGTCGGCGTCACCGGTTCGGCACTGCCCGCGTCGTCGTCGCTGTGGTTGCGGGACAACGTGGGCGACCACGTTCCGGTGTCCTCGATCAGCGGAGGCACCGACATCGTGTCGGCCTTCGCCGGTGGTGCCCGCACGGTGCCGGTGTGGCCGGGCGAGCTGTCCGCCCCCTACCTCGGTGTCGCGCTGGCGGCGTGGGACGGGGCAGGCCGATCCGTGCGCGCCGCCGTCGGTGAGCTCGTCGTCACCGTGCCGATGCCGTCGATGCCGATCCGGTTCTGGAACGATCCCGACGGATCCCGGTACCGCGCCGCGTATTTCGACACCTATCCCGGTGTCTGGCGGCACGGTGACTGGATCACCGTGACCGAGCGCGACAGCGTCGTCGTGCACGGCCGCTCGGACTCCACCCTGAACCGGCACGGCATCCGGATGGGCAGTGCCGACATCTACCAGGCCGTCGAGCGGCTGCCCGAGATCGTCGACTCCCTGGTCATCGGTGCCGAACAACCCGACGGCGGCTACTGGATGCCCCTGTTCGTCGTGCTCCCGCACGGTGCGGTCCTCTCCGAGGCGTTGCGGACCCGGATCGCCGGCATTATCCGGACCGACGTCTCGCCCCGGCACGTCCCCGACGACATCATCGCCGCCCCTGGCGTCCCGCGCACCAGAACCGGCAAGAAGCTGGAGGTCCCCGTCAAACGCATCCTGCAGGGGGCTGATCCCGCGCAGGTCCTCGACCCGAGCACCGTCGACCACCCGGCCCTCCTCGACTGGTACGCCCAGATCCGGCACTGAGCCCGGTGGCGGGCTCGCCGCCGATCCGTGCGACGATCGGCGGGAGCCCGCGCGAACAACCGGCGCGTCGGATCAGGCCTGGTCCGAGGGCGTGCGCCACGGCCCTCCGGGCCATGGTGGCGAGGCGGGAAGTAACGTGCGGGTAGCTGGCGCCGACCGCAATGGTGTGGGGTTGGACCAGCGAGGACAGGACGGCAGGCGCGTGACGGTCGGTCGGATGAGACGAACAGTCGTGGTGGCGGGGACCGCGGGAGTCCTCGGCCTGCTCGGATACGGCGGGGTCGCGGGCGCTGAACCGGCCCTCGCCACCCGCGGTGGGATCAGCATCGCGGGGGTTCCCGGCGCGGAGCGACCCGCGCGAAGCGACGGTGCCTGGCTGGTTGCCGGTCCGGGCGACCACGGCAACGGCGGTGGCAACAAAGGCGGCAACGGGAATTCCAACCCGGGTAGTGGCAACGGTAATCAAGGCAACGGGAACGGCAACCAGGGCAACAACGGTAATCAGGGCAACAACGGCAATCAGAACCCCGGCAGCGGCAACGGCAACCAGGGCAACGGGAACGGAAACCAGGGCAACGGGAACGGAAACCAGGGCAACGGGAACGGAAACCAGGGCAACGGGAACGGAAACCAGGGCAACAACGGGAACCAGGGCAACAACGGCAATCAGAACCCCGGCAGCGGCAACGGCAATCAAGGCAACGGCGGCGGCAACCAGGGCAACACCCCGAACCCGGGCAACGAACCCCCGCCGGAAGCTCCCGCCGAAGAGCCCGCCCCCGCGAACCCGGCCCCCGATGCACCACCTCCACCGGCACCACCCGCACCGGACGCCTCCGACCCGGGGCCTGCCGAACCGGGAGGCACGGCACCGGGAAGCCCACCCGGCGGCGGACCAGGATCTGCCCCTGGCGCCGAGGCACCCGCCGGATCTGCCCCCGGCGCGGAGTCACCCGCAGCCCCGGCGCCCAGCGGACCGGGTACCCCACCCGCCGCACAGGCACCGGGCGGCGGGCCTATTCCCGCGCACGACGTCAGACCAACCAGCGACACCGACACCCTCCCCGAGCCGGACCTACTCTCCGTGATCGGCGGCCTCCTCGCACTGGGCCTCGCCGGCGGCGGATCCGCTGCGGTGAGCTTCCAAGGCGCCGCCCAAGCCCAAGCCCGCATCGACGCCGCCCGCGCCGAATTCTTCGGCCCGCGCACGTAGGGGAGCGCTTACTGGCTGACCGGCGACCAGCTGACCGGCTGAGCGGTGATCGGCTGAGCGGGAACCCGGTGCCGACCGCCCTGCGCGTGGTGCTCACAAAGCAAGGAGACATCGTGTGGCACAGCCGGAGTCGAGTTCTACTGCAACATTTCCGAACTCGGCTACGATGCGATGCTCATGCAGGGGATGACACAGGTCGGTGTGCACCAGCAGGCAGCGGGATTCGGCGAGTTCACCGTGGTCGACGTCGAGACCTCGGGCCTCCAACCGAGCAGGCACCGGGTCCTGTCCGTCGCCGCGCTGACCTTGGACAGCGCCGGACAGGTAACGCGCGAGTTCCACACGCTGCTCGATCCCGAGTGCGACCCCGGTCCGGTGCACGTGCACGGGCTCACCGCCGAAGTCCTGCGTGGCTCACCGCGGTTCGCGCATGTGCGCGAGCAACTGTCGTCGCTGCTGACCGGACGGGTCCTGGTGGCACACAACGCGCTGTTCGACTTCGGATTCCTGGCGAGTGAGTTCGACCGGGCAGGCGGAGTGCTTCCAGTCCGCCGTCGGTTGTGCACCCTGGCACTGGCGCGCCGCGTCGCGGTCCCGACACCGGACTACAAGTTGGCGACCTTGGCCGGCTATTACGGTGTACCGCAACAGAACGCGCACGACGCGCTCGACGACACCCGGGTTCTGGTGAACGTTCTGCGAGCATTGGTGGCCGACGCGGCCCGCCTCGGCATCGCGCCGCCCCTGCTGTCCTGCGAGCCGACCGCAGATGATCGCGCCGCGAACTGGCCGATCGAGCGGAGCGGCCCGAAGCCGCAGTGTGCCTACGCCTACCCGGGGCGGTGGGAGCCCGACGCGCCACTGCGACAGGGCATGAAGGTCGCGTTCAGCGGCGACACCCGGATCGACCGTGAAGAACTGGTGACGCGCGCCGAGGCGGCCGGGCTCGACGTGACCGGTGCGGTGAGCGGACGCACGAGCGTGCTCGTCACCAACGCGCCGGAATCTGGGACGGGCAAGGCGCGCAAAGCGATCCAGCACGCGACCCCGGTCATGGACGAGCCGCGCTTCGTCGCGATGCTGGCGACGATCGAACCAGGGCAACCCAGGACCACCCCGGCAGATCAGCCCCCGTCGCGGCGGCGAACCTCGGTGCCGACGGGGCCGCTGTCCGGGCACCGCGTACTGGTTCTCGGCGGTACCCACGAGCAAGCGGCGCACACCAGGGCCCGGGTCGTGGGGCTCGGGGGATCCGCGGCTGTCAATCTATCGGCGACCGTGACGGATCTGCTGCTTCTGCCGGGAGGCGACGCGGATCGCCGGGTGCGGAAAGCCACCGACCTCGGGCTGGCCCTGCACGGACCGGAATTGCTCACGCGGTCGCCTACGGCGGAATCCGAGCATCCGCCCGAAGTCCCGACGGCACCCGAGCCGACCGTCCTGGCCCGGGGCCAGGTGATCGATCTGCCGATCGAATCGGACTCCTGGACGTTGCGTGCCACCTGGAACCAGCTCGGTACCGCCGCCGTGGACCTCGTGGCCTTTCTCGTCGACGCAGAGGAGAAGGTCGGCAGTTCCGACGATTTCGTGTTCTACAACCAGCCGACCACCGAGAGCGCCAGGCTCGCGCAGGAGGGCCCGACCGAGCAATCGATCGCCGTTTCACTGGACGACCTCCCCGAGCACTGCGTGCGCGTCGTCTTCGCGGCCGCTCTCGACGCACCCGGGGTGACCTTCGGCGATGTCGGCGCCATCGAGATCGAACTCGCCGCAGGCCTCGAAGCAAGCGCGGTGATCCGTTCGACCCTGGACGCGGCCACGGTCGAACGGACCCTGCTGCTCGCCGAGTTGTATCTACGGGGCGAGACCTGGCGGTTTCGCGCCGTCGGGCAGGGCTATGAGTCCGACCTCGCCACGATGGCCCGAGGGTACGGGGTCGAGGTCGGGTAGCTCATCGGTGATCTCGCTCAGCTGCCGAAGCGTTCGGCGACCATGTCCTCGGTGAGGCCGTAGTCGGCGAGGGAGTAGTGGTGGGTGGGTTTGCGGTCGCCGGTGCGGCTCTCGGTGTCGAGGGCGGTGATGGCGGTGCGGGCCTCCTCGGTGAAATCGGTGCCGATCCGGGTGTAGATGCGGTCGACGACGCCGAACGGGTCGGCGCGCAGATCGTCGAAGTCGACGTCGATGAAGGTGGCGTCGGTGTGGCGGGCGCGGGCGGCGGTGAATTCGGCGAGGCCGCGCGCCCACAGATCGAGCTGGGTGCGCCCGATGGTCTCCCCGGTGAAGACGGTCGACCAGCCGCGGGTGGCGTGTTCGTTGAGGCTGCACACCGACGGGATGATGGTGGCCGGGTCGCGGTGGGTCTGGATGACGATCGCGTCCGGGTAGACGGCAAGCAGCGCGTCCAGACAGAACAGGTGACTGGGGTTCTTGAGTACCCAGCGCCTGCTGTCGTTCATGCCGATCAGCTGCAGATTACGGCGATGCCGCGCGTAGGCGGGGGTCCAGTCCTGCCCCGCCAGCCACTGCGCGTAGCTCGGCACATAGGCCAGGCATTCGTAGGAATGCGAGGTGCCCGACTGTCGCAGCAGCTGCCAGCATTCCTCCACATCCGAGGCACTCATGTAGTGCAGACCCATGAACTCCGGGTTCTGCACCTGATGCTGACGCAGGCCCGCGTCGATCTGCTGGTAGGCCGGATTCTGCGACCAGGTCTCCCGCGGCGGACGCGGCTGCGGGAAGTCGGTCAGCCACATCTCCAGCCCCTGATTGGCCGGATCGGCCGCCAGCAGCCGGTGCAGCGCGGTGGTGCCGGTGCGGGGCAGGCCGGTGACGAAGATCGGCCGGGTGACCGGAGTGTCGACATAGCCGGGGTTGGCCGCCCAGGCGGCCTCGCTCAGCGCGCGGGCGACCAGGGTGCCGCGCAGGAAGAACCGCGACATCTTGCTGCCGAGTTCGGTGAGCCCGGCCTCGTCACGGTACGAGTCGAGCAGCACCTGCAACGCCTCGGTGTAGTCGTCGGCCCCGAAATCGGTGAGACCGGTGAGTTTGGTGGCTGAGGCGTGCAGGTCGGCCACGGTGCCGACATCGGTGCGCACGGTCATCGAAGGGAACTCCTTGCTCAGTTGTGGTATTCGCCGCAGTTGACGTCGAGGGTCTGGCCGGTGATCGCCGAGGACCAGTCGGACGCGAGAAACACCACGGCGCGGGCGATCTCCTCGGGTTCGGGCAGTCGCTTCAGGTCGGACTTCGACGCGGTCTGCTCGTACACCTGCTCGACGGTGATGCCGTACTTCTCGGCGACCTGCCCGAAGTACCACTTCAGCTGGTCGGTCCAGATGTAGCCGGGCAGCACGCTGTTGACCCGCACGCCCTTGCCGCCGAGTTCGGTGGCCAGGGTCTGCGACATGGCCAGCAGGGCCGCCTTGGTCAGCTTGTAGCTGCCGTAGCGCGGTTCGGAATGCCGCACCACCATCGAATTGATCATCACCACAGCGCCTTTGGCCTCGGCGAGGGCGGGTGCGAACGCCTGCGTCATCCGCAGGCCGCCCAGCACCGTCATGTCGAGACTGGAGCGAATGTGATCGAAATCGGTGCGGTCGAGCGGTTTCATCGACGGCACCGAGAACGCGTTGTTCACCAGCGCGTCGACCCGGCCGAACGTCTCGACGGTGCGCGAGACCAGGTTCGCGACCGCGGCCTCGTCGGTGATGTCGGTCGGCACGCTGAGCGTGGCGCCGCCCGCGGCCTCGATCTCCGCGGCCACCTCCAGCAGCCGCGATTCGGTGCGCGCCGCCAGCACCACCGTGGCGCCCGCGGCCGCCGCCTCCAGGCAGATCGAGCGTCCGAGTCCGGGACCGACCCCGGAGACGACGACGACCTTTCCATCCAACAGTGCCCCGCTCATCCGAGCATCCTCTCTGCGAACGCCCGCTGCCGGGCGGCGATCCGGTCGCGCCGGCCGGCGGCGTCGATCGTGTTGTGGTCGAAATGGGGAAGGTGCTCGGCGATCTCGGCGACGGGGACGACGGTGACCGTCGGGCCGTCGGCCTCGGTCATCGGCCGATCGGTGCGCTGCCAGCGGAACTGCAGAATGCCCCTGGTGCGGCCGGTGGTCTCGATCCAGTTGGTGATGCCGGGATCCCGCTTGCTCACCACCATCCGGATCATGCCGTCCGGATCCACCTGGGCCTGGGCGTGATTGAGGCTGGTCTGGTGGTTGACGTAGTCGAGCGAGATGTACCAGAGGCTGCCCAGCTGGAAACCCTGATACGGCGCATCGGATTTCGGCACGGTGATCACCAGCGCCTGATCGTCGGCCAGATCGAAATGGCCGACCGAGGAGTACTGGGTGCTCAGACCGCCCGGGGTGAGCCGGGGCGCGGTGAGCGTGTTCACCGGCAGGTCGAGGTAGAACCACTTCGGGAAGTTGAACCAGGTGTGCACCCGGGTCAGCAGCATCTTGGCCGCGGCGCCGTAGCGCTTGCGCATCCGGGCCAGATCCGGCTCGACGGGCGCGGTGCCGATGGTGTCGACGCGCTCGATCCGGATCGAGCCCTTGCGCTCGGTCCAGTCGCTGTAGACCTCGCGCACCGCCAGCATCGACGCGCCGTCACCGAGCGCGAAGTAGCCCGGTCCGGCGTCCGGCTTGGCGGGGCCGAAGCGGATCGAGAAGCTGCCGTCGTCGGCGATCGGGATCCGGCGGTCGTCGAAGGCGTCCTCGCCGCCGGGCACCTCGGTCGCGGTGTAATCGCCCTTGAGCACTTGGAAACTGAGGTCGACGGTGCTGCCGCGCACACCGCTCACCACATACTCGGCGTCCGGCTCGATGTTCGCGTGGTAGTAGAGGGTGTCCGGATTGTCCAGGCCCATCTTGGCGTAGGGCCCGGTCGAGGACACGAAGTACGGATGGCTGGTGCCGTGCGCCCCGGACAGGCGCAGGCAGGCGGCGACGCTCGCCGCGAGATAGTCGTAGCCCTCGGCCAGGTCGGCGTCACTGCGCACGAATTCGGCGCCGGCGATGAGCTTCTCGGCCTGGGCGACCGCGGCGGTGAACGGCGCGGTCAACGGCTCCGGTGGCGCGGTGCTCCCGGCTTCGGTGGCGGTGCTGGAATGGGTCAACGGTCTGCGATTCCTAGCTCTCGGAGGATATGGGCGGCGATCTCGGCGGGGGTGCCGAGATCGGGGGTGATGACGAGATCGGCGTCGGTGGGTCGCTCGTAGGGGGAGCTGATGCCGGTGAAACCGGGCAGCTCACCCGCGCGGGCCTTCGCATAGAGGCCCTTGGGGTCGCGGCGCTCGCATTCCGGCAGTGGCGTGTCGACGAACACCTCGTGGAACGGCAGCTCGCGCTCGTCGTGGGTGGTGCGCGCCCTGGCCCGCTGCGCGGCGAACGGGCTGATCACCGACACGATCGCGATCGCGCCGGAGTCGGCGAACAGGGCGGCGACCTCGGCGACTCGGCGCACGTTCTCGTCCCGGTCGGCCGCGGAGAAGCCGAGGCCCGCGTTGAGTCCGTGCCGCAGATTGTCGCCGTCGAGCAGATAGGCGGCCCGCCCGGCGTCGACCAGTTGACGCTCCACCTCGACGGCGATGGTCGACTTCCCGGAACCGGACAGCCCGGTCAGCCAGACCGTGGCACCGGCGTGTGCGCGATCGTCCCGGCCGACCGCCGAGCGATGCCAGACCACCGTCGCAGGCGCGGCATGCGCACCGGTGTCGCGTCCGGTGACCATGCCCGCGGCGACCGTCTGATCGGTGACGGGGTCGATCAGGATGAAACTGCCGGTGCGGCGGTTCTCCCGGTACGGATCGAACAGCAGCGGCTGACGGCTGCGCAGTCGCACCCGGGCGATGTCGTTGAGCGACAACGCGTCCACGTCTTCGAGCCGGTGCAAGGTGTTGACATCGAGCTGGTAGTCGATGGCGGTCACCTCGGCGGGGGAAGTCTGCGCGGCGGTGCGCACCAGATACCGGCCACCCGCGCGCAGCTGCGTGGTCTCGGAGAACCAGCACACCATCGCGTCCAGGTCGGCGCCCTGCTGCGGGCGATTGCCCGGCCTGGCCAGGAGATCGCCACGGCCGATGTCGATCTCGTCGTCGAGGGTCAGCGAGATCGCCATGCCGGTGAACGCTTCGTCGACCTTGCTGCCGCCGGGGCCCCAGATCTCGCGTACCCGGGAGGTGTGCCCGGCGGGCAGCACCACCACTTCGTCGCCCGGCTTGAAGATGCCGCCCGCGACGGTGCCCGCGTAGCTGCGGTGATCGAGACCCTGCTGGGCCCGGATGACGTACTGGATCGGCAACCGCGCGTCGATGAGATTGCGGTCCGAGGCGATGTGCACGTCCTCGAGGTGGCGCAGCAGCGGCGGACCCGGGTACCAGTCCATGTGCTCGGAACCCTCGACGACATTGTCCCCGAGCAGCGCCGAGACCGGCACGAAGCTGAGGTCGCCGACCGTCAATTTCGCAGCGAACGCGGCGAATTCGGCCCGGATCTCCTCGAACCGGTCCTGCGACCAGTCGACCAGATCCATCTTGTTCACACACACCACCAGGTGCGGAACCCCGAGCAGCGTGGCCAGAAAGGCATGCCTGCGGGTCTGCTCGGACACCCCGGCGCGGGCGTCGACCAGGATCAGCGCCAGATCGGCGGTGGACGCGCCGGTCACCATGTTGCGGGTGTACTGGACGTGGCCGGGGGTGTCGGCGATGACGAATTTGCGCCGCGGCGTCGTCACGTAGCGGTAGGCGACGTCGATGGTGATGCCCTGCTCGCGCTCGGCGCGCAGCCCGTCGGTCACCAGGGCGAGATCGGCCGCGTCGCCGCCACGTTCGGTGCTGACCCGTTCGATCGCGGCCAACTGGTCGTCGAACAGCGACTTGGAGTCGTAGAGCAGCCTGCCGATGAGGGTCGACTTGCCGTCGTCGACGCTGCCCGCGGTCGCCAGGCGTAACAGGTTGCGACTCATCAGAAGTAGCCCTCTCGCTTGCGGTCTTCCATGCCGGTCTCGGAGATCCGGTCGTCGGCGCGGGTGGCGCCGCGCTCGGTGAGCCGGGTGGCGGCGGTCTCGGCGATCACCTTCGCCGCGGTGTCGGCCTCGCTCTCGACACAGCCGGTGCAGGTGGCGTCGCCCACGGTCCGGAAGCGGACGGTGGCGTCGAAGGTGCGCTCACCCGGTTGCGGGGTGATGAATCGGCCCGCCGACAGCAGCATTCCGTCGCGCTCGACGACACGGCGCCGGTGCGCGTAGTACAGCGTGGGCAGCTCGACCTCTTCGCGATCGATGTACTCCCAGATATCGAGCTCGGTCCAGTTCGACAGCGGGAACACCCGGATGTGTTCGCCCTGCTGGTGCCGCCCGTTGTAGAGGTTCCACACCTCGGGCCGCTGTGCGCGCGGGTCCCATTCCCCGAAGCGGTTGCGGAAGCTGAACACCCGCTCCTTGGCCCGCGCCTTCTCCTCGTCGCGGCGCGCCCCGCCGAACACGGCGTCGAAGCGATGTTCGCCGATCGCCCGCAGCAGGGTGGTGGTCTGCAGCGGATTGCGGGTGCCGCCGGGGCGCTCGACCGCGCGGCCCGCGTCGATGTCGTCCTGCACCGACGCCACCAGCAGGCGCGCCCCAGTGCGCTCGGCGGTCCGGTCGCGGAACTCGATGACCTCGTCGAAATTGTGCCCGGTGTCGACATGCAACAGCGGGAACGGCAGCGGCGCCGGCCAGAAGGCACGACGCGCCAGGTGCAACAGCACCGCCGAGTCCTTGCCACCGGAGAACAGCAGCCCCGGTCGCTCGAAGGTCGCCGCCACCTCCCGGAAGATATGCACCGACTCGGCCTCCAAGGCCGCCAGATGCGACAGCTCGTACCCCGTCTGCACTCGTTCACCCACTTCGTTGTGTGCTCCGCCGGGGGAATCTCCCCGCCGGGTTGCGTTGTCGAATACTCGACGCTATTGTTCGATATTGTGACACCGACGATAAGCCGGGCCGAGCGCGCCGGTCAAGAGGTGACCCCGGAATCCGTGCGTGAGGTGGCGGAGCCAGGCGTGGCCTCGCCTCCGACGCAACGCGTCGTGAAGGTGCTCGAGCTGCTGTCCCGGCATCCGGCGGACCGGTTGTCGCTCGCGCGCATCGTCCGGGAGGCCGGGCTGTCCAGGGCCACCGCGCACGCCGTGCTCACCCAGCTCACCGCCGACGGCTGGACCGTCCGCGACGACGACGGGTGCTACGGCATCGGCCTGCGTCTGCTCACCGTCGCCCGGCGCGCCGAAGCGGCGTTTCCCCTACGCCGGACCGCGGCGCCGCACCTGCGCGCGCTGTGCGAACACACCGGCGACCCGGTGTTCCTGGCCGAACGCGACGGCGAGAGCATCGTGGTCACCGAGGTGGTGGGCGACCCGTCCGCCGGGTGGATCCGCGCGGGCCGCAGGCTCCCGCTCGCGCCGCCGGTCTGCCGGGAGTTCGTCGCCTGGGCGCCCGAACCCGTCCGGCGGGCGTGGCTCGCGGCCGCCGACCCGGCCCATCGCGACCGCCTGACGCGCGTGCTCGCCGAGATCCGGCAGCGCGGCTACTCCGTCGAACGCCTGGTCGACGACTCGACGCCGATGCTCGAGGTGCTCGCCGGCCTGCGCGATACGCCGATCACCGCCGCGCTGCGCGCCCAGCTCGGCTCGGTCATCACCGAACTGATCACCATCGACTACCTGCCCGACGAACTCGGCCGGGAGAACGCGGTCGTCACCCTTGCCGCGCCCGTGCGCGACGCGAGCGGCGCGGTGGTGGCGGCGGTGGTCAGCTGTCCCGACGCCCGCCTGTCGGCCGCTGCCGTGAGCGCGCTCGGCGCGGCCACTGTCGCTGCGGCGGAACAGATCAGCGCGCACGCGATCCACCCCGCCTGACCCGCCGTCCGGACCACCGCGGCCGACCGTTCGCCATTAGGCTGGCGGGGAGAACCCGGCCGTACCAGCGGGATGGTCGCGGCAGGTGTGAGAGAGGACTCGACGTGGCGGACGACAGCGATCGCTGGTGGGAAGCACCGGGACTGGGGCAGCCGCCACAGACCGGTCCGGAACCGTACGCGCAGCCCGCGCCACCGCAGCCCTACGGCTACCCGCAACCGCAGCAGGGCGCGTATCCGCCGCCCCAGTACGGCGCGCCGCAGCCGGGGTACGGGCAGGCGCCGTACGGTCAGCAGCCGTACGGCTATGCGCCACAGCCCGCTCCGGGCCCGCCGCGGCGCGGTGGCGGTGGTGGCGCGGGCGTGATCATCGCCGTGGTGGTCGTGGCGGTGCTGATTGTGGCCGTCGGCATCGTGGCCGTCGTGCTCGGCACCCGTTCCTCCGACGACACCACCACCGCGTCCTCGTCGTCGGTCACCTCGGCGCCGGTGCCCACCGGATCGCTGTCGGGCACGACCACCGCCCCGGTGACGCCGGGAGCGAAGGGCGTGCTCATCCCCACCTACCGCGTCGCCTACGACGTGCCGTCGGCCTGGGCGGTCGCCCCCTCCTACGACACGATGAGCTTCAGCACGGCGAACGGCTCCATCGACGGTCGTGGCCAGTCGACCGAGGGCGAGAAGTACTGCCCGGGCTCGGCGTATCGCGCCATGGCCGCCGTCACCGCGACCACCGAGTCCGATCCGGCCGCCGCCGCGAAGACGGTCGCGAAAATCGCCGCGGCGGGCGGCTATTCGGATCCCAGTGGTGGCAAGCTCACCACGCCGACCTCGCTGACCACGCAGAGCGGAGTCGCGGGCCAGTTCGTGGAGAGCACGGGACCATGGAAGCCCCAGCTGTCCGGTTGCACCGCCAACGCCTACTCGGTCTACACCTTCGCCTTCCGCAACGCGGCGGGCACCCTGCTCGTGCTGACCATCCTCGTCGACCGCAATACCAGCGGGGAGATGAGCGCCGAGGAGGCCAAGAAGCTGATCACCAGCCTGCGCCTGGTCTAGCGGCCGGGGCCGTCCGGCCGCGGTGTTCGTAGACTCGAGCTATGACGGCAGCGGCATCCGATTCGACTGTGCTACCGGCGAGTCTGGTGGAGATGACGGCGCGGCACGTGCGGGCCGAGGTGCTCAGTGGCGCGCTGGCCCCGGGCGTGCGGGTGGGGGAGGAGGCGCTGTGCGCGCGGCTGGGCATCAGCCGCGCGCCGGTCCGCGAGGCCCTGCGGCGCCTGGCCGAGCAGGGCTTGATCGAGCACCTGCCGCGGCGGGGCTACCGGGTGATGGTGTGGTCGGCGGCCGACATCGTCCAATTGTTCGAGGTGCGAAGGGCATTGGAGCGCCACGCGCTGTCCACCGCGCTGCCCCACCCCGATCTGGACCGCGGGCTCGGGGGCGTGCGCTCCGCACTCGACGAGCTGACCGACGCCGACCGGCGCGGCGACTGGGTCGCCCGCGACGACGCGCATCGCCGCTTCCACGCCGAGATCGTGGCGCTGGCGGGCAATCGGCAGCTCGATCTGGTGTACGGCCAGATCCTGGTGAAACTGCAACTGGCGATGGCGCGCAACCTGCGCGAGGAGACCGAGGTCGCCGCCCGCCGCGACGGTGTGCGCAGACACCGCGAGCTCTTGGCCGCGGTCGCCTCGAACGACCCGGCCGTCGCCGAGGCCGCCCTGCGGCAGCACGGCGAGCAAACATACCTGAAACTCGGTATCTGCTAACACATCCGATACAGACGGCGCCTCCGGCCGTCACACATTTTGTCGACAATCGACAACATGATCGGTTCGGCAGGCCCCACGGTCGCGGAAATCCTCGCCCAGCACCAGGACGGCAACGGTTCGCCGGCCAGAACCGCCGCGCGGGTCGCCGACGCGATCACGGCCCGCGGCGACGACGGCACCTGGATCACCCCGGTGCCGCGGGCCGCGTTGCTCGCCGCCGCGGCGGAGATCGAGCGTAGGCCGGGGGCGCGGGCGCTGCCGTTGTACGGCGTCCCGTTCGGGGTGAAGGACAGCATCGATGTCGCCGGGTACCCGACCACGCTGGCCTGCCCGGACTACGCCTACACCGCGACCAGGACCGCCCCCGCCGTGCAGCGGCTGCTCGACGCGGGCGCGCTGTTCGTCGGCAAGACCAATCTCGACCAATTCGCGACCGGCCTCAACGGCACCAGGACGCCGTATCCGATGCCGCGCAGCGTCTTCGGCGGCGACCTGATCTCCGGCGGCTCGAGCTCCGGATCGGCGCTGGCGGTCGCGCTCGGGCAGGTGCCGTTCTGTGTCGCCACCGACACCGCGGGCTCGGGCCGGGTGCCCGCCGCCCTCAACGGGATCGTCGGCTGGAAGCCGTCGCGCGGGCTGATCAGCACCGTGGGGTTGGTGCCCGCCTGCAAGTCGCTGGACTGCCTGACCCTGATGGGCACCACGATCGAGGACCTCGACCTGGTCTTCGACATCATCGCCGGGGTCGACCACGACGACCCGTGGACCCGGGCCCGTGGACCGCGCTATCGCGGCACGCCGATCCGGGTCGGCCTGCCCGCCGAGACCGACCTCGACTTCTTCGGCGACGACGCCATGCGCGTCGCCCACCTCGCGGCCCGGGATCGCCTGCCGCGCTCCGGTTTCGACTGCGTGGCGACCACGCTCACGCCGTTCCTGGACGCCGGGTCCCTGCTCTACCAGGGCCCGTGGGTCGCCGAACGGCTCGTCGAGTTCGAGAGCTTCCTCGCCGAGCGGCCCGACTCGCTGCTGCCGGTGATCCGCGAGATCCTCACCGGCGGACAGCGCTTCACCGCGGTCGACGTGTTCCGCGCCCAGCAGCGATTGCAGGAGCTGCGCGCCCGGGTCGGCCTGCTGTGGGCGGACTTCGACGTGATGGTCGTCCCGACCATCGGCACCACCTTCACCGTCGACGAGGTCCTGGCCGACCCGATCGCGACCAACACCGTCCTCGGGCACTACACCCACTTCGGCAACCTGCTCGACCTCACCGCGGTCGCCGTGCCCGCGGGCACCACCCGCGACGGCAGGCCCGTCTCGCTCATGGTGTTCGGGCCCGCCCTCGCCGACGACACCGTCCTCGCGGCCGCCGCCCGCCTGCTCGACGAACCGCGCGCCGTCACCCCGTCCCGCTCCACCGTTCTCGAGGACCACCGATGACCGAGATCCCCGCCACCCCGGCGCCGTTCCCCTTCGACCCGGCCACGACCGCGCTGCTCGTGATCGACATGCAGCGCGACTTCCTGCTCCCCGGCGGCTTCGGCGAGAGCCTGGGCAACGATGTCTCGCTGTTACGAGCGGTCATCGACCCGCTGGCCGGGCTGATCGCCGCCGCGCGTGCGTCGGGCGTGCCGGTGATCCACACCAGGGAAGGTCATCTGCCGGATCTCTCGGACTGTCCACCCGCGAAACTGCGACGGGGCAACCCCGCCCAGCGCATCGGCGATCCCGGCGCGTTCGGCCGCATCCTGATCCGCGGCGAGTACGGGCACGACATCGTCGACGAGCTCGCGCCCATCGAGGGGGAGGTGGTGATCGACAAGCCGGGCAAGGGCGCGTTCTACGCGACCGAGCTCGGCGCGGTGCTGGACCGGCTCGCGATCACCTCGCTGCTGGTCACCGGGGTCACCACGGAGGTGTGCGTGCACACCACCGTCCGCGAGGCCAACGACCGCGGCTACGAGTGCCTGGTCGTCGCCGACTGTGTCGGCTCCTATTTCCCCGAGTTCCAGCGCGTCGGGCTGGCGATGATCGCCGCCCAGGGCGGGATCTTCGGATGGGTCGCCGACTCGGCCGCCGTGGTCGGCGCGCTGACAACCACCACCGCTTCCCCCGTCACGGCCTAGCGAACAGGAACACCCATGTCCGTCGACACGACCACCACCAGCAAAGCTCCCGAACCCCCTGCGCCCCTGGTCCTTCCGTGGTGGACGCGCGGTGACACCAACGCCTTCTTCGGCCTGGCGTTCAACATCCTCGTCAACGTCTTGACCCTCACCACGCTCACCATCGCCGTGGTGCGGATCCCGAGTGGCGACGTGCTCGGCACCGTGTTGCCGGCGCTCGGGGTCGCGCTGGTCCTCGGCAACCTCTACTACATGGTCCTCGCGCGGCGGCTGGCCCGGCGGGAGAATCGCAGCGATGTCACCGCGCTGCCGTACGGGCCGAGCGTGCCGCACATGTTCATCGTCGTGTTCGTGGTGATGCTGCCGATCTATCTGAAGACCGGAGATCCCTTGCAGGCGTGGGCCGCCGGGCTGGCCTGGGCCTTCATGATCGGCGTCATCGTGATGATCGGCGCCTTCGTCGGGCCCTACATCCGCCGCGTCACCCCGCGCGCCGCCATGCTCGGCACGCTGGCCGGTATCTCGATCACCTTCATCGCCATGCGGCCCGCCGCGCAGATGTGGGAGGCGGCCTGGATCGGCCTGCCGGTGCTGGCCATCATCCTGATCGGCTTCTTCACCGATGTGAAACTGCCGGGCAATATCCCCGTCGGACTGGTGGCGCTGCTGGTGGGTACGGCGATCGGCTGGATCGGCGGCTATCTGTCCGCACCGGACGTGGCGCAGGCGGCGAGCGATATCGCGCTGGGCCTGCCGGATCTGCGCCTGGATCTGCTGTTCGACGGACTCGGCAATCTGGCACCGCTGCTGGCCACCGCCATTCCCCTCGGCATCTACAACTTCACCGAGGCGATGAGCAATGTCGAGAGTGCCGCGGCCGCGGGGGACAACTACAACCTGCGCAGCGTCCTGCTCGCCGACGGGTTCGGCGCGGTCATCGGGGCCGGTTTCGGCTCACCGTTCCCGCCCGCGGTCTACATCGGCCATCCCGGCTGGAAGGACGCCGGTGGGCGCACCGGGTACTCGCTGGCCAGTGGGCTGACCATCGGCGTCATGTGTCTGCTCGGCCTGTTCGGCGTGCTGGCGACGGTGCTGCCGATTCCGGCGATCGTGCCGATCCTGCTCTACATCGGCCTACTGATCGGCGCTCAAGCGTTCCAGGCCGTCCCACGGCTGCACGCGGTGGCGGTGGTCGCGGCCCTGCTGCCCAACCTCGCGGAGTGGGCGGTGACCCAGATCGACAACGCGCTGTCGGCGGCGGGCACCTCGGCCGACAAGGTCGGGTCGGCGGCGCTGGGCCAGGCCGGCGTGGTGTACGACGGGCTGAAGACGTTCGGCTCCGGCGCGGTGCTGGCCGGTCTCGTCCTCGGCGCGATCGTCACGTTCATCCTCGACAAACGGTTCCGCGCAGCGGGACTCGCCGCGCTCATCGGCGCGGCACTGAGCTGGATCGGGTTGATCCACGCGCACGCGGTCGAGTGGGCGGCCGCGCCGCAGGTGGCTCTCGGGTACGCCTTCTTCGCGATCGTCTGCCTGGCCTATTCGGTACTGCCCTCGACCTCGGCGGCGGCCGAGCCGACGGTCGACGAGACCTGATCGACGCGTCCGCGGTGCCGGTCTATCCGGGTTCGGGCAGGTCGGCGTAGAACTCGCGCAGCGCGGCCGTCACCCCGACCAGCACCCGGTGGGCGGCCGCCAGATCGCTGTCGGGCAGGTCCGCGAGCGCCGAACGGGTCCGGGCGCTGAGCGGTCCGAAGAAGCCGGCCGCCACGGCCATGCCGTCCTCGGTGTAGCCGAGGTGCACGCGCCGCCGGTCCGTGGCATCGGGCACCCGCTCGAGGTGGCCGGACTCGATCATCCGCTCCACCAGATAGGTGACCGCGGGCGCGGAGACGCCCATCAGCTTGCTGAGCTGACCCGCGGTCACCGGCGCGCCCTCGGCCTCGGCGGTCGCCACATGCATCAGGGCGCGGAAATCATTCGGGCGCAAGTTGTTCGAGCGTGCGAAGACGTGCCCGATCTGCTCGGAGATCGCGGTCAGCGCTCGCAGATCCCGGGCGATCTCGGTCTGGAGCCCCGCCCGGTCGACGGCCGGATCCGTGTTCACGCTGTCCTCGCCCACGCGTTGTCTCCTCTCGCTATCCGGCTGCGAGCTTAGCGCCCGGACGGCCCGCCATTGCCCATTAGTTAAGTTTCTGAAATAGTCTCCCCCGTGATGCGAGGGAGCGACGGACAGGGCTGGGACCGGTTTGCCGGGTTGGTGACCGGTCGGCGATCGTGGGCGGTGCTGCTGGCCGTGCTCGTGGCCGCGATAGCGGTGATGGGCTGGGCAGGCGGCAACGACAGCGCGGGCCAGGCGCCGGTGTCGCTGCCCGCGTCGGCGGAATCGGCACGGGCGGCCGAGGCGGCTGCGCAGTTCCCCGATGCGGGCAACGCCGCCGCGATCATGGTGGCGACGCGGGTCGACGACGGAGTGCTGACCCCGCCGGATCTCGCGGCGCTGGAGGCCGCCCTCACGCGGGCGGGCGTGCCCGCGTCCGACGGACCGCGCGTCGTGCCCGCGCCGGACGGCCGGGCCGTCCTCGCGCAGATCGCGGTGTCCGCCGAGCTCAACGGATTCGCGCTCACCGACCGGATCGAGGAGCTGCGCGGCGCGCTCGCCACCGACCTGCCCGAATCGCTGCGCGTGCAGGTGACCGGCGGACCGGCCTTCGGCGCGGACATCGCCGACTCGTTCTCCGGGGCGAACGCACTGTTGCTGCTCGTCACCGCGCTCGTGGTGATGGTCCTGCTGATCGTCACCTACCGGTCACCGGTTCTCTGGCTGGTCCCGTTGACGGTCGTCGGACTGGCGGACCGGGTCGCCACCAGCGTCGGCACCGCGCTGGCCCAGCTCACCGGACTTACCTTCGACGGGTCGACCTCGGGCATCACCAGCGTGCTTGTCTTCGGCGCGGGCACCAATTACGCCCTGCTGCTGGTGTCGCGCTACCGCGACGAACTGCACCGGCACACCGACCATCGGGTGGCCCTGCGTGCGGCGGTGCGGCACGCCGCGCCCGCCATCGTCGCCAGCAACATCACCGTCGTGCTCGCCCTGCTGACCCTGCTGCTCGCCCTGCTGCCCAACACGCGCAGCCTGGGCGCGTTCGCCGCGGCGGGACTCGTCGTCGCGCTGGTCTTCGTCCTCGCCGCGCTGCCCCCGGCCCTCGCGCTGTGCGGGCGACGGGTGTTCTGGCCGTTCGTGCCGCGCGCGGACGGTCGCGACACGGCCGCGCACGGCGTCTGGTCGGCCGTGGCGAACCGCGTCGTACGCCGGCCCGCGCTGGTGGCAGGTGTCGCGTCGGCGGTCCTGGTGGTGCTCGCCACCGGGCTGGCGACCACGGATATCGGACTCGCGCGCACCGAGCAGTTCCGGGTCGAGGCGGAATCGGTCGATGGGCTCGAGACCCTCGCACGGCACTTCCCGTCCGGCTCCTCGGATCCGGCCGTGGTGATCGCCCGCACCACCGCGGACGCGGACGTGCGACGGGAGATCGAAGGCGTGCACGGTGTTTCGCGTGCCACGGCCACCGGCGTCACCGACGCGGGCAGCACCCGCTGGTCGGTCGTGCTGGATGCCGCGCCCGGCTCGGGGGAGGCCTTCACCACCATCGCCGCGATCCGGTCGGCGGTCGGCGCGGTACCCGGCGCCGAGGCGCTCGTCGGCGGGTCCGATGCCGAGGCGCTCGATATCCGCGACGCCGCCCGCCGGGACCAGGCGCTGGTCATCCCGCTGATCCTCGCCGTCGTCCTGCTGGTCCTGCTCGTGCTGTTGCGGGCCGTCCCGGCGGCCCTGCTGCTCGTCGGGGTGACGGTGCTCAGCGCGCTCGCGGCGCTCGGTGCTGGGAGCTGGATCAGCGACACAGTGTTCGGGTTCCCCGCCCTGGACACCAATGTTCCGCTGTTCGGCTTCCTGTTCCTCGTTGCCCTGGGGGTGGACTACACGATCTTCCTGGTGACCAGGGCCCGCGAGGAGGCCGCGGCGCACGGCACCACGCGCGGCATGGTGCGGGCCGTCGCGTCGACGGGGGCTGTCATCACCAGCGCGGGTGTCGTTCTGGCCGCGGTGTTCTGCGTGCTCGGCGTGCTGCCGCTGATCACGCTGACCCAGCTGGGCATCGTCGTCGGAATCGGCATCCTGCTGGATACCTTCGTGGTGCGGACCCTGGTCGTGCCCGCGCTGTTCGCGTTGCTCGGCGACCGCGTGTGGTGGCCGACGTCGCCCACGACAACCGCTGTGGGACAGGCCGAGCCGATCCACGCGACATGACCCGCGTCGCCGCGATCAGGGCGTGGGCGGCAAGGTGGCCAGGTAGTCGCGGAAGTCGGTGGCCTGGCGACCGGTGAGGGTGGCCACCGCGTCGGAGACCTGGGCGAGATCGCCCTGCGCGATGGCGGTGTAGGTGCTCACCCACCCGTCGACCTCCCACCGCGGCGCGTCGTAGCTGGCTCGCGTGGCATACGCCTCGTCGACGGTCTGATCGACGAAACGATAAGGGCGACCGAGGATTGCGGTCATCTCGGCGGCGGCCTCCGGCAGCGTGAAGGCCCGCGGACCGGTGAGGTCGAAGGTCTCGCCGGTATAGGTGGTCGTGGTGAGCACGGCGGCGGCGCAGTCGGCCACGTCGGCGCGGGTCACCGCGGCCACGGCGCCGTCACCGGCGGGCCCCGCGATCACGCCGTCGGCGTCGGCGAAGTGCGGGATGATGTCCTGATACTGGTTGTCGCGCAGGAACGTGAAGTCCAGGCCCGACTGCCGGATGGCCTGCTCGGTGAACCAGTGATCGCGGCCGAAGGTGAAGGTGCAGTCCGGCGCGGCACCGACGAACGACAGGTACACAATGCGCCGCACACCCGCGCCGCGGGCCGCGTTGACCACCGTCGACTGCTGCGCGGCGCGATCGGCGCTCTCGGTGGCCGAGACGAAGAAGAACGTCTGCACGCCCGCCAGCGCGGCGGCCACCGTGTCCGGCTCGGCGTAGTCGATGACCGCCGTACTCGCCCCCGCGATCGACGGCAGGCGATCGAGACGCCGGCCGAGCAACCGCAAGGGCGCGCTCGAGTCCGCGAGCAGCCGGGCGACCCGCCCGCCGATCTGTCCACTGGCCCCTGAAATCGCAATGGTTTCCGGCATCCGCCCAGGCTATTGCACCCGGGGTGCCCGGAGGGACGCGCCGGTCGCCGTGTCGCGTTCTGCGGTTCGGCCGCGCGGATGGTGGAATCTGCGGGTGCGTGTATCGAGCGGGATCGCCGCTGTCACTGCGGCCGTGATCATGACCCTGCCCGCGCTCGTCGCGGCACCGGCGAGCGGCGCGGTCCGCCACACGGCCTGCGGGTCGACACTGTCGGGCGGGGACATCGCCGAGATCGCGCGACTGTCGGACACATCGACGATCTCCGGCGCCGATGCGCTGGCCCGGCTCGAGGACGCCGTCGCCCGCCATCACCGGATCACCGAGATCCTCGTCGAGCACCGAGACCTGCGCGGCCTGTTCGCGATCGGGCTCGACGCTGTCGAATACGCCGCCGTCATGCCGCTGCAGCGCGATCCCGGCGCCTTCGTGAATCGCGAGTACGCGCACGCGATCAGCACCGAACTGCTGCGCCGTTTCCTCGACAATCTGCACGCCGAATTCACCGGCGGTGTCACCGAGCCGCAGTGGGCGCACTATTTCGCCCTCGCGCAGGACTGCGGCGCCTCCCGCGCGCGCACCGCGATGGCGGGCTACAACGCCCACCTGACCGTGGATCTGACGTATTCGGTGGCGGCCGTGGGCAGCCGACCGGAGAACGCGCAGGACTACTTCGAGATCGTCGCCACCATCGCCGCCGCGGGCGACCTCATCGTCGACCGCACCAAGGCGGCCTACGGCGCCGACCTCGGCCCGCTGTGGCGCTTCTACTTCGTCGGCGAGGGCCTCGACCAGCTCTTCGGCGCGGGCGTGGCCACCGAACAGCTGCTCATCGCCGCCGATCTCGGCGCCAACACCGTCATCTTCACCAATGGTCTGGCCCTCCAGGACCCCGCCCTCGCCCCGACGGTCCGCGCGGAGGTCACCGCGCTATGGCAGGCAGCCGACCTCGCCTTCGAAGCCCTCGCCCGGATCAACGCCCTCTGAGTCTCCTGGCACCTGGGCACCGGACGCCATCGAGGTCACGCGATTCACGGAAAGCCCGAGAACGGGAAAGGCCCCGGACAGCGGTGTGAACCGTTGTCCGGGGCCGGATTTCGCGGCGGGGGTCAGCCCGCGGTCTGCTCCTTGCTGCGGATCTCCACGATCGGCAGCACCAGGGCGGCGGGCGCGCCCGCGGGGACGGCGGGCTGCTGCGGAGCGACGGGGGCGATCCGGCTGTAGCCGGCGCTCTGCTCGGGGCGGGTGTCGACCTCGCCCTTGTTCGGCCAGTAGGCGGCGGCGCGCTCGGCCTGGGCGGTGATGGTCAGCGACGGGTTCACGCCCAGGTTGGCCGAGACGGCGGCGCCGTCGACGACGCTGAGGGTGGGGTAGCCGAAGACACGGTGGTAGGCGTCGATCACGCCGTGCTCGCGGTCGGCGCCGATCGCGGCACCACCCAGGAAGTGCGCGGTGAGCGGGACATTGAACACCTCACCCCAGGTGCCGCCCGCGACACCGCCGATCTTCTCCGCGACCCGGCGGGTGACATCGTTGCCCGCCGGAATCCAGGTCGGATTCGGTTCGCCGTGGCCCTGCTTGGAGGTGAGCTTGCGCCCGCCGAACAGGCCACGCTTGGTGTAGGTGGTGATCGAGTTGTCCAGGTGCTGCATCACCAGCGAGATGATGGTGCGCTCGCTCCAGTTCTTCACGCTCAGGAAGCGCAGCAGCAACAGCGGATGCAGCAGCGCGATACCGAGGAAGCGCAGCCAGCGCGGGACCTTGCCGCCACCGTCGACCATGAGGGTCTGCAGCAGGCCCATCGAGTTCGAGCCCTTGCCGTAGCGGACGGGCTCGACGTGGGTGTCGGGCGTCGGATGGATCGAGGAGGTGATCGCGACACCCTTGGTGAAGTCCTGGCCGGGCGCGAGGGTCTTGGTCGCGGCGCCGACGATGGACTCGGAGTTGGTGCGGGTCAGCAGGCCCAGCTTGTCCGAGAGGTTCGGCAGCACACCCTGATCGCGCATCGAGTGCAGCAGCTTCTGCGTGCCGAGCGTGCCCGCGGCCAGCACGACCTGTCCGGCCGTGAAGGTCTTGGGGTCCTTGCGCACCCACGCGCCGGTGCGCTCGGTCGCGACGTCCCAGGTGCCGTCGGGCAGCGGGCGCAGGGCAGTGACCGTCGTCATCGGAATGATCTGCGCCCCGGCCTTTTCCGCCAGGTAGAGGTAGTTCTTGACGAGGGTGTTCTTGGCGCCGAACTTGCAGCCGACCATGCAGTCGCCGCACTCCACACAGCCGGTGCGCTCGGGCCCGGCACCACCGAAGTACGGGTCGGCCACGGTCTGGCCCGGCTCACCGAAGAACACGCCGACCGGGGTCTGCACGAAGGTGTCGCCGACGCCCATGTCCTCGGCGACCGCCTTGAAGATCTCGTCGGCGGGGGTCATGTGCGGGTTGCGCACCACACCGAGCATCTTCTGGGCCCGCTCGTAGTACGGGGTGAGCTCGGAGCGCCAGTCGGTGATGTCGCGCCACTGGGCGTCCTGGAAGAACGGCTCCGGCGGCACGTAGAGGGTGTTGGCGTAGTTCAGCGAACCGCCGCCGACACCGGCGCCGCCGAGGATCAGCACGTCGCGCAGGGGGTGGATGCGCTGGATGCCGAAGCAGCCGAGCTTGGGCGCCCACAGGAACTTGCGCAGGTCCCAGCTGGTCTTGGGCAGTTCGTCGTCGGCGAACCGGCGACCCGCCTCGAGAATGCCGACCTTGTAGCCCTTCTCGACCAGGCGCAGCGCGGTGACACTGCCACCGAAGCCGGAGCCGACGATCAAGACGTCGAAGTCGGTGGTGCGATCGGACATACGAGGGCTCCTCGATCGGTGTCGACAGTGACGTCGGTAACGCTAACGTCGACAGCCAGAGCTGTCAAAGTCCGGCGCGGGCGGCCCTATGCTGGTCGGGTGCCCCGATACACCCGAGCGGAACTCGCCGACGTCAGCGGCGTCGCGGCGCGCACCATCCGCTACTACCACTCGCTCGGCGTGCTGCCGAAACCCGGCCGCGCGGGCAAGGAGGTCGTCTACTCCGACGCGCACCTGGACCGGCTCCGCGACATCGTCGCCATGCAGGCCCGCGGCCTGCGCCTGGACGCCATCCGCGAGGTGTTCGACGCCGAGCCGTCGCCCGGTGCGGGCGACTGGCGCACGCTGTTCGATCCGCGCGCCGTGCAGGCGGGGGAGCGGACGGTGATCGTCGACGACGCCGAGCTGACCGAACTGCTCGGCGATCGCGGCACCGATGTCCTCGCCGAGCTCATCGCGGCGGGCTACCTCGAGCGTCGTGACGACACCTGGTTCGTGCCCGACCGCCCGATGCTGAAGGGCGCGCTTGTGCTCTACGACGTCGGCACCGACATCACCCTCAGCGGTGTCCTGCGCACCTTGATCCGGGAACGGATCGCCGACCTGGCCGACGACGTGGTGCGCACGGTGCGCGCCGCCGCGGGCACGGGGTACGGCGGCGAGGACGTGGGCGTCGACCTGAGCCGGTTCCGCGAACAGTTCCTGGCCATGGCCTGGGAGGTGGGCGGCGCGACCTTCGCCGCCGAGATCGAACGCGCGGCCGGTGTCGTCGAGCCGGTCGCCGACACAGCCGACCGGCGGCGGCTGGACCGTGCCGCGGGTGCGCGATGATCGGGAGATGAGTACCGACCGACCGGGGCCGCGGGCGCTGGCGCGCGCCCAGACCCTCGCCGACATCAAACGGATCGGCCGCGAGCACCTCGCCTCGCAGGGCGCGGCCGCGTTGTCGCTGCGCGCCGTCGCCCGCGACCTGGGCGTCGTGTCGTCGGCGGTCTACCGGTATGTGCGCAGCCGCGACGAGTTGCTGACGCTGCTCGTGGTGGACGGCTACAACGCGCTCGGCGACGCCGTCGACGCGGCCCTGGCCGAAGCGCCCGACGACCCGGCGACGCGCTTCCGCGTAGTCGCCCGGACCGTGCGCACCTGGGCGCTGGCCGAGCCGGCCTGGTACGGACTGCTGTTCGGTACCCCCGTGCCCGGCTACGCCGCCCCCGCCGAGGACACCGAGACGCCCGGAATCCGGGTGATCGCGACCCTGCTCGGCATCATCGACAGTGCCTTCCGGGCGGGACAGCTCAGCGCTCCCGCCGTCGAGCCGGTGGTGTCACCGGCGGCGTCGGCCGATTTCACCGCAATTCGCGGGCAATTCGGCATGGCCGCCCCGGACTGGCTGATCGTGGCCGGCCTCACCACCTGGACGACCCTGTTCGGCGCGGTGAACTTCGACGTCTTCGACATGTACGGCCGCGATACCTTCGCCGACCGGGCCGAAGTTTTCGAACTCCAGATCGACCAGATGCTCCGGATGCTCGGGTTCGCGAACGTTGCCGTGAACTAGCTGTTCGGTTCGGTGTGGCGGACCGCCTAGTGTGGACCGGTCGGTACCGTAGCGATCGAGCTGATTCCCACGGTATGTGGAAAGAGAGATGTGTATCCGGCGACGCCCACCGGTGTCGCCAACGAACGGGAGTGCCCGAGTGAATTCACGCGAGGAGATGTTGCGCCGCGTCCGTGACGGGCTGCTGGACCTTCCCGACGACGAGCGTCGGGTGCCCATGCGGCGGTCGTCGCGGAACGGCGAGGACGTCGATCCCGCCGAGCGGGCCGCCGTCCTCGCCGAGTTCGCCGGGCGGTTGCGCGAGCACGGCTCGCTCGTCCGCTCCGTCGACCTCGCCGGCCTGCCCGCGGCGGTCGCCGACGTCCTCTACGGCATGAGCGTGCGCTCGGTCCTGGCCGCGGTCGAACCGGGCCCGGCCTGGCTCGACCACTGGGCGAGCGCTCCCGGCCACGAGGTCGTGCACCGCGGCTCGGGTGCCTCGGAGTCCGGCGACGCCGTGGTCCGCGACGCGGTGGCCGGCGACGCCTCGACCGGCTCCCTCGCCCTCGACGTCGACGGCGGCCCCGACGTCTCCGAGGTGGTCCCGCAGGTCTGTGTCGTGCGCGCCGACCGCGTCTTCGGCTCCCTGCCCGACGCCCTCGACCGCCTGGACCCCCGGCGCCCCCTGGTCTGGCTGGGCGGCCCGGGCGACGCCGACCTGGCCCGGCAACTGATCGTCCTCCTCGTCGAATAGCGCTCGACCGGCGGTCACAAACCGGTGTGGCGGGTTGTGTGGGACCGTAAGTCTCAGTTATTCTCGGATCAACCGGTGTGACGGCGCTTACAGTGCCGCCGACCGGACGCGAACCGAGGAGGCACCGATGACGCTGACCGAATCGAGCCGTGGCGGACTCATCACCGAGGAGTACCGAGATGCGCTGGCGACCCTTTCGCAGGGGTCCGTCGACCGGCATTTCGATCCCTACCTCGATATCGACTGGGATTCGCCGGAGCTCGCCCTTGACCCGAACGACGTGCGCTGGGTTCTCTCACCCGACGTCGACCCGCTGGGCGCCACGCAGTGGTACCGCGATCAGCCGCTGGACCGGCAGATCGCCATCGGGAAGTGGCGGATCTCGAACACCATCAAGGTCGGCGCGGCCTTCGAGAGCATCCTGATCCGCGGAATGATGCAATACATCATGAAGCTGCCGAACGGCTCGCCCGAGTTCCGGTACTGCCTGCACGAGATGACCGAAGAGTGCAACCACATCCAGATGTTCCAGGAACTGGTGAACCGCATCGGGGTGGACGTGCCGGGGATGCGGCCCATGTTCAAGGTGCTCTCACCGCTGATCGGGGTCGCGGGCGGCTACGCCCACACGATCCTGTTCATCGGCATCCTCGGTGGCGAGGAACCGATCGACCACTATCAGAAGGCGGTCATCCGCGAGGGCGCGTCCATGCCGCCGATGGTGTTGCGCACCATGGAGATCCACATCGCCGAGGAAGCGCGCCACATCTCCTTCGCCGGCGAGTTCCTGGCCGCGCACGTCGGCCGGATGGGCAAGTTCAATCGCGGCGCGTGTTCGGTCGCGTTCCCGATCGCCATGCGCTGGCTGGCCGGGGAGATCATGGCGCCGCCGCGCTCGTTCGAGCGCGAGTTCGACATTCCCCGCGAGGTGATCGAGCAGGCGTTCTGGAAGTCGGAGCACTCGCAGAAGATTCTGTCGGGCTACTTCGGTGACATGCGCAAGCTGGCCGACGACCTCGGTCTGATGAACCCGATCGCCCGGCGGTTGTGGCGCACGCTCGGTGTGGACGGTCCGGCCTCGCGCTATCGCAGCGAGCCCGAACGCGGACATCGCCGGGTCGCCTGAGCGGCGTTCAGCCCGTGGCGAGCTGGGTGATGATCTCGACCAGCTGCTGGTCGGGGTCCAGGGTCAGGCCGTGGCGGCGGGCGACACCGTCGACCACGTGCCAGGCGTAGGAGGCGACCTCCTCGATCAGCTGGTCCCTGGTCAGTACCGGGTTCGGGTCGTTGGCCCAGCGCGTGACGGTGGCCTCGGTCATGGACACGATGGCGAAGGTCATCGTGTCGGCCGAGCCGTCGTCGCTCACGCCGACCACACCGGCGAGACCGGTGACCAAGGCTCTGGTCGACGCCGCGATGGTCCCGATCAGCGCGCTCATCGCGTCGATCTCGGAATCGTCGTCCGAGGGGCCGGTGCGCAGGAAGTCGTGCAGCCGGGGATGGTCCTCGATCCAGGTCACCACGGCGCCGACCGTGCGCACGAGAATGCTGTTGATGGACCCGTCGGCGATATCGAGCGCGTCCTCGATATCGGCGACGAAACGGTCGGCGATATCGCTGCGGATCCGCCGATCGAGCTCGTCCCGCCCCGCGAACTGCCGGTACACCACGGATTTCGCCAGGCCGGCGTTCTCGGCGATCTGGACGATCGGCACCTCGACGCCGGCGGGCGCCTGCTCGATCAACTCGACCGCCGACAGCACGATCCGCTCCCGGCGGCTGTCGTTGTGCGGCTGCCATCGGGCTTGTCTGCCGCTCACGGCGCTGGAGGGGCGTGACGTTGCGCTCGACACCCGCCCGAGTGTAGAGCACCCGGCACGCGCGGAAACCGCTACCGAGGGACCGACACGGGATCGGTGCAGCTCGTCGCCGCGTCGACCAGCGAGCACGGGACCGGCGCCCTGGTCGGGCGGTAGTCGGCCGGGACCCCACCGCCCGCGGTGATCGCGCGGTAGGCCGCGACGGCATCGGTCGGGGTCCGGGTCAGTGTCGGGTCGGTCAGCACGTCGACCGTGTACAGGCCGAATCGTGGTGTGTAGGAACCCCATTCGTAGTTGTCGGTCAGGCTCCAGTAGTTGTAGCCGATGAGCGGAATGCCGTCGGCGACCGCGCGCTGTAGCCAGTAGACGGTGTCGCGCAGCGAGTCGGCGCGGGTGTAGCCGTCGGCGCGCGGGCGGCCGTTCTCCGTGGGGATGCCGTTCTCGACGATGTAGAGCGGCTTGCCGGGGAAGCGGCGGGCGTAGTGGTCGAGTGCGTAGTAGATGCCCTCGGATTGCAGTGGCAGCGTCCAGAGCCGGTCGAAGTCGGGAACGGTGAGCTGCGTGGGGGAGACGCCGTAGTAGTAGTCGATGCCGATGTAGTCGAGGCGGGCGGCGATCCGGTCGAGCAAAGGCCCGCTGACCGCGTCGTCGACGCCGGGGATGAAGGCGATATTGCTGGTGACCTGGGCGCCGGGCTGCACCGAGTGGATGTAGTCGTAGATGCTGTTGTGCGCCTGGGCGATCCGGTCACCCATGGCCGGGACGTCGGCCACGCCGATCCCGCCCTTGCGTACCTCGTTGACGAGGTAGAACGTGGGCTCGTTGAAGGTCACCCACAGTGGGTCCGCGCCGGCGAAACGGTCGACCACCACTCGCGCGCTCGCCAGCCAGTTCGACACGATCTCGGGATCGCGCCAGCCACCACGATCGGCGGCCCAGCCCGGATACACCCAGTGGTCGAGGGTGAGCATCGGGCGCATGCCCGCGTCGGTGATCGTGCGGACCACGTCGTCGTAGAAGGCGAGGGCGCTGTCGTCCCAGACCCCGGGCCCTGGTTGCACCCGCGCCCACTCGATGCCGATGCGGTACACGCGCACACCGAGATCCGCGGCGAGTGCGATGTCGGAGCGGTACCTGGTGTGGAAGTCCACCGAGTTCAGGTAGGGGTCCTGGGTGGCACCGGACGCGGCGTAGCGACGCCAATTGCTGTCCGGCGCATCGCCTTCGGCCTGGAATCCGGAAGCGGCCACGCCCCAGAGGAATTCGGGCCCGAGGGGTGCGAGGTGGGCCGGTGCCTGCGGGCGGGCGAGAGCGGGGGAGGGGCTGGTCGTCAGGAGTGTCGCGGCGGCCAAGGCGACCGTGGCGAGGAATCGGCGACCGCTGGGGGAGGGCATGGCACTCACTCCTGAAGGGAAGGTGGGGGAGTTGTCCAGTGTGCGTCATCCAGACGGCGGATTCCGGGAATCCCGCCGGTGCGGCGTCGCACCAACCCGAACCTCGACTACAACATATTGTTACGTAGATATGCGCATCTAAATATGTAACCTCACCTCGATATCCCAGCCGCCCACAGGTTCTCTACATGTCCGAACGTCAACACCGCTCCACTGCATAGACGGGGAAGGGCCCTCTCGCCCGCATGTCGCGGCGGCGCTCCGGGTGGGCGAGTGAGTTGTCTCTCAGCAGGCCGTTCCGAGTCGAGGTATCCGTTTCGCTCGAGACAGGATTTCAAGATGCCGCGGAACCCCTTACCTGCCCTCGCACGTGAATTCGCCGCACAGCCCTGGGTCATGCGCGGTGCGGGCATC
The DNA here is from genome assembly GCF_040681225.1 of Nocardia sp. NPDC051833. NCBI lineage: Bacteria > Bacillati > Actinomycetota > Actinomycetes > Mycobacteriales > Nocardiaceae > Nocardia > Nocardia sp. NPDC051833. The sequence goes on from NZ_JBFAYK010000002.1 coordinate 190,719, forward strand.
GTGCTGCCGACCGAACGACTGCTGCGCAGGCTCAGCGGTGGCCGGTGGGGAGTTCTGGATCTGGCCGGCCTGCCGTCGATCGAGGTCACCGTGGTCGGCCGCAAGTCCGGCCAGCCGCGGACGACTTCGCTGCTGTGCGTCCCCGACGGCGACGGCTTCTATCTCGTCGGCTCGAACTGGGGCAAGCCGGAACATCCCGCGTGGTCGGCGAATCTGCGCGCGGCCCGGACCGCCTCGGTGCGCTACAACAGCAGTTCCGCCTTCCCGGTGACGGTCGCCGAGATCACCGGCGTCGAGCGCAAGCGCGTCTGGGATCTGGCCGTCGAATTCTGGCCCGGTTACGAGATGGAGTTCGAACGCTCCGGCGGCCGCGAGTTCCGCATCTTCCGGCTGGACCGCATCGCCGACTGACCCGAGGTCGTACCGGGTTCCCTTCCACTGCCGGTCCCGGTTCGGGCCGCGCTCGGCACCGTTGCGCTGTCCGAGCTGGTGCGCGCTACGGTGTCCGGAAGCCGCCGATCCTCTGTTCGAGCAGTTCGGCCAGCCGCAACGGGGTGCGGTCCTCGAACATGGGACCGATGAGCTGTACGCCCACTGGCAGGCCCTCGGGTGAGCGGCCCGCCGGTATGGCGGTGGCGGGGAGGCCGGGCGTGGTCGCCACACCGGCCCAGACGAGCTGGTCGAAGTACGGGTACGTGGTGCCGTCGATATCGACCCGGCGTTCCAGGGGATGGGGGTGATGGTCGTGCGGGAACGCGGGCGTGGGCGTGATCGGGCACACCACGGCGTCGTACTCGGTGAAGAGCTGCCGCCAGCGGTGCCGATGGAGTTCGCGAAGGTTGTTCGCCGCCAGCCAGTCACGGTGGCTGAACACCATCGCGCGGAGCCGGGTCGCGTCCAGGCTCTGGTCGTCCGCGTCCAGTTCGGCGGCGCGGCGGCGGAGCTGTTCGTACTCGTCGACGGGGAAGTAGGCGACGGAGCCCGAGAACAGCAACTGCATGTACAGCGTCGCGGCTTCGGTGGGATCGGGCAGCAGCGGACTGTGCCGGTCGACGTGGGCGCCGCCGTCGACGAGCGCGTCGGCCACCCGGTTCACCCCCGCTCGCACCGCGGACCCGGTGGGAATGAGTGGATGGTCGTCGAGGACCAGGACGCGGAAGTCGCCGAGCTGTCGGTGACGGGCGGGCGGGAGGGCGAGATCGAACCCGACGCCGAGGGTCAGGGGATCGGGCCCGGCCATGACGTCGAGGAGCAGCGTGAGGTCGCGGGCAGTGCGCGCCATCGGGCCGACGACGGCGAGGTCGAGGTCGACCGGCCAGGCGGGCGTGGTCGGAGGAACCATTCCGCGCGGTGCCGCCAGCCCGCGGGATGGCTTGTGCGCGTAGATGCCGCAGAAATGCGCGGGGGTACGCAGCGAACCGGCCTGGTCTGAGCCGATCGACAGCGCGCCGAATCCGGACGCCAGAGCCGCCGCCGATCCACCGGAGGAGCCGCCCGACGTGCGTGTGTGATCCCACGGGTTGTTGGTGGTGCCGTAGATCGCGTTGAAACTCTGGATGTCCTGCAGTCCGAGCGGCACATTGGTCTTGCCGAGCACGATCGCGCCCGCGGCCTCGAGGCGGGTCACCTGGACCGCGTCCTCGGCGGGTACATGATTCGCGTGCTGCGGCATTCCCCAGGTCGTGGGCAGCCCGGCGATGTTGTAGCTCTCTTTGACCGTCACCGGGATACCGAGCAGGGGGCGGTCTTCGCCGCGGGCGCGTGCTCGGTCGGCCCGCTGCGCGGCGGCTCGGGCGCGGTCGAAGGTCCGCACGCAGATCGCGTTGATCGAGGTGTCGTCGCGTTCGATACCGGCGATCGCTGCTTCGGTCAGTTCCGCTGAGGTCACCTCACCGGCACGCAGGGCGGTGGCGAGTTCTTCGGCTGATCGGAAATTCCACTCCATGCAGCGGACGGTATCGGCGTGCTTCTGCAGCCATAAAGAATCTCCCGGCGCAACGGGACAGTCGAATTCGGGCCTCGATTTCACCGATCGACGCAGCGATTTCGTCATTTCGCAGGTCACGGTGTCGACTCGGGTTGATCCGACTTTTTCGGGCCATGAAATGCTTTTTCGGACAACGGGATAGATGTCACAGCGACTACGGTGTTCGGCGGCGGGCACTCGCGTGGATCTCGCCGGAGTTACCCCATCAGAGCCCGAGTTTGGTGACGGCGTTGTCTTCGAGCGGATTCGCGGTACGGATGTAGCCGTGCACCGTGCGGGGGTTCGCCCAGCGGCCCTGGCGCATGATCTCGCGGTCGCTGGCGCCGCCGAGGGCGGCCTGGGTGGCGAAGCCCGCGCGCAGTGAGTGGCCGGAGAACAGGTCGGGGTCCAGGCCGGCGCGGGCGGCATAGCGTTTGACGAGTTCGGCGACCGCGCGACCGGACAGCGGGGCCGCGCCGACGGAGCCGTGCCGGTTGATCGTGGGGAACAGCGGGCGGTCGACGTCGGCGGCGAGCGGGGTGCCGGTGAAGCCGTGGCAGCGGTGGATCGTGGTGTCGGGCACGGGGTGGTCGGCCGTCCAGGTTCGGGTGCCGTGGTCACCCGCCGCCGCGTGCACCTCCAGGAGCTGGATCCAGTCGGCGAAGGCGCAGATGGGGCAGGTACGGGGATGTTTGCCGCGCGGTAGGGCGATGCGCTGCTCGGCGACGCCGGTGGGGTCGGTCTTGGTGGTCGGCAGGTGCACGACGAGCAGTGGTTCGCCGGTGGTGTGATCGGTCCGCACGTTGACGTCGCTGACGCGCAGGCCCGCGAGTTCGCTGCGGCGCAGGGCGCCGGCGAAGCCGACCAGCAGGGCGAGCGCGTCGCGGCGCCGGGCGGGCTCGGTGGGCCACCCGGGGTCGGGGAGCTCGGCGAGCAACTGGTCGAGGGTGTGCAGCAGGACGGGGCGTTTGCGGGTCGGCGGGGTGCGGCGGGTGCGCCGGATACCGCGCAGTGTCAGCCGCACGACGTCGGAGCGGGTCGGCGAGGGTAGTCCGTTGGCCGCGTGCACGGCGGCGATGGCGGCCGACTTGCGGTCGAGGGTGGCGGGGCTGAATGCCCAGGTGCCGTTGTCGCGGCGGGCATCGGCGGCCGCGGCGAGGTACACGGCGACGTCGAGCGGGTCGGCGGGCAGGGCCTGCCGGTGCTCGGCGGCGCACCAGCCCGCCCAGGCGATCCAGTCGGTGCGGTAGGCGCGCAGGGTGTTCGCCGACTGGGAGGCTTCGAGGTAGCGGCGCAGGGCGTCGGCCTGGCCGTCGTCGAATCGTTCGCGGACCAGGCGCAGCGCGGCGGTGTCGACGAGGACGCTGCGCACGCCGCGGCGCAGTTCGGTCCGTACCTGTTCGGGAAGGACGACCGCTGCGTCGCTGCCGCTCACGTCGCCGCTCCTCGCGTGAATCAGTCTGTCGCCGATGACTCCTGGCGTTCGAGCCTAGGTCATCGGCGGACCGCTATGGCATCTCGGCCAGTTCGGCGAGCTTGGTGTGGATGTAGGCGGCGAGCCGATGCCGGGCCGCGGTGGTGAGGAAGCTGGTGTCGCCGAGTCGCGGAAAATGGTCGTCGACGTGGTCCGATGCGGTTTCGGGGGCGCCGGCGGGTTCGTCGACGGGTGCGAGACGGGCCGGATGTTGCTGGGGGAGAGGAACATTCGGCACATCCGGGTCGGTGTGCGCTGCTCCGTGACGAACCATGCCTGAACCTTAACGTTTTGATTACGGCCGCCGCCAACAAGGCGGGCCCGGTAGTGATAACCGACACGTTTTCACAGTGGGTGGATGATCGGGGCGTGGGTAGCTGGCCGTACCGTCGGGGCATGGTTTCGTTGCGTGGCTGGGCCTCCTTTCCCGACGAGCTCCCGGCGTTCGACCCGGACTCGGCACCGCCGACACCCCACGAGCTGTTCCTGGACTGGCTGACCGAGGCCGGGGAGCACGTGCTGGCACCGCACGCGGTGACACTGTCGACCGTGGACGCCGACGGCACTCCCGACGCGCGCGTGGTGATCCTGAAGGATGTCGGTCCGTCGGGGTGGGCGATCGCCACCAGCTCGGAGAGCCCGAAGGGCCGGCAATTGGCGAAGACTCCGCACGCGGCGCTGACGTTCTTCTGGCCGGGGCGCGGTCGGCAGGTCCGCCTGCGCGGCCCGGTGACTCCCGCGGCGCCGGACGTCTCCGCCGCGGACTTCCTCGCCCGGCCACCGGCCTCGCGGGTCGAGGCGTTGATCGGACGGCAGTCCCAGGTGCTCGACGATCCGGCGGAGCTGACGGCGGCGGCCCGGGAGGCTGAACACTGGGTCGACGAGAACCCCGGCACGGCACCGGACACCTGGACGCGCTACCTGATCGCGCCCGTCGAGGTCGAGTTCTGGCAGGCGAGCCACGACCGACGGCATCTCCGGCTGCGATACCGCGACTCGGACGACACCTGGGTCCGCGAACGCCTGTGGCCGTGAGGCTCGTCGTCAGGACGCGCGCGCGGTGGGGTTCTCGGCGAGGGCGGCTTCGCTGACGTAGCCGGCGACCGGGCTCAGCTGGAGGACACCGGGCATGCGGCGGGTCAGCGCGGCCGGGCCGGCGAAGGTCACCCGTCCGGTGCGCTGGGCGTGGGTCAGCGGCATGCGGCCGAGCCAGACCTCGTAGAGGGCAGCCACGTCGGCGACGATGGCGACATCGACCGGGTAGCCGGGGTCGGCCTCGCACACCGAGGGGGTGCCCGCCTCGACGACGATCCAGAATCGGCGGACGTCGTCGGTGAACCGGACCTGCAGGACGTGCCGCCTGCCCGGGAATCCGGAGGTGTCGACGCGGGTGTGCATCCACCACACGAGCAGGGCGGGGTCGAGTTCCTCGTGCTGTGGCGCGCTGAAGGTCCAGCGGGCACCCCATTCGCCCAGGCCGAACAGGATCGGCTGGAGCTGGGTACCCGCTTCGGTGAGCAGGTGGTCGGCACCGATCTTGTCGAGCAGCCCGGCGCGTTCGAACTGGCGCAGTCGTTTGGCGAGCAGGCTGCGGGACAGGCCGGGCAGACCGCGCGCGAGGTCGTTGAAGCGGGTGGTGCCCAGGTAGAGGTCGCGCAGGATGAGCAGCGACCAGCGTTCGCCGAGCACGTCGAGCGCGCGGGAGATCGGGCAGTACTGGCCGTAGCCTGCGGTCGTATCAGTCATGGTCACCTCGCCGACGGGGTCCATTTCCTGGACCGGGAGAGTCCACTTTCTGGACTATCTGGTTATCGCGGCGCTTCCTACCTTCGAAACATGACTTCCACATTTTCCGACACCACGTCCCGTACCGACCGCGTCGCCCTGGCCCGCGCGATCGGTGAATCCCTGCGTTCGGAGGTCCCCGAGCGGGACCGCACCGGCGAGATCTCCGTCGCCGCGTTCGACCGGCTCCGCGCCGACGGACTCTCGGCCGCGCTCGTGCCGGTCGAGTTCGGCGGCGGTGGCGCCACCCATCGGGAGATGGGGGAGATCCTGCGGGAGCTCGGTCGCCATGATCCGTCGACCGCCGTCGCCTTCGCCATGCATTCGCATCTGGTGGCCGCGCAGGTCTGGCGGCACAAGCACGGCGTCGACGCGTCCGCGGTGTTCGCCAAGGTGGCGGCGGGCGCGATCCTGGTCAGCACCGGGGCGTCGGACTGGGTCGATTCCAACGGCACGGCCGCGCGCGTCGACGGCGGCTACTCGGTCAGTGCCAGGAAGGCGCCCGCGAGCGGCTGCGAGGTCGGCGACGTCCTGGTGACCAGCGTCCGCTTCGAGGATCAGGTCCTGCACTTCGCCGTGCCGATGACGGCGCCTGGTGTGAGCATCGACAAGACCTGGGATTCGTTCGGCCTGCGTGCGAGCGGTTCGCACACCGTCGTGCTCGACGAGGTGTTCGTCCCGGACGCCGCGATCTCGCTGATCCGTCCCGCCGGTCCGTGGCCGCCGGTGCTGAACGTGGTGATCGGCGCGGCGCTGCCGTTGGTGCTGGCGGCCTATCTCGGTGTCGCCGACACCGCCGTCGACCTGACCGCCCACATGCTCGAAGGTCGCAGCGAAGCGCACACGGTGCAGTCGGCGGGCGAGATGCTCAACGCCTACACGACCGCCTCGGACCTGATCACCGCCATGTTCGCCGACTCCGAGGACCTGACCTTCGCCAACACCGACGCCTACGCGGCCCGCACCCTCAGCCGCAAGACCGTCGCGGCGGACGCGCTCATCACCACGGTCCGCCTGGCCATCGAAACCACCGGCGGCGCAGGCTATTCCCGCGCCTGCGAGCTCGAGCGCCTCTACCGCGACATCCACGGCTGTCAGTTCCATCCCCTGCCCCGCGCCAAGCAGACCCGCTTCAGCGGTCGGGTGCTGCTGGGCCACAGCCCGATCGACTGATCGCGCCGTGCCCGCCGGTGGTCCTCAGTGTTGGATCAACCCGCTGACCGGCACGGGATCGACGTGCCCGGAGGCGGGAAGGGTCCGGGCCAGGCGGAGTCCGATGTCGACGAGGGATGACCGGCGCAGGCCCGCGACGTCGGTCATCGGAGTCCAGACCGACTCGGCGGTGTCGCCGTCGGGTTCGGGCCGGAGGTGACCGCCGGTGATGCGGACTCGATAGAAGATCCCGACATTCTGATGTTCGGTTCCGGCGCGCGCCACGGCAGCGGGAATGACCCGCGAGTCCACCCCGAGCAAGCGTTCGACCACCCCGTGGCAGCCGGTTTCCTCGGCGAGTTCCCTGGTCACCGCATCGAACGGATCCTCGGCGTGCTCGACCCCGCCGCCCGGCAGGGTCCAGGTGGATTCGCCGGTCCGCGATACATGACGGGCGAGCAGCACCCGACCGTCCTCGATGCACACGGCGTAGGCGGCCAGCCGGAAACTCATTCCCGCAAACCTACTCCCGCACAACACCTAAGCGATTCGACGGTGCCGCTCGACATCGCCGCGCTCGCTGTAGTGCGGCGATGTCGAGCAGTGGGATCAGATCTCGGCCAGCTGGTGGTCGGCGACGTGGGCGGCGAGGTAGCGCAGGTGGTCACCGGAATCGCCGAGGGTGTGGTCGATGGCGGTGAGGCGGGCGGTGTAGTGGCCGACCGGGTATTCGGCGGTCATGCCGATTCCGCCGTGCATCTGGATGGCTTCCTGCCCGATGTGCTTGCCGGAGTGTCCGATGCGCAGCTTGGCGCGGGCCGCGACGGCGGGGTCGGCGATGCCGTCGGCCAGTGACATCGACGCGTACAGGCTCATGCTCCGGGCGAGTTCGAGCGACACGTACATGTCGGCGGCGCGCTGGGTGAGTGTCTGGAAGCTGCGCAGCGGGACACCGAACTGCTTGCGGGTCGACAGGTAGTCGGTGGTGAGCCGCAGCGCTTCCGACATCGCGCCGACCGCTTCGGCGCAGAGCGCGGCCTGCGCGGTGACGAGGATGTCGGCGATGACATCGGTCGCGTCGACCGGCGTGCCCAGCGGCACCGCGGTCGCGCCGGCGAAGGTGAGGTCGGCCCCGCGCCTGCCGTCGTGGGTGCGGAATCCGGCGACGGTCACGCCCGGATCGGTGGGTTCGATCAGGAACAGTCCGGTACCGCCGTCGGGTAGCGCTGCGCTGACGATGAACTGGTCGGCGTCATCGCCGTAGGCCACCGGGTGTTTACGTCCGGTCACCTGCCAGCCGTCGCCCACCGGCGTCGCCTGGGTGGTGGCGCGCGCCGTCACCGGGCGCACACCGGGCTCGCTGTGCGCGAACACGATGCGGCGTTCTCCCGCGGCGACTTCGGGCAGGATCTCCTTGCGCTGGATCGCCGATCCGGCCCTGGAGATGAGCGCGCCGGGCAGCAACGCGCAGTCCAGTACCGGCTCCGGCGCCAGGACGCGGCCGAGTTCCTCGAGCACGAGCATCGTTTCGATGGGACCGGCGCCCATGCCACCGTCGTCGGTGGCGATGGTGAGTCCGAGCAGTCCGATCTCGGCGAAGGTCGACCACACCTGTGGGTCCCAGCCCGGGTCGGTGCCGATGACCTCGGTGCGGCGTTCATGGGTGTAATGGCGGGTCAGCACGCTGCGCACGGTGTCGCGCAGCATGTTCTGTTCGGTGGTGAGTTCGAAATCCATGACGGTGTCTCACAATCCGAGGATCGTCGAAGCGATGATGCCGCGCTGCACCTCGTTGGATCCTCCGTAGATCGATGTTTTGCGGTAGTTGAGGTAGGTGGCGGTGCTGCGGCGGGCCCAGTCGCCGCTGTCGCCTTCGCGGGGGAGGGAGTCGGGTCCGGCGATGTCGACGAGCAGTTCGGTGACCGCCTGCTGGAGTTCGGTGCCGCGCAGCTTGAGAATCGAGGACACCGGGTTGGGGGCGCCGTCGGCCGAGCCGGCCACGACCCGCATCTGCACGAGTTCCAGTGCGAGCAGCTCGTTCTCTAGCTCGGCGATGCGGGCGGCGAAGACCGGGTCGTCGAGCAGGGTGCCCTCGTCGAGGCGGGTCTGTTTGGCGTATTCCTTGGCCAGCCACAGCCGCACCTTGGTCTGGCCGACGGCGGCGATGCCTGTGCGCTCGTTGCCGAGCAGGAACTTCGCATAGGTCCAGCCCTGGTTCTCGGCGCCGACGAGCTGGTCGGCAGGCACCCGCACGTTCTCCAGAAACACCTCGTTGACCTCGAATCCGCCGTCGATGAGTTCGATCGGGCGGACCGTCACGCCGGGGGAGTCCAGCGGGAACAGCAGCATCGAGATGCCTGCCTGCTTCTTGGGGGCGTCCGGGTCGGTGCGGGCCAGGCAGAACATCCAGTCGGCGCTCTGGGCGGCGGTGGTCCAGGTCTTCTGGCCGTTGATCACGTAGTGGTCGCCGTCGCGGACGGCGACGGTGCGCAGCGAGGCGAGGTCGGAGCCCGCGTCGGGTTCGGAGAAGCCCTGGCACCACCAGATGTCGAGGTTCGCTGTGGCCGGGAGGAAGCGGGCCTTGAGTTCTTCGGAGCCGAACTGGGCGATGACCGGACCGATCATGTTGGTGTTGAAGGTCAGCGGTTCGGGCACCGAGGCCAGCTGCATCTCGTCGTGCCAGAGGTGGCGCTGGATGGGGGTCCAGTCGCGGCCGCCCCAGGCGACCGGCCAGTGCGGCACCGCGAGTCCGTGGGCGTTGAGGATGCGCTGGGTGGTGACGAAATCGTCTTTGGAGAGTTCGGCCATGTGCCTGGCCCGGTTGCGGATGTCGGCGGGGATTTCGCGCCGGAAGAAAGCACGTAGCTCGTCGCGGAAGGCGAGCTCGTCCTCGGTGAGTGCCAATTGCATGGTCGAGTATGTTACACAGAGATCGATATGTTTCAAATGGTGGTCGCGAGGGAGCCCTTATGCTGTGCGATGTGACGCGAGCCGAGGGGACACGAGCGCCGGGACGCCCCGCCGCCGCCAGCCGTGACGATGTGCTGCGCACCGCGGTCGAGGTGTTCCTGTCCGGCAACCGCATCGACGTCAACGCCATCGCCGCCCACCTCGGCCTCGGCCGGACCAGCATCTACCGCTGGTTCGGCTCCCGCGACGGCCTCCTCGGCGCCGCGATCGCCAGCCAGCTCGAGCGGATGGTCGCCTACGCCGACCGCACCAGCGAGGCCACCGGCGCCGAACGCCTCAACGAGATCCTCGATCGCTGCATCCACTGGCTGGTCGAAGACGATTCGCTGCGTACCTACTTCGACAACGAATCCACCGCCGCCCTGCGGCTGGTCACCCGCAGCGACGGCCCCGTCCACCAGGCTGCGGTCGCCGTCGTCGAAGGGTTGATCGCCCGCGCCGAAGACCAGGGCTACGTGCCGCCGATCGACCGTGGCACCCTGGCCTACGCCCTGGTGCGGCTCTGGGAAGCCTTCCTGTACAACGACGCCGTCGCCGGCTTCCGCGGCGATGTCGAGCGCCTGCGCCAGGTACAGGCGGCGCTCCTGCGCGCCTGACTCCACGACCCGACCGCGCAACTTCGGGTCGATGGTCACGACGCACCGGGACCTTCGCCCCTAAGCACGGGCATGCCGCAGTGGTGCTATTGCTCGAAGCCCTTGTGCGGGGGAGTGAGCAGCAGCGGAAGCGAGGTCGGAGTACGTGAGTTCTCCTGAACTACGGTGGGCCGGTCCGGAGATCGGGGTGACGACCGGCGGCGCTGTCGACACGGCGGACGTCTCCCGGACAGCGCGCGCGGTCGCCGCGGTCCTGCGATCCCAGCGCATCGACGGTCCGGCCCGAATCCGCTTGTCCACCACACCGTCCCGCGACGGATCGGTGCTCGCGCAGGTCAACGCGGGCCGCGCGGGCGCGGCGGTCCGGGTGCAGGTGGAAGGCCCGACCGGTTTCGTGGCCACGATCGTCGCCGAACGACTCGACCGGGCCATCACCCGATCGCGGCCGGCGGGACCGGTGCGGCGGTGGCCGGATCCGGCGCGACCGCCGCTGACCTCGATCACCGGCGACCGGCCGATCGTGCGGCGCAAGCGCTGCGTGTTGCGCAGCGCGGATCCCACCACCGCGACCCGGTCGATGGACGCCCTGGACTACGACGCGCACCTGTTCGTCGACGCGGAATCCGGCGAGGACGCCCTCGTCTACTGGGCCGGTCCGCTGGGCGTGCGGCTGGCGCGGCAGCACCTCACACGACTACCCGACGGGCCCGCGCTCACGGTGAATCCGCATCCGGCACCGTGGCTGACCGAGTCCGACGCCGCGAGCCGGGTGTGCCGATTCGGGTTGCCGTACATGTTCTTCACCGACGCGGACAGCGGTCGCGGCCACCTCCTCTACCGCCGCTACGACGGCGACCTGGCCATCGTGCAGCCCGTCCACGACCCGGAGGACCGGTCGTGAGGGCGTCGGCCGGGGACGAGATGGGCGGCCGGGAGGTCGTCGACCTGGACCGCGCCGAAGCCATGCGGCTGGTGGCGGAGGCGCCGTTCGGGCGGGTGGTGTTCACCCGCAACGCGCTGCCCGCGATCCGCCCGGTCAACCACCTCGTCGACGAGGACGGCGTGATCATCGTCCGGACGCGGCTCACCGCGCGGCTGACCGGTGCGGTGGCCGGCAATTCGCCGGTCGTCGTGGCCTACGAAGTCGACGACATCGATCCGGTGCGGCGCATCGGCTGGTCGGTCACGGTCACCGGGTTGGCGCGCACCGTCACCGACCCCGTGCGGGTCGCGCACTACGAACGGTTGTTGCGGCCGTGGGTCGGCCGGGTGATGGATACCGTCGTCGCCATCGAACCCGAGATCGTCGCGGGCGTGCGGCTGCTCGCGCGGCATCGTCGTTGACCCGCGGGACGGGTGTCTCAGCGGCGGTCGAGGATGATGAGCGGGATCTCGGTGGCGTGCAGGACGGTTCGGCTGACGGACCCGAAGCCGTCGCGCCCGCCCCGCCGGTGACTACCCAGCACGAGCAGCTGCGCGCGAGCCGACTCGCGGAGCAACCGCTGTGCCGGATCGTCGCCGGTGACGATCCTGGTGATCGGCACGCCCGGATACTTCTCGCCGTACCCGACCAAGGTGTCCCCGAGGAGCCGATGCGTGTGCTCGGTCATCTGGGATTCCCGCAATCCGGGGGCGGGTTCCCCCCACGCGCGCAGCGCGACGAGGCCGACACCCCGGCGGGCCGCCTCCTCGATCGCGACATCGAGCGCGCGCTCGCTGCCCGGCGAACCGTCGAGCCCCACCAGCACGGGCAGCCGGTCGGACGCGGGACATCCGGGATGGGGAACGACCGCGAGCGGACAGAGTGGTCGTCGCGCGAGGGCGGTGCTGACCGAACCGAGGAGCGTGCGCTCGAAGGTGCCGAGACCGCGAGTGCCGACAGCGAGCAGCTGGGCGTGGCGGGCACGGCGGCGCAGGGCCGCGACCGGGCCCGGGCTGACCACCGACGTCTCCACGTCGAGGTGATGCGGTGCGGCTTCGGCGACGGCGATCGATGCGGCCCGGGCGACCGCGGCGTCACCCGCGTCACGGAAACTCTGCTGGTCGATCGACACGATGCCCGCCCGACCCAGATCCCACCCCGAACTCATCGCGGACACCACCTGCAACGGCGCACCCCGCAGCACCGCGGTCCTGGCCGCCCACCGCACCGCGGCGAGCGCGCAGTCGGAGCCGTCGACGCCGACGACGACGGGATCGCTGTTCGATGCTGACATCGGATCTGCCTCACTGCTCGGCCAGGGATAGCGCAGCCGATTCTCGCGCGCCCGATCACCGACCGGAGAGGGCCGAAATACCCTCCTCGCGAGGACTTCGGTGGACTGATCGGAGCCACAGGGCCTCTCGGCTGAACGGTCCGGGGGTCTCGACGGCTACCGGTCACCGGCGCCACCAGTATCGGCCGACCTGTCGCGACGCTCATTCGGCAGGTCCAGGGTGTCGAATCGGTGAGTAGCCCAGATACGGCGTGAGAGTTCCTCGGGGTAGGGCTGGGTGACCGGTTCGCTGTCGTAGACGCGAGTGGTTCGGGACTGTGGATCGTAGGGTGCCCAGCCTGGTTCGCCCGTGGTCGCGAACCTCACCCAGTCGCCGCGCATGTGCTGGGCCACGAGTGGGAACTCGTTTGCGGCGTTCGGGTGGGCCGAGCGGTGGGCGCGGATTTCTTCGGGGGTGAGGGTGCCGAAGAGAAGCAGGAAGTCCAGGCAGTGCGAGGCGCCTTGGTCGGCGTTGAAGCTCCACGCCAGTTCATAGAGCCACACGGGGCCTCCGCCGGTGTGGGCGGCGTCCGCCAGGTGGAGGCTGGGCATTCGGAACAGCCAATCGGTGTGGAGGACTTCGAATCGTCGGCTGGGTGTGGCGTCCGGGTAGGCGGCGCGGTAGCAGCGGTCGCCGTCGGTACCCGGGGCCAGGTAGTCGAAGGCCGCGGTCACGGCCGCCGGGGTCGGCTCGCTGCCGGGCCGGGACGAGTAGAGCCGGAACTCGTCGCGGGTGTGGCCGATGAGCAGGTCCACCTCACGCGCGGCACCGCCGGCGACTCCACTCCACGGTGCGCACGGCAGCACGTCACCGTCGACGACGGGCGAGAACGGGGTGGGCGTGAGCGCCATCGGGCCCCAGATATCCACGAACTCCGGCATTTTCGCGATCACCGCGCTGGTCGCTTCGGTCAGGGCGCGTGGTTGTAACCGGACGAGGTCGGAGCGGGTGGCTCGGACACTCACCTCGGCGGCGATCGTGGCCGAGATCGCGGCGGCGAGCTGTGGCGTGAAATAGGTGCCGGGCATGCTCTGGCTGATCGCCCGGCGGAACAGCCCGGCCGCCCTCGGCATGACGAGCAACGCCGCGATGGACGCGGCACCGGCGGATTGGCCGAAGACGGTGACAGCGGCAGGGTTACCGCCGAACGCGGCGATATTGTTCTGAACCCAGGCCAAGGCGGCGATCTGGTCGAGGAGTCCGCGATTGTCCGGGGCACCGGCGAGATGGGCGAACCCGTCCACACCGACGCGATAGTTCATGCTGACCACCACCACACCGGCCGCGGCCAGCACCGCGCCGTCGTAGTGCGGGTTGGCGGTGTTGTTCTCCAGATAGGTGCCGCCCTGGATCCAGACCATCACCGGCAGTTTCGCGGCACCGAGGTCGGGTGACCAGACATTGAGGGTCAAACAGTCTTCGGATCCATCGTCCGTCCGGCCGGACACCGACGACATCACCGCGTCGACGTTCCGCACCTGCGGAACCGGCGGACCGAACCGCCCCGCATCGCGAACTCCGTCCCACGACCGGGCGGGCACCGGGGCGGCGAACCGTCGTGCGCCGACCGGTGGTTCGGCATACGGGATTCCCCGGAAGATCGCGACAACACCGTCCCATCTCCCGCGCACGACGCCCGCTGCCGTACGGATCGCAGGTCCGACGTCCACGCAGTGCTCACCTTCCCTAGGCCAGCGCCCCTCGATGCACTGAAACTATCAGCCCCGCAACGGAAGTCGAGGAACGCAAACGCGCCGATCGGTCGGTGCGCGAGCGCACAACCGGTCCTGCCCGACGGTCGGCTGCGCCCAGAGGACGCCGATCGTTGTCGACGATCGGCGTCCCGGGCGATCGCTCCTATCCTCGGTGGTCGACCCGGCTCACCTCAGGTGACGGGCGAAGAACCGGTTCCCCGCGTCTCCCTCGAACCGCGGGACTCCGGTGTGCCCGCCCATGTTCGCGTGCAGTGTCTTCTCCTTCGAACCGAAGGCGTCGAACAGGTCCAGGGCCTGTTGCCGGTCGTTTCCTTCGTCGTCCCACTGGAGCAGGACCTGCAGCGGAATGGTGACCTGCCGGGCCTCCTCGACGATGGCGCGGGGCACGAAACTACCCGCGAAGAGGAGGGCGGCGGCAATCCGGGGTTCGACCACCGCGAGGCGCACGCCGATCGAGATCACCCCGCCCGAGAACCCGACCGGGCCACCGATGCCGGGTAGCGCGAGCAGGGCGTCGAGGGCAGTCCGCCATTCCGGGACCGCCTGTTCGACCAGCGGCAGGACGAGCCGGTCGACGATCTCGTCGTCGACCGCCCTGCCGGACTCGAGGGCTTCCCGCAGATCGGCGCGTGCCTGGTCCGCGGCGGCGGAGCGGGGACGCGCACCGGCACCGGGGAGTTCGATGGTCGCCGCGGCGAAGCCCGCCGTGACCGTTTCCCGGGCACGGGCCGCGAGCCGGGGATACAGGGCGGGCAGTCCGCCGGGGTGGCCGACGAGGATCAACGGCGCCGGTGCGACGGTGGATGCGGGCGTCCACAGGATGCCGGGGATCTCACCGAGGGTGAATTCGCGTTCGAGGACACCGTCGTCGAGGCGGCTTTCGGAAGTGAAGTGCATGGTCGTGCCTTTCGGGAGTGCTGTGCGGCGCTCCCGGACGACCTATCGCCCGACCGTGACCCCGGAGGGGAGCACCCATGTCGAAACTGCGTTCACGGGTACCACCTCCTCGTTCTCTCACACGGCTTCCGGAAAGGTAGCAGTGGCCACCGTCGTCCGCCAACAGGTTTTTCGACGGTGCCGTGCGGCTCAGTTCAGGTAGGCGGTGAGGTGGGGGACCGCGTCGGCGACGTGCTGGGCCGTGATCGGCTCGGCGACATAGGTGAAGGTCCAGTCGCGGTCCGCGCGGCGGAGGGTGCCGAGGACCAGGCCGGTGTGGGAGTGCGCGGTCGCCAGATCGATGCGGGCGAGTTCGGTGCCGGTGACGCTGTCGAGGACACGGCAGAAACCGTTCTCGATCCGGTCGAAGGGCTGGCCGGTGTAGCAGGTGATGAGGAAGACGATGGTGGTGACGGCGGCGTCGAGCCGGGTCAGGTCGGTGACGATGAGTTCGTCGTCGCCGTCACCGACGCCGTCGACGCTGTCACCGAGGTGCCGGATGGCGCCGTCGCGCGAGGTCAGTTGTTCGTGATAGGCGATGTCGACGAAGTCCTGTCCGCGGAACGACAGCGCGGCCGCGTTGAGATCGATGTCCTTCGCGCGGCGCCGGAACTTGCCCGAGCGCACGGGATCCCAGCCGAGACCGAGGGTGACATGGGTGAGAGTGGTGCGGGGGACTGCTCCGGGCATGTGCTGCTCCTGGTCGATCGGCTGCGGCCGGCTGCCGTTCGGATCCCCCGGCCCATGTCCCCGCAAACATCTCACACCTCGACCGGGAGCTGGGCCTCGGTGGACGGACGCCCGGCGCGCAGGCGGGTGATCTCCGAACGGGCGAATTCGACACGCGGCGTCTCGGCGCCCCGGTCCGCGGCCAGTGCGTCGGCCAGGTCGAAGATCGCGTCGAGTACCCGGTCGTTGCGGGTGCGGCCCGCCCGGCCCGCACCGGTCTTGCGGAAGGCCCTGCGGCCCTTGGCGTCGGCGCACGCGGCCGCGGCTTCGTTCTCGGTGATCGTGCCGTTCTCGACTTCGGGGGCCAGGATCTGGGCCAGGAACTCCCGCTCGCGGGGCACCGTCGTGCGGAAGACCGCGGCGGCGATCGACAGGGCGACGATCATGGTGCCCACGATGACCCCGATTCCGCCCAGCGCGCTGTTGCCGGCGAAGTTGGCCATCGAGTCCCAGAATCCGTGCAGCAGCATGGCGATCGCGATCAGGGCGGTGCCGCGGCCCACCCGGCGGGGTTCGGCCGGACGTCCCAGCAGGTACACCAGCCCGGCGCAGAACAGCGCGGTGTAGAGCAGGTGGCCGGTGGCGCCGGTGGCCACCCGCAGGACGACGGTGCTCATCGACGCGTCGACCTGATCGGCGCCGAACTGCGAAGCACCGGAGTTCATGCCGTAGGCGATGTCCTCGATGATCTCGAAGCCCAGACCGAGGAACGCGCCGACGATGAAGCCGTCGAACGCGGTCCGGATCAACCGGGGCGCCAGGGCGATGATCAGCAGCAGACCGAACCCCTTGGCGGTCTCCTCGGTGAATGGCGCGGCCAGGCTCGCGCCCCAGTCCTGCGCCCAGGCGTGGCCGAAAACCTTGGCGTAGATGCCGATCAGCGCGGCGTTGGCGTAGGAAGCCATGGCCCAGGTGGCGGCGAAACCGCCCCAGCAGAACGCGGCGACGAGCAGTTTCGTCGGCTGGCGGGCATAGCGGTCGATATGGGCGACGAACCACCAGAACAGCGCACCGTAGACGGCGAACACCGCGGCGGTGACCGCGATCGCGCGACCGTAGGCGGGGTAGCTGCTCGCGATCCGCGTCACGAACAGCAGTGCACCGGAACCGGTGATCAGCACATACACCCAGAACGCGAGATTGCGCGGTTGGTAGAAGGTGAAACCGCGACCCCAACCGGAGTTCTCGATGGCGAGGAACCTGGCCTGTGCCGAGTCGAAGGTGGTCATCGTGTGGCTCCGATGCGGTCGATGCTCGCGATCATGTCGGCGACCTCGCCGAGCAGATCCTGACCCGGCTGCGCCGGTCCGACGGCGACGACTTCGATGCCGGTGCCGTCGACGACGAAGGCGGCCAGCACACCGTCGACAGTGGCGGCCGCGTACCGGGTGATGACGCCGTCCACGCCGCTGCGCGTGGTGATGGCGGTCGGCTCGCCGGACGCGGTCAAGCCCGTGTCGAGAAGTTCGTCGGTGCGTTCGATCTGGGCGAGCAGGGCGCGGGGGTCGCCGTCGAACTTGCCGGTGCGGACCACGAATTGAGATCCGCCGCGGGCCAGCACCGCCTGTGGGGGATAGCCCTGACCGCTGGGCTCGACCTCTCGCCGTTCGCCGGCGATCAGCGACCAGTCGCCTGCGGCGGTGAACCCCACCTGTCCTTGCAGCGCGATCACCTCGCCCGTGGTGGTGACGTCCTTCTCCGGGATCGCCGCATCGATCTGTGGCAGCAGTACGCCCTGCACGAAGGCCAGGGCGAGCACGATGAGTGCGGGCAGGATGGTCCGCTTGTCCATGCCGAGCCGGCGGCGGTCGACGGGGACCCAGCGGTCGCCCGGGTCGAAATACCGCTCCGAGAAAGCCTGTTCGGATTCTCGCTGATGCGTACCCATGGGGACTCCGTGATCGTTCGGGGCGACACCGCGGCGGTGCGGGTCAGGACACCGGATTCGCGGTCGGCTCGATGCTGTGACGCTTGACGAGCAGCACGATCGCCAGCAACGGGTAGACCAGAATCGGCAGCAGCGTGCCCGGATACATGGCCTGGTCGGCGAGGATGACGGTCCCGGTGAGCAGGGTGAAGTCGAACAGGCCGTGCAGCACCGAGTTGACGGTGTTGCCGCGGCTGACCCGGCGGGTCAGGTAGAAGAAGTAGCCGGCCAGGCTGACGATGATCGCTTGCGGCAGTGCGCTGATGCCGTGCGTGACCCCGTTGGCCAAGTGCACCGCGCCGAACACGATGCTCGACCACAGCGCGACCCTGCCCTCGGTGAGCCCGTGATCGCGCAGCACCAGAACGCCGATGCCACGGAACATGCCTTCCTCGCCCCACCCCACGAACTGTGTGGCGATGAGCAACACCAGGACATACAGAAAGCCCTTGTCGGCCAACGCGCTGTAGTTGATCCCGAAGACGATCGCAACGATGAAGACGATCGGCACGGTCCGCACCCACGGCCGGGTCGGCCGATCGTCGTGCAGGACCGGCCGCAGCCAGCCCAGATAGCTGATCACGCCATAGGTGAAGGCCAGGGCCGCGCCCAGCGGGATGATCATGCCGAAGAACACCGCGCGGGTGGAGAGGAAGTCGTCCTCGCCGGTGAGCGCTGTCATCAGCAGTCCGCCGAGCTGGATGATCGCGAGATAGACGATCACGATCATGGCGAACATCGGATAGGACAGGCGGCGGCCGACCCTCGTCGCCGATGTCACGGTTTCTGAGGTGTCCATGCGGGAAACATAGCCGCTTCATGACGGGGCTCGCAGCGATCGCGGGATCTTCAGCAAACTCCCCACTCGGGTGCTGGCGACATATCGGCTAACTGCGTGGGTAGCTCGAGATAGCCAATCAAGCTGCGGCAGAAGCGTAACTCGGCTATCGAGAATCATCGATGGGCGGGAACTTCCGCTTCGTGGAGAACGATCAGCATCCGAGTTCGATATTCAACCGCAACGAGGCTCGGGCGGCCTACTGACCCCCGCCCCGCCTGGCTGGCCGGCGAGAGGGCCCGGCGGGGTCGACGCCGCTGGCGTCCACTATGGCGGGCGGTCGCGCTCCGCTCGATTCTTCCGCGGCTTCAGGAACGGTACGGTCGTACCACTGACTCCAGGTTTCCTGTAGTTCTGTAGCAGTTACGTTGCGTTGGCTCCAACCAAACGTAAACATAAATCGTTCGAGGTATTCGGGGTCCGACGGGCAGCCTGACCCCCGATAATGTTCACTTATCGGTGGTCAGAAGCTGGAGCGTCCGATCTGAGTCCCCAAGGGGCGACACGGTTTTCGTTTCGTCTAATTCGTAAGGAAATGACGAAACCAACGTTACGATTCTCCCGTGTCGAGCGTCTGCAACTATCCGGGCTGTGCCCGTCCCATCACCCGTGGCGGCGGCCCCGGTCGTCCCTCCGAATACTGCGATCACCCGGATCACACGCGATGGCGCGCGTGGCGGGAAAGGCAGCGCCTGCAACAGGAGTCGGAGGGTGGGGCCGAAACCGTCACTGTGACGACTCAGGGGCCGGTGACCGTGGCGCGGTTGCGGGCCGATGAGCTGCTCGGTCAGTTCCGCGGCCTGGCCGAGCAATTGGGCACGACGCTGAATGCGGCGGTGGCCGAACTGTCGACGCTCGGTGACCCGTCGGTGGCCGAGGCCCAGGTCCAGGCCGTGCAGGCCGATGCCGCACGGCGGATCGCGGAAGCCGATATGAAAGCGGTCGCCGCCGAACAGGCACGGCGGGACGCGGAGGAAGCGCGGGCCCTCGCCGAATCGGCGGCCGAGGACGCGGCCGGCGCGGCCGAGGATGCGGAGCAGTTGATCGCCGCGGCGCACGCGGCGCGCGACGAGGCGCTGGCCGAGGTGGAACGGTTGACGAAGCAGGCCGCCGACGAGGTGTTCGCGGCGCGCAGCGCGGCCGAGGCCGACGTACGCGCCGCGCGCCGCGACGCCGCCGAGGAGATCGAGCGGATCCGGCAGGAGGCCGCCGAGCACACCGCGCGGGCCGAGCAGCGAGCCGACACCGAGATCACGCAGGTCCGCCGCGAGTCGGAGGCGCGGGTCAACGCCGCCCAGGCCGAACGCGATCTGGCGGTGCAGCGGGCTGCCGACGCCGACCGGGCGACCGAGCGGGCCGAGGCGGCGGCCGCCGAACGGGTGGAAGCCGCGAGTGAGGCGCGGGAGGAATGGCGCAGGGCCAGAAGCGAACTCGAAACGACCCGGACCGAGCTCGATCGCACGCGCGCCGAACTCGCCGATCTGCGCCGCACCGCCGCCGCCGATGCCGAGACCTGGCGGACCGAGTCGGCAGCCGCGCTGGACCGGGTCAGGGCCGAGACCTCGCAACGGCTCGCCGCGCTCGACGACGCGCGCGCCCAGACCCTCGCCCGTGCCGAACGCGCCGAACGGCAACTCGACGAACTGCTGGCCGCGACCCGATCGCCGGTCGAGGCGAACGGGCTAACCGGCGCGGGGAGCGGCGCACTGGACTAGCGTCAGCGTAATGACCGAACAGCCGGGACCACTGGAGTCCACCCGCGAGTTCGCTGCCGTCGACCTCGCCGCGATGCTGAACGAGGACGAGGACACCTACACGGGTCCATCACCGCGGATCCGGATGATCGCGATCCTGGTGGTGGCGACCCTCGTCCTCGGTGCGGGCGCCACCACCCTCGCAATCCTGCTGTCCTGACCTACGCCGGGCGGGCCAGCGGAGTGTCGGGATCGCCGGAGTTGCGCAGGGCCACGATCTGGTCGGGAACCCAGTAGATGCGGCCGAATTCGAACTCCTGGTATTTGCCGTCGTCGTGGGTGATCTCGTCGGAGGCGGGCCAGCCCAGCTGACCGTTCTCGAACCCGGCCGCCGACCAGCGCGCGCCGATCGCGCCGTGCACGCGGTAGCCGGGCCGACCGGCCCGCCGATAGACGGCGCCGCCCTGGAACGCTTGCGCCAGTCCCGGCCCGGTGCCGCGTGGGTCGGGGAGTTCGGTGTGCTCGGCGATCGGGTAGCCCAGCGGTCCCGCCTCCCAGCCCAGTTCGGCGAACTTGGTCATGATCGCGGTGGGGACGGCGTGGGCTTCGGTGGCCGGGTGCCAGTAGATGTAGCCGTGCTCGAACTCGGCGAACCGGCCTACCCCGTCCGGGGTGGGGATCTCACCGACGGTGCGGCGCGCGCCCAGCCAGGGGGACGCGGCGGCGCGGTCGTCGATGGCGTTCGGGGCGGTGCCCGCGAACGCGGCGACGTGCGCGGTGAAGACGTCCCACGGGAAGTTCGGGCCGACGTCGGTGTGACTGCCGATGCCGAGTGCCCTGGTCACATAGTTGTGGTCGGTGATGCCGTCGGCGACGTGATAGT
This sequence comes from Nocardia sp. NPDC051833, assembly GCF_040681225.1. NCBI lineage: Bacteria > Bacillati > Actinomycetota > Actinomycetes > Mycobacteriales > Nocardiaceae > Nocardia > Nocardia sp. NPDC051833. Next base: position 211,640 of record NZ_JBFAYK010000002.1, read on the forward strand.
CGGGGGCGATCACCTCGGTCGGATACCCGTGCCGGTGGGCGCTGCGCACGGCGATGTAGGCGGCGATGCGCAGGTCGTCGTCGATGGCCAGCCAGTCCTGGCGGGACCAGGCGACCCGGCTGCCCGCGAAGCACAGGTTTACGGTGAACGGGTTGGCCGACAGCACCGACCAGGAGGCGCGTTCCTCGGGCACGACCCGCACCAGGATCGCGTCGCGCAGCGTGTAATGGTAGGAGACGCCGTTGGCCGGATTGTTCAGGTAGGCGGCCAGCGATTCCGCGGTGCCGTTGCCCTCCTGGGTATGCAGGATGAAGTTGGTGATCCGGGCACCGTCGCGGGAGGAGTGCGAGGGACCGAGCCGGTCGAGTTCGGTGAACTCGGGGATCGTGACGGAGCGGTCCAGGCTCCACTGCCCGAAATCGGGGGCGAGGATGTCGTCGACATCGACGTGCGTGCCGTCGATGATCGGGCCCGGATTGCTCGGGGTGTCGATCACGCGCTGGTAGAGCACCGCGCGTGGCTCGCGCTCGGTGCCCGACCAGGCGCGGGTCTGCCACACCCAGCTGAAACCGCCGCGGCCGCCGACCACGCCGTCCTCGATCGCCCAGGCGCACACCCGGGAATGCCCGTAGATGCCGGTCCATTCGGTGCCGAGGACGGCGTTGACGCCACGGAAGAACTCGACGGCGGTGCTGTTCCACTGCGACAGCGCGATGTCCTCGTCGACGGCGAAGAAGATCGGCGCCCGGCGCGGCGCGCCGAGGCTCAGATGGGTGGCCAGCGCCTGCTCGGCCATCCGCCTGCCGCCGTCGAAACCGGTGGTCCAGTCCGACGGGGTGGGATCGCCCGGTTTGCCGTACTGCCAGATCGACACGATGTCGAGCCCCGCGGCTTCCAGCGCGCGGGCGTAGTCGGCGGTGATCGGTTTGGCGCCGAAGTTCGCGCCGGGCCTGCTCGGCGCGACATAGGCGAGAACCGCCGAGTGGCCGGCCGCGGCGATGGCGGCCGGATCGATGAGACGGGCGGCGAAATCGACAGCTGTGGACATGGTTGACCCCCTGCATGACTGCATATCCGTTGGCATGGTTCACGCTCGCACCCCGCGCGACGGCGGCGGGGTTACGCTGGTACCCGAGAATCGGTACCGGGTGACCGAGGATCTCACCCTGCACCCATTCTAAGCGAAACACTCAGCAGCACACCGTGATTCGCCGACGATGGGCACCCTACCCGGCCGGGCCGACCGGCAGGAACGGCGAGAATCGGGCCGTACGCGGGGGCTGTGCGACACAGCGGTCGTCGTCGCGATTTCGGCGTCGCCGGTGCGTCGCGAAGATCGGGCACGGCGTGTCGCGAATCCGGTTGCGGCGCAATGGTGGCGGCCGGGCCGGGCGCCCTGTTGACTGGTATCCATGGCTCCCACCGCTCGACCCAGCAGGCAGCGACGACCAGGGGTTCCCGGCCCCGCGGTGTCGCCGGCGGAACTGGTCGTCGTCACCACGGCAACCGGTCCCGAGATCACGCCGATCGCGTTGCGGGAGAACCGCTCGGTGCGGGCCCGCGTCGACGAACTGCTGCCCGCCGACACCTACCTGGTGCCGATCTTCGGACCGGACAACCGGCTGGCGGCACGGCTGGCCGAGACGCCGCAGGCACCGGTCGCGGGGGAATACCTGAGCTACTACACCGTGCGCGGGCAGGTGGGTGATCTCGCCGAACTCGCGGATCGGCTCCGCCGAGACGACACGGTCGCGGCCGCCTATGTGAAGCCGGCCGCCGAACCGCCGCTGGCCCCGCTGGCCGAGAACACCCTCGCGCCGGACGCACCGGCGGCCACGCCCGACTTCCGCGACCGACAGGGTTACCTGGACCCGGCACCGACCGGGATCGACGCGGCCTGGGCGCACACCCGGCCCGGTGGACTCGGGACCGGGGTGCGGGTGATCGATGTCGAAGGCGCATGGCGGTTCACGCACGAGGACCTGCGGCAGAATCAGGGCGGGGTCATCGGCGGCACCGCGTCGGCCGATCTCGGCTGGCGCAATCACGGCACCGCCGTCGCCGGGGAGATCAGCGGCGACCGCAACGGCTTCGGCGTCACCGGCATCGCGCCCGAGGCGCACATCAGGGCGATCTCGATCTTCGGGATCGGCTCGGCCACCGCGATCCGCTCCGCCGCCGACGCGCTCGACCCCGGTGACGTCCTGCTCATCGAACTCCACCGTCCCGGACCCCGATTCGACTACGCGGGCCGACCCGATCAGCGCGGCTACATCGCCGTCGAATGGTGGCCCGACGACTTCGCCGCCATCCGCTACGCCGTCGGTCGCGGCATCGTCGTGGTCGAGGCCGCGGGTAACGGCAACGAGAACCTCGACGACCCCGTCTACGACGCGCGCCCCGGCGATTTCCCCGCCACCTGGCACAACCCGTTCCGTGGTGGCGACACCGACTCCGGTGCCGTCTTGGTCGGCGCGGGGGCACCGCCGCCCGGCCTGCACGGTCGCGACCATGGCCCCGCGCGGTCGCGGCTCCCGTTCTCCAACTACGGTGCCCGCCTCGACGTCCAGGGCTGGGGCCGCGAGGTCACCACCACCGGCTACGGCGACCTCCAGGGCGGCGCCGACGAAGACCTCTGGTACACCGACGAATTCAGTGGCACCTCCAGCGCGTCCCCGATCGTGGTCGGCGCGGTCGCCGCGTACCAAGGCATCCGCGCCACCGGTCCGGGGCGGGCGACCCCGGACCGGATCCGGGCGCTGCTGCGCGCCACCGGCTCACCGCAAACCGCGGCGCCGGGCCGTCCGATCACCCAGCGCATCGGCTCCCTGCCGGATCTGCGGGCGATGACCGACCACGGGTAGCCTTCGGCATGGCCGTCATCCACCGCACCACCCTGACTCCGAGCAAACTCGCGTTGATCGAGACACTGTTGCCCCGGCGACCGTGGTATCGAGGCCAGTCGCCGCGCCTGCGCAAGGTGGGCGGGTTCCGGCTCGACGATCCCGCGGGTGCGGTCGGTATCGAATTCGTGCTCGTCGTCGACGATTCCGCCGACGGCCCGGTGCTGTACAACGTGCCGCTGACATATCGCGGTGCCCCGCTGCTCGACGGCGACCGTGCGCTGGTGGGAACCACCGAGCACGGGGTGCTCGGCAGGCGGTGGATCTACGACGGCACCGCCGATCCGGTCGCCCTCGGGGTGGTGGTGGAACTGCTGAGCGGGCGAGCGGTGGCGCAGGCGCAGAATCACAGCGACACGCCTGACCCCTCGGTCCTGGTGACGCCGGCCGACATCCTGCCGAGCGGCATCGGCCTCGGTGCCGCGGTCGACAGTGACACGGCGACCGAGATACCGATCGGTTCCGCGGGCGCTGTCCTGCGGTTTCCGCGTCGCCCCTCGGGGCGGCCGTCCGGTGCGCCGGGGTCTGTCGCCGCGCCCTACGAGCTGGGCGGGGAACGGCGGGCCGCGGTCGAGGTGGTCGCTCTGCTGCCGCGAAAATGAGATGTGCCGTGCCGGGTCGGCATGGGAGGGTACGGGGATGGCATCGGCGAATAGCATCACCGTGCGATCGGCTACCAGTGCGGACGCGGACGCGATCATCGGATTGCAAGAGACCGGGTTCGGGATGCGGTACGGGGCCGATGAGCTCCCGTATCGGTGGGAGTTGTTCCCGATCGAACGGTCGCTGGTCGCGGTCGACGGTGACCGGGTCGTCGGGCACACCGTCGACCGGACCATGACGGTGACGGTGCCGGGGGAGCGGCAGGTGCGGGCGTGCGGGGTCTCGGGCGTCGCGGTCGCGCCGACGCATCGGCGGCGGGGCATCCTGCGCGAGCTGTACACCGCCCAGCACGCCCGCACCGAGGCCGACGACCTGCCGTTGACGATCTTCACCGCCAGCGAGGCCACGATCTACGGCCGGTTCGGCTACGACCCGGCGATCTTGTCCACCACGATCTCCATCGACCGCCGCCGCGCCGAGTTCCGCTCGACCACGCCCGATCCCGGTGGCGTCGAGATGGCCACCCTGGTCGAGGCCGCGCCGCACATCCGGGCGATCTATGAGCGCTGGCAGGCGACGGTGCCGGGCGCCCAGGTGCGGCCCGACGCCAAGTGGGACCTGTTCTTCGCCGACGTGGAACGCCATCGCGACGGTGCCACCACCCTGTTCACCTTGGTCCACCCCGACGGGTACGCCCTGTATCGGCGGCGCTGGCGGGACGGCCGGGCCACCGCGTCGGTGTGGGAATACCGTGCGCTCACCCCGGACGCGCACGCCGCGCTGTGGCGGGTGCTGCTCGGACTGGACCTGGTCGAGACCATCGATGTCGAGATCGCCGACGACGACCCGCTGCCGTACCTGCTCGCCGATTCCCGCGCGGCGCGCGTGACCGATCGCGGTGACTCGCTGTGGGCGCGGCTGATGGATGTGCCCGCCGCCCTCACCGCCCGCCGCTACCGGCACGACCTGGACACGGTCCTGGCCGTGCACGACCCGTTCCGGTCGGCCGGTGGCACCTTCGCCCTGCGCGTGCGTGACGGTGTCGCCGAGTGCGAACCCACCACCCGCCCGGCCGCGCTCGGTCTCGACATCAATGTCCTCGGCGCGCTGTACTTCGGTGCGCATCGAGCCGCGAGCCTGACCGCCGCGCATCGTGTCCGGGTCGACGACGCGGCGGCGCTGCGGAATCTCGACGTGGCGTTCACCTCGGAGCGCGCGCCGGAGTTGGGCTGGTTCTTCTGACGAGCACGTGGATGCCCGGTCGGGGCGAGTGATCTGGGCAGCTCACCGAGGATCTCGGGGGATGGGTTTCCGGTAGTGACCGCCGAAGAACCAACGGATATGCGTAGCCGGTAACCGGTCGCTGGTGAGGTCCGGTTCGGCCTGCGGTGATGGCTGATTGCTGGTTGGTGTTGGCTCCCAACGCTATTGGTTGGTGTGGGAGGTCGGGTTCGTGGCGACGCGGGTGTTCGCGGTCGGTGTACTCGAGGCGGTGCTTGCCGATTGCTGCGGCGTGAGCAGGTAGGCGGCCGGGTCGGCGTAGCGGCGTGAGCCTGGCACGAAAACGTCCCCGCTGCGCATGGTGGTAGTCGATGAGCACCAGGTTGGCCGCGCGCAGGGTTTCCTCGCGCACATACCATTCGTCGGTCCAGGACAGGATGTCGTCGGAGATGCCGCAGGCCTCAGCCATCCTGGTCAGCCCGAGGTTGGTCGAATGCACGAGCAGCACCGCGATCAGGTTGCGCTTCAACTCCGGTGTGCGGGTGGCCTGTCCGCCAGCGTGGGTGAAGCAGTCCAGGTAGCCGGTGCGTTTCGGGGACTGCTGCATCCCGAGCAGGTCGAACAGCCCGAAATTCACCAGAGGACCGGTTCCCGCACGCGGGACCGTTGATGACCCGCAAGGCCAACCTGGATCTGATCGCCGAACACTGGGACGACCTGCTGCGCCTGGCGGGGTCGTTGAAGTTCGGGCACGCCACCGCCTCCTGCTCGTCGGCAAGCTCTCGGCCTCGAGCCGGCAGAACACCTTGGCCGCGGCGCTCGAGATCCTGTGAACAAACCGGTGGCGGGATTCTCTGCGGGGTTGCTATCGTGGTCAACGATTTGTTGATCACTCACGGGCTCCTGCCCCGAAAGAGGTGTTGATGTCCCGGCCTGCGCCGAGCGCGCCTCGCAGCGCCGCGTAGCAGCGCACCCGGTCGCCGTCGTCCGTACGGCACTCCCTGGGTCCGACTGCTCCGGTGCCCAGTCTCCGCCCGCGTAGTTCTCGCGTGGCCTCCCGAGGATCGCTCGGCCTACTCCTGCTGTCACTGCACGTCCATAGCAGAGGAGTACCCGGGTGTCTACCCACACCTCTCCCCGTCTCGGCATGCCCGCGCTCAGGGCCCGCGCTCCACCGCGCCAGGCCCTTGTGCGCCGAAATCCATTGAACGAGAAGGAGATCAAACAATCATGAAGATCAGGACCGAAACCCCCGCCGACTTCGACCGCGTCGCCGAGGTGATCACCGCCGCGTTCGGCGAACCCGACGAGGCCACACTCATCGATGCCCTGCGCGCCGACGAGTGCTGGATCCCCGAACTCGTTCTCGTCGCCGAGGACGGCAACGGCCGCGTCATCGCCCACTCGGTGATCACCCGCGCCACGATCGGCACCACCCAGTCGCTCACCCTGGCTGTCGTCTCGGTCGACCCCGCACACCAGGGTACCGGCACCGGCACCCGGATCATCCGCGCCGGCCTCGACACCGCTCGCGCCCGCGGCGAGCACACCATCACCGTGCTCGGCCACCCCGGCTACTACCCCCGCTTCGGCTTCGAACCCGCCGCTGACCACGGCGTCACCTGCACCCTGAGTGCGGGACCCGAGGCGGGCAAGATGGTGATGTCCCTCGACGGCGCTCCGATCCCGCAGGGAGACATGGGATTCGGGAAGCCGCTCGCCGAGGCCGTCGCGGCGTATCAGCCGGAATCGTAACCACTTCGCGGCGTCACCGCCATCTGTGCGGTGACGCCGCAACGCATCCCCGGAAGGGAGGAGCAAAGGCGTGAACAAGCATCCTGGGCTACCCGCCAAGACGCACAAGCTGTACAAAGCGATCCTCGCGCGTGGCCAGCGAACCATCACCGGCGTCGCGATCCTTGACGAACCCGACAAGCTGGCCGCCGAGGCAGGCATTACCGACTCGATCGGCTCGCACCTGCACAAACTCACCACGAGCGGCTACATCAAGCTCGGCCGTGATGCCACCACCGGGCATCGGATCTGCCGAATCCTGAAGTACTGACGATGGCTGCGCTGCCGTGCACACCCCATGTCACGGCAGCGCAGCACCCAGCATGAAGCGTCACTCATCTGCCGCATGCCGCGTGCTCGGCAGACCCGCCGCCGCGCCTATACGAAGCAGCCCCGTTATCCGGGGCAAGCCGCAACGGGAGGGATTCGACGGCCGCGACCGCGACGGGCTCATCGGACACAGGAGTGCCCTGGACTCCAGTCACCGACGACGAGATCGGCGCCGCGCTGGAATCGATGTGGGGTACCGCGGCGGTCAACACCTGGAACGCGCGCCGCGCTGCGATCGGCAAATGGCTGAGCTGGTGCGCCGAGCAGGGCTGGACCGCACCGGCGCTCCCGGCATCGGCCTGGCCGCCCGCAGCGCACCGGTGAAGTCCACGGGCACCAAACCCCGCACCCGCCGCAAGGGCGCCGCTCACCACGAGCACGTCCTCGAGAGCCTGTTGTTCTGGTCAGCAGGTGCTGGGTGCGGGGATTGCGGCGAATCGGTCGCGTAACCATTGGACGGCGCTGCCGAGGTTGAGGATGAAGGCGTTGGCGATGTGACCGGTGCCGGTGCCGGGCAGGGTGGTGGGGAACGGCGATTCGGCGAGTTGAACGGTGGCGCCGTGGGCGCACCAGTCGGCGGCGAGGCGGCGGACCTGGTCGGGTTCGACGATGTCGTCGCCGGAGCCGGTGGTGACGAGCACGGGTGCGTTCGGGGTGAGGGTGCCGAGGCGGAGTTGCGCGAGCGCGGCGGAGATGACGGGGTCGGCGACCGCGGCGTCGCCGAGGGGGCGGCCGCTGACGGTGAAGCCGTTGGTGGGGTGCAGCCCGTAGCGGGGGGCGAGTTCGGGGATGCATTCGTCGGCGACGGCGGCGAGCATGGCACGGCCGTTGTCGTTGACGATGGCGTCGATCGCGGGGCCGGTGTCGGGGAAGACTGCGCGTAGTCCGTTGAGGACCTGGCCGGTCAGCACTTTGAAGATGTTGTGTTCGAAGTAGGGCAGTTGGGCGAGCAGGTCGGCCGGAGGTGCGCCGACATAGCTGCCGCGGACCGGTAGTTCGGGGGCGTACCCGGCGACGTGTTCGGCGGCGGCCCCGGCGGCGTTGCCGCCTTGGGAGTAGCCCCAGAACGCGACCGGTGCGTCGGCGGGGATGCCGGTGCCGGGCAGACGTCGGGCGGCGCGGACGGCGTCGATGTCGGCGTGCGCTTCGGCGATCGGGTTGAGGTAGGTGTGCACGCCGGGGGTGCCCAGGCCCTGGTAGTCGGTCACTGCGACCGCGATGCCCTGTGCGAGCAGCAGGGTGAGGAAGGCGTACTCGTATTCGGCCATCACGTCGAGCGGCGGCGTGTAGTGCACGAGCTCGCCGAGCAGACGCGAGGGTGCGCATTGGTCGCCTTGTCCGTGCGTGCCGACGGTGAACCCGACGATCGGGCGCGGCCCGGGCCCGGTCCAGGGCGCGGCCGGGTCCAGCACCGTGCCGGTGACCGCGACCGCCGCGCCGTGGGTGTCGGTGCTGCGGTACATGATCCGGGTCGCGCGTGCAGGCAGCGGCAGAATCGGCGTCAGCGGTTCGGTGCGGATCAGGTCGCCGGGCTGTCCGTCGGGAAGAGGACCGGGCGGGGTGTAGAACTCGGTGGCCGGGGCAGGCTGTGCCAGCACGACGGGTGGACCCGCGAGCAGGACGGCGAGCGGGATCGCCGCGAGCAGAACAAGTGGCCGGAGACGCATCGTCGGGTCCTTCCGTAACCGGGAGCCCACCGGGTCCCGGGTTCTGATGATCTGGCTGTGCAAGGTTTGCCGATAGCGGTTGCCCGGCCCAGGTTCAGGCCTTCTCGGGTGGTGCGAAATCGGCCGTGGAGTCGGTGGATGTCGGTGCCGAGGTCGATAGTGCGTCTGCGCGAGCGCCGCGGACAGGGCGGTCCGGGGCCAGGGCGCTCACAAGTCGGCGCGCCCGGGCACGGCGTCGGGGAACTCGTGTTGGTTCACGGTGGGGGCCACGACGGCGAACACGAGGCGGTTCATCTCCTCGGCCAAATCAGGCAGGGTTGCTGCACTGTGATGCACGAGGTGATGCACGATCATCTCGTGCAGCCCGCCGACGAGGACGTGAACCGTTGTCCGGCTCAGTGGCGGCAGGTCGGGGGATAGTTGTGCGCGCAGCGCCTGCATGCCCGGGGTGGCCTCGTCGACGAATCGGGCGATGGCGGCATCGCGCCGACGGCGTACCTCCTCGCCCGCTCCGAGGACCTCGAGGAAGAACATCCTCGTCGCGGCGGGGGTGTGGGACAACAGCGTGAGCAACGCCAAGCAGACGCGCGCGAGGTCGGCCGGTGGGGCGACTTCTCCCGGGTTCCTCGGCACCATGCCTGCGTCGCGGAGCCATCGATCGAACGCGCGATAGGCCGCGACCACCACGTCCTGTTTGGAGTCGAACATCTCGTAGAAGGTCTTGCGGGACACGCCGGCGCCTTTGGCGATGTCCATCACCGTCGTCGCAGCGTAACCGCGTGTTCCGAACAGTTCGATCGCGGCGTTGATGATCCGCGCCGACTGGCTGTCTGCGACCTGTTCGCGACTGAGGTTGTGTCGGTGACGCGGAAGGCTGCCGTTGTACTCGTCCGGCACGATCTCGCCGCCGACCGCCTCGAGCATGGTAGTGCCTCCTCGTCGATCACGTCACCGCTGTGGTGAGCCTTCGCAGGTCCATGTTCCTTTGACAATCCAGAAACACACTGTACTTTAACTCATGGAACCAGGTACAGACCGATTCTGGTTCGGATGCAGGCCCCGCGCCGCCGCGGGTCTCGGTGAAAGGACACGGCAATGACCACGCGACGCGGACTCGACATCGGTTGGGATGGCACCTTGGGCAGCGACTGCCGGGACGTGGTCGAGTGCCCCGTGTCCGCAGCGGGTGAGCGTGTTCGGTCGATACAGTCGGCGGCATCGAGTGAGGTGGCGTTCGGATGATCGGCGCCACAGAGGTCCACGCCGTGATCATCGGTGCAGGAATGTCGGGCATCGCGATGGGTGTGGCATTGAAGAAGGCCGGTATCGACGATTTCGTCATCCTGGAAAAAGGCAGCGACGTCGGCGGTGTCTGGCATTGGAACCGGTATCCGGGCCTGACCTGCGATGTTCCGTCGCATCTGTACCAGTACTCGTTCGCGCCGAAGCCGAACTGGTCACGACTGTTCGCCCCTGGCACGGAGATCCAGGCATACCACCGCCAGGTGGCCGACGATCACGGCCTGGGTCCGCACATCGTGACCGGCACCGAGGTGGTCTCGGCTGTCTTCCGCGCGGGAGGATGGGATGTCGCGACCGCGGCAGGGGATCGCTATCGGTGCGACTTCCTCGTCGCTGCGACCGGTGTTCTGCACCATCCCGCCGTCCCCGAGATCGAAGGACTCGACAGCTTCGCCGGTCCGGTGGTGCACACCGCGCGGTGGGATGAGGGCCTGGACACCGACGGCAAACGGATAGCGGTGATCGGCACCGGTTCGACCGGTGTGCAGGTCGTCGGCGCACTGCAGCCCCGCGCGCGGACCGTCGCCCATTTCACGCGTACGCCGCAATGGATCCTGTGGGGGCCGATGGGCCTCACCCAGCCAAAGCTCGTCGGGGAACTGCTGGCGCGGGTGCCCTACGCCGAGCGCCTGTTGTACCGCGTGTTGTTGCAGGCGTCGGGAATCCTCGCCGATATCACCACCACGCCGAGTTGGCGGCGCAGCCTCGCCCAGTCGCTTGCCCGCATGCATCTACTGCGCGTGCGCGACCGTGCGTTGCGCCGCAAACTCACTCCCGACTACGAGCCGCTGTGCAAGCGGCAGGTGGTGTCCGGCAACTACTACTCGGTCGTGCAGAAGCACAACGTCGAGCTGGTGGACTCGGGGATCGCACGGATCACGCCGACGTCTGTCATCACGGCCGACGGCGTGGAGCGTGAGATCGACATCGTCGTCCTGGCCACCGGATTCGCGGCGCACAACTACATGCGTCCGATGACGCTGGTCGGGCGTGACGGCCTCACCATCGACGACGCATGGGCCAAGGGGCCGCGCGGCTACCGGATGACGGCTATCCCGCGTTTCCCGAACTTCTTCACGATGCTGGGCCCCAACTCGCCGATCGGATCGGTGTCGCTGCAGTTCACCGCCGAACTCACCGCTGCCTACATCGTCCAGATCATGCAGTGTTTCCGGCGCGGGGAGTTCACCGAGATCGAACCGACCCAGGCCGCCACCGACGAGTTCAACGAGCAGGTCCGCGAAGCCATCGAACCCACGATCTGGCACACCGGCGGCTGTAACTCCTGGTACCAAAACGAGGACGGCACCATCGACCTGTGGCCCTTCGACCGCAAAACCATGGCGACGATGCTCGCCACACCCGATGATCGCCATTTCCATTTCACCCGGTCCTGATACGGCACAGGCAATCCCTGCACCACTTGCCGAGCGAGGCATCGATGGTGCCCGACCCGTCGCTGAGCATCCGCGGCGGGTCGATCGCGTCCTGGCCCTGCGCCGAACCGTGCTGCTGTGCGCGCACACCGAGCCCAGCTGAATTCGCTCGTCGACGGCGGCGGATCCGGTCAGCCGGACGGCGCCCTCTCTGCGGCAGCGGCTGACGTGAACCGGCGGGCGCACGCGCGGCGCGCCGGGCAAATCTGCGGCTATCGGGTGTGGCGCGCCTATCGTGAGGGAATGCCCGTGAACGACGGGGAGGGAAATCCGGTACCGGACCGAACCCGGCAGGCGATGGTGATCGCTGGCGGGTGCTCGTTCGTCCTCGGCATCGCGACGCTGCTGTGGCCCGGCCGCAGCGAATCCACGCTGGCCCTGCTGTTCGGTGTCTCGCTGCTGCTCAGTGCCGGAATCCAGGCCTATCTCGCGGTGGTGGCGCGGATCGCGTTCGTGCTGCGGGCCCTGGTGCTGGTGAGTGCCGTGCTGACCGTCATCCTGGCGGCGCTGGCCTTCGGTGGCGGGAACATCGAGCTGCTGGCGCTGTGGATCGGGATCGGCTGGTCGGTGCGGGGCATCGTGCAGGCGCTGGTCGCGGCCTGGGACACCGGGGTGACCGACGGCTGGCTGCACGAGATCTGCGGACTGGGCACCACGGCGATCGGGATCACCATGATCGCGATGAAGTTCGAGACCGTCACGGGACTGGCCACGGTTGCCGGTAGTGCGCTGGTGGTGATCGGCGTGCTGGAACAGCTCGCGGGTGGGATGCTGCGTACGGCACTGCGCGGTGTGCGGCGTTCGCAGCCGGACGCCGGCACCGTCCCCGGGTCGGCCGCGGCCGGGCGATAGTAGTGAATCCCACACTCGCAGAGCGTGTTTCGATGTTTACGCGAACGTGCGGACAACGCGACATTGCGGGCAGCGGAGCGGGTGCTGAACACTGCGTGCCCGGCCGTTCACCGCTGGGGTAACTGTGCTGCGCGCCGGTAGCGTGGCCCGCGGCGTGCGCACGGGAGGGCCCGGTGGACGCGCGCCGTCGTCCGCAGCCCGAAGTGAGCCCAGGAGAAATGTGGTGTCGCGCGTAACCCCCGGCGAAGCCGCCGATACCGTCCAGCGTGAAGAGCTGGCAATGCGGCGCATGACCGAGAGTCTGGTCGAAGACCTGTCCGAGAACGTCCCCGCCGACCAGGTGACCTCGGCGGTGGGTGCCGCGCACCATCGTTTCGCGGGCAAGCCGATCCGGGAGTTCGTGCCGATTCTGGTCGAACGGATCGTGCGCAGCGAACTGGCCGATCCCGACCCGACCGTGCGGGTGCCCGCCCCGGCGGCCGGCGTCCGGGCCGCCGAACCCGAACCGGCGCCCGCCGCGCAGCCGGAGAGTTCGGCCGCCGACCGCGCCGGGCAGCTGGTGAGCAGGCGTGGCGTGCTGCCGCTGTCGATCGGTGCCGTCACCGTCGTCGCCGCCGTCGCGGCCGCGGTGATCCTGCTACCCGGCGGTGGCGACACCCCGGCCGCCGCGCCGACGGGCGCTCCGGTGACGGTCGTGCGCGGCGTCGTCGGGTCGGAGAAGATGTCGTTCTTCCAGGACGAGCAGGTGGTGAAGGTACTCGCCGACAACGGCATCCGGGTCGAGGTCGAGCCGGCCGGGTCGCGGCAGATCGCGACGACCGTCGACCTCGGCCGCTACGACTTCGCGTTCCCGTCGAGCAGCCCCGCCGCCGAACGGATCCAGCGGCAGCGCAATGTCACCACCAAATACACCCCGTTCGCCTCGCCGATCGCGATCGCCACCTATCGGCCGATCGCGGATCTGCTCACCGCGGCGGGCGTGATCGAGCCGGGCCCGGTCGCCACCTTCGACATGAACCGGTACCTGGAACTGGCGGGCGCCGGTGTGCAGTGGGACGACCTGCCCGACAACACCGTCTACCCGGTCGAGAAGAACATCCTCGTCTCGACCACCGATCCGCGCAGCTCCAACTCCGCGGCCATGTACCTGTCGATCGCGAGCTACGTCGCCAACGACCACACCATCGTGCGCGGCGCCACCGCCGAACAGCACGTGCTGCCCGCGCTGTCGAAACTGTTCCTCGCCCAGGGCTACACCGACAGCAGCAGCGAAGGCCCGTTCACCCAGTACCTGACCAACGGTATGGGCCCGACCCCGCTGGTGTGCATCTACGAGGCGCAGTTCGTCGAGGCGGCGGGCAAGGGCAAGATCAAGCCGGACATGGTGCTGACCTACCCGACCCCGACCGTGCTGTCGAGCCACACCCTGGTCCCGCTGACCGGCACCGGCGACAAGATCGGCAAGCTGCTCACCGAGAACCCGGAACTGCGTCGCCTCGCCGCCGTCCACGGTTTCCGTACCGGCGACAACGCCCAGTTCACGTCGATCGCCGCTGAGCGCAATGTCCCGGTGCCCGCCGACCTGATCGACGTCGTCGACGCCCCCGCCTACGACACCCTCGAGCACCTGCTCGACGGAGTGGCCAAGTCCTACAACTGATCTCCGCATCGCATCGGGTGCCGCACGGCCGTTCGCCGCGCGGCACCCGATGCGTTCGGTCCGCGAAATGATCGCCGTACTCCGTGCCGGTCCGACGGCCTTGACACCGCCACCGTCGCCGAGGAAGACGACGTCGGGCGCCAGCAGATCGAGGAGACCCTGCAGGTCTCCGGTGTCGACGGCCCGCTGGAACGCGCCGAGCGCGGCCCGGGTCTGATCCGGTGACACCACCCCGCGTGGCCGGCGCGCGGCCACGTGCACCCGGGCGCGGTGGGCGATCTGGCGGACCGCCGCCGGGCTCTTGTCCACCGCGGCGGCGATCTCGTCGTAGGCCAGGTCGAAGACCTCGCGCAGCACGAACACCGCGCGTTCGACGGGGGCGAGCGTCTCGAGAACCAGCAGCATCGCCATCGACACGCTGTCGGCCAGCGCGATGTCCTCCGCGATATCGGGAGCGGTCAGCAACGGTTCGGGCAGCCACCGCCCGACATAGGACTCGCGGCGCCTGCCGAGGACACGCAGGCGCCGGATCGCTTGGCGGGTGGTGATGGTGGCCAGGAACGCGCGCTCGTCGCGGACCTCGCCGAGGTCGACTGCGGCCCACTGAAACCAGGTCTCCTGCAGGACGTCCTCGGCATCGGCGGCCGAGCCCAGCATCTCGTAGGCGACGGTGAAGAGCAGATTGCGCTGTGCGACGAAGGCCGCGGTGGCGCGTTCGCTGTCCCTCATGCCGGTCCTTTCCTCGGTGTCGACAGGTGTCGCACACGAGAGGTCCGCGACCGCCGTTCTGTGACATCGGCGGACCGTGGCACCGCTCACACCGCGGTGGTGTCACAGCTGTCCGGGCGCGGGCTACTCGTGGTCATCCAGCACACACGCGGACAGGAGAACCGAGATGGAGTACGAGATCACGGACGAACAGAGTGGGGTCGCGCGGCGGATCGCCGTCTTCGGGGCGAACGGTCCCACCGGCAGGCTGCTGACCGGTCGGGCACTGGCCGCCGGCCGCCTGGTCACCGCGGTGACCAGGCGGCCGGAATCGTTTCCGCTGCAACATGATCGGCTCCGGGTGGCGGGCGCCGACGTGCTCGACCCGGTGGCAGTCGACGAAGTGATCGCCGGACAGGACGCCGTGCTGTCGACGCTCGGGGTACCCGCGGGCAAGGAGCCGATCACCACCTACTCGCAGGGCACGGCGACGATCGTCGCCGCGATGCGACGGCACGCGGTCCGCCGTCTCGCCGTGGTGAGTTCGAGCGGCGTCGACCCACAGTCCTATTCCGACGGCGGGTTCCTGTTCAACCGGGTACTGCTGCCGTACGTGACGCGGGTAGCGGGCCGCACCCTCTACGACGATATGCGCCGGATGGAACAGCTGGTCGGTGACAGCGGACTGGACTGGACGATCGTGCGCCCGAGCGGGCTGTATCACCGGCCCGCACCCACCGACTACACGGTGGTCGACGGACACGCCGACGGCCGATTCACCGCCCGCGTCGACCTCGCCGCCTACCTGCTGGCCCTGCTCGACGACGACCGGCACATCCACCGGACCGTCGGCATCATCACCACCACCGACACCCCGACCCTGCTCCGATGGCTCCGCACCGAAGCCCTCGCCGGACGCTGAAAATGGGGGTGGCGGACCGTGGCAGGTGTCGTTAGGGTCGGAGACCTCATGGGTATCGGTTTCCTGTTCTTGTGATCGCGCGAAACGCGTCGAGCTGAGCTCCGCGTTCCGCCACCGCACGCACCCTCCCACAGCGCGTGCGTTCCCTCGATCCAGTCCCGCCACGGGGACTTTCGTGCGGCCGGATGCGGCCGAGAACAGGAGCTGCCATGACCAGCACCGCCCAACTCACCCTCCACGACGTCACCCTGCGCTACGACGCCACCACCGTCCTCGACGCCGTCTGCCTGTCGATCGCGCCCGGCGACACCGTCGGCGTGATCGGCGAGAACGGATCGGGGAAATCGACCCTGCTCCGGCTGCTCGCCGGAATCCAGCAGCCCGACAACGGCAGCGTCACCGTGGTCGCGCCGGGCGGAATCGGGTACCTCCCGCAGGCACTCGACCTGCCGGAGACCGCCACCGTCGCCGACGCGATCGACCACGCCCTGGCCGAACTGCGTGCCATCGAAACGCGGTTGCGCGACACCGAGCGGGAACTGGCACACGGCGATCCGGCCGTGCTCGACGCGTACGCGGCCCTGTCGGCCCGGTTCGAGGCACGCGACGGCTACCGGGCCGATACCCGGGTCGACATCGCGCTGGCCGCGCTCGGCCTGCCCGGGCTCGACCGTGCGCGCACGCTCGCGACCCTGTCCGGCGGGGAGAAGGCACGACTCGCGCTGGCGGCGACCCTGGCATCGGCGCCGGAACTGCTGCTGCTCGACGAACCGACCAACGATCTCGACGATGCCGCGGTCGCCTGGCTCGAACAGCAGCTACGCGCCCACCGGGGCACCGTGGTCGCGGTGACCCACGACCGCGTGTTCCTCGAGCGGATCACCGGCACCATCGTCGAGGTCGACGCCGGAAAGGTCACCCGGTTCGGCGACGGCTACAGCGGGTACCTGGCGGCCAAGGCGGCCCAACGTCGCCGGGCCGCCCAGGAATACGAGCAGTGGCGGGCCGACCTGGCGCGCAGCAGGCGGCTGGCCGAATCGAATGTGATCCGGCTCGAGGCGATCCCGCGGAAACTGCCGCTGGCGGTGTTCGCGGCGGGACCGTTCCGCGCGCGTGGCCGTGGACACGGGACGATGTCGCGCATCCGCAACGCCAAGGAGCGCGTCGCCCGCTTGCACGCCGATCCGGTCGCGGCGCCGCTCGACCCGCTGCGGTTCGACGCGACCGTGGCGACGGAGGCGCCGACACCGACCGGGCCGGTCGCCGAACTCACCGACCTCCGGATCGGTGACCGGCTACGGGTGCCCGCCCTGCGCATCGAACCGGGTGCCCGGCTGCTCGTCACCGGGCCGAACGGTGCCGGCAAGACGACGCTGCTACGCGTGCTCGCCGGAGATCTGCGCCCCGACACCGGGTCGGCGCGCATCGCGGGCCGAGTCGGCTGGTTGCGTCAGGACGCGCCGCGCTACCCGGCGTCGGCGACCGTCCTCGGCGCGTTCGCCACGGGCAGGCCCGGGCATCCCGACGAGCACGTGGACACGCTGCTCGCGCTCGGCCTGTTCCGTCCCGCCGAACTCGGGCTGCGGGTCCGCGAACTGTCCTACGGACAGCGCAGGCGGATCGAGATCGCCCGCCTCGTCACCGAACCCGCCGATCTGCTGCTGCTCGACGAACCGACCAACCACCTCGCACCCGCCCTGGTCGAGGAACTCGAGCAGGCCCTCGACGACTACCGGGGCGCGCTGGTGATCGTCACCCACGATCGGCAGCTGCGCCGCCGGTTCACCGGGCAGCGGATGGCGGTGTGTCACGGTGCGGTGGTCGACGCCGCCGCCTAGAACCGGATTTGCCGTTCCGGCAAGGAATCTGGTCACCCCGGCGCGGCGGTGGTGATACTCGGGCGCTGCTCCGAGGAGGTCTTCCCATGCTGGACAATCCCACCCGCGCCCACACCACGGCCGGCGCCGTCCGTCCCTGGACGGTGCTGGCCGTGTGCTCACTGAGTCTGTTCGTCGTCGGGCTCGACGCCACCATCGTCACCGTCGCGCTGCCGTCGATCGGGGCCGGGGTGGACGTGGGCACCCAGGGACTGGAGTGGATCGTCGACGCCTACACCTTGGCCCTGGCGAGTTTCCTGATCACCGCGGGCGCGCTCGCTGACCGGTTCGGCAGGCGGCGGGTGTTCCGGCTCGGGCTCGCCGTCTTCGGGCTCGCCTCGGCGGCGTGCGCGGTCGCGCCGACGGTCGAGGTGCTGATTCTCGCGCGGGTCGCGCAGGGGATCGGCGGGTCGATGCTGAGCCCGGTGGCGTTGGCGATCGTGGTCGCCGCGATCGCCGATCCGCGGCAGCGGGCGAAGGCGATCGGGGTGTGGGCGGCGGTGTTCGGGCTGAGCATGGCGGTCGGGCCGACCCTCGGTGGCGCGCTGGTCGACTGGTTCGGGTGGCGGTCGGTGTTCTGGATCGCGGTGCCGGTCGTGGTCGTCGCGCTCGGGCTGACGTGGCTGGTCGTGCCGGAGTCGCGGGGGCGGCCACGCCGGATCGATGTCGTGGGCCAGGCGCTGCTGGTCGTCGTGGTGGGCGGGGTGATCGCGGTGCTCATCGAAGGACAACGGATCGGGTGGACCTCGCCGCTGGCGCTCGCGGCCTATCTCGGAATCGTTGTCGCGGTGGTCGGATTCGTGCGGGTCGAGGCCCGGGTGGCGGCGCCGCTGATGGATCTGCGGCTGTTCCGGCGGCCGCCGTTCACCGCCGCGGTGGGCGGCGCGGTCGTCGTCTTCGTCGCGCTGACCACGACGCTGCTGCTGAGTACCTGGCAGCTGCAACACGATCGGGGCCTGAGCGCGGTCGCGGCCGGTGCGTTCACACTGCCGCTGGCCGTGGCTGCCACCCTGTGCGCGCCGCTGTCGGGCGTGCTGGTCGGCCGGGTCGGCGCCAGGACACCGCTGCTGTTCGCCGGTGGGTTTCTCACCGCCGGTGGGGTGGTGCTCGTGGCCGCCGGGGACGACGCGAGCAGCGCGGTGCTGTTGATCGCGTTCGCGCTGATCGGGATCGGATTCGGATTCGCCAACGCGCCGATCACCAACACCGCGGTGAGCGGGTTGCCCGCCGACCGGGCCGGTGTCGCGGGCGGGATCGCCTCCACCGCCCGCCAGGTGGGCGCGGCGGTGGGGATCGCGGCGGCCGGCGGGCTGATCGCGGGCGCCCACTCCGCCCGGATCGGGTGGTCGGTGGTGGCGGTCTGCGGGCTGCTGGTGCTGGCGACGGCCCGGCTCGCACCGACGAAAGCATCCTGACCTGCGGAAGCGGCGGGTGCGAAAAAGATTTCGCGCGCAGCGATGAGTTCGCCGACCCGGCCCCGTCTCAATGAGTGCTACCTGTAGCCGAGATCCGGGAGAGTCGCATGACCGCCAGTTCCGCCGTCACCACCGGCACCCTTGTGGTGCCCGATGCCCGCCTGTACTACGAGGTCCGCGGGGCGGGGCCACTGCTCGTGCTCGTCGGCGCGCCGATGAACGCCGCCTCGTTCGCGGCCGCGGCCGAGCAGCTCGCCGCCACCAACACCGTCCTCACCACCGATCCGCGTGGCCATTTCGCCAGCCCCCTCGACGATCCGCACCAGGATTCGACGGTGCTCGCCCGTGCCGACGACCTCGCCCGCCTGATCGCCCACATCGACGCCGGTCCCGCCGTCGTCTTCGGCTCCAGCGGCGGCGCCGTCAGCGCGCTGGCTCTCGCCCAGACCAATCCCGATCGGGTCACCACCGTCGTCGCCCACGAACCGCCACTGCGGGAACTGCTGCCCGACGCGTCCGCGCAGCGCGCTGTCACCGAGGAGATCATCGCCACCTACGACCTCGGTGACGTGGTCGGCGCGTGGAAGAAATTCTTCGCCCAGGCCGCCCTGCCGATCCCGGACGAGGTGGTGGAGCACATGTTCGGTGGCGACCGCGATCCGCTGCAGGTCGCCAGTGAACGCCACTGGTTCGACCACGAACTGCGCGCCACCACCGGC
This sequence comes from Nocardia sp. NPDC051833, assembly GCF_040681225.1. Lineage (NCBI taxonomy): Bacteria > Bacillati > Actinomycetota > Actinomycetes > Mycobacteriales > Nocardiaceae > Nocardia > Nocardia sp. NPDC051833. Next base: position 231,049 of record NZ_JBFAYK010000002.1, read on the forward strand.
TGGGTGCCCGACCCGCCGTTGCTGCGTGCCGTGCCCACCCGGGTGATCGTCGGGATCGGCGCCGATTCGGCGGGCCAGTTCTGTGACCGGACCTCGCGCGCGCTGGCCGCCGAACTGCGCTGCGAGCCGGTACTGTTCCCCGGCGATCACACCGGATTCGTCGGGGATCCCGCGGCATTCGCGCTCCGGCTCCAGGAAGTCGTCGACGAGCCGTGACGCGACACCCCATTTCGGCAGTCGATGCAACTACGCATCAGGTGCGACGGGAATGGCGTCGCGGCATCGCACACTCAGACGCTCCAGGGCCGCGAGGAGTTCGGGCGGGCCGGTGACGGTGAAGTCGGTGTCGAGGGCGGTGATCATCCAGGCCAGCGAGGCGGGGGAGTCGGCGCCCAGACGCAGCAGGCAGGTCGCGTCGTCGACCGCTTCGAGCACACCGGTCCCCGGCCACAGCCGCTCGGCCACGTCGGCCGCGGAGCAGTGCAGGGTGACGACGGTGCGCCACGGCCACGAGGCCACCGACAGCCTGCGCGACAGATACGTGGCCGCGTCACCGTCGGGCGGCGGGCGCGGCGTGAAGCGCGGCCCGGTCGGGACGCGCGGCACCAGCCGGTCGACCCGGAACGACCGCCAATCCGCGCGATCGACATCCCAGCCCACCAGATACCAGTGCCTGCTGACATTGACCAGCGAGTCGGGTTCGGTGTCCCGCCGCGACACCCGGCCCGCGTGATCGGTGTAGTCGAACCGGAGACGTTCGTGCCGACGGCACGCCTCCGCGATCGCCAGCAGCGTCGCCGGACTGACCCGCGGCGCCTCGGCCGCGACCCGCACCATCGACTGCTGCAAGGTGGTCAGCCGGTGGCGCAGCCGGGAGGGCAGCACCTGTTCCAGCTTGGCGAGCGCGCGCAGCGACGCGTCCTCGATGCCGGTGACGGTGCCGCCCGAGGTGGTCCGCAGACCGACCGCCACGGCCACCGCCTCCTCGTCGTCGAGCAGCAGGGGCGGCATCGACGCCCCTGCGCCCAGCCGATATCCCGCCGCCCCCTGCAATGCCTGCACCGGATAGCCGAGACCGCGCAGCCGCTCGATGTCACGGCGGACCGTGCGCGCGGTGACATCCAGTTCCGTGGCCAATTCGGCACCGGACCACGCCCGATGGGTCTGCAACAGCGACAGCAGACGGAGCAGGCGGGCGGAGGTCTCGGACATGCCTCCAGAATGCTCTCGACTTAGGACCGATGTCGACCTAAGTGGTTCGTAGCGTGGTCCGCATGAACGACATCCACCCTTTCCGGATCGACATCCCGCAGTCCGACCTCGACGATCTGCACGACCGCCTCGCCCGCACCCGCTGGGCCGACGACCTGCCCGACGTCGGCTGGACCTACGGCCTGCCCACCGCCTACCTGCGCGGTCTGGCCGACCACTGGCGCACCGGTTTCGACTGGCGCGCCGCCGAAGCCGCGCGCAACGCCCGACCGCAGTTCGTCACCGACATCGACGGACAGCGCGTGCATTTCACCCACGTGCGCTCGCCCGAACCCGGCGCGTTGCCACTGGTCCTCGTGCACGGATGGCCGTTCACCGATTTCGGCGCGACCATCGGCCCCCTGACGAACCCCGCTGCCCACGGTGGCGACCCGCGCGACGCGTTCGACGTGGTGATCCCCACCCTGCCCGGCTTCGGCTTCTCCGGTCCCACCCAGCTGCCCGGCCAGGCCGCGACCGAACAGTCCGCCGCCGTGATCGCGCAGCTCATGCGCCGCCTCGGCTACGCACGCTACGGCGCGCAGGGCAGCGACGCCGGCTCGTTCATCGCCCCGCAGCTGGGCCGGATCGACACCGAGCGGGTCGCCGGCGTGCACCTCAACGCCGCCATCACCATTCCCGCCTGGGACGACGACGGCGCCGGCTACTCCACCCAGGACCAGGAGAAGCTCGCCGCGTTGCAGGACTGGAACAGCAACGAGACCTCCTCCTACGCGGCCGTGCACAGCACCCGCCCGCAGACCCTGTCCCACGCCGTCACCGACTCGCCCGCCGGGCTGCTCGGCTGGGTCGTCGACGTGGTCAACACCTACAAGGACCCGGCCGCCGCCCTCCCCGAGGACTCCCTCGATCGTGACGCCCTGCTCGCCGAGATCGCCGTGCTGTGGTTCACGCGCACCGCGGGCTCCTCGATGCGGCTGTACAAGGAATCCCAGCAGTGGGGCGCCGACCTGCCCAGCTCCGGGGTGCCGACCGGTATCGCGGTCTTCCCCGGCGACACCACCATTCGCGGTATCGCCGAGAAACAGAACAACCTCGTGCGCTGGACCGAATTCGACCGCGGCGGACACTTCGCGGCGATGGAGACACCGGATCTGCTCGTCGACGACATCCGGGAGTTCTTCCGGCCACTGCGCTGACGGCAGCCGTGTTCGAGGACCACGCGCCGGCCGGTCCTGGCATGCTCGGATCATGACCGATACCGAGGGCACGACACTGTTCCACGCCTCCATGCCGTTCACCGAGCGACTCGGCGTCGAGGTCCTCGAACACGGGCCGGAGGTGGTGCGCAGCAGGCTGGCCTGGGACGAGTCCCTGTGCACGCTCGGCGGCGCGCTGCACGGCGGCGTGCTGATGTCGCTGGCCGATGCCACCGGCGCGGTCTGCGCGTTCCTCAACCTGCCCGAGGGCAAGCAGGGCACCACGACCGTGGAATCGAAGACGAACTTCGTGCGCGCGGTGCGCTCCGGCTATGCCGTGGCCACCGCGCGTCCCCTGCACGCGGGCCGCAGCTTCATCGTGGTGGAGACCGAGATCCACGACGACGCGGGCAAACTCGTCGGCAAGACCACCCAGACGCAGGCCGTGCTGTAGTTCGCGGCTACGCGTCGACGAAGACGGCGCCGACCTCGGTCATCCGCCGCGCGGCGTAGCCGGGGTCGATCAGCGCCTCCGGGGTATGGGTCCCCGGGGCCACCGGGTCACCGCGCAGGCCGATCAGCCGCTCGACACCGAGGGCGATACCGAGGGCGGTGAGCGGTCGCTGGCCCGCGGGATGGACCAGGTAGCGGTGCCTGCGCAGCGGCGATCCCGTCGCGTCGGCGCCGTCCAGTTCGATGCGGATCTCGATCGAGGCCGCGTCGCCCCGGCGCCGGCCCGGCGATTCACCGACCGCGAGATCCACCCGGACATCCGGTGCTCCGGTCGCCAGCGCCAGGCTCGGCACATCGAGGACGGGAACGCTCTGTCCGGCCAGCCGGGAGCCGTCCACGGCGGGCACGTCGACCTGCGCGTCCTCGGCGGCCAGCCAGGTGAAGACCCCGTCGCGGCGCACCAGGCCCGCCGCGGTCACCGCCGACCACCGTTCCAGGTCGGCGATCCCCGCGGGCCCACCGGTATCCGTCTCGTCCAGGATCGCGCCGAGCCGGACGCTGTCGATCCGGTCGAACTCGCGCGCGGCCGCCAGGGCGGCGAGCGTGGCGAGTCCGGCGAGCAGGTGACTCGCGACCAGAATCGGTGCGACGCTTGCCCGTCGGGCGCCGGTGACGACTTCGGGCCCGATGTCGAGCAGGCCGCTCGAGATGCTGAGGTAGGGCAGCCCGTGCTCCTGGGCGTAGCCGAGGCCGTTGAGCCGGTCGTCCCATAGGGTGGCGACCACCGCCGCGAAGGTGGCGTCGGTCGGCAGGCCCAGGTCACGGCGGCGCAGGTCGATCGTGACCGCCGTGGCGGTGCCGAGGTCGTCGGCGACCCGCTGGGCGCGGTCGAGATCGCGGCCGGCGATCGTCAGCGGCAGGGTCGGATGCCAGCGCCGCAGCAGCGCGGCCGTGTCCGATCCCGCCTGTCCGGAACCGCCAAGGATCAGGACGGATGGTGCAGTCGACATGGTGTTTTCCTCTCGCCACACAAGCTACATTTTGTAACCTACTCTTTGTAGCTAAACTGTTTCCATGACGCAAGGCAGGACGGCCCGCATGCCCAAGGCGGCCCGGCGCGAGCAGCTGCTCGACACCGCGCTGGCGATGGTGCGCGACCACGGCACCGACGGGCTCACCCTCGTCACGCTCGCCGAGGCCGCTGGCGTGAGCAGGCCGATCGTCTACGACCACTTCGGCACCCGCCCCGACCTGCTGCTCGCCCTGTACCGGCGACTCGACGAACGGCACCGGCTCGCCGCCGAACAGGCCGTCCTCGCGGCCCCGGCCGACGCGAAGGAGATCGCGCGCGTGATGAGCGCCGCCTACTTCGCCTGTGCCACCGACATGCCCGAATTCGACGCGATCTCGGCGGCGCTGAAAGGCAATCCGGAGGTGCTGGCGATCCAGCACGCCATGCTCGACAGCTACCGCGACTGGATGGCCACCACGCTGCTGCCGTATTCGGATCTCACCGACACCGCGCTGCGGCTGCGCTGCGTCGCCGTCCTGGGTGCCGCGGAAACCCTGGGCGCCGAACTCAATCGGGGCACCACCACCGCCGGCGACGCGATCGACGCACTCGCCGACCTCCTCGTCGGCAGCATCGGCGCCGACCGTCACCGCACCGCTCCTCGGTAGGATTCGGCGCGTGCCAGAGACTGCCGACATCGCCCGGCTCTTCGACAAGCGACCGCGCCAGTGGGGTTCGCCCGCGGATCCGGTCGCGTGGAATGCGGTGCGGGACAGAGTTTGTGCGGCCGCGCCGCCCGCGACCGCGACGGAGTTCGCCGTGCTGCTGCGCGACGAGTTCGCCCTCGTGGCGGGCGTCGAGCTCGACGATCCCGATGCCGTTCCCGAGCTGTCCTTCGTCGTCGAAGGCACCTCGGAAGCGGTTCACCTGCCGACCTGGCGCACCATCCTGCTCCCGCTGCTGACGACCCGCGCCCGCCAGCTCTACGGCGAAATACCCACCGAACGCCCCTGATCGACGAGCTGGTCGTCGAGCATGCCCAGGAAGAACGTCCGGATGTCCTCGGCCGGCAGCTCGGGCACTTCCATCGCCGCGAAGTGGCCGCCGCGATCGAATTCCGACCAGTGCCGGATGTCGTAGAGCCGCTCGGCCGGTGGTCGCACCGACTGGGTGATGTCGCGGGGGAACACCGCGACACCGAGCGGGACCGGGCACGGCGTGACCCCGCGCGTGGTCTCACGGTGCAGTCGTGCCGAGGACGCCGCGGTGGCGGTGAGCCAGTACAGCGAGATATCGGTGAGCATTCGGTCGTCGTCGATGGGGGAGCGCGGGTCGGTCCACTGCGCGAAGCGTTCGGCGATCCAGGCGAGCTGGCCGACAGGGGAGTCGGCGAGCGTGTAGCCGATGGTCTGTGGCGTGGCGGCCTGCAGCGCCTGGGAGACGCCCGAACCGAAGTCGCCGCCCTGCGCGCCGTAGCGCTCGTAGCCGAGCCGGTGCATGAGCTCGGCCCAGGCACGCGCGATCCGGGTGACATCCAGCCGCGCTCGTGGGTGGGACCTGAGAAGCCGTAGCCCGGAATCGACGGGATCACCAGATGGAAATCGCGGGACAGTGGCTCGATCACCTCGAGGAACTCGAGGAACGACCCGGGCCAGCCGTGCGTGAGGACGAGGGCGAGCGCATCCGGCTTCGGTGACCGGACGTGGACGAAGTGGATGTTCTGGCCCTCGATCTCGCACGCGCATCGCCTGGTGTCCGATGGGTTCGCGGCTTCGGCGCCCGCGGCTACCACTACCGGCTGCTGGCCACGCTGGCGGAGTTCGGTCCGGCCAGTCAGGCCGAACTGGGCAGGCGCAGCGGCATCCACGTCAGCGACATGGTCGCGACGATCAACGACCTGGCCGACAACGATCTCGTCGAGCGCGACCCGATCCCGACGACCGGCGCCGCAACATCATCTCCCTGACCGCTGCGGGCACACGTCAGCTCCGGCGCCTGGAGAAGCAGCTCGCCGCATGCCAGGACGAACTGCTCGCCCCGTTGTCGGCCGCCGAACGCGCGCAGCTGACCACGCTGCTGACCCAGCTCCTGGATGACCGGACGCTTGAGCGCGGGCACACGGAGGGCCTTTCGGGCCGTTTCCACCTGTGCGACGATGGACGCTATTCGGAGCATTCACGCAATCGGGTGATCGATATGCGGTCGGTGAACCAGTTCGCGATGTACGCGCTCGTCTTGCTTCTCCTCGGCACCGCCTGTGCCAGGCCGACCAAGGACGGCTCACCGCCGACCACGGTGGCTAATCCGCCGCCGGAATTCGTCGATGGTCCCTGCGCGACCACCTCACATCCGGTACCGATCCTGGACGGGGCGCACTGCGGGGAATTGATCGTGCCCGCCGACCGCGCCGAAGAAAACGGCGCGACACTGCGCTTGGCGGTAGCCGTTGTTCCGTCGCGAATTCAGCCGCCGACCTCGGATCCGCTGGTCTTCCTCATGGGCGGACCCGGCCAGGACGGCGTCACGAACCCACCGATTCCGGAGGATATCGTGCTGAATCGCGACCGCGATCTGATCCTGCTGTCCCAGCGCGGCACTCCCTCGTCGACGCCGGCATTGACCTGTCCGGAAATCTACGATTTCTACGCCCGCCGAGTCGGCCTGCTGTACGACGCTCCCACCACCGGCGAACAGTACGTGCAGGCGGTCCGGGCGTGCCGCGACCGGCTTTCCGCCGACGTGGACCTGGCGGCATTCAACACGAACGAGAGCGTCTACGACGTGATAGACCTGCGAAAGGCGCTCGGTATCGATACGTGGAATGTGTATTCCCACTCGTACGGTACCCAGCTCGCGCTCAGCTACCTGGCGCACGATGCTCGCGCTGTCCGATCGATCGCGTTCGACGGCGTACTCCCGAACTCCGCCGTCGACGTCTCGATTCTGGGGACCAGCGCCCGGGAAGGGATCGACACGATGATCGCGGCGTGTGCGGCACAGCCCGCCTGCCTGCAGCGCTATCCCGACCTGGGCGCGACGTTCACCAGGCTGGTCGGCGAACTCGCGGCGAATCCCGTCACCACCACCGTCGACGTCCCCGGGATCGGTGCGACGCAGGTGGTCCTCGACGGCGGCGCGCTGCTGAACTGGGCGGTGTCGGCCACGCATTTCCCCACCGAGTTCGCCGCCGGGCTCGACGAACTCGACCACGGGAATCCACAGCCGATCGCCGCGCGCTGGGCCGAGATCTGGTCGAATGCCGACCAGGCCGGTGTCCTGGCCTGGGGCCTGCTGCTGAGTGTCGTGTGCCAGGAATGGGTCCCGTTCGAAACCCCGGCGGAACAGCTTCGCCAGGCGCGGGAATCGTTCCCGGAATTCCCGGCGTCGGTACAGGCGCACACTCCGCAGCTGCCGTTCATCCGGGAAGCGTGCGCGGTGTGGGATGTCCCGGCGGGCCCGGAGTCCGCGCGTGCGGTGGTCACCAGCGATATTCCCGCGCTTGTGCTGTCGGGCAGTTTCGACGCTCAGACCAGCGCGCGATGGGGAGCCGAGATCGCGCAGAATTTCTCGCGGTCCACCGTCGTCGTGGTACCCGGAGCCGCCCACGGCTTGTACGCCGACCCCTGCGGAGCCGCGGTGATCGCCTCCTTCTTCGACAATCCCGAGCGTCCCGATACTCGTTGTGTCGAGGAAACGGAGCCACCGCCGTTCGACATTCTCCCGCCACGACCCTGACGCCGAAAAGGTGGCCCTATCGCGGTGCGCGGTCAGATGATCTTCCGGTGACACGCGATGTGTGTGACGATTGATCCGGTGGCGATATCCGCCCCGATTCTTCCGGGCATCCACATGGTCGGGTGATCGAAATGCGGTATAGGAACCAGCTCGCGGTCTACGCGTTCGTGCTACTGCTCGTCGGCGCGGCGTGCGGTACGCCGAACACCCCGCCCGATGCGGGCGCGCCATCGACGGTGGCCGCTCCACCGGCGGAATTCCTCGACGGGCCCTGCGCGACGACACCACATCCGGTGCCGATCCTGGACGGGGCGCGCTGCGGGGAGCTGGTGGTGCCCGTGAACCGCTCTGAGCCGAACGGCGCGACCCTGCGCCTGGCGGTCGCGGTGATTCCGTCGCAGATTCAGCCTCCGACCTCGGATCCGCTGGTGTTCCTGATGGGCGGCCCCGGGCAGGACGCGATCGCGGATCCCCCGATCAACCCCGACTACCCACTGAACCGCACGCGCGACCTGATCCTGATGGGGCAGCGGGGCAACCTGACGTCGAGCACGCCGATGGCCTGCCCGGAGATCGACCGGTTCTACGCCCGCCGGGTCGGATTGCCGTACAACGCGCCGTCCACCGGTGCGGAGTACGTGGCCGCGGTGCGGGAATGCCACGACCGCCTCGCCCCCACCACCGACCTGTCGGCATTCAACTCGACCGAGAGCACCTACGACCTGATCGACCTCAGAAAGGCCCTCGGCATCGCGAAGTGGAATGTGTTCTCCCATTCCTACGGCACCGACCTCGCCCTCATCTATCTGCGCCACGACGCCGACGCCATCGCCTCGATCGCCTTCGACGGGGTCACCCCGCCCTCGGTCGCCGCGCTGGGCTGGACCTGGGCCAGCGCCGAGGAAGCGTTCGACAACATGATCGAGGCCTGCGCGGCGCAACCGGCCTGCGCGCAGCGCTACCCCGACCTGGAAGCGACATTCCTCCGGCTCGTCGGCGATCTCGAGGCGAATCCCCTCACCACGACGGTCGATGTTCCCGGCGTCGGCCCCACGACGGTGGTCATCGACGGTGGCATGCTGCTGAACTGGTTCGTTCCCGTGGCCACCCACCTGCCCGCCGACTTCCCAGCGGCGATCGACGAACTCGCCCACGGGAATCCGGACCTCGTCGCGAGCCAGTGGGCCGCGGCGTGGACCAATCCGGACAAGGTCGGCTTCCTGGCGTGGGGTCTGACGCTGAGCATCTGGTGCCGCGAATGGGTCCCGTTCGAGACCGTCGAGGATCAACTGGCCGCGGCGAACGCGGCCTTCCCCGAATTCCCCGACTCCGTGCTGGCCCAGGCGCCGCAACTGCCGTTCCTGCGCGAAGGGTGCGCGGCGTGGAACGTGCCGAAGGCTCCCGACTCGATTCGTGACACCACCACGAGCGACGTTCCCTCGCTGGTGCTGTCGGGCAGCTATGACGGGCAGACCGGCGCGGTGTGGGGAGACTACATCGCGAAGAACCTGTCGCGATCCACCGTCGTGGTCGTCGCCGGAGCCGCCCACGGCGTGTACGCCGAGCCGTGCGGCGCCGAGATCATCGCCTCGTTCTTCGACAACCCGGGCAATCCGGACACGAGCTGCGCGGACACCACTCGACCACCCGCATACGACATCCGTCCACCAGGGCCATGACCACCATGTCCCCGGTGGTGTCGCGGCGATCGGTGCTGGGCGGTGCGGTCGCCGGGCTGGCGATCCTCGGACTGCAGGCCTGCTCGTCGGACCAGCCGACGAACACGCTCGCGACGAGCACCCCGGCCGGAAGGGCAGCCGCGTTCGCCGAACTCGACGCCAAGATCGAGACGGCCATGCGGGCGTATCGGATTCCGGGCGTCGCGGTCGGTGTGCTGACCGACGGCGAGGAATACATCAAGGGGTACGGGGTCACCAATGTGGACCGGCCGGTCCCCGTCGACGGCGACACACTGTTCCGGATCGGCTCCACGACGAAGACGTTCACCGGAACCGCGATGATGCGGCTGGTCGACGAGGGCAGAGTCGAACTCGACGCACCGGTGCGCCGCTACCTGCCGGACTTCGCGGTCGCCGACCCGGACGCCGGCGCCACCGTCACGGTGCGACAACTGCTCGACCACACCTCCGGATGGCTCGGCGACTTCGTCCAGGACTTCGGGCGCGGCGACGATGCCATCGCCCGGTACGTCGCGGCGATGACCCGGCTCCCGCAACTGACCCCACCGGGTGCCGTCTTCGCCTACAACAACGCGGGACTGGTGGTGGCCGGGCGGATCATCGAAGTGGTCACCGGAGCGACATACGAGACCGCCGTGCAGAACCTGCTGCTGGACCCGCTCGCCCTCACCAACACCCGGTTCTTCTCCGACCAGATCATCGGACTCAACGTCGCGGCCTCGCACGATGTCGTCGGCGAGAAGGCCGTCGTCGACACCGGCTTCTGGCACTTCCCGCGTAGCTGCAACCCGACCGGCTCGCTGATCTCCACCGCCCGTGATCAGCTGCGGTACGCGAGATTCCACCTCGGCGACGGCACCGGGCTGATGAGCGAGCAGGCGCTGATCGCCATGCGCTCGGACCCGGGGGCGGGCGGCACCCTGCAGGTCGAGCTCACCGGAATGGGTGTGGCCTGGATGCTGCGGCCGTCCGCGGAGAACGAGACGATCGTTCAGCACGGCGGGACCTGGTCGGGACAGCGATCGGGATTCTTCCTGGTGCCATCGCGCGATTTCGCGATGACCGTGCTCACGAATTCCGAAGGGGGAGGGCACCTGCTGTCCGAACTCTTCGCCGACGACTGGTCGCTGCGGACCTTCGCCGGCCTCAGCAACCTCCCCGCGACACCGCAGCGGCTCGGTGCCGCTGAGCTCGCGCCGTACGAAGGGCGCTACGTCGCCGACCTGATCACCGAGACGGGCGCGTGGGACCACGCGGTCATCGACTTCCGCAGCGGTGACGGGCGACTGATCGGCACGACGGTCGACAGCCCGGACGCGAGCACCCCACCCGGCTGGCCACCGACATCGGGCCTCGCCTTCTACAAGCCCGACTACGGCCTCGACCTCGACGCCGACCTCGAACCGGTGGGCACCCGATCGGATTTCGTGCGCGGAACGGACGGGAGTGTCACATGGTTCCGCAGCCATGGGCGGCTGTACCGACGGCAATGAGTCGCGGCGAGCGATCCGCTACGGGTGGCAGGTAAGGCTGGTCAGCGCGGCATCGAGCTCGGGAAGACTGGCCGCGGAGTGGAACTCGCCGTCGGCGAGCTCGGCGAGCGCGTCGGTGAACGCGCCACGGTCGGTCGTCGGCAGCACCTGCACCGAGGCAGTGCCTGCAAAAGTGACCAACCCCAGGGTCGTTCGAGCGGGCTGCCGGTACGCGAAATCCGTCGCCGCGCGCCGTGCGACGGTCCATCGACTCGGCGCGACATCGGTGGCTTCCATGGACAGCGAGACATCCAGGACGAACAGCACCATCGTGGGACAGGCCGCGGCGCCATCGGCCTGGGGGATCGGTGTCCCGGACACGGACTGTCCGCAGGCCGCGACGAGGACACCGACACCGGTCAGCATCGCGGACACGGCGATTCGGATCCCGGGGCGTCGCGGCACCCTGTCACGTTACCTGCGGTGGACGGTCGCCAGCCAGGCGGGAGTGGACTCGCTGAACCGGGTGCGCAGGCTCTCCTCGTCGATGGCGGCGATCTCCCATTCGGCCGGATCGAAGGCCGCGGTGAGCTCGGCCCGGCTGACCGGGTGCGGTCCGGGGTCGACACCGAAGTCGGCGAAGCACAGCACGTACAGGGTCCCGCCCGGGGCGACGACCGCGCCGAGACTCCTGGCGTAGACGGCTTGTTCGGTGCGGTCGAAGGTATGGAACAGTCCGCTGTCCAGCACGGTCCGGAACCGGCGCTCCAGCCGTTCCAGGTGGAGCGCGTCGGCCACGTCGAAGGTGGCTGCGAGGCCACGGTTCTCGGCGGTGCGCCGGGCGATCGCCACCGCCGTCGCCGCCACGTCGACCCCGTGCACCGGAAACCCGAGCGCGGCGAGGTGGAGCGCGTTGTCACCGGTGCCGCAGCCCACGTCGAGCACGTCGCCGGCGAAACCGCCCGCCACGGCCAACCGCACCACCGCCGGTTGCGGCTGACCGATGTCCCACGGCGCGGGTCCGTCGCGATAGGACGCGTCCCACGATCGACCCGACTGCCGCTCGTGACTGGTCGGCAGCCGGTCGGGCAGCGGGTCGTCGGCGAACGAACTCATGTCAGCGCAGGAAGACCGCGGCGCGATCGGCCAGGTCGAGCAGCGGCTGCGGGAAGACACCGAGGATGAGCGTGGCTCCCGCGCTGAACGCCACCACCAGGGTCGTCGCGAACGGGGCGGTGACGGTCGGGGCATCGGCCGGTGGGTCGGTGAAGAACATCAGCACGATCACCCGGATGTAGAAGAACGCCGCGATCGCGCTGCACAGGACGCCGACGATCACCAGGAACGTGTACCCCGCGCCCGACGCGGCGGCGAACACCGCGAACTTGCTGACGAAACCGCTGGTCAGCGGCAGGCCAGCGAACGAGAGCAGCAGCAGCGCGAACACCGAGGCCAGCCACGGGGACCGGCGGCCCAAGCCCGCCCACTGTGACAGCTGGGTGGCCTCGTCACCGGAGGAATCCCGCACGAGACTCACGACCGCGAACGCGCCTACCGTCCCCAGACCGTAGGCCAGCAGATAGAACAGGACCGCGGCGACACCGGCGTCGTCGGCGGCGACGAGCCCGACCAGCAGGAAACCCGCGTGCGCGATCGAGGAGTACGCCAGCATCCGCTTCACATCGGTCTGGGTGATCGCCATGACCGCGCCGACGACCATCGTTGCCACCGCGACCGCGGCCAGGACCGGTCGCCAATCGTCGCGCAGCGCACCGACGGCCACCATCAGCACCCGCATGGTCGCGCCCACCGCCGCGATCTTGGTGGCCGCGGCCATAAAGGCGGTGATCGGCGTCGGGGCGCCCTGGTAGACATCGGGCACCCACGCCTGGAACGGGACCGCGCCGATCTTGAACAGCAGGCCGACGGCCAGCATCCCGATACCGAGCAGGGCCAGCGTCGCGTTCTCGGGCTGTTTGTCCAGCGCCGCACCGATACCCGGCAGCGACACCGTCCCGGTCTGCCCGTACAGCAGGGCGACGCCGTAGAGGAAGAACGCGGAGGAGAACGCGCCGAGCAGGAAGTACTTCAGCGCCGCCTCCTGCGAGAGCAGGCGCCTGCGCCGCGCCAGCCCGCACAGCAGATACAGCGGCAGCGACAGCACTTCCAGCGCGACGAACATCGTCAGCAGATCGTTCGACGCGGGGAACAGCAGCAGACCGCCGACCGCGAGCATGGTCAGCGGGAACACCTCGGTCGTCGACACCCCCGCCCGCACGGCGGCGAGCTCGTGCGCGCTCCCCGGGACCGCGGACGCCTGCGGGGTGAACGCGTCGACGCCACGATCGAGCACGGCGGCCGCCCGGCTCCAGGTGCCCGGTCCGCTGCGGGCCCGGGGCACCGCGCCACGCTCGGCGATCAGCAGCAGACCGAGTACCGCGACCGCCAGGATCGTGCCCTGCAGGAACAGCGTGACCCCGTCGACGGCGACCGCGCCGGCCACCGCGGTGCCCGTCGTCCCCGCGAGCAGCACGACAGTGACCAGCGCGCCGACCACACCGGCCAGCCCAAGGCTCAGCTGCGTGAGGTACCGATACGGTCGCGGCACGAACGCCTCGACCAGCACACCGACGACGCCGACCGCGAACACGATCAACATCGGTGCGAGCAGGTGGTATTCGATGCTCGGTGCGGGCAGGGTGGCCGCGAGCTCGTTGATGGTCACGGAGTCCGTCCTCATTTGTGTCCGCCCGCGGGCGGGGTGGCCGCACCTGCTTCGGGAGCGGGAACCGTCGGAGCGGGATCGTGCTTGCCGATCGTCGAGAGGGTGTGTCCCACGGCGGGATCCACCAGGTCGAGGATCGGTTTCGGGTAGAAGCCGAGTACCAGCAGCGCGGCCAGCAGCGGCACCACCACGGCCAGTTCGCGCGGCACCAGGTCACGCAGGTGCTCGTTGCCCTGCTTCAACGGGCCGGTCATCATGCGCTGGTACATCCACAGCACGTAGATCGCGGCCAGCACCAGTGCGCCGGTAGCGATGACGGCGGCCACCTTGTACTTGGAGAAGGTGCCGACCAGCACCAGGAATTCGCTGACGAACGGCGCGAGACCGGGCAGCGACAGGGTGGCCAGACCGGCGATGAAGAAGGTGCCCGCCAGGATCGGCGCGACCTTCTGCACGCCACCGAACTCGGCGATCATCCGGGTGCCGCGCCGCGAGACGAGGAACCCGGCGATGAGGAACAGTGCGGCCGTGGACAGTCCGTGATTGACCATGTACAGCGTCGCACCGGCTTGCGCCTGGGTGGTCATGGCGAAGATGCCGAGGATGATGAACCCGAAGTGCGAGATCGAGGTGTAGGCGATCAGCCGCATCACATCGGTCTGGCCGATGGCCAGCAGCGCACCGTAGACGATGCCGATCACCGCGAGGGTGATCACCAACGGCGCGAACGTATCCGAGGCCAGCGGGAACAGCAGAATGCAGTACCGGAGCATGCCGAACGTGCCGACCTTGTCGACCACCGCCATCATCAGCACCGCGCTCGACGGTGTGGCCGAGACCGCGGCGTCGGGCAGCCAGGTGTGCAGCGGCCACAGCGGCGCCTTCACCGCGAAGGCGAACATGAACCCGAGGAACAGCGCGTTGACGACCGCGGTGCTGCCGCCGAGCTGTCCGTTGTTGGCCGCGGCGACGACGGTCCGCAGATCGAAGGTGCCCGCGCCGCCGTCGCCCAGGCCCGCCTGCGCGGTGAGCACGTAGAGGCCAATGACCGCCGCCAGCATGATCAGACCGCCGAACAGGTTGTACAGCAGGAACTTCACCGCGGCCCGCGAGCGCTGGGCGCGCACGGCGGCGTCGCTGGTGCGCGGTCCGAAGCCGCCGATGAGGAAGTACATCGGGATGAGCATGGCCTCGAAGAACACGTAGAACAGCAGGATGTCGAGGGCGAGAAAGGAGATCAGCACCATCGACTCGACCAGCAGCATCAACGCCAGGTAGATGTGCGCGGTCTTGCGGCCGTCGCCCGCCGCGGTGTCGTCGTGCCAACCGGCCAGGATCAGCAGCGGCATCAGCACGGCGGTCAGCAGCACCAGCACGGTGGCGATGCCGTCGAGGCCGAGCGTATAGCCGACGCCGAACGCCGGAATCCATTCGTGCGCTTCGACGAACTGGTACTGGTCGCCACCGGGATGGAACCGCAGCGCCAGGCTCACCGCCAGCACGAGCACGCCGATCGATACCGCCAACGCCAGCACGCGGGCCACATTCCGGCGCGCGGCGGGCACGGCGAGCACCGCCGCCGCGCCGATCGCGGGGGCGAGCCAGAGCGTCGTCAGCCAGGGAAACGAGTTCACCAGAACCTCACCGCCAGCAGGGCAGCGGCCACCAGGGCCGCGCCGGTGAACATGGACAGGGCGTAGGAGCGTACGAAACCGGTCTGAATCCGCCGGACCCGTGCGGACAGGCCGCCGATGCCCGCGGCCGTGCCGTTGACGATCCCGTCGATGCCGCGCGCGTCGAGGAACACCAGCGCGCGGGTGAGGTGACGGCCGGGACGCTCGAAGGCGGCCTCGTTGATCGCGTCACCGTAGAGATCCTTGCGCGCGGCCGTCGTGAACACCGTGACCGGCTCGGGCGCGGTCTCGGGGACCGGGCTCTCGGCGTACTTGCGGTAGGCGATCGCGACACCGATGGCGACCGAGGTCAGGGCCAGCCCGGTGACCACACCCGCGGGCACGACCGGCTCACTATGGTGCGAGCCGACGACCGGGGCGAGCCAGTTCTGCAACGACGAACCCCACACGAACAACCCACCCGCGAACACCGAGCCGAACGCGAGCAGGATCATCGGCCCGGTCATCACCGCGGGGGCCTCGTGCGGGTGGGTGTCGGGCTTCCAGCGGCGTTCGCCGAAGAAGGTCATCAACATGACGCGGGTCATGTAGAACGCGGTGAGCCCGGCGCCGACGAGCGTGACCACGCCGAGCAGGATTCCGGTGGTGCCGCCGTGGTCGAACGCGGCCTCGATGATCTTGTCCTTGGAGAAGAACCCGGAGAACGGCGGCACCCCGATGATGGCGAGGTAGCCGAGACCGAACGTGGCGAAGGTGATCGGCAGCAGGGTACGCAGACCGCCGTAGCGCCGCATATCGGTCTCGTCGTCCATCGCGTGCATCACCGAACCGGCACCGAGGAACAGTCCGGCCTTGAAGAAGCCGTGGGTGAGCAGGTGCATGATCGCGACCGCGTAGCCGGCCGGGCCGAGGCCGACGGCCAGGATCATGTAGCCGATCTGGCTCATCGTCGAGGCGGCCAGCGCCTTCTTGATGTCGTCCTTGGCGCAGCCGACGATCGCGCCGAACAGCAGCGTCACCGCACCGACGGCGAGGACCGCAGTCCGGGCGTCGGGTGCGAGGTCGTAGATCGGGTTGGAGCGGGCGATCAGGTAGACGCCCGCGGTGACCATCGTGGCAGCGTGGATGAGCGCCGAGACCGGGGTGGGACCCTCCATGGCGTCACCGAGCCAGGACTGCAGCGGTACCTGGGCCGACTTGCCGCACGCGGCGAGCAACAGCAGCAGGCCGATCGCGGTGAGCGTGCCCTCGCTCGCGCCCGGGGACGCCGCGAACACGGTGCGGAAATCGAACGATCCGAACGTGGCGAACATTGTCATCATGGCGATGGCCAGGCCCATGTCACCGACCCGGTTGACGATGAAGGCCTTCTTGGCCGCCGTTGCGGCCGAGGGCTTCTCGTACCAGAACCCGATCAGCAGGTAGGACGCCAGACCGACGCCTTCCCAGCCCAGGTAGAGCACCAGGTAGTTGTCGGCCAGGACCAGCACCAGCATGGCGGCCAGGAACAGATTGAGGTAGCCGAAGAACCGGCGCTTGCCCGGATCGTGGCTCATGTAGCCGATCGAATAGACGTGGATCAGCGAACCGACGCCGGTGATGAGCAGCGCGAAGCACACCGAGAGCTGGTCGAGTTGCAGTCCGAACCCGACCTGCAGATCACCGACCGGCACCCACTCGAACAGCTGCTCGTGGATGGCGCGGTCGGCGTCGGATCGGCCGAGCATGCCGATGAACGCGACCACGGCGACGACGAACGAGGCCACCGCCGCGGCGGTGCCCAGGTACACACCCCAGCGGTCGGCGAACCGGCCGAGCAGGAGCAGCAGGATCGCGCCGGCGAGCGGGAAGGCGGGCAGCAGCCACAACGTTGCGGTGCCCATGTCAGAACTTCAGCAGGTTGGCGTCGTCGACCGAGGTCGACCGGCGGGCACGGAAGATCGTCATGATGATGGCCAGGCCGACGACGACCTCGGCGGCGGCGACGACCATGGTGAAGAAGGCGATCACCTGACCGTCGAGGTTGCTGTGCAGGCGGGCGAAGGTGACGAAGGCCAGGTTCACCGCGTTGAGCATGAGCTCGATGCACATGAACACCACGATGGCGTTGCGTCGCAACAGCACTCCCGCCGCGCCGATGGTGAACAGCAGGGCGGACAGGAACAGGTAGTTCTGGGGGTTCACCGGTTGCCTTCCTCGTCGGCCGTCGGGGTGACGTCGCTGCCCGCGCCGACCGAGAGCGCGGCGGCCTCGGTGTGCGCGCGGGTGCGGCGGTGACGCAGGATCGTGCTCACCGAGAGTTCGGCGAAGCTGCCGTCGGGGAGCTGAGCGGGGCTGTCGACGGCGTTGTGCCTGGCGTAGACGCCCGGGGTCGGGAGCGGAGTGGCGCGTTCGCCCGCCGTCCGGAATCGGTCCCGCGACATCTCGCGCTGCCCGCGCCGCGGCGTGAACTGTTCGCGGTGCGCGAGAACCATCGCGCCGATGGTGGCGGTGATCAGCAGCGCACCGGTCAGCTCGAAGGCCCACACGTAGCGCAGGAAGATCAGTTCGGCCAGTTCGGCGATGACGTCGCGGCCACCGAAACCCCGCCCGGGGAAGCTGATCCCGCTGTCGCGCAGCGCCGCGCCGATCCCGCCGATGAGCAGGAACCCGAACCCGACACCGACGACGGCGGCCGCGATCCGCTGGCCGCGCAACGTCTCGCGCAGCGATTCGGCCGAATCGACGCCGACCAGCATCAGCACGAACAGGAACAGCATCATCACCGCGCCGGTGTAGACGACGATCTGCACGACGCCGAGGAACAGCGCGCCCTGGGCGATGTAGAACACCGCCAGCGCGATCATGGTGGCGGCCAGGCACAGTGCCGAGTGCACGGCCTTGGCCGCGGTCACCATGCCGAGCGCGCCGAGCACCGCGATCGGGGCGAGCACCCAGAACAGCACCGCCTCCCCGGTGGAGGTCGACGCGACTTCGGCGGCCAGCAGTGCGGTCATCGCAGCACCTCTTCCGACGTGGTGGGACGAACCCGGCCCAGGTAGTAGTCGGCCTCGTCGGTGCCGGGCGCCATGGCGTGCGGCGGGGCGACCATGCCGTCCTGCAGCGGGGCGAGCAGGCGGTCCTTCTCGTAGATGAGGTCGGCGCGGTTGTCGTCGGTGAGTTCGTATTCGTTGGTCATCGTCAGCGCGCGGGTCGGGCACGCTTCGATGCACAGGCCGCAGCCGATGCAGCGCAGATAGTTGATCTGGTAGACGCGGCCGTAACGTTCACCGGGGGAGAAGCGTTCGTCCTCGGTATTGTCGGCGCCCTCGACGAAGATGGCGTCGGCGGGGCAGGCCCAGGCGCACAGTTCGCAGCCGATGCACTTCTCCAGGCCGTCCTCGTACCGGTTGAGCTGGTGGCGGCCGTGATAGCGCGGCGCGGTCGGCACCTTCTGCTCGGGATAGGACTCGGTGTTGGGCTTCTTGAACATCGTCGCCGCGGTGACCGCGAAACCGGCGAGGGGTTCGAACAGGCCGATCTCGGGTTGCACCTCGTCCGTGCGCGGGGGCAGCGGCGGAACCGGGAACCCCAGGAACACCGGTGATTTCGTGGGCTCCTCCGGCAGCGGTGGCAGGCCCTCGGCCCGGCCCGCGCGCAGGAACATCGCGATCATCGCCGCGGTGATGACGATGCCGACGGTCACCAGGATCGGGGTCTGGCCGGTGACGCCCTCGATATCGAGGACCCGGGCCGTCGCCACGATCATCACCCACACCAGCGAGGTGGGGATCAGCAGCTTCCAGCCCAGGTTCATGAACTGGTCGTAGCGCAGACGAGGCAGCGTGCCGCGCAGCCAGACGAAGACGAACAGGAACGTCCACACCTTGAGGGTGAACCACAGCAGCGGCCACCAGCCGGAGTTCGCGCCCTCCCACAGGCTGATCGGGAACGGCGCCCGCCAGCCGCCGAGGAACAGTGTCGTCGCCAGCGCGGACACCGTGGCCATGTTGACGTACTCGGCGAGCATGAACATCGCGAACTTGAGCGAGGAGTACTCGGTGTGGAAACCACCGACGAGTTCGCCTTCGGCTTCGGGCAGATCGAACGGCGCGCGGTTGGTCTCGCCGACCATGGACACGCAGTAGATGAGGAACGAGGGCAGCAGCAGGAAGACGTACCAGGTGCCCTCCTGCGCGGTGACGATGCCGGAGGTGGCCATGGTGCCCGAGAGCAGGAACACCGTCGCGAAGGTCAGCGCCATCGCGATCTCGTAGGAGATCACCTGCGCGGTCGAGCGCAGGCCGCCGAGCAGCGGATACGTCGAGCCCGACGACCAGCCGGCGAGCACGATGCCGTAGACGCCGATGGAGGTGATGGCCAGGATGTAGAGGACACCGACGGGCATGTCGGTCAGTTGCAAGGCAGTCTGCTGGCCGAAGATCGACACCTCGGGGCCGAACGGGATCACCGCGAACGCCATGAACGCCGGGATCACCGAGATGATCGGGGCGAGCACGAAGATCGGCTTGTCCACGATCGCCGGGATGATGTCTTCCTTGAGGGCCATCTTCACGCCGTCGGCGATGGACTGGAACATGCCGCCTGGGCCGATCCGGTTGGGGCCGACGCGCATCTGCATCCACGCGACGACCTTGCGTTCGGCGTAGACCGCGATGAGCGGCACCAGCATCAGGTAGATGAACACGCCGAGCGCCTTGACGATCACCAGCCAGAGCGGGTCGGTGCCGAAGACAGGGGCGGTGTCGGCTGCCAGGTGCAGCACGGGATCACTCATGGCGGTGTTCCTTCATCCTGTCGTCGGCGCGGCGCAGGCGCACCACGGCGCCGGGTGTCACGCCGAGCGTGGCGGCGACCGTCGAGCCGGGGGAGTGCAGCGGCAGCCACACCACCCGGTCGGGCAGGTCCGTGATCATCAGCGGCACGGTGATCTCGCCGCGTTCGGTGTAGACGATGACGTGATCGGCGTCGGCCGCTTCGATCTCGGCGGCGGTGGCGGCCGAGAGCCGGGCGACCGGTGGGCGGGCGACGCCGGCGAGGTTGGCTTCACCGTCCTGCATGCGCCCGGCGTCGAGCAGCATCCGCCAGCCGGCCAGCACCGCGGTACCGATACCGGGCGCCGGGCGGGTCTGGCTGCTCAGCTCGGGTGCGGCGATCGGTGTGCCGTTCCACGCGCCGAGCAGGTCGAGTTCGCTACGCGCGGACGCGGTGTCGGGCAGGTTGATCGGCGTCCCCATCTCGGCGGCGAGCGAGTGCAGCACCCGCAGGTCCGACAGCGGAGCGGCGGCGCGGCGGGTGGTGTCGAGCGGGGCGGCGGCGAACGGGCGCGGCCTGCCCTCCCAGGTGCGGAAGGTGCCGGACTTCTCCATGACGGGCGCGATCGGGAAGACGACGTCGGCGCGCTCGGTCACGGCACTGTGCCGCAACTCCAGGCTGACCACGAACCGCGCGGCGTCGATCGCGGCCAGCGCGGCCGCCGGGTCGGCCAGGTCGTCGGGGTCGACACCACCGATGACGAGCGCGCCGAGCTGAGCGGCGCTCGCCAGGATGCCCGCGGTGTCACGGCCGAGCGTGACGGGCAGATCGTCGGCCTGCCAGCGGTGCCGAACCTGTTGCCGCGCGGCCGGATCGACCACGGGCCTGCCACCGGGCAGCAGTCCGGGCAATGCTCCCGCTTCCAGCGCACCGCGTTCACCCGCCCGTCGGGGTACCCAGGCGAGCCCGGCGCCGGTGGCGTCGACCAGCCGGACCACGGCCGACAGCGCGCCGGGGCTGCCCGCGAGCCGCTCGCCCGCCAGGACGACCGCCCCCGGGCTGCGCAGCAGTGCCATGAGTTCGGCCGCGTCCGCCGAGGTCTCGGCGGCGATGGCGTCGAGCACGTCGGCCTCGCCGCACGGCGGGGTCTGGATGAGCGCGCCCGACATCCGTTCGAGCCCGCGGGAGGCGAACGGGGCCAGCGACACCACGCGCAGCCCGCGGGTCCTGGCGGCCTTGCGCAGGCGCAGGTAGACGATCGGGGATTCCTCTTCGGGTTCGAATCCCACCAGCAGCACGACCGGTGCGGCGGCCAGCGCCGCGTAGTCGACGTCGACACCGTGTCCGGCGACGCGGGCGGCGAGGAAGCGTTCCTCCTCCTCGGAGTGCACGCGGCTGCGGAAGTCGATGTCGTTGGTGGCGAGCACCATGCGCGCGAACTTGCTGTAGGCGTAGGCGTCTTCCTCGGTGACCCGCCCACCGACGAGCACGCCCGCGTTACCGATCGCGGCCCGCAGCCCGGTCGCCGCGGCGGCCAGTGCCTCCGACCAGGACGCCGGGGCCAGCACACCGTCCCAGCCCCGGACCAGCGGCGTGGTGAGCCGATCGCGTTCGGTCGCGTAGGTGAAGGCCCAGCGGCCCTTGTCGCAGTTCCATTCCTCGTTGACCTGGGGATCGTCACCGGCCAAGCGGCGCAGCACTTTTCCGCGCCGATGGTCGGTGCGCTGGGCGCATCCGGAGGCGCAGTGCTCGCACACGCTCGGAGTGGACACCAGGTCGAACGGGCGGGCCCGGAAGCGGTAGGAGGTGCCGGTGAGCGCGCCCACCGGGCAGATCTGCACCGTGTTGCCGGAGAAATAGGAGTCCAGTGGTTCGGCCTGGGCGATGCCGACCTGTTGCAGCGCACCGCGATCCATCAGTTCGATGAACGGATCACCGGCGACCTGCTGGGAGAACCGTGTGCACCGTGCGCACAGGACGCACCGTTCGCGGTCGAGCAGGACGGCCGAGGAGAGCGGGATCGGTTTCGGGTAGGTGCGCTTCTCCCCGTCGAACCGGGAGTCGGCGCTGCCGGTGGACATCGCCTGGTTCTGCAGCGGGCACTCGCCGCCCTTGTCGCAGACCGGACAGTCCAGCGGATGGTTGATCAGCAGCAGCTCCATCACCCCGCGCTGCGCCTTCTCGGCGACCGGCGAGCTGACCTGGGTACGCACGATCATGCCGTCGGTGACCGGAATCGTGCACGACGCCACCGGCTTGCGCTGCCCCTCCACCTCGACTAGGCACTGCCGGCAGGCGCCGACCGGGTCGAGCAGCGGGTGATCGCAGAAGCGGGGAATCTGCACGCCGACCAGTTCGGCGGCGCGGATCAGCAACGTGCCCGCGGGCACCCGGACGGTGGTGTCGTCGATGGTGACGCTCACCAGATCCGCGGGAACGACGTCGCTGCTGTTGCCGGGGGCGATCGCTGTCATCGGTCCTCATTCCCTGCCGAGGCCCACACCGTGGCACGGGCCGGATCGAACGGGCAGCCGCCGCGGCGCTGATGCTCGAGGTACTCGTCGCGGAAGTACTTCAGCGAGGAGAAGATCGGGCTGGCCGCGCCGTCGCCGAGCGCGCAGAACGATTTGCCGTTGATGTTGTCGGCGATGTCGGCGAGTTTGTCGAGGTCGGCCTCGGTGCCCTGCCCCGCTTCGAGCCTGCGCAGCAGTTGCACGAGCCAGTAGGTGCCCTCGCGGCACGGTGTGCACTTGCCGCAGGATTCGTGGGCGTAGAACTCGGTCCAGCGCAGGACGGCACGCACGACGCAGGTGGTGTCGTCGAAGATCTGCAGGGCCTTGGTGCCCAACATGGATCCGGCGGCGGCGACACCCTCGTAGTCGAGCGGGACGTCGAGGTGCTCGGCGGTGAACAGCGGCGTCGACGAACCGCCCGGTGTCCAGAACTTCAGGGTGTGACCCGCCCGCACGCCACCGGCGTATCCGAGCAGTTCACGCAGGGTGATCCCCAGTGGCGCCTCGTACTGGCCCGGCCGGGCGACATGGCCCGACAGCGAGTACAGCGTGAACCCGGGTGACTTCTCGCTGCCCATGGACCGGAACCATTCGGTGCCCTTGCGCAGGATCGACGGCACGGACGCGATGGACTCCACATTGTTGACGACCGTCGGGCAGGCGTAGAGCCCGGCCACGGCCGGGAACGGCGGCCGCAGCCGCGGCTGACCACGCCGGCCTTCGAGCGAATCGAGCAGCGCGGTCTCCTCGCCACAGATGTAGGCGCCCGCTCCGGCGTGCACGATCAGTTCCAGGTCGAACCCGGAACCCAGGATGTCGCGCCCGAGGTACCCCGCGTCGTAGGCCTCCGCGACCGCGGCCTGGAGCCTGCGCAGCACCGGCACCACCTCGCCGCGCACGTAGATGAACGCGGTGGCCGCCCGGATCGCGTAGGCGGCGATCACCACCCCTTCGATCAGGGTGTGCGGGGTGGCCAGCATCAGCGGAATGTCTTTGCAGGTCCCGGGTTCGGACTCGTCGGCGTTGACGACCAGATAGTGCGGTTTGGTCGTGCCGTCGGGACCGGGTCCCTGCGGGATGAACGACCACTTCATGCCGGTCGGGAAGCCCGCGCCGCCGCGACCGCGCAGGCCGGCGTCCTTCACCGTCTGGATCACGTCGTCGGGTGCCATCCGCAGGGCGGCGCGGAGTCCTTCGTAGCCGCCGGTGGCGCGGTAGCTGTCGAGGGTCCAGGATCGTGGGCGGTCCCAGTGTTCGCTGAGAACAGGGGTGAGGGTGGTCATCTCATTCCCCCTGTCCGAGGGAATCGCCCTCTGCGGCAGTGGTTTCCGCGATGTGCAACCCGGCGAGGGTAGCCGCGCCCGGGGCGCCGTCGAGCGCGCCGGGACGTTCGTCGGGGAAGCCGGCGAGGATGCGGGCGGTCTCCCGGAAGGTGCACAGCGGCGCTCCCCGGGTGGGACGCACCTGGTGCCCCGCGCGCAGGGCATCGATGATCGCGCGCGCCGACTCGGGCGTCTGGTTGTCGAAGAACTCCCAGTTGACCATCATCACCGGCGCGTAGTCGCAGGCGGCGTTGCACTCGACGTGCTCGAGGGTGATGGCGCCGTCGGCGGTGGTCTCGCCGTGGTGGATGCCCAGATGGTGTTGCAGCGCTTCGTAGATGGCGTCGCCGCCGAGGACCGCGCACAGCGTGTTGGTGCACACGCCGACGTGGTAGTCGCCGGTCGGTGTGCGCCGGTACATCGAGTAGAACGTCGCGACGGCGGTCACCTCGGCGCCGGTGAGACCGAGATGGTCGGCGCAGAAGTCGATGCCGGTGCCGGTCACGTATCCCTCTTCGGCCTGCACCAGGTGCAGCAGCGGCAGCAGCGCCGAGCGGGGGTGCGGGTACCGGGCGATGATCTCCTTGGCGTCCACTTCGAGCCGCTGCCGCACGTGCGGCGGGTACGGTTCCGGCCTGGTGGTGAGTTTCAGTTCGATCTTCATCGGTCCACTCCGCCCATCACGGGGTCGATGCTGGCGACCGAGGCGATGACGTCGGCGACCATGCCGCCTTCGCACATCGCGGCCACCGCTTGCAGATTGGTGAACGAGGGATCGCGGTAGTGCACCCGGTACGGCCGGGTGCTGCCGTCGCTGACCATGTGCACGCCGAGCTCACCGCGCGGTGACTCCACCGCCGCGTACACCTGGCCCGCGGGTACCCGCATGCCTTCGGTGACGAGCTTGAAGTGATGGATCAGCGACTCCATCGAAGTGCCCATGATCTTGCCGATGTGCTTGGGCGAGTTGCCCAGTCCGTCGGGACCGAGTTGCAGGTCGGCGGGCCAGGCGATCTTCTTGTCGTCGACCATGACCGGGCCGGGCCGCAACCGGTCCAGGCACTGCTCGACGATCTTGAGCGACTCGCGCATCTCGGCGACCCGGATCAGGTAGCGGCCGTAGCAGTCGCACCCGGTGGTGGTCGGGATGTCGAATTCGTAGTTCTCGTAACCGCAGTAGGGCGCCGACTTGCGCAGGTCGTGCGGCAGACCGGTGGCACGCAGGACGGGGCCGGTGATGCCGAGCGCCATGCAGCCGGTGAGGTCGAGGTAGCCGATGTCCTGGGTGCGCTTCTTCCAGATCGGGTTGGCGCTGAGCAGGTGCTCCATGTCGCGCAACCGGCCCGGCATGATCTCCAGGAGCTCACGCACCTTGGTGACGCCGTCGTCGGGCAGGTCCTGGGCGAGGCCGCCGGGACGGATGAACGCGTGGTTCATCCGCAGGCCGGTGATGGTCTCGAACACGTCGAGGATCAGTTCGCGTTCGCGGAAGCCGAACAGCATCGGGGTGAGCGCGCCGAGTTCCATGCCGCCGGTCGCGAGGGCGACCAGGTGCGAGGAGATCCGGTTGAGCTCCATCAGCATGACGCGCACGACGGTGGCGCGTTCGGGGATCTGCTCGGTGATGTCGAGCAGCTTCTCCACGCCGAGGCAGTAGGCGGTCTCGTTGAAGAAGGGGGACAGGTAGTCCATCCGGGTCACGAAGGTGACGCCCTGGGTCCAGGTACGGAACTCCAGGTTCTTCTCGATCCCGGTGTGCAGGTAGCCGATGCCACAGCGGGCCTCGGTGACGGTCTCGCCTTCGATCTCGAGGATCAGGCGCAGCACGCCGTGCGTCGACGGGTGCTGCGGGCCCATGTTGACGACGATGCGTTCTTCGCCGCCGCCCTCGATCACTTCGCTGACCTGGTCCCAGTCCTGGCCTGCGACGGTGACGACCTGCGGTTCGTCGCGGCGGAAATCGGTGTCGGTCATCAGCTGTAGGTCCTCCGCTCGTCGGGCGGCGGTATCCGCGCGCCCTTGTACTCCACCGGGATCCCGCCGAGCGGGTAGTCCTTGCGCTGCGGATGGCCGCGCCAGTCGTCGGGCATGGTGATGCGGGTGAGGGAGGGATGCCCGTCGAAGAGGATGCCGAAGAAGTCGTAGGTCTCGCGTTCGTGCCAGTCGGTGGTCGGATACACCGCGAACAGCGAGGGGATGTGCGGATCGGCGTCGGGGGCCGACACTTCCAGCCGGATCCGCCGGTTGTGGGTGATCGACATGAGGTGGTAGACCGCGTGCAGTTCGCGGCCCTCGTCGTCGGGGTAGTGCACGCCGTTGACGCCCAGGCACAGTTCGAAGCGCAGCGAGGTGTCGTCGCGCAGCGCGCTCGCGACGGCGACCAGGTGCTCACGCCGGACGTGCAGGGTGATCTCGTCGCGGAAGACGACGATCTTCTCGATCACGGTGTCGAACGCGATCACCCGGTGGGTCAGCGCGGCGCGCAGGGTGCCGACGAACGCGTCGAACCAGCCGCCGTAGGGCGGCGGGGTGCCCGCGGGCAGCGCGACGGGCGTGACCAGACCGCCGTAGCCCGAGGTGTCACCGGTACCGGTGACACCGAACATGCCTCGGCGGGTGCCGATCACCTCGTCCTCGGGTGCCGCGGGCGGCCTCGGCGTGGCGGGTGTGTCGTCCGGAATGTCTTGTCCCGCAGTGCTGTCGGCGTTGTCGGGAGCGTCGAAGGTCATCGCAGCAGGCCCTCCATCCGGATGGTCGGCGTGCTGGCCAGCGCGGCCTGTTCGGCGGCCCGGATCGCTTCCTCGCGGTTGACGCCCATCGGCGTCTCGGCGATCTTGGCGTGCAGCGCGAGGATCGCGTTGAGCAGCATCTCCGGGCGCGGCGGGCAGCCGGGCAGGTAGATGTCGACGGGGACGATGTGGTCGACGCCCTGCACGATCGCGTAGTTGTTGAACATGCCGCCCGAGGAGGCGCACACGCCCATGGCGAGTACCCATTTCGGCTCGGTCATCTGGTCGTAGACCTGGCGCAGGACCGGCGCCATCTTCTGGCTCACCCGGCCCGCCACGATCATCAGATCGGCCTGGCGCGGGGAGGCGCGGAACGCCTCCATGCCGAAGCGGGCGATATCGAATCGTCCCGCGCCGGTGGCCATCATCTCGATCGCGCAGCAGGCCAGGCCGAACGTCGCGGGCCAGACCGAGCCCTTACGCAGGTAGCCGGCGAAATCTTCCACGGTGCTCAGCAGGAACCCGCTGGGCAGTTTCTCTTCGAGACCCATTATTTCCCACTCATTCCCAGCTGAGGCCGCCGCGCCGCCACTCGTAGGCGTAGGCGACCGACACATTGACGATGAACAGCGCCATCGCGGCGAGACCGAAGAGCCCGAGCGCATCGAAGTGCACGGCCCACGGGTAGAGGAACACGATCTCGATGTCGAAGATGATGAACAACATCGCGGTGAGGTAGTACTTCACCGGAAAGCGCTGTCCCGTGGCGTTTCCGGGGCCACCCGCGATGGCGTGCGGGGTCGGCTCGATGCCGCATTCGTAGGGTTCCAGCTTGGCCCGGTTGCGCCGCTTCGGGCCGATCAGCGCCGCCATGATGACGGAGAACACCGCGAACGCGGCGGCGATGGCGCCGAGAACGAGCGCGGGCACCTCGATATTCACGACTGCTTTCCCCTCCTCGCTGGAGCAGGTCGAGCCGTGTGGCCCGGCCGCGGACGGCAGCTTTGGCGAGACGGGGCCGACAACGTTGTCCGCCGATACGGGGCTCGCGCAAGGCTGTGCAGCGATGGCGGAGCGTTATACAGGAGCCCGCGCTCGTGTGAGCTAGAGCACAGACTACCGCCGTTGCTGGGGCGCGCCGCGCGTTTCCGGGGTGGGCTTTGATCGATTTCGATACAGCGATTCATGAGCGATCCGGGGGTAATCCCGGATCGGCGCACGCCACGTAACCACTGGTGTTACCAGTGGTAATAGGCAGAACTGTGGGGCGTGGGACTATCCGCGGGGGCGGGACGATGCCCGGAGGTCGCCGATCAGCGGGCGAGCAGGATGCTGGTGACCGCGTGGGTGAGCTGCATGGGGTCGATCGGGTGCGAGACCGCGGCCTCGGCGCGCGACCAGTTCGCCAGCCAGGCGTCGTCGGGCCTGCCGGTCAGCACGACCACCGGCGGGCACTCGTCGATCTCGTCCTTGAGCTGCTTGGCGATGCCGAGGCCGCCCGCGGGCGCGGACTCCCCGTCCAGGACCGCCAGATCGATCCCCCCCGCGTCCATCTGTTCGATGACCACGGGTGCCGTGGCCACCTCGAAGAAGTCGAGCTCCGGCAGATCGGGGCGCGGCTTACGGCCCAGCGCCAGCATCACCTGTTGCCTGGTGTCGGCATCGTTGCTGTAGACCAGCACACGCAGCGGGGTGGAACCATTCGATTCGGCCACGCTCGGATCGTACGTCCGCGCGGGCGCGCGGCGTGGCAGGTTCGCCGGATCGGCCGGTTGGCCTGCGGGGCAAGCGAGTCCACCGCGGGCCCGCGACGGCTACCAGTCGCCGTCCTCGACCTTCTTGCCGCCCAGCGGGATCACCGGAAGTGGTTGCTCGAGCGGCGGATTGGGCTGCTCGTCGGCCAGCCACGCACCGGTGGGCTTCACCCCGGCGAGCTCGGCCGAAGGGGCCAGGTCTTCGGCGTCGGCGGCGTAGTAGTCGAACCAGGGCAGATTGTGCTCGGCGTAGGCCTGGGCCGTGATCGGCGTCGGCGGGGCCGGTTCACCCGTGATCTGCTGCCATTCGGCCGCCGAAGCGAGGTGGACGAAGACGCGGCCGTCGGCCTCGGCGTGATAGTCCTCGACCGGCCTGCGGTCGGCGAAGATCTCCTGCCGCATGGTGCCACCCGCGCCGAGCCCCATCTTCCTGGCCGCTCCACGCATCCGGGCGGCCCCTGCGGGCGCCGCGGGCGGCGGCCCACCCGGCGCCGGACCGGAATACATCGCCCCGGCCGCTGGCGCGCTCACCGGCATCGGCGCACCGTACACCGGCTCACCGGACTGCCAGGGCGGGACGGTGCGCGCGGCGCGCTGCCGGGCTTCCTCGGCAGCACGCCAAGCAGCACGGGCGGCGTCGGTGAGCCCGTGGACGGCCAGTTGCACGCCACCCCACTGTTCGACCCCGGTGACCTGACCTTCGACGGTCGCGCCGAGCCCGAGCGGCACCGCGACGAACTGGCGGACGGTGCCGTCGCCGGAGTTGATGCCGTCCATCCACGGCTGCTGGGGCAGGGCGAGATAGTTCTGCGGGTCCTGGCCGATGGTGTCGCTCCACGGTTTCCCGGAGACCGCGCAGATCTTGCCGACGCCGACCTTGAGCGCGGTGGGCGCGCTCGCGGAGAAGCGCAGCCACAGGGCTTCACGCTGATACACCGGCAGCATGACCCCGCCGCGTGTGCGCCACTCCTCGGGCACGGTGTCCGGGTAGTCGGCGACGCGGCGCAGCGGAAAGCTGCCGAGTCCGGGCGGCAGCGGATAGGCGCCCGTCTCGGGCAAGCGCAAGGTACGGATGAACGTCACCCGGACGCCGCCCGGCAGTTCGAGCGCGTCTCCCGACAGCGTCACTTCCGTTGCCATGCCCCACCCCTTCGTTTCGATTGTGCGCAGACGATGGACCGCCCCTGGCGACGACGGTACCCGCGGCGACCATGGCCGTCCACGGCGTTGTCGTCAGTACCTCGGCGGCAGTCCGAACTCGGCGCGGATGCCCGCGAACAAGACCTCGACCCGGTCGCCGAAGGTGATCGCGGCTTCGTTCAGGCCCGCGAGCGCACCCTGCAGCGGATCGGCGAGGCGCGCGTGGAACAGGGTGTTGACGGCGAAATGCGGGCGGCTGATATTGCCGCGGTCGTAGGGATTTCGGCGGCGTGCGGGCAGATCACCGTCTACCCGGAGGACGGACCGGAACTGCGCCGCGCCGGGGCCGTACTCGTCCTCGTCCAGCCGGGCGAACGTCGCGGCCGCGTCCTGGAAGTGCTCGGGGAACGGGTCACCAGAACGCAGGGCGGCGAGCGCGGGACGGACCCACGGGCGGTCGGCGAGCCCGGCGTACTCGTAGGCCCGCTCGGCGCAGAACACGCTCAACGCCCGGAGTTGCTCGACATCCATCCCGGCGATCGACTCGGCGAGCGCGCGGTCGTATCCGGCGAGATCGCGGGCGCAGTAGATGTCGGCGAGCGCGGCGATCGGCTCGCCGCCCCATTCTTCCCTGGCACGCTCCGCCGCCTGTTCCCACTGCCGTGCTTGGTCGTCCGGCGCTGAGCCCTCGGTGGCGAACGGGATCACGAGGTGCGCGGACGCGGCCGTCGTTCCGCTCGGGAGTGTGACGCCGGAATCGATGCGCGGCAGTGCGCTGGACGAGTCGGCTGCGAGATCGGGGTCGACCCAGACCCGTGGTGTTCGCAGCGCGCTGCCGTCGTCGGGCCAGCAGCGAATCCGCCAATGATCGCCCGGCGTGGTGGTGCCCGGCCAGCCGTATCCGACGAAGCCGGTGCCCGCGATCTCGACGATGTAGTCGCCCGGCGGCACCGGCGCGGACTCCCAGGTGTCCACCGGCGAACTGATGTTCAGTCCGTACTCGCCGATGTGCAGCCGGGCTTCGCTGATCTGTTGCCAGTCGTCCTCGTCGGCCGGGGGACGTGTCGCCCACACCTGCACCACCACGGGCATCTCGAAGTTGTTCTGGTGCGGACTGCACACCACGACGGTGTGTCCGTCACCGGCGGACGGACCGGTGGCGAGCGCCGCTTCCAGCAGGGCCAGTTCGGCGTCCTCCTCGCCCTCGCCGCCGTGGAGCACGAATTGGCCGTAGTCGAGGGCCAATTCCAGGTGGTGTTCCAGCACGGGTTCCAGGTCGCGGGTCATGAGCGGCATCGTGACACGGTGTACCGACACCCTGCTCCGGCCAGCCGGTCGGCATAGTTGTTGTTATCGAGACAAAAACCAGTGGCGGGGCGACGGTCTCGCCGGTTACGGTCACGACGATGACGAAGAAATGGCACCACGTGGCCGTGGTGAACGAGGAAATCGCCGAACGAGGCACCTACCGGACCGCCGCGGGAGTGGCCGTCGACGTCGGTCCGGAACTGGCGGCGGCGCGAGGCGGAACGGTGTCCTACACGCCGACGCTCTTGGACGAGATGATCCGAACGCCGACACCCGGTTCCGGCCCGACGAGCATCGACGTGACCGGCGAAGGCAGCGTGGCGGCCGCCCGGCGACTGCACTGCGAGGAAAACGGCGGGCGGATCGGAATACTCAACTTCGCCTCGGCACGGAACCCTGGAGGTGGCTACCTCAGGGGCGCGCGAGCCCAGGAGGAGGACCTGTGCCGGAGCGCGCTGCTCTACACCTGCCTCATCGAGGCGACGGATTACTATGCGGCGCATCGCTCGTCGTCGGATCTGGCCTACAGCCACCGGGTGATCGTCTCGCCTGATGTGCCGGTCATCCGTGACGACGAGGACGCGCTGAGCGAACCGTTTCCGGTGACCTTCCTGACCTCGCCCGCCCCCAACGCCGGCGAACTGGCCCGTCGGGCGGTGACCGTCGACCTGCCCCTGCTGTTGGCCGAGCGAGCCGAACGGGTGGTCGCCGCCGCGGCGCGGCACGAGGTGCGCACCCTGGTGCTCGGCGCGTGGGGCTGCGGCGTGTTCCGCAACGATCCCGTCCAGGTGGCTGACGCCTTCGCCGCGGCGCTGGAGCAGTGGGGCGCGGCGTTCGATCGGGTCGTGTTCGCCGTGTGGGATCGGGCGGCGGTATCGGCCAATCGCACAGCCTTCGACGCCCGCTTCGCCGCCCGATAACGCCCGAAAACAGCCCGCTAGGGCCCGATCGCGGCGTGGAAGGCGTCGGTTCCGGTCTCGAGCGGGTCGATCAGGTGCGCCAGGAACAAGCGGGTGGCCGGGGTGGGGGTCGGCGTCGTGACCGCGTGCCAGGCCCGGTCCAGCGGGGTCCCGGGCACGTCGATCGTGTGCAGCGCACCGGATTCCAGATGCTCGCCGACGGCATCGGAATGAATGAGGGTGATGCCCAGCCCCTCACGGGCGGCGGCGATGACCGCGCCGTGCGAACCCAGTGTCAGGGTGGGGGGATCGATCTGGAGCCGGTCGAGTAGCGCGAGGGTCGCTTCCCGGGTGCCCGAGCCGTTGCCGCGCAGCAGCCAGGTGTCGTGGCGTGGATCGTGGGCATCGTTCGCGCCGACGACGACGAGCGTGCTCGGCCGCCGGGCCTGGATGACCAGATTCGCCGCGTGCGGGGGACGGCCCGCGATGACGAGATCGGTCTCGTGGTGCTGCAATTCGAGAAACAGCACGTCACGGGGCTGAATCGACAGGCTCAGTTCCACATCGGGATAGCGGTGCCGGAACGAGGCCAGCGGGCGCAGCACCACCGATTCACCCGCCGTGGCGACGACGCCGATGCGGAGCCTGCCCGCCTCGGCCTGGCGGACCGCGGCGTGCGCTTCCTTCATCAGACCCAGGATTCCGCGGCAGTACTCGGCGTAGACCCGGCCCGCTTCGGTCAGCGCGATCCCACGCCCCGATCGGGTGATCAGTTTGGCGCCGAGCTGCTTCTCGACATGGGCGACGGCGGCGGAGACGGCCGCCTCGGTGACGTGCAGCTGAGCGGCCGCGCGGCGCACGCTGCCGAGCCGGGCCACCGCGAGGAAGGTTTCCATCCGTCCCGCGCTCACCCTGCCCATTACCCGACGGTAGCAAACTCAACGTTTCGGTTGAGCGTTCCCAGAAACATTCACATTGTTTGCTGCCCGGCCGGGCCTCATCCTGGAATTCGCAAGGCGTACACCGGATTCCACCGCCGGTGAAGTCAGGGCCCGGAGGCGGTAGCTTGCGTCACCATGGAGGGCCCCTGAACCGGCGAATCAGGTACAGGAGGAACGATGGCGGAAGAAACCGAACGGGATCGTTGGGATCCGGGCGTACAGTCCTACGCGTCGATGGGATATTACGCGCCCGACTACGTGCCTTCGGAGACCGATGTGCTCGCGGTGTTCCGGGTGACGCCGCAGCGCGGAGTCGACCCGATCGAAGCGGCGGCCGCTGTCGCGGGTGAATCCTCCACGGCGACATGGACTGTCGTGTGGACCGACCGCCTCACCGCGCATTCGAAGTATCAGGCCAAGTGCTACCGGATCGACGAGGTGCCGGGCAGGCCGGGTGAGTACTTCGCCTACATCGCCTACGATCTGGATCTTTTCGAGGAAGGGTCGATCACCAACCTGACCTCCTCGATCATCGGCAATGTGTTCGGATTCAAACCGCTGCTCGCGCTGCGGCTCGAGGACATGCGTATTCCGGTGGCCTATGTCAAGACCTTCCAGGGCCCACCGCACGGCACGGTGATGGAACGCGAATATCTCAACAAATACGGCAGGCCGCTCCTGGGCGCGACGGTGAAACCGAAACTCGGTTTGTCCGCCCGGAATTACGGCCGGGTGATCTACGAGGCCTGCAAGGGGGGTCTCGACTTCACCAAGGACGACGAGAACATCAACTCCCAGCCGTTCATGCGCTGGCGCGACCGGTACCTGTTCGCGATGGAGGGCGTGAACCGGGCGATGGCCGAGACCGGCGAGATCAAGGGCCACTACCTCAACGTCACCGCCGCGTCCATGGAGGACATGTACGAGCGGGCCGAGTTCGCCAAGGAACTCGGATCGGTGGTCATCATGATGGACCTCACCGTCGGCTACACCGCCATGCAGTCGATGTCGAAGTGGGCGCGACGCAACGGGGTCCTGCTGCACCTGCACCGGGCCGGGCACTCGACGTTCACCCGGCAGAAGACGCACGGCGTGAGTTTCCGGGTGCTGGCCAAGTGGTGCCGGCTGATCGGCGTCGACCACGTCCACGCGGGCACCGTGGTGGGCAAGCTGGAGGGCGATCCGGCGACCACGCGGGGGTTCTACGACACGTTGCGGGAGAACCACATTCCCACCGATCTCGGCAACGGCATCTTCTTCGACCAGGACTGGGCCAGCCTGCCCGGTGTCATGCCGGTGGCTTCGGGCGGTATCCACGCCGGGCAGATGCATCAGCTGCTCGATCTGTTCGGCGACGACGTCATCCTGCAGTTCGGTGGCGGCACCATCGGCCATCCGCTGGGCATCGCGGCGGGGGCCGAGGCCAACCGGGTGGCGCTGGAGGCGGTCGTCAAGGCTCGCAACGAGGGTCGCGACCTGCTCAAGGAGGGCCCGGACGTGCTGCGCGCCGCGGCCTCGACCTGCCGTCCACTGGAGGTCGCGCTGTCGACCTGGGGTGATGTCACCTTCGATTACACGTCCACCGACGCACCCGACGCGGTGCCGACGCCGAGCCTGTAGGGAGCAACCATGTATCTGCGACACGGGACGTTCTCGTATCTGCCCGAGCTCACCGACACCGAGATCGCCGCCCAGGTGCGCTACGCGCTGCTCAACAACTGGCCGATCTCGGTCGAGTACACCGACGACCCGCACCCGCGCAACACCTACTGGGAGATGTGGGGGTTGCCGCTGTTCGACCTCGACGAACCCGACGGGGTGATGGCCGAGATCAACGCCTGCCGGGCGACCTTCCCCCGACACTACGTGCGGGTCACCGCCTACGACGCGACCTACACGAAACAGACGACGGCGCTGAGCTTCCTGGTGCAGCGTCCCGCGGACGAGCCCGGTTTCGAGCTGGCGCGCACCGAGGGACCGGATCGGCGCCAGATCTACAGCATGCGGTCCTACGCCACCGATCGTCCGCAGGGACAGCGGTATGGCGGCTGACGGGTCCGCTGCCGGATTCCGGTTGCCGCGGCCGGGCGTCGATGACGCCCGGCCGTCGCGCCCGCCCGCTGAGGGCGTCACCGCGACCGAGGAACTGCTGAGCGAGGACGCGCTGTTGGACCTTTCCCTCGATGTGGCCGGGCACGACGTGGCCGAGACGCTGGCCGCGTTGGACGCCGAGCTGATCGGCCTGGCGAATGTGAAGGAACGGGTGCGCGAGATCGCCGCGCTGCTGATGATCGATCGGGCGCGGCGGCGGTTCGGGCTCGAATCGTCGCGCCCGACCATGCACATGAGCTTCACCGGTGGGCCGGGCACCGGCAAGACGACGGTGGCGTTGCGGATGGCGCAGATGCTGCACGCGCTGGGCTACATCCGCAAACCCAAGGTGCACACGGTGACCCGTGACGACCTGGTCGGCCAGTTCATCGGCCACACCGCACCCAAGACCAAGGAGGCGATCGCCAAGGCCGCGGGCGGGGTGCTGTTCATCGATGAGGCCTACTACCTGTTCCGGCCGGAGAACGAGCGCGACTACGGGCAGGAGGTGATCGAGATCCTGCTGCAGGAGATGGAGAGCGAGCGGGCGAGTCTGGTCGTCATCTTCGCCGGCTATCCCGACCGGATGGACCGGTTCTTCTCGGCCAATCCGGGGCTGTCCTCCCGGGTGCCCCATCACCTGGAGTTCGCCGACTACACCCACGACGAGCTGATGGGCATCGCCGAACTCATGGTGGCGGGCGAGAACTTCCGGTTCGACGCCGCCGCGCACGTGGCGTTCTCGGAGTACCTGACGGTGCGGATGACCAGGCCGCGGTTCTCCAACGCGCGCAGTGTGCGCAACGCGATCGATCGGTGCCGGTTGCGGCAGGCCAAGCGACTGGTGGAGGCGGCGCGGCCGCTGTCACGGACCGACCTGATCACCCTGTGTGACCGGGACGTGTACGGCAGCAGCGTGTTCGACGAGACGGTGCAGGAGGTGGCCACGACGCCATGCCGAACGGATTGAAGACGCTCACCCGCTACACGATCGAGGAGGAACATCGGCATCCCGGCTCGTCGGGGGAGTTCTCGGCGCTGGTCAACGTGGTGGCCACGGCCACGAAGATCATCGCCAATCAGGTGACCCGTGGCGCGATCATCAGCTCGACCAGCGACGCGGAGCCGCTGTCGGTGAGTGCGCGCCTGGATGTGCTGACCGACGAGATCATGGTCGCGCAGACGCAGTGGACCGGGCATCTGTCGGGGCTGCTGTCCGAGCGCCGCGCCACGGCGCTGCCGGTGCCCGCCACGCAGCGGCGCGGCAAGTATCTGCTGGCCTACGACGCGCTGGACGGGTCGAGCAATATCGATGTGAACCTGCCCGTCGGTTCGATCTTCAGCATTCTGCGCGCGCCGCAGGAGGTGCTCGACGGGACGGCGGAACCGGTCGACGCGGATTTCCTGCAGCCGGGGGTGCGCCAGGTCTGTGCCGGGTTCACCCTCTACGGGCCCGCGACCATGCTGGTGCTCACCACCGGCAGCGGCGTGGACGGGTTCACCCTCGATCGGGAGATCGGCGCGTTCGTGCTGACCCACCCGCGCATGCGCATCCCCGAGGACACCGCGGGATTCGCGATCAATGCCGCCAACGAGCGGTTCTGGGAGCGGCCGGTGCGCCGCTATGTGCAGGAATGTCTGCAGGGGTTGGACGGACCGCGGGGCCGGGATTTCAATATGCGCTGGGTCGCGTCGCTGGTGGCCGACACGTTCCACATCCTGACCAGGGGCGGGGTGTACCTCTATCCGCGCGACACCCGCAATCCCGCCCGCCCGGGGCGGGTTTCCCTGCTGTACGGGGCGAATCCGATCGCGTTCATCGTCGAGCAGGCGGGCGGGGCGGCCACCACCGGGCACGACCGGGTGATGCTCGTGCCGCCCGCGGAGGTGCATCAGCGGGTGCCGTTCATCTTCGGTTCCCGCACCGAGGTCCTGCGCATCGAGCGCTACCACTCCGAGCCGGACGCGGGCCCGAGCTTCGACAGTTCGCTGTTCGGCACGCGGTCACTGTTCCGTCCGGCCAAGCACGACCAGCGCACTTAGGAGTCGCCCATGTCGGTCAAGCATCCCGTTGTCGCGATCACCGGGTCCTCCGGCGCGGGAACGACCAGCGTCACCCGCACGTTCGAGGAGATCTTCCGCCGCGAGGGGATCAGCGCCGTGGTGGTGGAGGGTGATTCGTTCCACCGGTACGACCGCTCGGAAATGAAGGTCGCGATGGCCGAGGCCGAGCAGCAACGCAATACGACGTTCTCGCATTTCGGCGAGGACGCCAATCTGCTGCCCGAATTGGAGGCACTGTTCCGCGAATACGGTGAATCGGGGGTGGGGCAGGTGCGCAGATACCTGCACGACGACGAGGAGGCGAAACCCTACGGGCAGCCGGCGGGCACGTTCACCCCGTGGGAGGATCTGGCGCCCGGCAGCGACCTGTTGTTCTACGAGGGATTGCACGGCGCGGCCGTCACCGACGCCGTCGATGTCGCCCAATACACCGATCTGCTGGTGGGGGTGGTGCCGATCATCAATCTCGAGTGGATTCAGAAGGTGTACCGGGACAAGACTCATCGCGGGTATTCCAGTGAGGCGGTGATCGATACGATCCTGCGCCGGATGCCGGACTACGTGAAATACATCTGTCCGCAGTTCTCGCGGACCTATGTGAACTTCCAGCGGGTGCCGACCGTCGACACGTCGAATCCGTTCATCGCGCGCAGCATTCCCACGGCCGACGAGAGTTTCGTGGTGATCCGGTTCGCCGACCCGAAGGTGATCGATTTCCCGTATCTGCTGTCGATGCTGCACGACTCGTTCATGTCGCGGCCGAATTGCATCGTGGTACCCGGCGGCAAGATGGAACTGGCGATGCAGCTGATCTTCACCCCGCTCATCCTGCGCTTGATGGACAAACGGCCCAAACGATTCGTGTGAGGTCGAGGGTGCGGGCCTGTCAGTCCGGGAGCATCGGGACCGACAGGCCCTCACCGCTGTTGAGCAGTGCGGCGCGGGTGACGGCGGCCGAGCCGAACCGGCGGCGCAGGTCGTCGAGGGTGGCGTCGAGTGTGTTCTCGGCGCGGGGTTCCAGGGGGAGGGTGAGTTGCATGGTGTCGGCGTCGTCGAGGTTGGTCAGTGACAGGCCGATGAGGGTGATGCCGCGTTCGGTGATCAGGGGCTGGGCGGTGTCGAGCAGCAGGCGGGCGGCGTGGCGCAGCGACGCGGTGGCGTCGGTGGCCTCGACCAGGGTGTGCGAGCGGGTCGCGCGGGTGAAGTCGTCGAAGCGTAATCGCAGGATGACGGTGCGGCACACGCGCTCCGCGGCGCGCAGCCGGCGACCGAGCCGGTCGGTGAGACCGTCGAGGTAGGCGGCGATCTCCTCCGGGGTGCGGTGGCGGCGGCCCAGGGCGCGCTGCGCGCCGATCGAGCGCCGGCGTTTCCCGGTCTCCACGCGCCGGGGATCGCGACCCCACGACAGTGCGAACAGGTGCCGTGCCGCGCCCGGCCCGAGGATGGCGCGCAGATGTGGTTCGCCGAGTTCGGCGAGCTGCCCGACCCGAGTGATGCCGTTCTCGTGCAGAGTCGCGGCGGTCACCACGCCGACGCCCCATAATCGTTCGACCGGCAGCGGGTGCAGGAAGTCGAGTTCACGGCCGGGCTCCACCAGCCGCAAGCCGTCGGGTTTGGCCACCGCCGAGGCCACCTTGGCCAGGAATTTGTTGCGGGCGATACCGACCGAGATCGGCAGCCCGACCTCGCTGCTGATCCGGGCCCGCAGGGCGTGCGCGATCTCGATCGGCGCGCCGCTGATCCGCCGCAGCCCGCCGACGTCGAGGAACGCCTCGTCGATCGAGATGCCCTCCACGATCGGGGTGGTGTCGTGGAAGACCGCGAACACCGCCTTGCTCGCCGCGGCATAGGCCGACATCCGCGGCGGCACGACCACCGCGTGCGGGCACAGGCGCAAGGCCTGGCCCGCGTTCATCGGGGTCCGGATGCCGAAGGCCTTGGCCTCGTAGCTCGCGGCCAGCACCACCCCGCCACCCACGATGACGGGTTTGCCCCGCAACCACGGCTGATCGCGTTGCTCGACCGAGGCGTAGAAGGAATCCAGGTCGGCATGCAGGATCGACGCCTCGGCGCGGGTCTGGATGCGCGGGCGGCGGGTGGGAACGGAGTCGGACACGAACATATGTTCGCATCGGGGTACGACAGAAAGGGTTGCCGCGCGATAGCGGTCTCACCGCGGCCCAGCCGGTAGTGTGAAGCCGGTTTCGGCGAGTCGGCGATGATGAGGGAGACGGTAGGCGGTGCGTGGTTTCGGCGATCTCGAAGCGGTGCTGATGGACCGCCTGTGGGATCGCGACGTGGACTCGACCACCGTGCGCGAACTGTTCGACGAGCTCGCCGCCGAACGTGACATCGCCTACACAACGGTCATGTCGACCATGGACAACCTGCACCGCAAGGGCTGGCTGGCCAGGGAACGCGACGGTCGCGCCTACCGGTACTGGCCGACGATGACCCGCGAGGAACACAGCGCCCAGCTCATGCACGAGGCGCTTGGGCTCGGCGGTCGGTCCGATCTCGTGCTGAGTCATTTCGTCGACCGGATCAGTGACGACGAGTTCGCCGGATTACGGGCCGCGCTCCGGCGGGTGGTGTCCAAGCGCGCCGAGGAGAACTAGTGCTCGAAGTCGGGTGGGACCAGGTTTTCGCCTGGCGGTTGCGCAGGCAGTTCGTCTCCGAGCCCGCCGCGGGCGGCGTCGCGGCGATCGCGGGCAGGCTGGCCGGGGTGCAGGCGCAGGTCGCGTCGGCGGCGGAGACCGCCGTCGCGATCCGGAGCCGGGACGCGGCGCCGAACGCGCTGGCCGACGCGCTGGCGGCGGGCACCCTCGTCAAGACCTGGGCGATGCGCGGCACGCTGCACGCGATGGTGCCCGATCAGGCCGCCGCGGCCCTGGCGCTGATCGGCGCGGCCCGGACGTGGGAGAAGCCGTCGTGGCAGAAGACCTTCGGCGCGACCCCCGATCAGGTGGCGGCGCTGGTGGAGGTGGTCTCGGCGGTACTCGCCGAGCAGGTGCTCACGCGCGACGAACTCGTCGATGCCGTGCTGGCCGAGCCCGGCTTCGCGCACCTGGGTGAGCAGTTGCGCTCCGGCTGGGGCGCGGTGCTCAAGCCGCTGGCCTGGCAGGGCGCGCTGTGTCACGGTCCCGCGCGCGGCACCAAGATCACCTTCACCAGTCCCGGACGCCTGGTTCCCGGCTGGACGGGTGTGC
The DNA here is from genome assembly GCF_040681225.1 of Nocardia sp. NPDC051833. NCBI lineage: Bacteria > Bacillati > Actinomycetota > Actinomycetes > Mycobacteriales > Nocardiaceae > Nocardia > Nocardia sp. NPDC051833. The sequence goes on from NZ_JBFAYK010000002.1 coordinate 270,916, forward strand.
CCGACCCCGAGCTCGCCGCCCCGACACTGATCAACGCCTACCTCGGCGCGTACGGTCCGGCGACGCCGGAGGTCTTCGATGCCTGGCTCAGCCGCAACAGCCTGCGCAAGACCCTGGTGCGCGGCTGGTTCGCCGCGCTGGGCGACGCGCTGACCGAGGTCGACGTCGAGGGCCGGCGCGGCTGGATCCCGACCGAATTCGCCGACGAACTCGCCGCCGCGCGACTCGACGGCGCCGTGCACCTGCTCGGCCCGTTCGATCAGTACGTGCTCGGACCCGGCACCGCCGACACCGCGCTGCTGCCCGCCGAGCATCGCGCGAAGGTCAGCCGCACGGCGGGCTGGATCTCGCCGCTGGTCGTGGTCGACGGGCGGATCGCGGGGACCTGGGACCGGGTCGACGGCGAGGTCACGGTGACGATGTTCGACGGTGGACAACTGCCGTCCCGGGCGCTGTCGACGGCGGTGGCCGCGGTGCGAGAAGGCTGATCGGAGACCGTATTCCGGATATTCCGGACACCGAACCAAGCGCTTGCTACGCTCGCGCGATGATCCCCACGATCGTTTGGGGCACCGGCAACGTAGGCCGAGCGGCCATTCGTGCCGTGGCTGCCCACCCGGCCCTGGAACTCACCGGGGTGCTGGTGCACAACCCCGACAAGGTCGGCCGCGACGCCGGTGACCTGGCCGGACTCGACTACGGGCTGGGGGTGGCGGCCACCGACGACATCGACGCGCTGCTCGCCACCGGGCCACGCGCGGTCGTCTACGCGGCCTCCGGTGAGATCCGCCCCGATGACGCCCTCGCCGACATCGTGCGCGCGATCCGTGTCGGTGCCGTCGTCGTCACGCCCGCCCTCTACGCGCTCTACGACCCCAGCAACGCACCCGCCGAGATGCGCGACCCGGTGCTGGCCGCGATCGCCGAGGGCGGCGGTTCGCTGTTCGTCTCCGGTGTCGATCCCGGCTGGGGCAACGATGTGCTGCCGCTGTTGATCAGCGGGCTCTCGAGCACCCTCGAGGTGGTGCGTTGCCAGGAGATCTTCGACTACTCCACCTACGACCAGCCCGACTCGGTGCGCTATCTGGTCGGCATGGGACAACCGATGGACTACCAGCCGCCGATGCTGCTGCCCTCGGTGCCGACCATGGTGTGGGGCGGGCAGGTCCGGCTCATGGCCAGGGCGCTGGGCGTGGAACTAGACGAGATCCGCGAGACCCTGGACCGGCGTGCACTCGATGCGACGGTGCAGACCACGCAGATGGGCGAATTCGAGGCGGGCACCCAGGGTGCGGTGCGGTTCGAGGTGCAGGGCATCGTGGAGGGTGAGCCGCGCATCGTCATCGAGCACGTCACCCGGATCCATCCCAGCTGCGCGCCGGACTGGCCGACACCGCCCGACGGTGTCGGCGCGCACCGCGTGATCATCGAGGGCACGCCCCGGATCGAGGTCAGCGTGGAAGCCGCGGACGAGGGCGGCAACCGGTCGGCGGGCGGAAACGCCACGGCGGTGGGCCGGTTGGTGAACGCCGTCGACTGGCTGGTCGAGGCCGAACCCGGCCTCTACGACGCACTCGATGTGCCGCTGCGGGCCGCGGTCGGCAAACTCGGAAGGAAGACACCATGATCATCGACATTCCCGAGGGCAAGGACCCGATCGGCTACGTCTGGGGCGAGATGGTGCCCGGTATCGGGGTCGCCGCCGCCGCGTTCTCGCTGTCGGTCTACGAGCACTCGACGCTGGGGCTGCGCGAGTTCGAGGCGGCCCGGCTGCGGATCGCGCAGATCAACGGGTGCCTGTTCTGTCAGGACTGGCGCACCGAACGCGACGGGCAGAAGGTCGAGGCCGAGTTCGCCGACGCCGTCACGAACTGGCGCACCACCGAACTCTTCGACGACCGGGCTCGCCTGGCCGCCGAATACGCCGAGCGCTACGCCACCGACCATCACAGCCTCGACGACGAGTTCTGGGCCAGGATGTTCGAGCACTACACCCAGACCGAGGTGGTCGAGCTGAGCATGAGCATCGGATCGTGGCTCGCGTTCGGCCGGCTCAACCGGGTGCTCGGCCTGGACACCGTCTGCGTCCTGCCCGGCCACTGACGCGGGCGCAGTAGGCTGCGGGCCGTGGTGGACTCTCCGGTACAGCAGCTGATCGACACGGTGGCCTGGGTACTGATCGAGGACGGGCGCATCCTGTGCGCCCGCCCCCGGGGCAAGGACGTCTTCTTCATCCCCGGCGGGAAGCGGGAAGGCGCCGAGACCGATGTGCAGACGCTGGTGCGCGAGGTCGCCGAGGAACTGAGCGTCGACCTCGCACCGGAGAGCGCGGCCCATGTCGGCACCTACGAGGCCGCGATCGCCGACGGTCACCCCACCGTCGTGCGGATGGCCTGCTACACCGCCGAGTACCGCGGCGTCCTGACCGCCAGCAGCGAGATCGAGGCCCTGGCCTGGTTCGGCTACCGCGATCGCGATCTCGTGCCGCCGGTCGATCAGTTGCTCTTCGACGATCTGGCGGCGGCGGGTTCCCTACGGTGAGCGGGGTCGGGCGGACGATCGGCTATGCCCTGCTCGCGCTGCCCCTGGCCCTGTCCCCGGTCCGCACCCGGCTGCGGGTGCCGCGCCTGCTCCTGCACGAACCCGTCTCCGCCCGCCGCGTCCCGGCGCTGCGCTGCCTGGTCCACTCCGTCCTGTCCGCGGGTACCGGTCTGGTCGCCTGGTTCCTCACCCTGCTCGCCGGCCTGGTCCTGATCCGCGGCCTCGCCTACCCCCTGGTCGCCGCGAATGCCTACGAAACCGCCTGGGGCGGCCCCACTCTCGTCGGCGCCTGGCTGGTCCACGCCGCGCTCGGCCTCCTCCTGGCCCCGGCCTTCCTCGGCATCGTCGCCCTCCTCGGCCGCCTCCAGCTGCGCCTGGCCCGCACCGTCCTCGGCCGCGACGCAACCTGGTGGACCATCCCGATCAGCATCGCCCTCACCACGGCGGGCACCCTGTTCTTCATCGCCTGGACCCACCAGATCTGAACGGGCTCAGCCGAATTCGCGATCCCTCGGCGCGCCCACCGGCATCATCACCGGATACCGCACCAGCCGGAACCCGGTGACCGTGATGTCCCTGACGTGGGTGAAATCCGACCAGAGCAGCTTGCCGCCCCGCAGGAGCCGCATCGGCCGCACCCGGCGACGCACTTCGTCGAGTTCCTCGGCTATGGCCGGTCGTCGGGCGCCGAGCGTGCCGTCGAGGCGCACCCCCGGTGCCGCCGGGAATCGACCTGCCAGCAGCGAGCGGAACCAGAACGACCCGCCGGAATCGACGGCCATCAGGCAGACCCGCGCCTCGGCATCGGCATTGCGTCCCAGTGCCTTCGTGTACTGGTCGAAGAAGTAGCCGGTGCGGTCCGCACGAAGGAACAGGGTTCCGACCGGGGTGACGTTCGGTGCGCCCGTCGCGTCGACGGACGCGATCGCGAAGTGTCCGGTCGACCGCCGTGCTCGCGCGACGATCGACCGGACCTCGTTCCAGTCGTCTGCTGGTGTGCTCACCCGAGCCACGCTACGGCGAGCGGAGGCCGAGGGCACGTGATCTCGGATGTGCGAAGTTCTACCCGTGGGATGCCGGTACCGGCTCGGCGTCCAGTTGCTCGGACGCCGGCGGTGTCGAGCGGATGCCGAGGCCGAGTAGGCCGGCGAGGACGGCGACGGCGGCGGTGACGTACCACGCGCGGTGGAAGGCGTCGAGGGTGGCGGTGGGGGTGGCGGGGTTGCCGAGGAGGGCGACCAGGAGGGCGACGCCGACGGCGAGGCCGAGTTGGCGGGACATGCTCAGGACGGCCGAGCCGGTCGCGAAGCGGTGCGGGGGTAGGGTTCCCGCGCCGGCGGCGAAGGCGGTGGGTAGGGTGAGGCCGACGCCGAGGCCGGTCAGCAGCATGCCGCCGAGCAGGCCGGACGGGTAGTCCGGGGTCAGTTCGGCGGCCCGGGCCCACCACAGCAACCCGCCGCCGAAGGCCAGCCCGCCCGCGGCGATCACCGGACCGGCACCGACGCGGGCGATGAGGCGGCCCGCAGCGATCGCGACGAACGGGACGACCAGCGGTCCCGGCGCGATCGCCAGCCCGGTCCGCAGGGCGGACCATCCCCACACGTTCTGCGCCCACAGGGTGACCGACAGCAACATGCCCGCGAACGCGATCTGGAACACGAGCGAATTGGCGCTCGCCAGGGTGAAATTCGGGGCCCGCAGCAAGGCCGGATCCACCACCGGACTGGGATGCCGCGCCGACGACACGACGAAGACCACTCCCAGGACGAGCGCGACCGCGAACGCGGCCAGCACCCCGGTCGACGTCCAGCCCCAGTCCGGCCCCTGCACCACGGCCAGGATGAACGACCCGACCGCACCGATCAGTGCCACCGCACCCACCAGGTCCGGCAGCGGACCGCAATCGGCAGGCGGGCGTGGCAGCGTGCGCGCACCGACAGCCAAGGCGACCAAACCGATCGGCACGTTCACCAGAAACACCCAGCGCCAATCGAGTTCGACCAGCAGCCCGCCGATCACCGGTCCCAGCGCCGCGCCGAGACCGCCGAAGGCGACCCACAGCCGCACCGCGCCCGCCCGCCGCTCCGGCGGTGTCGCGGCCAGCACCAACGCCAGCGACGACGGTGTCAGCAGCGCGCACCCGACGGCCTGCACGACGCGGAATCCCACGAGCGAGGCCACATCCCAGGCCACCGCGCACAGCGCCGAACCCAGCACGAAAACGGCGAGGCCGAGCAGGAAGGTCGCGCGATTGCCGTTGCGGTCGCCGAGTCGCCCCGCGGGGACGAGCAGCGCGGCGAAGACGATCGCGTAGAGATTGAGCACCCACGACAGCCCGGTGAGCCCGGCGCCGAAATCGGTGGCCATGGCGGGCATGGCGACATTGACGATGAACAGGTCCAGGCTCGACAGCAGGACGCCGGTGGAGACGACGGCGAGTACCACCCGGGGATCGGTGGTGCGCGCGGTGACGACGGAATTCATACGAAAGCTCCCGATCAGCCGAGCACGCGGCGGGTTTGGCGGGCGGTGGCGAGCAGGACCCCGTCGCGATCCCAGATATCGGTGTCGTCGACGGACCAGCCGTCCCCGGCACTGATCGCGGCGGCGCGCACGAGGACGGGGGCCTCGGCGAGGCGGGCGGGATCGGCGTGCAGTTGCAGCGACAGCGTGACGGTGGGCACCGCGACCGGCGCGGTGAGCAGCGGGAACAGCCCGGGCGGCAGCGCGTCGGCGAGGACGGCCAGGCTGGGCGCGTCCAGCGGCAGCGCGGGATCGAGCGCGATCCAGGCGCACATCATCGCCTCGTCCGCGCCACTGAGCGGCAGCGGGCCGGCGGCGGGCCGGATGACGAAATGCGCTCCCACCGGAACGATCTCCGGCGGCAACTGGAACAGCGCGCACTCCTGCGGCGCGGGCACAGCGGGCGCGGGCCGGGCCGAGTGGGCGGCGATCGCGGTGACCCCCGCCGCGCCGAGGGTGACCGAGGCGGCGGCGACGGGCGCGCCGTCCTGCTCGGCGATCACGTCGAGGATCGTCGTGCTGCGTCCGACGACGTGTTCGGCGGTGCGCAGCGTGAACGCCCCGGTCGCCGGGCGGCCAAGGAAGCGGATGTCGGCGGCGCGCACGGGCTGGTCGCGGGTGCTCGCGCGCTGGGCGGTGTCGATCAGGAGTCCGGCGAGCGCGCCACCGTGCGGGCCGGTCCAGCCTCGCCAGGAATCGTCGACGACAGCGTGCCAGTGCCCGGGCGCGATGGCGGTGAGGGCGAATTCCGCACCCAGCCGCCCAGTGAGTTTCATCATGCAACTTACGGTAGATGGGTGAGTTCGTTCATGCAACCGACTAGACTCGGGGCATGCGCCGCACCAGCTTCGAGGACATGAACTGCTCCCTGGCCCAATGCCTGGAGGTGGTCGGGGAGTGGTGGACGCTGCTGATCGTGCGCGACGCCCTGTTCGGCGTGACCCGCTTCGACGAGTTCCGCGAGCGGCTCGGCATCGCGCGCAATGTGCTCACCCAACGCCTCGACGGCCTGGTCGAGCACGGGATCATGACCAAGGAGCCCTACCAGGACAACCCGGTCCGCCACGACTACCTGCTCACCCCCAAGGGGCGCTCGCTGTGGCAGGTCGTCACCGCGATGCGGCAGTGGGGCGACGAGTGGGCGGCGCCCAACGGCGCGCCGGTCGTGGCCGTGCATCGCGGCTGCGGTCACGTCGCCACCGTCGAACCGGTGTGTTCGCACTGCGGCGAGCGGGTGCTCGGCCGGGACCTGACGCCGATCGACGGCCCGGGGGCCGGTCCGGTGTCGATGCTGCCGACGCGCTGACCACGCCAGCGCCGGTTCGGCTCGGTCCCGCGTAGAGCGTGCACACCGGGCGACGCCACTGTGAAGTGTGCCAAGGTGTGCGCGGTCGTGCGACGAGTCAGCTAGCCTGCCGGGTGTCCGTTCCCCGAACGAAGGTGATCGAAAAGTGACTTCCGTGGTCGATGCCCCTGATATCGCGTCGAAGGTTGGGCATTACTACCGGGTCGGCGACGTCTACGAGGTCGGCCGCGAGAAGATCCGCGAATATGCCCGCGCGGTACAGGATTTCCACCCCGCGCACTGGGACGAGGACGCGGCGACCGCGCTCGGCTACCCGGGCCTGGTCGCGCCGCTGACCTTCGTTTCCATCCCGGCCATGGCCGCCAACCGGCCGCTGTTCGAGTCGGTCGTCGTCGGCTACGACATGTTCGTGCAGACCGAGCAGGTCTTCGAACAGCACAAGCCGATCGTCGCCGGTGACCGGCTGGTCGTCGACGTCGAGCTGTCCTCGGTGCGCCGCATCGCGGGCAAGGACCTGATCACCGTCACCAACACCTTCGCCGACGAATCCGGCGAGACGGTGCACATCATGCACACCACGGTCGTCGGTATCACCGGCGAGGGCGTCGATCCCGAGATCACCAGCGCGGTGGAGAACGTCATGGTGCACGGCGTCAAGGTGTTCGGCAACAGTGACGCCACCGCCGAAGACGCGGGCGAGACGCCGCTGCGCCCGGAAGGCGAGCTCCGGCTCTCCGTGGCCGGCGCGGCCCGCGTCCCCAGCACGACGCTGTCGTTCGAGGAGCTGACCGTCGGTGCCGAGCTCCCGCTGCGCGACGCGCACTTGTCCCGCGGTGACCTGGTCAACTACGCGGGTGTCTCCGGCGACGGCAACCCGATCCACTGGGACGAGAGCATCGCCCGCCTCGCGGGCCTGCCCAACGTGATCGCGCACGGCATGCTCACCATGGGCCTGGGTGCCGGTTTCGTCTCGGCGTGGTCCGGCGACCCGGGCGCGGTGACCCGCTACGGCGTGCGGCTGTCGAACTACACCATTGTCGACTTCCAGAGCGGCGGCGAGGTGGAGTTCACCGGCCGGGTGAAGTCGCTCGACGCCGACACCAAGTCCGCGGTGATCGCCATCGTCGCCAAGTCCGGCGGCCGCAAGATCTTCGGTCTCGCCACCACCACGCTGCGCTTCCGCTGATCCGATGGTGGTGGACCCGGCCGCCCGGGTTCACCACCATCGCCGGTTCAGCCGGCCGCGGGCACGCCGATCCGGTCGCTGTCGGCCGCGCCCCGCTCGGTCACGACCGGGCTCACGCGCACCCAGGTGTTGTTGACCGCCGCGGTCCCGGTGAGCGGATCGGTGCGGGTCGGATCGTGCAGCAGGTTGACATTGACGCCCGGCTGGGCCGCGGCCACCTGCCAGCCGACGCCGGGCTCCCGATGCCCCCAGCCGTGCGGGATGGCCACCACGCCGGGACGGATGTCGTCGCTGACCTCCACCGGCACGACGATCGTCCCGACCGAGGACTCGACGCGGGCCGGATCGCCGTCGGCGAGGCCGCGGGTGGCGGCGTCGTCGGGATGCACCAGGACGGTGCAGCGATCGCGGCCCTTCATCATGGACGGGATGTTGTGCAGCCAGGAGTTGTTGCTGCGCAGGTGGCGTCGGCCGATGAGTTGCAGGTCGTAGCCCGCGCTCGTCGCGGTGTCGGCCTCGTCGAGGACCGCGTGGAGCGCGGCCAGCAGGTCCGGCGGCGTCAGCTGGACCTTGCGATCCTTGGTTCCGATCAGCTCGCGCAATCGGGGCACCAGCGGTCCCAGGTCGACACCGCCGGCTGTGGACCGAATCCTGTTGACCGTCAACCCCTTCCGCCCCTTGCGCAGGATGCCGTACGGTCCGGTGGCGATGGCCGCTGCGGTCAATCGCAGCGGGCTGAGCTGTTCGAGCACGCCGGTGAGCACGCGGCCGGTGACGCGCCGTGCGGGCAGCGGCACCACCTCGGTGAGCAGCCGGGCCAGGATCTGCCAGTCCTCGAGCCCGTCGGCAGGCGGTTCGAACACGGGCGCGTCGAAGCGCACGTTGTTGCGGACGCTGAACACCGGGAACACCAGATTGAGGTCCTCGCGTTCCAGCGGCGAGACCGGCGGCAGGATGATGTCGGCGTGGCGCGTGGTCTCGGTGACGTACATGTCGACCGCGACGTAGAAGTCCAGGGACTCCAGGGCCTCGTCGAGGCGTCCGCCCTGGGGCGTGGACAGCACCGGATTGCCCGCGTAGGTGATCATCGCCCGGATCCGGTCCGGGCCTTCGGCGAGGATGTCCTGGGCCAGCACCGAGACCGGTAGTTCGCCGCGGAAGGATTTCTGGGTGCCGGAGCGATCGGTCCAGGCGCCGTAGCCCATCGGCAGGTATTTGCCGTAGCGGGCGACGTCGACCGGCGGTGTCGCGAACATCTGCCCGCCTACGCGATCGAGATTGCCGGTGACGGCGTTGATCGTGTTCACCAGCCAGTGGGTCAGCGCGCCGGTGGTCTGCAGGCAGACCCCGATCCGCGCGTACAGCACCGCCGAGGGGGCCGCGGCGTGATCGCGGGCCAGGCGGCGGATGGTGTCGGCGTCGACGCCCGCGTGCACTGCCATCCGGTCCGGTGTCGTCGTCGCGACCAGCTCGGTCAGCTCATCCCACCCCGCGCACTGCGCGCGAACGGCGCGCTCGTCGCACAGCCCCTCGGTGACGAGCACATGCAGCATGCCCAGCAGCAGGTAGACGTCGCCGCCGGGACGCACCGCGACGTGCTCGTCGGCCAGCCGGGCGGTCTCGGTGCGGCGCGGGTCGATCACGACGACAGTGCCGCCGCGCTTGCGGACGTCCCGGATGCGCAGTTTCGCGCCGGGCATGGTCGTGATCGACCCGTTGGACACCGCCGGGTTCGCGCCGAGGATCACCAGCCGGTCGGTGCGGTCGATGTCGGTGACCGGCATCAGCACATTGGCGCCGAACATCCGCCAGGCGACGAATTCCTGCGGGAACTGGTCGATCGAGGACGCGGAGAAGAAATTGCGGGTCAGCAGCGCGGTCCGCAACGCGACGCCGTAGATGACCGAGGAACTGTGGGCGGCCGGGTTGCCCATGTACATCCCGATCGCGCTGGGACCGTGTGCCGCGCGCACCGCCCGCAGCCGCTGCCCGATCTCGCGGAACGCCTCGTCCCAGCCGATCGGTTCGAAACCGTCCCCCACGCGGCGGACGGGAGTGCGCAAACGGTCGGGATCGTGGTGCAGCCCGCCCATCGCCGTCGCCTTGGGACAGATGTAGCCCTTCGACAGCACGTCATCGGGATTACCCTCGATCCGCGTGACCTGCTCGCCCTCGACCGTCACCAGAATTCCGCAGTGTGCCTCACACAGTGTGCACTGCCGCGCGATCGTCTTGCCGTCCACAGCTTCCCCACCTTTCGCCGAACCGCTCGATCCACGCTAACCCGGCCCCAGTGCCCACAGATCCATCTACGGGTGGAGATTTTCCTTCGTTGGTGGTGGGTGACGGGTAGTCCGGCGATTCTCGACACGGTGGGCTGTTGCGGCGAGGATGGGCCGATGTCGACACGTGAACTGGTCGTGCTCGGGACAGCGGGTGCTGTGCCGACGCGGCGGCGGAACCACAACGGGTATCTCCTGCGCTGGGACGGGCGGGGTGTGCTGTTCGATCCCGGGGAGGGGACGCAGCGGCAGATGTCGCAGGCGGGTGCGTCGGCGACCGAGCTGCACTGGCTGTGTGTCACCCATTTCCACGGCGACCATTCCCTCGGGGTTCCCGGCATCGTGCAGCGGCTGGGCCGTGATGGTGTCCCGCATGATGTGCACGCGGTGTTTCCCGCGGACGGCGCCGCCTACTGGGAGCGGTTGAGGTACGCGACCAGCTACTACGACGAACCGCGTCTGGTGGAACATCCGCTCAGCGGGCCCGGCGAGACACTCCAGGCCGACGGTTTCAGCCTGACCGCTCTGCCGCTGGACCACAGCATCACCACCTACGGTTACCGCCTCGCCGAACCCGACGGCCGGACCTTCCTGCCCGAACGCCTACGCGCCCACGGGATCTCCGGTGCGGCGGTCCGGGAACTGTCCGGCGCGCTGCTCGAGGAATGCACGGTGCCCCGGCCGGGGCAGAAGGTCGCGTTCGTGATGGACACCCGCCTGTGCGACAACGTCTACGCCCTCGCCGACGGGGTGGACATGCTCATCATCGAATCCACGTTCCTGGACTCCGAGACCGACCAGGCCAACGAGCGGGGCCACCTCACCGCCCGGCAGGCGGGTGAGGTGGCCCGGTCGTGTGGGGTCCGGACCCTGGTCCTGACCCATTTCTCGGAACGCTACGGCGAATCCGACGATCCACTGTTCCTGGAACAGGCAGACTTTCCCGGGGCCGTGCTCGCGCACGATCTCGACCGGGTCCCGCTGCCCGCCCGGCGCCTGGTCCGGTGATCCGTCACCGTTGGTAGTCCCGCACGAACGGCGTGTCGACGCCCAGCGGGCCGAGCGCGGTCGCGCCACCGGGTTCCCCGAGTGGCGCGTCCCGCCCTGGCAGCGGCTCGGCGAAGAAGCGGGCGTTCTCGGCGCGGAACTGTTCCTGCCCGGCCGGGAGGTCGTCCTCGTAGTGGATCGCCTCGACCGGACAGACCGGTTCGCACGCCCCGCAGTCGATGCACTCGACGGGCTGGATGTAGGCCATCCGGTCACCGACGAAGATGCAGTCGATCGGGCACTCCTCGACACAGGCCCGATCCAGGACGTCGACACAGTCGGCGCCGATCACGAACGTCACAGTGGTCTCCTCCGATCCTGACCCGCGACACGGGACACCTACGATCCTGGTGCCCGTTCGGCGCGGTGGGTAGTAGGCCGGTGCCTACCACCCCATCAGCACCGCTTATGGGTTCGTGGTCGTCACAGCCACTCGCGCAACACCTTCGCGATCGCCTCCAGTGCTCGGCCCTCCGTCATCCGCCAGTGCGTCGCGTCGACGACATGGTTGCGCACGGGGCGGGTGACGGCCTCGGTCCAGGACGCGGCGCCGGTGGCGCCGGTGGGATCGTCCTGGCCCGCGGTGAAATAGGTGATGGCACCGTCGAATCGGTGTGGCCGGTAGGCCGCGTCGAGTGCCACCGAGGTGATCGCCGCCTCGACGACGCGCTCGATCCGGGCGGGATCCAGCGAGGCCAGCGGCGAGGCGAGCCGGCCGAGGACCTGCGCCAGCCCCTGGGCATCGGCGACCTCGTCGAGGGCGCCGTCGGTGGCGAGATCACCGGCGAAACCGCCGAGCAGATCGGCCGCCGTGACCTGGCTCGCCGTGGCCGGTGCCGCGGCGGTCAGCGTGCTGTCCAGCATGGCGAGCAGCGCGACCTCCTCACCGTCCTCCTGCAACTGCACGGCCATCGCGTGCGCGATCACCCCGCCCAGGGACCAGCCGAGCAGGTGGTAGGGCCCTTCGGCCTGGACCTCGCGGATCTGCTTGAGGTAGAGCAGCGCCCATTCCTCGATCGAATCCGGCAGCGGCTCGGCCGAACTCAGCGCCGGTGACTGCAGACCGTAGACGGGCCGGTCGGGGTGCAGGTGGGCGGCGAGCCCGCCGAACGACCAGGCGACACCGCTGATGGGGTGGATACAGAACAGCGGTTCCCTGGTTCCGCCGGTCCGCAACGGCAACAGGACCTCGAACGCGGCGTCGGCACCCGTGCTGTCGGCCCCGTCGGCGCGCAGCGCCGCGAGGATGCCCGCGGGCGTCGGCGTGCTGAACAGCCAGGTGACCGGGATGGTCGCGGCCACCGCGTCGCTCAGCTGCGTCGCCAGGCGGGTGGCGCTGAGCGAGGTGCCGCCCAGCTCGAAGAAGTGGTCGTCCAGGCCGACCCGGTCCAACCGCAGGACATCGGCGAAGATCTCGCACACCGTCTGCTCGATCGCGGAATCGGGGGCCCGGTAGGCGCGGACCGCCAGCTCGGGTGCGGGCAACGCCGACCGGTCGAGCTTGCCGACATGGGTGAGCGGCACCTGATCGATGACCATGATCGTGGCGGGCACCATGTGCGAGGGCAGCGACCGCGCCGCCCACTCGAGCAGGTCCTCGACGACGACCACCCGATCCGGCGCGGCGACCACATAGGACACCAGCACCGTCGCGCCGGTCTGGTTCTCCCGGCCCACCGTGACGGCATAGCCGACATCGGCGTGCCCGGCGAGCACGGCGTCGATCTCCTCGAGTTCGATGCGGAAACCGCGGATCTTCAGCTGGAAGTCGGTGCGCCCGCGATACTCCAGCGCCCCGTCGGCATTCCACGCCGCCAGGTCACCGGTGCGATACAGGCGGGTGCCCGCGTGGAACGGGTTGGCCACGAACCGCTCCGCGGTCAGATCCGGCTTGCCGAGATAGCCGCCGGCCAGCTGCGCGCCGGCCAGGTACAGCTCACCCGGCACACCGACCGGCACCGGGCGCAGCCGCGCGTCGAGCACGTAGACCTGACTGTTCCAGACCGGCTTGCCGATCGGGACCGTCGCGGTGTCCGCGGAGCCGACCTGGTGACTGGTGATCGAGACCGCAGCCTCGGTCGGCCCGTACACGTTGAACAGGGTGGCGTGCGGTGCCGCGGACTCGAATCGGCGGGCCGAGGCCGCGGGCAGGGTCTCGCCGATGGCCAGGACCCGGCGCAGCGAGCTGGGCAGGGCGTCGGCGGGCAGCGCGTCGAGCATCGAGGGCACCGCGTGCAACGTGGTGACGCCCTCGCGACGCATCAGGTCGGCGAGGTAGGCCGGATCCCGGTGACCGTCGGGGGCGGCGATGACCAGGCGTCCGCCCGAGACCGCCGTCGACCAGAACTCCCACACCGACAGGTCGAAGGTCGCCGCCGTCTTCAGCAGCACGACGTCCTCGGCGGTGAGACCGAATCGTTCTGCCTTCCAGCGCAACTGGTTGACCACCGCCGCGTGCGACACCACGACACCCTTGGGCCTGCCCGTCGAGCCGGAGGTGAAGATCACGTACGCGGTATTGGCGGCCCGCAACGGTGCGCGCCGATCGCGATCGGTGAGCGGGGCGGCGTCGAATGTCGACAGCTCGAGCTGATCGACGGCGACGACCCGGGTTCCGGCGGCCGTGAATCCGGTGGCGGTGTCGGTGAGGACGAGGATCGGCAGGGCAGTGTCCAGGATGTACTCGGTGCGCGCGACCGGCTGATCGGGATCGATCGGCACATAGGCGCCACCGGCGGTGGCCACCGCGTACATCGCGACCACCAGGTCGACCGAGCGCCGCAGAGCGAGCGCCACCCGGGTCTCCGGTCCCACACCCGCGGCGACCAGATACCGGGCCAGCCGGTTCACCCGCGCGTCGAGCTCGGCGAAGGTCCACCGTCGGCCGTCGGCGACGAGGGCCACCGCGTGCGGGTCGGCGGCGACGGTCTCGTCGAGCAGCGACACCAGGGTCGCGGCCGGATCGGTATGGCGCGCGGTGCGATTCCACCGCTCCACGATGCGGGTCCGCTCCGCTGGGGCGAGCAGATCGATCGTGTGCAGCGGGGCGCCGGGCGCGGCTACCACGGCGGCGATGATCCGGCTGAACCGCTCGAGGAAGCCGCGCACCGTCGACGCGTCGAACAGGTCGGTGGCGAAGGTGCAGTAGCCGCCGATCCCGGCCGCGGAACCGTCGGCGGTGTACCGGTCGGCCAGGATGAGGTGCAGGTCGAACTGGGACAGTTCGCGATCGATCTCCACCGAGGAGACGGTGACGCCGGGCAGGTCCATCCGCACCTCGGCGAGGTTCTGGAACGACAGGCCGACCTGGAACAGCGGGTGACGGGCCGTGGAGCGGGCCGGGTTGAGCACCTCGACGAGCCGCTCGAACGGGACGTCGCTGTGCGCGAAGGCCCGCAGGTCGATCTCGCGCTGGCGGCCGAGGAGTTCGGCGAAGCTCGCGTCGCCGTCGACCTCGGTGCGGAACACCAGCGTGTTGACGAACATGCCGATCAGATCGTCCAGCTCGGCCTCACCGCGCCCGGCGACCGGAGTGCCGATGGCGATGTCGGTCGTGCCCGACAGCCCGGCCAGCAGCACCGCCAGCGCGGTGTGCACGGCCATGAACAGGGTCGCGCCCTGCGTGCGGGCCAGTTCGGTGAGCGCGGCATGGGTGGCGTCGTCCACGGTGAACGGCACCCGGCCACCGGCGTAGGACTGGACGGGCGGTCGCGGGCGGTCCCGGGGCAGGTCGAGCTGGTCGGGCAGCCCGGCCAGGGCCCGGCGCCAGTAGGCGATCTGCTCGGCGCCCACCGAGGAGGGATCGGTGTCCTCGCCCAGCAGCGTCTGTTGCCACACCGCGTAGTCGGCGTACTGCACCGCCAGCGGGCTCCAGGTCGGCGCGTGCCCGGTGGCGCGGGCGCCGTAGGCGGTTACCAGATCGCGGGTGAGGGGTCCGCCGGAGAAGCCGTCACCGGCGATGTGATGGATCGCCATGGCCAGGACGAAGTCCTCGGGGCCGACCTCGAACAGCGCCGCCCGCAACGGCACCTCGGTGGTGACATCGAACACCGTCGAAACGAGCTGCGACACAGCGGATTCCACCTCGACCGTCGCCTGCGCGGTCAGCCGGGGCAGGTCGGGATGGTCGGCGGGCAGCACCACCTGCACCGGCGCGTGATCGGCGACCGGATACACCGTGCGCAGGATCTCGTGCCGGGCCACCACATCGCCGAACGCCGCCTGCAACGCGACGACATCGAGCGCACCGGACAGGCGCAACACGACCGGAATCGTGTAGGCCGAGGTGCGGGTGTCGAAGCGGTTGAGGAACCACATGCGCTGCTGGGCGGGCGAGAGCGGCACCCGTTCGGGCCGTGGCTGTGCCCGCAGCGCCGGACGGCGGCCCGCCCGGGTCAGCCGGGACACCTCCGCGGCGCACTCGGCGACCGTCGGTGCCGCGAACAGCACCCGCACCGGGACCCGCAGGTCCACTGCCGCGCTGAGGCGAGCGGTGAGCCGGGTCGCGAGCAGCGAGTTGCCGCCGCGTTCGAAGAAGTTGTCGTCGGCGCCGATCCGGTCGACGCCGAGCACCTCAGCGAAGATCTCGGCCACGGTCCGTTCCAGCCCGCTCGCGGGCCGCCGGTAGGGGCGGGCCGCGAAGACGGGCGCGGGCAGCGCCGTACGGTCGAGTTTGCCGGAGGCGGTCAACGGAATCCGCTCGAGCACCACCACGGCGGCCGGAACCATGTGCGCGGGCAGCATCGACGACGACCACCGGGCCACCGCGGCGGGGTCGAGGTCGCGGCCGGTCACATACGACACCACCGTGGTCTCGCCCGCCGGATTCTCGGCCCCGACCGTCACCGCGAACGTGACCTGCGGATGCCGCGCCAGCACGGCGTCGATCTCGCCGAGCTCGATCCGGAAGCCCCGGATCTTGACCTGGAAATCGGTGCGGCCCAGATACTCCAGCTCGTCGGCGTCCTCGGCGCCGCGCACCCAGCGCACGAGATCGCCGGTGCGGTACATGCGTTCACCCGCCGCACCCCACGGGCAGGCGACGAACCGGTCGGCGGTCACAGCACCACGGCCGTGGTAGCCGCGGGCCAATCCCGGACCGGCCAGATACAGCTCGCCGGTGACCCCGAGAGGTACCGGATGCAGCCGGTTGTCGAGGACCACCGCGCGCAGTCCGGGCACCGGGCGACCGATCGTGACCCGGTCACCGGCGCGCAACCGCGCGTAGGTCGCGCCGATCGTCGCCTCGGTCGGCCCGTACCCGTTGAGGAAGCGGCGGCCGCGCTGCCAGGCGGCCAGCAGCTCGGCGGTGCACGCCTCGCCACCGGCCGAGACACACACCAGATCGGGCAGACCCGCCGGATCGAGGGTGCCCAGCAGGGCCGGGGTGATGATCGTGTGGGACACGCGTTCCCGGCGCAGCAGGTCGTCCAGATCGACGCCGCCCACGGTCTCCGGTGGCGCGATCACCAGGGTGGCACCGCGATGGAAGGCGGTGCCGATCTCCTCGATCGACTGGTCGAAGCTGGGCGAGCAGACGTGCAGCATCCGATGGTCGTGCCGCAGGCCCATGATGGTGGCCGAGTGCGTGACCAGGGCTGCCAGGCCCGCGTGGGTGACGCTGACGCCCTTGGGCCGCCCGGTGGAGCCGGAGGTGTAGATGACGTAGGCCGCGTGGTCGCGCCGTAACGGCGCCCGGCGGTCCCGGTCACGCACCGCGGTGGCGGGACGGCCCGCGATGCGGGAACGCACGGCCGGATCGTCGAGCACGAGCCAGCGCACCGATTCGCCGAGGTCCTGTGCGTGTCCGGTGACGGTGAGGCCAACGGCGGCACCGGAATCCTCGAGCATGTGCCGCACCCGGTCGGCGGGATAGTTCGGGTCGACCGGCAGATACACGCCACCGGCTTTCGCGATCGCCCAGAACGCCAGGATCGACCGGTAGCCGCGCGGGATCGCCGAGGCGACCACGGTTTCCGGCCCGACCCCGTCGGCGATCAGGACCCGCGCCAGGCGCGAGGAGTCGGCGTCGAGCTCGCCGTAGGTGTGGCCGCGACTGTTGTCACGCACCGCGATCCGGTGCTGTCCGTAGTCGGTGCCACGGACCAGCAGCTGCGGCAGGGTGGCGATGGTCGACGGTGTGCCGCCGTCGCCGAGCCGGGTCAGGAACAGGTCCTCGTCGCGGTCCGACAGCGGCAGGTCACCGACCGGTGTCCCCGGGCGCTGGGCGAGCGCGGCCAGGATACGGAGCAGGCGCCGACCGAACGTCAGTGCGTCGTCGTCGTCGAAAAGTGTTCGGGCGAAGGCGATGTCGAGCGTCGGGCCCGCCGCGTCGTCGAGCACGGCGAGGGCCAGCTCGCCGGCGGGGAGGTGATCGAAGCCCAGACACACCTGAGCGAGGTGATCGGTCCCGAGCAGGACAGCCAGGTCAGCCGGGGGAATTCCGGCGTGCTCGAGGGCCTGGGTCTCGCTGTGGTGCGCGTGGGGCAGCAGGGCCAGGAACGGCTGGGCGGCGTCGATCCGGGTGCGGACCACCATGTTCTGCTCGGGTGCGGCGATCACGATGTCGTCGGTGCCGGTGAGCCGGGCCAGTAGCACCGCGACCGCGCTGCGGATCAGCGCCGACCAGCTCACCCCCGCCGCCTCGGCGAGCCGGCGCAGGTCGTCGTACACCGCCGCCAGGATCGGCAGCCGCGCGCGTCCCGGAGCGTCCGCGGTGCCGCGTCCGGCCGTGGGGAGCGTGAGCCGCCCCGGCGGATCCGCCAGGGTCCGGCGCCAGAAGCGGGCGCGCGTGATCGGGTCGGTGGGCTCGGCCGCGAGCCGCCGCGCGACCTCCGCGGCCGCGCTGTCCGGGGCGGCGATCACCTCGGACAGAGCGGACTGCAGCCGATCGGTCACCGCCTGCGCGGTGG
This sequence comes from Nocardia sp. NPDC051833, assembly GCF_040681225.1. NCBI lineage: Bacteria > Bacillati > Actinomycetota > Actinomycetes > Mycobacteriales > Nocardiaceae > Nocardia > Nocardia sp. NPDC051833. The sequence continues at coordinate 288,712 of NZ_JBFAYK010000002.1, forward strand.
CATCGGCGACGAGATCACGTCGGTACTTGATCTGCACCTGGGTGCGGGCACCCAGGAACACCAGGATGGTGAGCGGGTAGTGGGTGAAGTCGGCGCCGCGCAACCCGTCGATGCTGAGGTCGTCCAGCGCGCCACCGGCCTGCTGGAGTCCTTCGGCGTCGACCGGGTAGGACTCGAAAGCCAGCATGGTGTCGAACAATTCACCGCGCCCGGCCACCCGCTGGATCGCGCCGAGACCCAGATGGTGGTGATCGAGCACCGAGGCCTGCTCGGCCTGCACCGCGCGCACCAGGTCGGTGACCGTGGCGGCGGGGTCGAGCCGGACCCGCACCGGGACCGCGTCGACGAACAGGCCGATCATGTCACCGACACCGTCCAGCTGCGGCGGACGACCGGACACCGTGGCACCGAAGACGATGTCGTCACGGCCCGTGGTGCCGGCGACGACCAACCCCCACGCCGCCTGGAACACGGTGTTCGCGGTGACCTCGGTGTGCGCGGCGAACGCGGTCAGCTCGGCCGTGCGGTCGGCGTCGAGGTCGAACTCGCACAGCCCGAATCCGGACTCCGTGGCCGGCGGCCACGCCAGCTCCGGTGCGAGCACGCTCGGCTCCACCCCGGCCAGCACCGTCGCCCACGCGTGCTCGGCGACCGCGCGATCCTGACGGCTCAGCCACTCGAGGTAGGCGCGGTAGGGCCGCACCGGCGGCAACGGCGTCGCGTCACCGTGCGTCGCGTACAGGACCAGCAGTTCCTTCATCAGCAGCGGCATCGACCAGCCGTCGAGCAGGATGTGATGACCGGTCAGCACGAGCCGGCTGCGCCCGGAACCGGTGGTGTACACGGTGAATCGCAGCAGCGGCGCGATCGCCGGATCGAATCCGGCCTCCTGATCGGCGGCCAGCAGCGCGGGCAGGTCGGCGTCGGCGAGACCGCCGACGATCCGGAACGGCGCCTCGACCGCGTCGGCCACCACCTGCACCGGTGTGCCGTCGGCGGCGGTGACGAACGCCGAACGCAGATTCGCGTGCCGCTCCAGGACGGTGCGGGCCGCGCGGCGCAGCCGCTCGGTGTCGAGATCACCCGTGAGTTCGGCGACGAGCTGGATGACATAGGCGTGCACCGACTCGTCGAGCAGCTCACCCAGCGCCAGCAGCGAATGCTGCAGCGGCGACAACGGCAGCACCTCGGCCAGACCGGGGTGGGTGCGGCGCCAGAGATCCAGATCCGCCTGTGACACCCGCACCAGCGCGACGTCCGACGGTGTCAGACCGCCCGCGTCCGCGTGCCGGGTGTGCTCGGCGAGCGCGGTCAGGTGCCTGCGCCAGTCGTCGGCCAGTTCCAGCACGTCGTCCGCGTCGAGAATGCCGGTGACATACCGGAAGTCGGCGCGCAGCTGGAGACCGGTGTCGGTGGGGACGGCGATCGCGTTGATGTCGACGACGGTGGTCGCGGGCAGCGCGGGGTCATAGTCGACCGCGAGGTCGCCGAGATCGGCGGCGGGCAGCCAGGCGGTGTCGTCGGCGGGTCCGTGACCGGTCGTCGCACGGCCGAGGTAGTTGAAGCCGACCTGGCCGAGACCACCGGTGAGCTGGTGTGCCGCGTCCAGGCGCAGCACACCGAAGCCGATGCCGTTGTCCGGCACGGCCAGCAGCTGCTCCTTCACCGACCGGACCACCGTGGCGAGGGCGGCGTCATCGACCTGCCCCGGGACCCCGGACAGGTCGAGCACGACCGGGTAGACGCTGGTGAACCAGCCGACGGTCCGGGTCAGATCGGCGCCGGGGACGAGGTCTTCCGCGCGACCGTGCGCTTCCAGCCTGATCCGCAGGGTGTCGGCGTCCACGCCACGGCGTGCGCGCCAGTCACGCACGGCCAGCGCGAGCGCAGCCAGCAGGGCGTGGTCGGCGCCGGCCCGGTACTGCGCGGGCAGCGTGGTGAGCAGCGGCTCGGTGATCTCGGCGGGCACCTGCACCGTGATCGAGCGCGTCGTCGCCTCGGTATCGACCACACTGTCCACCGCTCGCGCGCCGAGCAACGGATCCGGGGTGGCCAGCAGCTGCCGCCAATAGTCGAGTTCGCGGGTCCGGTCGGCCGCGACGAGACCGTGCGCCCACCGCCGGAACGACGTACCCACCGGCGGCAACACGATCGCCTGCCCCGCGGTGTACCGGGCCCACGCGACGACCAGATCGGGCAGCAGGATCCGCCACGACACACCATCGATCGCATAGTGGTGCGCCGCCACCACCAGCACATCCCGGGCCCCGTCGCGGCGCACCCAGGCGAACGTGATCATCCGGCCCTCGCCCGGATCGAGCGCCGACAGCGCCGAGTCCATGGCGGTGCTACCGAGCCGGGTGAGGTCTTCGCCGTCGGCAGCGGCCGCGTCGACCTCGGTGATCAGCGAGCCCGCGTCCACGGTCTCGGGGTCGAGGACCTCGAACCGCCACCGGAGGCCGTCGTGACGCAACCGCGAACGCAGCATGTCGTGATGGCGCAGCACGGCGGCCACGGTCGTGACCAGCCCGGTGCGATCGATACCGTCCGGCAGCGCCAGGACCATCGTCTGCGCGAAACGATCACTCGAACCGGTGGCCAGGAACTCCGCCAGCACCGGGGTCAGCGCCACCGCACCGATCCCGCCACCGGGCAGCTCGGCGAGCGCGACCGCAGGACTGTCGACCGCGGCGATCGCGGCCAGCTTCGCCACGGTCCGGTGCTCGAACACCTCCCTGGTCGTGAACACGATGCCCGCCGCACGAGCCAGCGAGACCAGCTGGATCGACAGGATGCTGTCGCCACCCATAGCGAAGAACGACTCGTTCACCCCCACCAACTCGACCCCGAGCACCCTGGCGAACAACTCGCACAGCACGGTCTCCCTCGGCGACGACGGCGCCCGGTCGACCGCAGTCGCGGCCACCGGCGCCGGGAGAGCCGCACGGTCGAGCTTGCCGTTGGACGTCAACGGCAGCGCGTCGAGCACGACGATCGCCGAGGGCACCAGATACGACGGCAGACGCTGCGCCGTGTAGTCGGTGAGCGCGGCCGGATCAGCGGCCCGGCCCGGGGCCGCGACCACATAACTGACCAGGGTGGTGGACCCGGACGCGGTAGAGCGGCCCACCGTCACCGCGGCAGCGACCTCGGCGCGACCGGCGAGCACCGCGTCGACCTCGCCCGGTTCGATCCGGAACCCCCGCACCTTCAGCTGCGTGTCCGCGCGACCCACATAGAGCAGTTCCCCCGCGCGCAGGCGCACGAGATCACCGGTGCGATACATCCGTGACCCCGGAGCACCCCACGGATCGGGGACGAACCGGGCCGACGTCGTCCCCGGCTGACCACGGTAACCGCGCGCCAGCCCACGACCGGCCAGATACAGCTCACCGGTCACCCCCGGCGGTACCGGACGCAACCGCGCGTCCAGGACCATCGCGTCCGTGCCACGGACCGGCCCGCCGATCGAGACCGGACGGCCCGCGGTGAGCTCGGCGTAGGCGGAGATGATCGTGGTCTCGGTGGGGCCGTACCCGTTGAGATAGCGGCGACCCGGCTGCCACGTCGCCAGCAGCTCCGGCGTGGTCACATCACCGCCGACGGACAACACCTCCAGCGTGTCGAGACCCGCCGGATCGAGAGTGCCCAGCACGGCGGGGGTGATGATGGCGTGGGTGACGGCTTCGGCCGCCAGCAGCTCGGCCAGCTCGACACCGCCGATGATCTCCGACGGCACGACGACGAGCGTCGTCCCCGTGCTGAACGCGCACAGCCATTCCAGGACCGACGGATCGAACCAGGGCGCGCAGATGTGCAGGAACCGGTGATTCCAGGTCAGGTCGTAGCGGCGGACGGCTTCGTCGACCAGGACGCTGAGCCCGGCGTGCGTCACCGTGACACCCTTGGGGACGCCGGTCGAACCGGACGTGTAGATGACATACGCGGGATGCTCCACCCGCAGCGGCGCACGGCGATCCGCGTCGGTCACCGCGGTCGCGGCAAAGGACGCGGCATCGTCGACGGTCAGCCAGTCCACGCCCGCGGGCACCCGCTCGCGCTGTTCGGGCGCGGTGATACCCACCACCGCACCGGAGTCGGCGACCAGGTGTTCCAGACGCTGTGCGGGCAGGGCCGGGTCCATCGGCACGAAATGCCCACCCGCCTTGGCGACCGCGAGCGCCGCGACCACCATGTCCGACGACCGCGGGAACGCCACCGCGACAGCGACTTCCGGGCCGACACCCCGCGCGATCAGCGCACGCGCCAAACGGGAGGTCTGCGCGTCGAGCTCGCCATAGCTGATCGACCGTCCCCGGTGCCGGATCGCCACCCGATCCGGGCCGATCGCGACCCCGCGCGAGACGAGGTCCGGGAACAGCACCGCGGGCCCACCGGGATCGGTCGCACGTTCGGAGCGCAGCTCGGCGGCACTGAGAATCGCCAGGTCACCGACCGGCGACTCCGGAAACTCGGTGATCGCGGTCAGCAGCCGGACGAGACGTTCAGCGAACACCGTGACACTCGCACGGTCGAACAGGACACCGGCGAAAGCGAACTCGGCGGCGAGGGCGTCCGCCGCGTCCGTGGGGACGGTAAGGACCAGGTCGTACCCGGTGACCTCCGGCCGGGGCTCCGTCAGGAGCGCGACCCGGCTCGACGCTCGCCCGCCGAGACCCAGCGCCGCCGACTCCGCCGCGGACAATTCCATGTGTGCGACAGCCTGCCGGGCGAGACCGGCCGCCTCGGTGAGTAACGCGTCGACGGTCCGCTCGCCCGGCACCGGTAGTCGAAGCAACACCGCCCGATCCTGCGGGCCGAACGCGTCGATCGCGATATCCGCGCTCCCGGACAGCCGCGCCAACAGCACCACGAGCCCGGCATGGACGACGGTGCGCACCGACGTCTGCCGCGACTTCGCGAGCTCGCGCATCCGCGCCGCCAGACCGGCGGGAATCTCGAACCGCACGTGATCATCGACGACCACCGGCTCCGCGGGCCGGGAGCGATCCGCCGGGAGATCCAGCTCCTCGGGCAGATCCGCGAGAACCGCCCGCCAGTACGCGAACCGCGCGACCGCGTCCTCCTGATGAGCGAGCACCTCGAGCAGGTCACGCACCGGACGATCCGGTGTCTCCCGCAGGGCATCGAGCACCACTCGCAGCCGGTGTGCCAACGCCGCGGCGACCTCGGCACCCACGACATCGAGCCGATACTGCAGGCCCACCCGGATACCGTCGCCCACCTCGACCCCGACCGCCACCGGATAGTGCGTCGCGTTGGCCGCCTCGACAGCCACGATCTCCAGACCGTCGATGGCACCGTGCGCGCGCCGCATCCCCTCGGTATCCACCGGATACGACTCATAGGCCATCAGCGTGTCGAACAACTCACCCGCGCCGGCCGCCCGCTGGATCTCGGCCAGCCCCAGATAGTGGCCGTCGAGCAACGCGACCTGCTCGGACTGCACCCGCGACAGCACCGCGCGCAGCGACGCGGCACCGTCGAGCCGCACCCGCACCGGGATCGTATTCGCGAAAAGACCGACCATGCCGTCGATCCCGTCCAGCTGCGGCGGCCGCCCCGACACCACCGCACCGAACACCACGTCGTCGCGGCCGACGACACCGGCCAGCACCAGACCCCACGCCGCCTGGAACACCGTGTTCAAGGTGACCTCGTGCGCCGCGGCGGCCGCCGACAAGACCTCCGCCTCGTCCGCCGACAGATCGACCGCGCACATCCCGAAACCCGCCGACACCTCGGCAGGCGGTGCGACCGCGGCCGTGAGCACGGTCGGCACGTGCCCGGACAACGCCGCACCCCACTCGTCCAGCGCCGCCGAACGATCCCGGCCCGCCAGCCACGCGAGATAGTCCCGATACGGCCGCACCCGCGGCAGCATCGACGGGCCGCCGTCGGTGGCGTAGGAGACGAGCAACTCGGTCATCAGCAACGGCATCGACCAGCCGTCCACCAGCAGATGATGCGCGGTCAGCACCAGATGCAGATCACCGGAACCCCGGCGATACACCGTGAACCGCAACAGCGGCGGCGCCGACAGATCGAAACCGACCCGCGCCTCGGCCGCCAGGAACTCCCGCGGGTCACGCACCTCGGTGTCGACGATCCGCCACGGCACCGCGACACCCTCGGCCACGAAACCCACCGGCGAACCCGACGCCGCCGACCCGAACGACGTGCGCAGGATGGCATGCCGATCCAGCACCACCTGCGCGGCCCGCCGCAGCCGCTCCAGATCCACCGCACCCGCCAACTCGACGGCCAGCTGCACCAGATACGGATCCGCCTCCGGCGCGGCCTGCGCGAGATACAGCAGACCGAGCTGCAACGGCGCCAACGGCACCACATCACTCAGCCCGGGCAACTCCCGATGCCACCGATCCAATTCCCCCTGCGACACCCGCACCAGCGCCACATCGGCGGGGGAGAGGCCACCGGCCGCCGGATCACGAAGATGCTCGGCCAGCAACGCCAACGCCTCGGTCCAGCACTCGGCCAACTCGCGCACCGACGCCTCGTCGATGATCTCCGAGGCATACGAGAACGACGCCCGCAGCAGCACACCCTCCGCGGAACCGGCCGCCAGCGCGTTCACATCGATCACGGCGGCCGCGGGCAACGCCGGATCCTGCTCGGCGACCGGCTCACCCCACGCGTCCGTCGGCAGCCAGCCGTGCCCGGCCAGCGCCTCCGGCACATCACCGGCCGACACCCGACCCAGATAGTTGAAACCGACCTGCCCCAGCACACCATCGAGCAGTGGGCCCGACTCGGCGTCCAGATGCCGGAGCATGCCGAAACCGATGCCCTTGTCCGGCACCGCGAGCAACTGCTCCTTGACCGCCTTCACCAGCGCCGCCGTCGCCGCACCACCCCGCCACGCGGCCTCGGTATCGATCCCGTCCAGATCGAGCGCGACCGGATACATGGTGGTGAACCAGCCGACCGTCCGGGTCAGATCCGCACCCTCGACCGCCGATTCCTCGCGGCCATGACCCTCCAACCGCAGACGCGTCGCCGCGGCCGTCACGCCGCGTCGGGCGCGCCACGTCCGCACCGCCAGCGCCAGCGCGGCGAGCAGCCCGTCCTCGGCGCCCGTGCGATACATCGCCGGCAGGTCGGTCAGTACCGCCTCGCTGACCTCGGCGGGCACCGTGACACTGAAAGTCCGCACGGTCGAGGCCGTATCGACCGAGCTGTCGAGCGGACGCTCGCCCAGCAACGGGTCGGAAACCGCGAGAATCCGCCGCCAGTAATCCAGCTCGTCCCGACGCCGCGGCGCCGCCTCGACCACACCATGCGCCCACCGGCGGAACGACGTACCGACCGCGGGCAACTCGACCCGCTGCCCGGCCGCATGCTGCGCCCACGCGGTCACCAAGTCCGACAACAGGATTCGCCAGGACACCCCGTCGATCACGGCATGATTGGCCGCCACCACCAGACCGTCCGGGCCGTCCGCACGGCACAGCCACACGAACGCGACCATCCGGGACGCCAGTGGATCCAGTGACGCCAGCGCCGCATCCAGCGCCGCGCTCGCGATCTCGGCCAGCGCGTCCTCGGAACGGCCCGCGGGCACATCGACCCGGGTGAGCAGCTGATGCGCCTCCACCGCCCCCGCGGGCAGCGCGTTCAGCTCCCAGCGCCCGTCCACCTGCCGCACGCAGGCGCGGAGCATGTCGTGATGATTCAGCACCGCCGTGAGGGTGTCCAGCACACCGATCCGGTCGATGCCGGACGGCAGCGCCAACACCATCTGCTGGCTGAACCGCCCGAACACCCGGCCACCCGCCACCGACGCCGCGAGCACCGGCGTCAGCGGCATCGTCCCCACGCCACCACCGGGGAGCTCGGCCAACGTCGGCACCGACTCCGCGCCGACCACCGCGACCCGGGCCAACCCCGCGACGGTCCGATGCTCGAACACCTCCTGCGGGGTGAACGAGATACCGGCCGTCCGCGCCCGCGACACCAGCTGGATCGACAGAATGCTGTCGCCACCCGAGGCGAAGAACGAATCCTCCGCACCGATCTCCCGCACACCCAGCACCTGCGTGAACAACGCGGCGATCGCGGTCTCGAGCGGGCCCTCCGGCGCCCGGGACCCGGCCGCGCCGAACACCGGAGCGGGCAACGCCGCGCGATCCAGTTTGCCGTTCGGCGTCAACGGGATCTCGTCCAGCACGACGAGCACGGTCGGCACCATATGACCCGGCAGCGAGACGCCGACGAACCGCGACACCACCTCGGTATCGACCGAGACACCCTGGCGGGGGAGTACATAGGAGACCAGCACCGTCGCACCCGAGTCGGCCTTCACCCCCAGCGTGACCGCGTACTCGACGTCCGGATGCGCCGTCAGCGCGGCATCGATCTCCCCGAGCTCGACCCGGAAACCCCGGATCTTCACCTGGAAATCAGACCGGCCCAGATACTCGAAATCACCCTCGACCGTGCGCCGGACCAGATCACCGGTCCGATACATCCTGGCCCCCGCCACCCCCGCGAACGGCGCGGCGACGAACCGCTCCGCCGTCAGCCCCGGCCTGCCCAGATAGCTCTGGGCCAGCGCCGGACCCGACAGATACAACTCACCGGCCACCCCCGCGGGCACCGGACGCAGCCGCCCGTCCAACACCATCGCCCCGATACCGGGGAACGCGGAACCGATCGTGATCGGCTCGCCCGGCACCAATCCGGCACTGCCCGTGGCCAGAATCGTCGCCTCGGTCGGGCCGTACCCGTTGAAGAACGCACGCTCGCCGACCGCCCACCGCTCCACGAGGCCAGGACCGAACGCGTCACCGGCCACGACCACCACCCGCAGCTCGTCGAGCCCCTCGGCGTCGACCGACTCCAGCGCGGCCGGCGTGATCAGCAGATGGGTCACCCGCTCCCGGCGCAGCAACGCCGCCAGCTCCGGACCACCGAACACCGTCGGCGGCGACACCACCACCGTGGCACCGGCCCCGAAGGCCACCAGCAGCTCGAGCACCGACACGTCGAAGTTCGGCGAGCACACATGCAGGACCCGATCGCCCGCGTTCACCGCGTACCGCTCCCGCGCCGCCGTGACCAGCGCGCCCAGACCGGTATGGGTGACCACCACACCCTTCGGCCTGCCCGTCGACCCCGAGGTGTAGATGACATAGGCCGGGTGCTGATCGGTCAGCGGACGCACCCGATCGAGATAGGAGATCGGATGCGACGGCCACGCCGCGATCCGCTCCCGATACCCGGGCGCGTCGACCTCGACCCACTCCAGCGCGTCGGCCAGGGCGGCCCGGTGCGCCGTCGCGGTGAGCCCGAGGACCGCGCCCGAGTCGGCCACCAGATAGGCGATCCGTTCCGCGGGCAGGCCGGGATCGACCGGGACATAGGCCGCACCGGTCTTGGCAACCGCCCACACGGCCAGCACCGACTCGATCGACCGGGTGAAACCGAGCGCGACCACATCACCGGGCCCGATACCGCGGTCCAGCAGCTCCCTGGCCAGCCGCGAGGACGACTCGTCGAGCTGGGTGTAGGTGAGGTCGATCCGGTCGCCGTCGACGGGGGAGGAGGTCAGGGCGATCGTCTCGCCCGCCCTGTCGACCGCCGCCGTCAGCAGCTGCGCGAAGAGGGGAGTGCTCGCCTTGCGATTGCCTCGACCTCGCGCCGCACGACGAACCTCACCCATCCTTGTACAACATCCTTCATCCGTCCGGCCCACAGCTCTGCGATGACCCACGAACCCTGTCGGATTCTGGGCCTACCGGGCGGCGGACCAGTGTCGAACAAGCAAGAAGGAGTCGATATCGGGGCGTTCGGCGACCATGACACCACACGTCACGCTGTCACGACCACACAACCGCCCCCGACAACCACCTCTGACGCCTTGTCAGGCGGGAATTTGTGCGCATGGCACAATATCGGCGGTAGTTTTTGTACAGCGGACGGAGTGGGCGGTGGCGGCGTACGGATCCCTCGTCTGGGTCGGCCAGGCCCTGGGTCCACTCACCGACGCGATCACCGAGGACCTGATCCGCGTCACCGAACAGATGATCCCGGTGACCGACATCGCCTTCGACCTGGCCGACCTGCGCGCCGCCAGCATCGCCGAGAACATCGCCGTCGTGCAGTACGTCCTGGCCAACAACATCGACCCGGCCACCGTCAGCCCGCCCGCGGGCGCTGCCGCCTACGCCCAGCGCCTGGCCCGGCGCGGCGTGCCGCTGACCGTCTTGCTGCGCGCGTACGGCCTGGGCCAGTATCGCCTCCTCGACGCGGCCATCGGCCTGATCCTCGCCGTCCCCGGTCCCGACCAGGCCACCAGGATCGCCGAACTGCTCCGCTTCGCCAGCACCTACCTGGACCGGCTCAACTCGTCCATGGGCCGGATCTACGAGACGGAACGGGACCGCTGGCTCAGCAGCCGCCAAGCCGCGCGCCAGCAGTGGATCGCCCGCCTGCTCGACAGCGACGACGTCGATGTCCCGGCCGCCGAGGAAGCACTCGACTACCGGCTGGACCAGTCCCACCGCACCGCGGAGGTCTGGACTCCACCGGACACCCCGGGAGCCGACGCGGCCCGCGCGCTCGACCAGGCCCGCCAGCTCCTGTCGACGGCGATGGGCGCCAGGGGAGCGGAGCTGGCGGCCGCGACCGGCGAACGCGCGCTGCGCATCTGGTTCCCGTCCACCGGCGACCACCACATTGCACCCGAAGCCCTCGCGGACCAGATCACGGCCTCCGGGCTGCCCGTCCGGGTCGCCATCGGCACGGTCGGTGACGGGCTCCCGGGATTCCGGAACTCCGCCCGCAGCGCGGCCCGCGCCAAGAACCTCGCCGTGACCGCCGGGCCCGACGCCCCACCGGTGGTCGACTTCGACACCGTGGCTCCGTTCGCGCTGCTGTCCGACGAACCCGACGAGCTCGCCGGACTGGTCCGCCGCGTCCTCGGACCGCTCGCCGACGACGGCGCCAAGATGGCCATGCTCCGCCACACCCTGGAGGTCTTCCTGGCCGAGGGCGGCAGCTACTCGGGCACCGCCCGCCTCCTCGACGTCCACCGCAACACCGTCCAGTACCGCATCCAGCAGATCACCGGCCGCTACGGAATCACGTTGGACGGGGACAACTTCCGTATACGGTTCGCCCTCGGCGTCTGCCGCTGGTATCGTCACATCATTTTTCGGACATTCTGACTCCGAACAGTTTGTGCCCGACGCACAGTCCGGGGGAGTGATCTCTTCGACGGTGGTGGTTGGCGGGCGTAGTGTTGGTAACCCGGGCGGCAGGAGTTGACCATGTCCATACGCGCCATTCCGGCGATAGTCCGGACCGCTGCGATAGTTGTGGCCGTTGGTGCGGCCACGGTCGTCGGCGCAGTCGGTCAAGCAGCCGCCGACGTCGAACCCGGCACGTATACGTCGACGACATGGTCGGGCGGCATCGTGCTCCTGCAACGCGACGGGCGAGTCGAAGACGGGAACCTGGTCTTGATAGGGCGGTACCCAATTCATCCGACGCCCGACGGTGGTTACGTCGACCTCTTTCCCGGCCACCGAGTCGTCCTGATCAGCGACGGACAGGGCGGGTATGCGGGTCCGGCGTATTTCGGTGACGTGGTGATCGGTTCCATCACGCTGACGCCCAAGCGTTGACCCCGGACGCACAGCGGGGAGGAGTCTGCCGCCATACGCCACGGTTCTAGTTGACATAATGTGCATTATCGGCGTTTGAACGGCGCCGGTCGGGTGGGTGTTTTGCATTATTGGATGCAGCGTCTGCCGACATGCATTGCCTGCCGATCGAATGGCCGAGCCGCCCATCCTGTTCCGCATCGACCCGCGAGAACTTCTTCGCATTCACAACGCCGCGTATCGACAGCTTCGATATGTGACGTCGAATTCCGCGTTTGCCGCCGAATGATCAATTCATGACCTCTCGTGATGAATGTCTTCAGCTGCGGGTCGACGGCTCCGAATGTCGAGAAATCTTTGGATTCGCGGGTCTGTAGCGACAGGGTTCGCACTCCCCCTCCACTTCCCCGGTGCCCTTATTTCGTCACTGTGACGAAATAAGGGCACCGGGGAAGTCATGAATAGATCGCGTCGACGTCGGTCGCGTACTTCTTCATGACCTCCGCACGCCGCAGCGACATCTTGGGGGTCAGTTCGCCGGTCGCCTCGGTCCAGTCGGACGGCAGGATCCGGACCTTCTTGATGGCCTCGGCGTGGGACACCAGCGTATTGGTGTCGGCGACGGCGGCATCGATCTCGGCGACGAGATCGGGATTCTCGACCAGGGTCTGGATCGGCGTATCGGCGGGCAGGTTGTGCCGTTGCCGCCAGCCGGGAAGAGCCTCGGGATCGAGGGTGATCAGTGCGCCGACGAACGGGCGACCGTCGCCGACGACCATTGCCTGACCGATCAGTGGATGCGCGCGCAGGGAATCCTCGAGCAGGCCCGGCGAGACATTCTTGCCGCCCGCGGTGACGATGATTTCCTTTTTGCGGCCGGTGATCGTGAGGTAGCCGTCCCGGTCGATGGCACCGAGGTCGCCGGTGCGGAACCAGCCGTCGGTGAAGGCGTCCGCGGTGGCGTCGGGGTTGCCCCAGTACTCGTGGAACACCACGGGACCGCGCAGCAGGAGTTCGCCGTCGTCGGCGATCTTGATGGCGTGCCCGTCGGTCGGGCGGCCCACGGTGCCGACCCTGGTGTGCTGCGGGGTGTTCACGGTGATGGCCGCGGTGGTCTCGGTGAGTCCGTAGCCCTCGTAGATGGGAATGCCAACGCCGCGGAAGAAGTGGCCGAGGCGGGCGCCGAGCGGTCCCCCGCCGGAGACGGCCGCTCCGCAGCGTCCGCCGAGCGCGCCGCGCAACTGCCGATACACGAGCTTGTCGAACAGGGCGTGCTCGAGCTTCAGCAGGAGTCCCGGCCCGCCGCTGTCCAGCGACTCGCTCCAGGCGATGGCGGTCTCGGTGGCCCGGTCGAAGATCCGGCCCTTGCCGCCGGCGTGCGCTTTCTGCTTGGCGCCGTTGAAGACCTTCTCGAACACGCGCGGCACCGCGAGGATGAAGTGCGGTCGGAAGCTGCCGAATTGGTCTACGAGGGTGGACCAGTCGGCGCTGAACCCCACGATGACCTTGGCATCGAGGGCGGCCAGGGTGACGGCGCGCGCGAACACGTGCGCGAGCGGCAGGAACATGAGTGTCTTGTGGCCGTCGACGACGAAGTCCGCCAGTTCGATCCGGTCGGACTTCGATTCCGCGTAGAGGTTCGCGTGGGACAGCAGGACGCCCTTGGGTCGTCCCGTGGTGCCCGAGGTGTAGATCAGGGTGGCCGGGGAGCTCGCGTAGACCTGTGCGCGCCGGGTGTGGACGGTCTCGTCGTCGAGGTCGGCGCCGCGCCTGGTCAGTTCGGCGACGGCGCCCTGGTCGATCTGCAGGATCTCGGCGAGCGCGGGTAGTGCTGCACGGTCGATCTGGTCGATGACGCGGCGGTGCTTGTCGCTGTCGACCACCAGCAGTTGGGTCGCGGAGTCCTGCAGGATCCATTTGGCCTGCTCGGCGGCGGAGCTGTCGTAGATGGCGACGGTGCAGCCGCCGGCGGCCCAGATGGCGTGGTCGAGCACGACCCACTCGTAGCGGGTGGGGGCCATGATGGCGACCCGGTCGCCGAGCCCGACGCCGGAGGCGATGAGGCCCTTGGCGACATCGGTGACGGTGCGCGCGAATTCGGCGGCGGTGACGTCGGCGAGGGTGCCGTCACCGGTCGCGACGTTGAACAGGACCGTGTCCGGCGAGTGTTCGGCGTGCCGGAACACGCTGTCGGAGTTGTTCGCGTGTTCCGGAACGGTGTAGGAAGCGGGGGCTTCGAACTCGCGCATCAGGTGCCCTTCCACGTGGGGGTGTCGAGTGAGGTGTCCGCTAGTGCGCGGTGGCTGGTTCCCGGCGGTGGTCGAGGCCGAGCCGGTGCAGGCCGCGCAGGTCGTAGAGGTGGGTGGCGACGGCGCCGAGGACCAGTCCGATCGCCAGGCCGACGAGGGTCATCCAGAGGCCCTGGCCCATACCGGCTTCGAGGTTGCCGTCGAAGAATAAGATGGCGCGCACGGCGAGGTAGATCTGGTGCATGGGTTCGAAGGCGGCCAGGTCGGCGATCCAGCGCGGGGTGGCCTCGAGCGGGATGGTGCCCGAGGACGACGGGATGCCGAGGACGACGAAGACGATGAGGTTGATCATCAGGCCCGCGGTGCCGAAGGCGGCCATGACCGACAGGCCGGTGACGGCGATGGCGATGATGGCGAGGGTGCCGTAGAGGAACAGCATCAGTGGTCGCTCGATGGACATGTCGAGCAGGGCGCCGATGCCGAGGAAGACGCCGGAGGCCAGTGGTGCGCTGATCGCGGCGATCGCCCATTTGATGAGCAGGGTGCGCCAGCGGCTGATCCGGGCGCGGGCGGCGATCTTGTGCCAGGGGCCGTATTCGGCGGGGACGAAGCCGAGGGAGCCGTCGACGAGGGAGTTGATCATCATCGCGCCGCTGAAGCCGACGATCAGCAGGACGAGGGTGTAGAAGAAGGCCGCCAGGCCCTGGCCGGTGCCTTCGGGCAGCGGGTGGTAGGGGGTGACGACGACGTCGATGGGCTGGGTGAGCTGGAGCTGGGCCGCGCCGCTGAGGGGTGCGGTGCCGATCGCGCCGCGGACCTGATCGGTGAGCTGGGTGCCGACGGTGGTGTTGACCTGGGTCATGGCCTGGTCGGCGATCGTCGCCATGATCTGGGCGGCGAGGGTGCCCGCACGGGGGTTGGTCAGGACGGAGATGATCGGCTGTTCGACGTCGCCGGGGACGATCGAGGACGCGCCGAGGACGGCGACGCGTTTGGTGAAGTCGCCGGGGATGACGATGGCGCCGTAGACCTCGCCGTTGCGTAGTTGGCGTTGGGCTTCGTTGAGACCGACGGTGCGCAGGTCGATCTTGTCGGCGGGGATGTTCTCCCCCAGTGCCGTGGTGATCTGGGCGCCGAGATTGGTGGGTCTGCCCGCGAGGGTGTCGCCGACGTCCTGGTTGACGACGGCGATCGGGAAGTCGTGCAGGTGCTTTTGTGGGTCGGCGGTGTAGCCGAGGTACATGGTGCCCAGGAGTGCGGCCAGCACGGTGACCAGGGTAATCGGTGCCAACCACTCGCGGATCGGCATGCTGCTCGGCGGGCGCGGCGGCGCGGTGTTGTCAGTCATGGCATCGTCAATGTAGTCACCGACTACAAAGTAGTCAATGCAAACATTCGCAGGATGTCGGATATCCTGCCAAGACCATGTCCTTGCATTCGCGCTACCACCACGGAGACCTCCGCGCCGCGCTGCTGCAGCACGCCGAGGCGGCGCTGCGCACGGTCGGGGCGGACGGCCTGTCGCTGCGTCAGCTGGCCCGCGATACCGGGGTCAGTCACGCGGCCCCGAGCCGGCATTTCCGGGACAAGCAGGCGCTGCTCGACGCGCTGGCCGTGACCGGGCTCGAACGTCTCGGCGCCTGCTTCGAACAGGCCGTGACCACCGGACCGATCACGACGCGACTGCAGACCTTCGCGAGGGCCTACCTGCGGTTCGCCCTCGACAATCCAGAGCTGCTCCCGCTGATGTTCGCGCGCAGGCACAGCTCCACCGACACCGGCATCCAGGCGGCCGCGGACCGCGCGTTCGCGATCCCGATCGCGTTGATCGCCGAGGGCCAGGCCGCGGGCGAGATCGTGCGCGGTGACCCCAAGCGGCTCGGCGTCACCGCGCTGGCGGCCGTGCAGGGCCTGGCGACTTTCGTCGGGTCGGGGTACACCGCCGACTACGACGCCGAACAGCTCCTCGACGATCTGGTCCGGCACATGACGCTGGGGCTGCTCCCCCGCTCGTGATCTCCCCTAGTCGGTCCCGGCGAGGATGACCGGGCGGCCGTTTCGGGGTTGTGTCGGCCGGTTGCTGTGCGGGAACAGGGCGCGATACCGGTCGACGTCGGCGATCGCGACGGGACTCGGGGTGCGCAGCACGATCCAGGCCACGCCTTCGGTGCACGGCGGTGTGGTCAGCGACCCCTCGTAGCGGAACTGGGCGAGATCGTCGGGCAGGAACGTGCGGGGGTCGATATTGCTCAGTGTGCGGGTGGCGCCGACGCGATCCGGGGACGCGGTGAGGACCCTGCTCACCGGCGCCGGTGCGTGCTGGGCGTGCAGCAGCACGGCGAGGACGGCCAGCCGTCCGGCCGCGTCGGTATGCACGAGGTGCAGTTCCATGGCGGTTTCGGCGCCGACGACGGTGTGTTCGCTGGGCAGGTGGAAGTGGTACTGGGTCAAGGAGAACGGGGTGCCGTCGACGATGATCCGGTTGCCCGAGCCGGCGGGCACGCTGGTCTGGATGGTGTGGCCGGTATTGGTGAGGGTGGCCGTCGGGGTCGGTCCGTAGACGATCTCGATGTGGTCGGCGGGGTGGGCCTCGGCGGCGTCGGGTAGGTCGATCGGTGACTGGGCGTGACCGTTGCGGCAGGTGGCGTAGTGCTTGTCGAGGTCGGCCCAGTGATCGGGTCCCTCGGCGTCGTAGTCCCAGTGGGGTGCGGTGGCGGTGGTGTCGGCGGCGCCGCACCCGGCGACCGCGAGCAATGCCAGGGCGGCGAACGCCTTTCGACGGGTCAGGACGACTCGATGTGTCACCGGCGCGACTCCTTGCCACGATTCGGCCACCGGTCCGGCGCTGTCGGTCGACGCGCATCCGGAGGGGTGGAGCGATCAGAGCGCACGGCGAAATCAGCGAGTCACCACCGTTCTTCGGAATGTCCGATTGGTGCCGAATATCCCTCTGGTGCAGGTGATTTCGCGTGCGACGGATACTCAGGCTAGGCCGGTGAGTGCGACGCGGACCAGAGGGAACGGCGGCGAGATACGTCACAGCGGACGTGAGAGGAGTGGGATTCCTCCCCCGGGAACCGTTGTCCCAGGGGAGGACAGCGGCGGCTCAGGCGCCGACGTAGTCCGCGAGGTGCTCGCCGGTGAGGGTGGAGCGGGCGGCGACGAGGTCGGCGGGAGTGCCTTCGAAGACGATCTGGCCGCCGTCGTGACCGGCGCCGGGGCCGAGGTCGATGATCCAGTCGGAGTGGGCCATCACGGCCTGGTGGTGTTCGACGACGATGACCGACTTGCCCGCGTCGACGAGCCGGTCCAGCAGGCCGAGCAGCTGTTCGACGTCGGCCAGGTGCAGGCCGGTGGTCGGTTCGTCGAGGATGTACACCCCGCCCTTGTCGGACATGTGGGTGGCGAGCTTCAGGCGCTGGCGTTCACCGCCGGACAGCGTGGTGAGCGGCTGGCCGATGGTGAGGTAGCCGAGGCCGACCTCGGTGAGGTGGGTGAGGATCTTGTGGGCGGCGGGCGTCTTGGCCTCCCCCTCGCCGAAGAACTCACGGGCCTCGTCGACGGGCATCGACAACACCTCGCTGATGTTCTTGCCCGCGAAGGTGTAGTCGAGCACCTCGGCCATGAACCGCTTGCCCTCGCACACCTCGCACACCGTGGACACACCGGCCATCATGGCCAGGTCGGTGTAGACGACACCGGCGCCGTTGCAGTTCGGGCACGCCCCTTCGGAATTGGCGCTGAACAGCGCCGGTTTGGCGCCGGTGGCCTTGGCGAAGGCCTTGCGGATGTGGTCGAGCAGGCCGGTGTAGGTGGCCGGGTTGCTGCGCCGGGAGCCCTTGATGGGCGCCTGGTCGATGGAGATGACACCCTCGTCGATCGGGATCGAGCCGTGCACGAGCGAGCTCTTGCCCGACCCGGCGACGCCGGTGATCGCCACGAGCACGCCGAGCGGGATGTCGACGTCGACCTCGCGCAGGTTGTTGGCCGTGGCGCCGCGGATCTGCAACGCGCTCCCCGACTTCCGCACTGTGTCCTTGACGGCGGCCCGGTCGTCGAAGTGGCGGCCGGTGACGGTCTTGCTGGCGCGCAGGCCGTCGACGCTGCCTTCGAAGCAGATGGTGCCGCCCTTGGAGCCCGCGGCGGGACCGAGGTCGACGATGTGGTCGGCGATGGCGATGGTCTCGGGCTTGTGCTCGACGACCAGGACGGTGTTGCCCTTGTCGCGCAGGCGCAGCAGCAGATCGTTCATGCGCTGGATGTCGTGCGGGTGCAGGCCCGCGGTGGGCTCGTCGAAGACGTAGGTGACGTCGGTGAGCGAGGAGCCGAGGTGGCGGATCATCTTGACGCGCTGCGCTTCACCGCCGGACAGGGTGCCCGAGGGACGCGACAGCGACAGGTAGCCGAGGCCGATCTCGACGAACGAGTCCAGGGTCTGGCGCAGCGATTCCAGCAGCGGGGCGACCGAGGGGTCCTCGATGCCCTTGACCCATTCGGCGAGATCGGTGATCTGCATGGCGCAGGCGTCGGCGATGCTGATGCCGTCGATCTTGGAGGAACGGGCTTCGGCGCTGAGGCGGGTGCCGTCGCAGTCGGGGCAGGTGCCGAAGGTGACGGCGCGTTCGACGAAGGCGCGCACGTGCGGCTGCAGCGCGTCGACGTCCTTGGACAGCATGGATTTGCGGATCTTGGGGATCAGGCCCTCGTAGGTGAGGTTGATGCCGTCGACCTTGATCTTGGTCGGTTCCTTGTAGAGCAGATCGGCGAGCTGCTTCTTGGTGTACTTCTTGATCGGCTTGGCCGGGTCGAAGAAGCCGCTGCCCTTGTAGATGCGGCCCATCCAGCCGTCCATGCTGTAGCCGGGGATGGTGAACGGGCCTTCGTCGAGGGACTTGTTCTCGTCGTAGAGCTGGGTGAGGTCGATGTCGTTGACGGTGCCCTTGCCCTCACAGGTGGGACACATGCCGCCGGTGATGCTGAAGCTGCGGCGTTCCTTGACGGTGACGCCGTGCTTCTCGACGGCGACCGCGCCGGAGCCGCTGATCGAGGCGACGTTGAAGGAGAAGGCCTGCGAGGAGCCGATGTGCGGGTCGCCGAGGCGGCTGAACAGGATGCGCAGCATGGCGTTGGCGTCGGTGACGGTGCCGACGGTGGAGCGCGGGTCGGCGCCGAGGCGGGACTGGTCGACGAGGATGGCGGTGGTGAGGCCTTCGAGGACGTCGACGTCGGGGCGCGACTGGCTGGGCATGAAGCCCTGGACGAAGGCGCTGTAGGTCTCGTTGATGAGGCGCTGGGATTCGGCGGCGATGGTGCCGAAGACGAGCGAGCTCTTGCCGGAGCCGGAGACGCCGGTGAAGACCGTCAGTCTGCGTTTGGGGATCTCGACGCTGATGTCGCGCAGGTTGTTCACCCGGGCGCCGTGCACCCGGATCAGGTCGTGGGCGTCGGCCGGCTCGACGGTCGCGGTGCTGGACTTCTTGGCCGTGCTCATGGATCTCCCTCAGGTCGGTCGGCGTCGCCGGTTTCTCGAATCTACCGGCGGTGGTGCTTACTTGGTCTGCTGGATGCGAACCATGTTGCCCGCGGGGTCACGGAAGGCGCAGTCGCGGATTCCGTAGGGCTGATCGGTGGGTTCCTGTACCACTTCGACATCACCCGCCTGGAGCTTCTCGAACAGGCCGTCGAGGTCGTCGGTGGCGAGGTTGATGCCGGCGTAGGTGCCCTTGGCCATCATCTCGGTGATGACGCGGCGCTCGTCGTCGGTGATGCCGGGGTCGGCGGCGGGCGGGTGCAGCACGATCGCGGTGCTGGGCTGGTCGGGCGGGCCGACGGTGATCCAGCGCATGCCGTTGTAGCCGACGTCGTTGCGAACCTCGAAACCGAGCGCGTCACGGTAGAAGGCGAGGGCGGCGTCGGGGTCGTCCTGGGGCAGGTAGCTCTGGTGAATGGTGATGTTCATGGCGACCACGCTAATTGTCGCGGGAGACCGGCGCTTCTCGATTCCTGATCGGTCTGGTCACCTTCTTGACCACGCACGACGGCATGCCCTGGGTCGCCAGCGCCTCCTGCCGGTAGACGCTGGGCGGGACGCCGACGAGTTCGGTGAAGCGGGTGCTGAAGGTGCCCAGTGAGGACGATCCGACGGCGAAGCACACCTCGGTGACGCTGAGGTCGCCGCGGCGCAGCAGCGCCATGGCGCGTTCGATGCGGCGGGTCATCAGGTACGAGTAGGGCGATTCACCGTAGGCGAGGCGGAATTGCCTGCTCAGGTGCCCGGCGGACATGTGCACGCCGCGCGCGAGGGCCTCGACGTCGAGCGGTTGGGCGTATTCGCGGTCGATCCGGTCGCGGACGCGGCGCAGCAGGGCGAGGTCCCGCAGGTGCTGGGGCCGCTCCGGTGTGCTGGTCACCTGCGCGATCGTCTCATGTCGGGGCGGGGTTTCCCAGCAGGGGATGTGTCATCGGCCGGTCTCTCGCCGGGCACGTGCGGTAGCCGGGCGGACGGCGGCGACCTGGTCGAGGAAGTGCGGGCAGGTGCGGAAGTCCTCGGCGTCGCAGTCCAGGACGTGGGTGACGGCGTCGAGGGCGGCGCGGGTGCGGGCGAGCTGGTCGGCGAGGCGGGCCCGGTGCGCGTGCAGGACCTGCGTGCGGGTGGCGCGGTCGGGTGCCCGGGTGAACAGCAGGGCCAGGTCGTCCAGGGACAGTCCGGCTTTCTTGCCGAGGACGATCATGGCGATGGTGTCGAGGTCGGTGTCGCGGTAGCGGCGCCGGCCCGCCGAGTCGCGGTCCGGGGTGAGCAGCCCGCGGTCCTCCCAGTGCCGCAGGACGTGGGTGGCGAGTCCGAAGTGTGCCGCCGCCGCGCCGATCGTGGTGTGCTCACCCGTCATTCGTCGAGCCTAGGCGGTGGCGCGGTAGCGGGTGACGACGGCGACGGGATGCCAGGGCAGCCGGACGGCGGCGGTGTCGACGGTGCCGAATCGGGCGCGCAGGGTGTCCTTGACGGCCCTGGCGCGGGTGAACCGGAAGTCGTAGACGGTGAGGGTGCCGCCGGGGCGGAGGATGCGGTGCAGTTCGTCGACGGCGCGGTCGAGGTCGGGCCATTCGTGCATGCTCAGGCTGGAGACGGCGAGGTCGATGCTCGCGTCGGGGTGCGGGAGGTCGGTGACGTCGGCGACGGTGAGGTCGACGGGGTGGCCGTGCAGGTTGTGGCGGGCGATCTCGATCATGTGCGGGGACAGGTCGACACCGTGCAGGCGTAGATCGGGGCGGCGGGTCGCCACGTGGGACAGCAGTTTTCCCGGTCCGGTGCCGATGTCGGCGACGGTGGCGCCGGGCGCGGTCGCGGTGTCGATGTCGGCGGCGATGCGGCGGTAGAGGCCGCCGAGCAGCCGGGTGGCGCGGCGGTCGTAGCCGAGGCTGTGGGCGTGGTCGAAGGTGGTCATGGGACCACCGTGCCGGTTCAGGTCGACCTGAAGTCAAGCTCCGCGGTCGGGCGGACGGCGGCGGTGCGGCCGGGCGCCCGCTGATACTGCCAGTACAGGTTGGTGTGGGCGATGACCTCGGCGGGTTGCGGTGCGCCCCACGGGGTTTTGTCGAAGGTGGTGTGGGCGTCGGCGACGAGGGTGACGTCGTAGCCGCGGACGAACGCGCCGTGGATGGTGGAGCGGATGCACGCGTCGGACTCGGCGCCGGCGACGACGAGGTGCCCGGCGCCCGCGTCGGCGAGCAGGTCGTCGAGCGGGGTGTCCTCGAAGGAGTCGCCGTAGCGTTTGTGGACGAGGGGTTCGTCGTCGGTGCGGGTGAGTTCGGGAACGTACTGCCAGGCCTCGGTGCCGGTGACGAGGTCGTCGCCGGAGTGCTGGACCCAGATCACCGGTACCGACGCGGCTCTGGCCCGGTCGACGAGTGCGGCGATGTTGGCGACCACTTCGTCGCGCCGGATCGCTTCGCCGACGACCCCGTTCTGGACGTCGACGACGAGCAGTGCGGTGTGGGGGCGATCGGGCAGGGTGGTCACGGCGAATCCCTCGATGGTGGTGCGGTGGTCAGAGCGGGCGCAGCACGACGATGCCCGGCGTGGTGCGGACATAGTCGGCCAGCGGGGTGTCGAGGACCTGGTAGGCGGCCAGCGAGGACGCGTTGCGGAACATCGGGCCGTCGGCGGTCTGGACGATCAAACCGACGTGGGTGACGTCGAGGCCCGCGTCGGGGGTGTAGGCGCCGACGAAATCCCCGGTGCGCAGCCCGGCCACGACTCCCCCGTCGACGGCTGCCGCGGGAATGTGGGTGATCGCCCGGTCGACGACGGGCAGACTCGGCAGATAGGTGCCGCCGTCGGCTTTGGCGTTGAGGTGTTTGGTGACGGTGACCGCGGCGGGGCTCAGGCTCGCGGCGATATCGGTGGCGGCGACGCGCCCGGTGGCCGCCCAGTCGGTGAAGAAGTGTTTGCGCTGGGTGAATTCGACGCGGCTGTCGACGTAGCGGGTGGCGACGAGGTTGCTGACGAACTGGTCGCGGTCGGCCGAGCGGGACGCTGCCTCGAGGTAGTCGAGGAAGGTGAAGCAGTCGACGCGGCGCAGGTCCACGACGAGCTGTTCGGGCTCGGTGGCCGAGCCGACGAGCATGTTCGCGCCGTACGGCGTGCCGAGCAGGCGCGTGGACAGCCGTGCGAGCAGGTCCGCCCGGCTGATCGGGCCCGCGCCGGCGCGCACGGCGAGCAGTTCGTCGATCTTGCGGCTGGTGGTGTCATCGATGGCCGGGGTGGCGAGCGCCGGCGCGGCGGCACCGATGAGGGCGGCGAGCACGAGCAGGATCCGGACGATGATGCGCAAGACGCCTCCCAGCAGCCAACGGGTCGATCGGTGCGAGCGGTCTCCACCGTAGCCGACCCGGCAACCGGTGTTTCCGGCGTTGGGGACGATGACCGCGCGGGGTGATTGCAAGCAATTCGCGATCATCGCGGTGCTGCGGGATCCCGGCGGGTTCCCGTACCGTTGGCGCAGGTGGTGCGTGTGCTCGCGGGTTCGCGAGTGAGTTGCTCGTGCAGGTTGTCGACAGCGTCGCCCGGGGTGGCGGAAGGGAAACGACATGCGTGCTTTGACCGTTGTGCCCGAACAGGCCGGTTCGCTGAGTGTGCTGGACGTGCCGGATCCGGTAGCCGGGCCGAACGAGCTCCTCGTCGACGGGGTGTCGCTGGGCATCTGCGGCACCGACCGCGAAATCGCCTCGGGTATCTACGGATGGGCGCCGCCGGGGCGGGAGCGGCTGATCCTCGGGCACGAGTCGCTGGGTCGGGTGCGTACCGCGCCGGCCGGAAGTGATTTCGCGCCGGGCGATCTCGTCGTGGGGATCGTGCGCAGGCCGGACCCGCAACCGTGCGGGGCGTGTGCGCGTGGGGAATTCGACATGTGCCGCAACGGGCAGTACGTGGAGCGCGGGATCAAGGAGATCGACGGGTTCGGGTCCACCGCGTGGGTGGTCGACGCCGACTACACGGTGCGGCTCGATCCGTCCCTGGCCGAGGTCGGGGTGCTGATGGAGCCGACGACGGTGGTCGCCAAGGCGTGGGATCAGATCGAGCGGATCAACCAGCGGGCCTGGTTCGAACCGAAGACGGTGCTGGTCACCGGCGCGGGTCCGATCGGGCTGCTGGCGGCGATGCTCGGCGCGCAGCGTGGGCTCGACGTGCATGTGCTCGACCGGTCGACGGCGGGGCCGAAGCCGGGGCTGGTGGCCGATCTCGGTGGCACCTTCCACACCGGGTCCGCCGCGGCGGTGGCCGAGAAGATCAGCCCGGATGTGGTGATCGAGGCGACGGGTGCGGCGGCGGTGACGCTGCAGCTGATGCAGTTCGACACTCCGGGCTCGATCGTGTGCCTGACCGGGGTGACGGCGGCGGGCAAGGATTCCCCGGTCGATGTCGGTGCGCTGAACCGCAATATCGTGCTCGACAACGCGGTCGTGTTCGGTTCGGTCAACGCCAACCGGCACCACTACCAGCTGGCCGCCGAGTCGCTGGCGAAGGCCGATCCGGCGTGGCTGGCCCGGTTGATCACCCGGCGACTGCCGTTGGAGCGCGCGCTCGAGGCGTTCGAGCCGGGTGATCACACCGATATCAAGGTCGTCATCGACCTGTAGCGGGTCAGATCTTGCAGCCGTCCGGGCCGCACGTGTCGGCGTCGGCGTCGGCGATCACCAGCGGCGCGAGGCGGTCGTTCCAGGCGGTGGTCAGGGCCTGGGTGAAGACCTCGGTGGGCTGGGCACCGGAGACGGCGTACTTGTTGTCGAAGACGAAAAACGGCACGCCGGTGGCGCCGAGCTGGGCGGCTTCGCGTTCGTCTTGGCGGACGGCGTCGGCGTAGGCGTGCGGGTCGGCGAGGACGTCGCGCACGGCGGTCTCGTCGAGCCCGGCGCGAACCGCAAGGGCGACAAGGCGTTCGGTGTCGGCGAAGACCGGTTCGGCTTCGGCGAAGTTGCCCGCGTAGAGGGCGTCTAGCAGGGCGTCCTGCTTGCCCAGGTCGAGGGCGAAGTGCAGCAGGCGGTGCATGTCGAAGCTGTTGCCGTAGTCGCGGCCGGAGGTCTGGTAGGGCAGGCCGAGCTGGGCGGCCTGGGCGCCGATGCCGCGCTCGTTGGCGGCGGCCTGCTCGACGCTGATGCCGTATTTGGCGGCGATGCGCGGGATCACGGGGCCGGACTCGTCGGTGGGCAGGCCGGGATCGAGTTCGAAGGAGCGGTGCACGACCTCGACGTCGTCGCGATGGTCGAACTCGGCCAGTGCGGCTTCGAAGCGCGCCTTCCCGAGGTAGCAGAACGGGCAGTTGATGTCGGTCCAGATCTCTACTCTGGTGGTCAAGCGGGCCTCCTCCGGCACACGAAAATCCGGCGGCGATCCGCCGGAAATATCTGGACAGGCGTTCAATTCTCGGGGTACAACGCCGGCAACGAAGCCGCTATTCCCTGGCGCGTCCGGGCACGACGGGACGAGCACGAAGGACATCGATGGGGTTCGAGCAGCGGAGGGGGTGGGTGCAGGTGCCCGAAGGATTGACGGTGCCACGCGCGCTGGACGGGTTGTGGGCCGTGCGGCACGCCCAGAGCACGGCCAACGCCTGGTACGCGGACCCGGCGACCGAACTGCGGCCGATGCGCGGCACCGACGCCGAGGTCGAACTGACCGAGCTCGGGCGCTGGCAGGCGCAGAGCCTGGGTGAGTGGCTTGCCGGTCTCGCCGGCGTCCAGCGGCCGGGGCTGGTGGTCTGCTCCCCCTACCTGCGCACCCGGCTCACCTGGGCGGTGATGGCGGAGGCCGCCGTCACCCGGAACCGGCACCTGCGCCCGATCCGCACCCTGGTCGACGAGCGACTGCGTGACCGCGAGATGGGGGTGTTCGAACTGCATCCGTACAAGGCGATCCGGCGCCGCTCCCCCGAGGAGGCGGCCCGGCGCGAACGGGTCGGCAACTGGGTCTACCGGCCGCCCGGCGGCGAGTCGCTGGCCGATGTCGCCCTGCGGGTGCGCAGCTTCCTCGACGAACTCGACGTCGTCGCGGCGGGCGAGCAGGTGCTGGTGGTCACCCACGACGCGGTGGTGATGTCGATGCGCTACATCCTGGAGGGCATGGGCGCCGCCGTGCCCGACTCGCTCGAACCGGTCCCGAACGCGTCGGTGTCGCAGTGGCGGCGCGAGGGCAGCAGGCTGGGCCTGCGGGTGTGGGGCGAGATCGGCCACCTCGGGAGTGCCGAGCAGGTCGGCTGAGCGCGGGGCGTCTCCGGAGTGACCGCGATGGAAGAATGCTGGTCGTGCATGTGGCGATCGGTCTGGTGATTCTCGTCGGCTCGGCGACCGCGCTGGCGGCGCTGGCGCGACGGTTCGGGGTGTCCGAACCCCTCGTCCTGACGGTCGCCGGCGTCGCCGCGTCCTATGTGCCGATGGTGCCGCAGGTGCATCTCGAGCCCGAGGTGGTGCTGCTGGGGCTGCTGCCGCCGCTGCTCTACACCGCGGCCCTGCGGACCTCGCTGGTCGATTTCAAGGACAATCTGCGCACGATCGCGTCGCTGTCGGTCGGGCTGGTGCTGTTCAGTACCTTCGCGGTGGCGCTGGTGGCCTGGTGGTTGCTGCCGATCCCGTTCGCGGCCGCGGTCGCGCTGGGCGCGGTGGTCGCGCCGCCGGACGCGGTGGCCGCGACGGCGATCGCCCGCCGCACCGGCATGCCACGCAGCATCGTGACCGTCCTCGAGGACGAATCGCTGTTCAACGACGCGACGGCGCTGGTGTCGCTGCGCGGCGCGATCGCCGCCATGGCGGGCGCGGTGACGGTGTGGCAGATCGGCGGGGACTTCCTGCTCGCCGCGGTCGGCGGGGCGGTCGTGGGCGGGGCCGTCGCGGCGGCACTGGTGGTGCTGCGCAAGCGGATCAAGGACCCGGTGCTCGACACGACGGTGTCGCTGCTCGCGCCGTTCGTGGCGTACCTGCCCGCCGAGCACGTCCACGCCTCCGGGGTGATCGCGGTGGTGACCTGCGGGATGATCCTCGGGCACGGCGCGCAACGCTGGCAGGGCGCGGCCTCCCGGGTCGCCGAGTCGACGAACTGGCGGACCATCCAGTTCATCCTGGAGAGCACGGTCTTCCTGATCATCGGCCTGCAGGTGCGCTGGATCGTCGAGGCCGCCTGGCACAGCGGGCTGGACCGGGGCACCCTGCTGGTCGCCGCGGTGGCGGTGCTGGCCGCGGTGATGCTGGCCCGGCCGATCTGGGTGTTCACGCCGGTGCTGGTGGCCCGGCTGTTCGGGCGCGAGACCGAGCCGTTGAGCCATGCCGCGGTGGTGTCGTGGGCGGGAATGCGCGGCGTGGTGACCCTGGCCGCGGTGCTGTTGCTCCCCGAGTCGACCCCGCAGCTGCCGGTGCTGGAACTGCTGGCGCTGGTGGTCGTCGGCGGCACCCTGCTGGTGCAGGGCACCTCGCTGCCGTGGCTGGTGCGGCTGCTGCGGCTGCGCGGGCCGAGCCGGGCCGAGGACGCGCTCGCGAAAGCCGATCTGCTGCAACAGGCGTCGAGCGCGGGGCTGGCCGAGCTGGACAAGCGGATCGGCCCGGACACGCCGGAACTGGTCATCGAGTCGCTGCGGCAACGGTTGATCTGGCGCACCAACGCGGCCTGGGAACGCCTGGGCCGTCCCGAGGCCGAACTGGTGACCCCCACGGCCGAGTACCGGCGTCTGCGGCTGGCGATGCTGGCCGCCGAACGCGATGCCGTGCTCGCGGTCCGGGACGCGGGCGCGGTGGATTACGAAGTGCTGCAGCACGTTCTCGCGCGCCTGGACCTCGAGGAATCGATGATCGACCGCTTCGACGAAGCCGACGACGAACCCGGCACCGAACCGCTCTCGGGCGCCGCGCCCGCCGACGGCTGCACCCACCTAGAACACGCGCCGCTGCTGCGGGAGCCGGACGGTGCGCTGGTGTGCCGGGAGTGCGTGGCGGAGGGGCTGGCCTGGGTGCATCTGCGGATGTGCACCGACTGCGGCAACATCGCCTGCTGTGAGTCGTCGCTGGGCAATCACGCGAGCGCGCACTACCGGTCCTCGGCGCATCCGGTGATGCGCAGCGTGGAGCCCGGTGAGGTGTGGCGCTGGTGCTACGTGGACGAGTTGCTGGGCTGAGGCCGGTGCGAATAGATCAGCCGCGCGTATTCGGCGAGCAGCTGGTCGAGTTCGGTGGGTTCGCCGGTGGCGGCGAGCTGCTGGTAGCCGATCAGCATCGCCATTCCGAACTCGGTGACGACGGAGGCGGTGGCCGGGTCGCCGACGACGCTGTCGATCACGCGATGCACGGTGCGGCGGCGGGATTCGTCGACACGCTTGACCGCCACGTGAACCGACTCGTCGTTGGCCGCCCAGGCGCGCAGCGCGGCTTCGGCGCCGTGTTCGAGTCCGCCCGCGAGTTCCGACATGGCGCGCACGTCGGCGTCCGGATCGCCGTGGCCGACATCGAGCGCGCGTAGCTCGAGCATCTGCCGGTTCTCCCAGTGCTCGAGCAGGGTATCGACGAACCCCTGCCACGAGCCGAAGTGGTGGTAGAACGAGCCGCTGGTGACCCCGAGGCGACGGCACAGCACACCGATGTTGAGGCCTTTGAAGCCGAACTCGGCGAGCACCGCCACGGCGGTGTCGTAGTACTGCTCCTTGGTGACCACTCGGGACATCGCGATGCCGATCTGTGCGTGCGGACAGGACCGAAGAATGCGAACAGTACCCGATCGTAACGAGGGCTCGCGCGAGCATAACGAAGTCTATGCTGTGGCGGAATAGCGCAACGTGAGATCGAAATACCAAGTGCTGGAACAAAATCCGCGCGCTACCAGGTGACAAGTGCACCCGGATGGAATAACAGAGCAGACGCTCTGTAAACTTTTGTTCATGCCGAGACCGCGAACTCACGACCCGGAGACCGTGCTGGACGCCGCCGAGCACCTCGCCGCGCGCTCCGGTTCCGCGGCGGTGACCGTGCGCGCGGTCGCCGCCGCGACCGGGGTGTCCAACGGCGCGCTGTACCACACCTTCGGCTCCCGCCAGGAAGTGCTGGCGCGCACCTGGTTACGCGCCGCCCGCCGGTTCCTTGCCCTGCAGGCCGCCGACATCGATCGCGCCGTCGCCGCCACCGACCCGGACGCGCGGATCGCCGCGGTGGTCGACGCCGCCGAGACGCCGGCGCGCCTGGCCGACGTCCACCCCGACTCGGCTCGCCTGCTGCTGCTCGTCGACCGCACCGAACTCCTCCACGGCGATCTGCCCGCCGACCTCGCCCGCCAGATCGCCGACACCGAGAAGGCGCTGCTGACCGCGCTGTCGCGTGTCGCGCGGGCGCTGTGGGGCCGGGCCGACCGGCGCGGCGTCGCCACTGTCACCACCTGTCTGGTCGACCTGCCGACCGCGCTGCTGTTGCGGCGCGACCGGCTCACCGATCCCCTGGCCCGCAGGCATCTGCGCGCCGCTGTCCGTGCCGTGCTCGAACTCGGCCCCCGCTGAAAGGAACCCCTCCATGCCCACCCTGCGCCACCACGACGCGATCGCGATCCTCGACCTCGGCGACGGGGAGAACCGCTTCTCCCCCGACTTCATCACCGAGGTGCACGCCCATCTCGACACCGCCGTCGCCGAGGGCGCGGCCGCGCTGGTGACCACCGCGACCGGCAAGATCTACTCCAACGGTCTGGACCTGGACTGGTTGTCCGCCAACGGCGATCGCGCCGCCGAGTACGTCGAAGCCGTGCACACCCTGTTCGGCCGCATGCTCACGCTGCCGATGCCGACCGCCGCGGCCATCGGCGGGCACGCCTTCGGCGCGGGCGCCATGCTCGCCGTCGCCCACGACTACCGGGTCATGCGGGCCGATCGCGGCTTCTTCTGCTTCCCCGAGGCCGACATCCGGATCCCGTTCACCAACGGCATGGCCGCGCTGATCCAGGCCAAGGTGCCGCCGCGGACCGCGGTCGCCGCGATGACCACCGGCCGCCGCTTCGGTGGCACCGACGCGCTGGCCTACGACCTGGTCGACGCCGCCGTCGGTGAGGACGCGGTGCTCGACACCGCGCTGGCGACCGTCGCCCCGTACGGTGGCAAGGACCAGCCCACGCTGACCGCGATCAAGTCGGTGATGTTCGCCGGCGTGCTGGACGCGTTGCGCGGCAAGGACTGACGCGGCTCACGGCAGCCGGGGGCCCTTGCCCAGGTAGACGTCACCACGATCGTCACTGGCCCAGCCGCCCCCGGTGTAGTCGCCGAGCACGAAACACGCGTCGCAGAACTGCTTGCCGAACACCGACAGGTAGATGCTGCGGTAGGAGCTGATCGCCCGCATCTTCACCGACTTGTAGGCGGCCTGAGCACTGGGCTGGGCCTCCAGGAACGCGTAGCGGCGGAAGTCGGCGACCGGTTCGGTGGAGAAGCGCACCAACCCGAGCCTGCTCAGATTGCCCAGGTAGTGGTGATCGCGTTCGGGCAGCGCGCAGCCGGCCATGTAGGCGATCATGTTGATGCCGTCGGCCAGGCGCTGCGAGCCGATCCCGAACGGCGCCTTGGTGCGGATGTCGATGGCGGGTTGCGGGCCGGCGACGGCCAGGAACCGCAGGATGCGCGCCTCGTCGGGGGTCAGGTCGTGCAGGATCGGCACGAACGAGGGATGCAGGTCGCGGGGCTGCTGCGCCGAATCCCAGCCCTCGGTGATCATCGCGTCGCCCATGGCCTTCAAGTCCGCGGCGCCCACACTGGTTTCGGCCTGCCCGTACACCCCCGACGCGGTGCTGGTGAGCCCGAGCGCGCCCAGGGCGATCTTGCGCAGCGCGTCGATCCGCTCGTCGATGATCTGCGACATCGGCTCACCCGCGCGGATGTCGTCGGCGAGGTCGGTGGCGGTGTGCAGCGCGCCCTTGGTGACCGCGCCGACGATGTGGCGCAACGACAGTCCCGCGATGCGCGCCAGCCCGACCAGATCGGTCGGGATCCCGGGCTCCGGGGTGGGTTCGGGCAGGTTCTCGCGGTCGTCCATGCTCACGCTCCGAAGACCAGTAGATGCAGGGCGCCGACGAGCACACCGAGCGCGCCGCCGTGCGCGTAGAGCAGCCAGGCGTCCTGTTCGATGGCGGTGTAGAGCATTTCGACGAACTCCTCCGGCGGCAGTTCACGCAGTTTCTCGGTGGCCAGGCGGTCGACGCTGGCCGCCGTGGTCTGGGAGAACTCGACATCGTCGACCAGCCACGGCTTCATCTCCGTCGCCAGGCTCGCGCCCGCGGTGGCCTGGATGGCGTCGAACTGGCGGGGCCCCACCGCGAGCCGGGTCACCGACCGCAGCGGCCCCAGCACCCGGTCGATCTCGGCCTTGAGGAAGTGGGCGATGACCGCGCGGGTCTTGTCGCCGCTCGGCCCCTCCAGGAGCTGCTCGGCGACGACGTCGAGAGTGACGATCTGATAGCCGATCGCGTGCCCGAGATCGGCCGCCGCCTGATGCTGACGTTTGGCGAATTTCGCCACCCGCCACGGGTATTTGTAGCGCGGTTGCGGGGTGGCCGGCTCGAACACCACCTTGATGGCGATGATGTTGACCAGCACACCCACCACCGCGCCGCCGAACAGCACCCACGCCCACGCGGGCAGGAAGTGCAGGATGTCGTAGAGCCAGCCGGGCAGCGAGATCACCGCCGGGGTGTCCCCGTGCGGGGTGCTGTAGTGCAGCAACGACAACCACAGCGCGACGACGACCCCGAACGGGAACCCGATCACCCCGCTGCGGGTCATGAACCGCAGCTCCGGCGCGCCGAGCCCGTAGATGACGTCCTTGAGCAGTTCCGGGCGCCGCCGCAGATAGCCGACGACCATCAGCTTCACATCGAGCAGCTGGTCGATGTTGGCGCCGATGAAGTCGAAGGCGCGATCGGTGATCGCGGGCAGTTCCGCCTCCACCCGCGAGTACACGACTTCGCGTGCGCGCGGCGGCATGTCGGCCCACAGCTGCGGATGCTCGGTCACCATGATCGAGTCGACCATCGACCGCACGTTCGGCAGCGCCACCTGGGCGACCTGCGCGGAGATCTTGCGCGGATCCATCTGGTCGAAGAAGTCCTTGGCCGTGCCGATCTTGGCGACGGCGTTGTCGACCATCAGGCTCGCCATCTTCTCGGCGCGGGCCGGGATGAAGCCCTGGAAGCCGAGGATGCCGCCGGGGGCGAAGGTCGGCAGGATCTGCACCTTGCGCGGCAGCAGCGGGAAGATCGTCTTGAGGCCCGGAACGTAGAACCCGGTGAAGCGCACCGGCGCGAACAGCATGATGACGCCGGTCCAGTTGGTGATCAAGCCGGCCATGGCGCTGAAGATCGGAATGCTGATCATGTCGACCCAGAACTTGCTCAGGCCGGTCGTCTTCTCCCAGTCGAGCAGGCCGAAGAAGCCCGCCGCTTCGATCCCAGCATTCATCCGGCGTCCACTCCGTCGTGTTCCGAACCTCGCGCGTTCGGGTCATCATAAGTGACCGACCAGGTGGTTTCGGGCAGCTTTCGCGGTTACCCGCAAAACCGGAGCAAACTCGCCGACTGGGCGACCGTTCAGGTGTGGGTGGTGTTGACCAGCAGCAGGTTGGTGTCGATGTCGTGGGTGACCTTGTTGGCGACCGAGCCCAACAACCGTGCGGGACCGCTCATTCCGCGATTGCCGATGACGACCAGGTCGTATTTCCAGGCCGCGTTGCAGATCGCCTCGGCCGCGGGCACACCGGTGAGGACATCACGGCCGAACAGCTCCGGATCCTCGACCTGGGCTTGGCCTTCCACCTCGATCAGCGTGACGGCGCCGTCGTCGTCGGTCTTGGCGGCGGTCACCAGGAACGGGCGGGCGCCGAGCGCCACGGCCACGTCGTAGCCGCGGCGCACCGCGGTGATCGAGCTCGCCGACCCGTCGGTGGTGAGACCGACAGTGGTCCAGCGTTTCGGGATCTTGTGGGTGAACACCACATCGGATTCGCTGTGGTGGGACACGTGATTGGCGGTCGACCCGAGCAGGCGCGCCTTCGAACTGGCCAGCCCGCCCCCACCGATGACCAGCAGGGTGCCGGGTTCGGCGGCGGCGACCTCGAGCAGGACCGCGCCCGCCGTGCCGGGCAATTCGCTGCGCACTACCTCGGTGACACCCACCTCGGCGAGCACCTCGGCGGCGGCCGCGGTGTTCTCCTCGGCCCAGGCGGCGTCGGTGCCCGCCTTCAGCGTCGCTTCCTTCCAGACGCTCACGACGGTGACCCCGAGTTCGAGCTTGACCGCGAGGTCGCCGCCGACGGCGACCGCCGTCTGCGCGGACTCCGAGCCGTTGGTCCCCACCACGATGCGCTGGTACCCCATGTGACGCTCTCCGATCGACGGCAGGTCAGCTGCGCTTGGCCACAGTATAAACGCCGCACACTCCCGGCTACCGTGGCGCGCGGCTCACGCCCCGGTGCGCAGATGCCGGTCGAAGAAGGCGAAGATGCGCTGCCAGGCGTCGTCGGTGGCGGCCGCGTCGTAGCCGATGCCGATGCGTTCCAGCACGGCGTTTCCGGGCAGCACATTGGCGAAGCTGTGGGTGGCGTTCGGGTAGGTCTTGATGTCGTGCTCGACCCCGCCCGCGGTCAGCGCCGCCTCGAGCTTGCCCGCCGCGCCCACAAGCGCCGGATCGAGCTTGCCGTAGCTGGCAACCACCGGGCACGCGCCGTCGAGCAGCGTCTTGTAATCGCCGTAGAGACTGCCGTAGAACGGTGCCGAGGCGTGGAAACCCTGAGGCGCGGTGAGCAGCGCGAAGCCGCCGCCGAGGCAGAAACCGAGTACCGCGATCCGGCCGGTGCAGTCGGGATCGCCGGCGAGGTGGTCACGCGCGGCGAGGATCTCTCCCACCGCGGGCCCCTTCCCGGTGAACGCGACGGCGCGGAACGCCTGCTGGATGCAGCGCACCCGGCCACGCGCGAACAGGTTCGGCGCGATCGCCAGATAGCCCGCGCCGGAGACGATCTCGAGCTGGTGGCGCAGGTCGGCGTTCACGCCGAGGGCGTCGTGGAGGACGACCACGCCCGGCCACGGGCCCGGACCCTGCGGGCGGGCGATCAGGGCGTCGATTCGTCCGGTCGGAGTATCGATCTCGATCGATTCCATGGCACGAATCTAGAGCCTCGACGCACGGTTCGCGGGCCGACGGCCGGAAACCGCACCGGCGCGTCGCCGGTCGGGCGGTTCGGGCAGCGGCAGGCGTTTGAGGTGCAGCGCGTTGAGAGCGACGATCAAGCTCGATCCCGACATCGCCATGGCCGCGATCTCCGGGCGCATCGTCAGCCCCCACGGCGCGAACACCCCGGCGGCGATCGGCAGCGCGATGCCGTTGTAGCCGACCGCCCAGGCGAGGTTCTGGTGTTCCTTGCGGACGGTGCCACGCCCGATACGCAGCGCGGTCGACACGGTGAACGGGTCCGAGCGCATGAGCACGACGTCGGCGGTTTGGATGGCGACGTCGGTACCGGCACCGATGGCGATGCCCAGATCGGCGCGTGCGAGGGCAGGCGCGTCGTTGACGCCGTCGCCCACCATCGCGACCTTCCTGCCCGCCCGCTGCAGTTCGGCGATCCGGTCGGCCTTGTCGCCGGGCAGGACATCGGCGATCACGGTGTCGATGCCGAGGTCGTCGGCGATGCGCCGCGCGGTCGCGTGGTTGTCGCCGGTCAGCATGAAAACGTCCACGCCGAGCTCGTGCAGCGCGGCGACCGCGGCAGCGGAGGTGGGTCGCGGGGCGTCGGCGAGGGCGATCACGGCGGCCGCGGTGCCGTCGACGGCGACCAGGACGGCGGTGTGCCCCGAGGCAGCGAGGTCGTCGCGTCGGGTCGCCAGCTCGCCAAGGGCGATGTGCTCCTGCTCGAGCAGACCGCGATTGCCGACGACGACGCGGTGCCCGTCGACGGTGGCGATCGCACCGCGGCCGGGCACGTTCCGGAACTCCGTCGCCGACAGTGTCCGCGCGTCCTGGCCCTTCGCGTAGTCGACGATCGCCTTCGCCAGCGGATGCTCGGACTCGCGTTCCACCGCCGCGGCCAGGGCGAGCATCCGACCGGTGTCGACGCCGGGTGCGGGCTCCACGTCGGTGACCTCCGGCGCGCCCTTGGTGAGGGTGCCCGTCTTGTCCAGCACCACCACATCGATGTGCGACGCGTCCTCGAGCGCGGTCGCGTTCTTGAACAGCACACCGCGTTTCGCGCCGAGGCCGGTGCCGACGAGGATCGCGGTCGGTGTCGCGAGACCCAGCGCGTCCGGGCAGGTCACCACGACCACGGTGATCGCGAACAGCAGTGCCCGGCTCAGCGAGGCGCCGGCGAGCAGCCACACCACCAGCGTGGTCAGGCTGCCGATCAGGGCGACCAGGGTCAGCCAGAACGCGGCCCGGTCGGCCAGGCGCTGGCCCGGCGCCTTCGAGTTCTGCGCCTGCTGTACGAGTTCCACGATCTGGGCGAGCGCGGTGTCGGCGCCGACCTTGGTCGCGCGCACCCGCAGGCTGCCGGTGGTGTTGATGGTCGCGCCGATGACCGGGGAGCCGGGTTCCTTGTCGACCGGCAGGCTCTCCCCGGTGACCATCGACTCGTCGACCTCGCCCGAGCCGTCGAGCACGACGCCGTCGACGGCGATCTTGGCACCGGGACGCACCAGCAGCACGTCACCGACCGCCACGTCGGCGGTGGGGATCTCGACCTCGTTCCCGTCGCGCAGCACGACGGCTTTCGGCGGCGACAGATCCAGCAGCGTGGAGACCGCGTCGTTGGCGCCACCGCGCGCCCGCATCTCGAACCAGTGCCCCAGCAGCACGAAGGTCGCCAGCATCGTCGACGCCTCGTAGAACACCTCGCCGCCGCCGGTGAGCGTCACGGACAGCGAATACAGCCAGCCGGTGCCGATACCGACCGAGACCAGCACCATCATGTCGAGGGTGTGCGCCTTCAGCGCCTGCCACGCGCCGGTGAAGAAGATCGTCGAGGAGTAGAAGATCACCGGCAGGCTCAGGATCAGCGCCCACACGTCCACGCGCAGCCCGAACGGGACCGCCAGGTGCAGGCCGAGCATGTGGGTGGCCATCGGCGACCACAGCATCACCAGGGTGGAGAAGACGAGCGCGACGAGGAACCGGTTGCGCATGTCGCGGGCCATGTCGTCCATGGACATGGCGGCATGGCCGCCGTGGTGGTGTCCTGCCGTCCCCGCGTCGTGCGCGGCCGCGGCAGTGGTCGGTGTACCGGTGCCCGCGGGAGCGCCCTCCGGCGCGGGCGGCTCACTGCCCGGGTCGCAGAGATGGGTGGGTACCGAGCGGCCCGCGCAGTGGTATCCGCAGTCCCGGATCCAGTCGCGCAGGTCGGTCACCGAGGTCAGCGCCGGGTCGTAGGTGACGGTGGCGGTCTGGGCGAGCGGGTTGGCCTCGACCTCCAGGACTCCGGGCCGATCGCGCAGCGCGGCGGCCAGGGTCTGCCGGGAGCCCGCGCGATGCAGTCCGCCGACGTGCAGGACCGTGGTCGCCGTAGCGGTGGCGGGATGGTGCGTGTCGGGCATCGACGCTCCTGTCGCCGGTCGAACGCACGACGCGACAGCGCCCCGCGCCTCACTTGCGGCGACAGTACCCGGCGCGGGTCACGAGACGACGCAGGTCGCCGGGTGACCCGCGACCGTCAGAGCGTGATGCCCAGCAGCGCGTCCACGGCGTCGCGCACCAGCGCGGGTGCGGCGGGGTCGGCGCCGCCGTAGGTGAGCGCCTGCTCGACCCAGTTGTCGACGGCGTCGAGCGCCTTGGGAGTGTCCAGATCGTCGGCCAGGTGCTGACGCAACCGGGCGACGGTGTCGGCCGCCGACGGGCCGGTGGCCAGTCCGGCGGCTTCCCGCCAGCGGGCCAGGCGGCTCTGGGCCGCGGTGAGGACCTCGTCGGTCCACATCCGGTCCTGGCGGTAGTGCCCGGCGAGCAGGCCGAGGCGGATCGCGGCCGGGTCGACGCCGGAGCGGCGCAGCTTCGACACCAGCACCAGATTGCCCTTGGACTTCGACATCTTCTCGCCGTCGAGGCCGATCAGCCCGGCGTGCACGTAGTGGCGGGCGAAGCGGCGGGCGCCGGTGATCGCCTCGGCGTGCGCGGCCGAGTACTCGTGGTGCGGGTAGATCAGGTCCGAGCCGCCGCCCTGGACGTCGAACTCGGTGCCGATGCGGTTGAGCGCGATCGCCGCACACTCGATGTGCCAGCCCGGGCGGCCCGCGCCGAACGGCGCCTGCCAGGACGGCTCGCCCGGACGTTCGGCCCGCCACAGCAGCGCGTCGATGATGTCGCGCTTGCCCGGGCGGTCGGGGTCGCCGCCGCGTTCGGCGAACAGCTGTTCCATGGTGGCCCGGTCGTAGCCGGACTCGTAGCCGAACTGCTCGGTGGCGTCGGTGCGGAAGTAGATGTCGGGGAACTCGGCGTCGTCGACGATGTAGGCGGCGCCGGCGGCGAGCAGCTTCTGCACCAGCTCCACCACCTCCTCGACCGACTCGATGGCGCCGATGTAGTGCTGCGGGGGCAGCACCTGCAGGGCGGTCATGTCCTCGCGGAACAGCTCGATCTCGGAGCTGCCGAGGTCACGCCAGTCGACGCCGTCGCGGGCGGCGCGTTCGAACAGCGGGTCGTCGACGTCGGTGACGTTCTGCACGTAGTGCACGTCGTGGCCCGCGTCCCGCCACAGCCGGTTGACCAGGTCGAATGTCAGATAGGTGGCGGCGTGCCCGAGGTGGGTGGCGTCGTAGGGAGTGATGCCGCAGACGTACATCTTCGCGGTCGCGCCGGGGGTGACCGGGCGGACCTGGCGGTCGGCGGTGTCGTACAACCGCAACGGCGGCCCTGTTCCGGGGACGGTCGGTAGGGCGATATCGGACCAGGACTGCATGATTCGAGGGTAGAGCCCCCGCCGGGGCGAGCGGTCCGCGGGCCGGTCAGGCGGTTGCCCGCGGTGTCGCCCGGGCGGCCCACTACCTGCAGACAAACGTGTTCCGGCGGTTGCGTCAAGGGTTGTGTTCAGCCAGATCCGCTGGTCACGGCGGTGGCGGACGAATTGCCGATGATCATGCACCGCACCAGCGCCGATGGTTGCCGAAACGGGCGCTTCGCGACCATTGTCACACATCACACCTACCTAAACTTCCCTATTGCTCCCTATATGCATGTTCGTTTACGGTAGTTTCATGACGGATCGTCTCTACTCGGTCGAGCAGGTCGCCGACTTGCTCGGGCTGCATGTGCGCACCGTGCGCAGCTATGTCCGCGACGGCAAGCTCCCCGCGGCGCGCATCGGCAAGCAGTACCGCATCGCGCACGATGACCTCGAGGCCTTCACCGGCCTGCCGATCACCGCGCCCCGCACGCCCGAGACCGCAGGCCCGCACGCCGACGCGTCCTGCATCGTCGAGATCGACGCCGTCGACCGCACGACCGCCGACCGGATCACCACCTTGCTCACGAGCGCGGCGGGCACCCGGGGGCCCGGTGGCACGCCCCTGCGCGTGGACACCGCCTACGACCCGGCGCGCTCGCGCCTCAAGGTCATCCTGCTCGGCGGTCTCGCCGATACCGCCCGCCTGCTCGACTACATGGACGGAGTACTCACCTCATGACCGGCATCTACACCTCCGAGACCGGCCGCCAGGCCATCGCCGAGCGCTATCGCGCCCACCTCGACGCCTGGCCGGTCCCGCACGAGGAGATCCGGATCCCGACCACCGCGGGCGAGACCTTCGTCGTCGCCTCCGGACCGGTGGACGCGCCACCGCTGGTCCTGCTGCACGGATCGGGAGCCAACGCGAGCGCCTGGCGCGGCGATGTCGGCGACTGGTCGACCCGCTATCGCGTGTACGCGGTGGATCTGCCCGGCGAGCCCGGCTTCAGTGCCCCCCGCCGCCTGGCGCTGAACAGCGACGAGACCGCGAGCTGGCTGTCGGAGGCCGTCGACGGCCTCGGCCTGACCACCTTCGCTCTCGTCGGCATGTCCCTGGGCGGCTGGACCGCGCTGGACTTCGTCCTCCGCAGGCCCGGACGGGTCGACGCGCTGACGCTGCTGTGCCCGGGCGGACTGGGTGGCCAGCGATTCGGGTGGCTGATCAAGGGGATGGCCCTGCGGCTGATCGGCAGGCAGACCGTGCGCGACTCCGCGCGCACCGTCCTCGGTATCGACGACGCAGAGGTCCTGGACGAGGTGGAGTCGACGTTCCGGCACTTCTCGCCGCGAACCGGCCGGCTGCCGATCTTCCCCGACGCCGACCTGCGCGCGGTGGACATCCCGGTCCTGGTGATCGTGGGCGGCCGTGACGTGCTCTTCGATTCGGCGCGGACCGCCGAACGGGCGCGGGCCTGCTTCGCCCGGGGTGATGTTCGCGTGCTGCCCGAGGTGGGCCACGCGGTGCTGGGACAGACCGCGGAGATCGAGCGGTTCCTCAGCGCGCACACCGGCTGAACCGGGTGCGGGGCGATGAGCCCGGTGTCGCCGCGCGTCGGGAGCGGCGACACCGGGCTCATCGAAGGCTCACGCCTGCAGGTAGCACTGCACGTTGGCGCCGTCGACCTCGGGGCCGAACTGCGGCAGCGCGTAGAACGAGGCGCCGACCTGATCGGCGGCCTGCACGGTGACGTCGGGCAGCGGAGCGCCGGTGTTGCGGTCGGTCGCGGTGCAGACGTAGGTCTTCTCGCTCCACCATCCGCTGGGGAAGGCCTGCGCGGGCGCGGCCACAGCGGCGACGGCGCCGGTGAGCAGCAGCGCGGCGGCGGAGGTGGTGACGATCGATCGGGTCGACATAGATTTCCTCTGACTCTTGCGTTGGAATGACGAAAGTGCTTGGAGCACACTAGCACCGGCCCCGACCCGGAAAAGCAGCCTCAAGATACCCGACGTCAACGGATCCATGGGCCGGAATCGCCGACATCGACGCGGTCCACCGCGTCACCGTAAACCATCGGGCTGGCATCGCATTCGGCGACGAAATCGGCCGGAAAGCCCCGTTCGAACGGCACCGCGTCCGCGAGCACCCGGATCGCGTCGGCGGGCAGACGAAGTTCGGCCGCCGCCAGATTGCCACGCAGCTGGGCGGCGGTACTCACCCCGAGAATCGGCAGTACCGCGCGGCTGCGCTGCCGGGTCCAGGCCAGGGCGACCTGCTCGGCCGGAACACCCAGCCCCGTCGCGACTTCGGTCACCGCGGCGACCGCGGCCAGCTCCGACGGCGTCCGCGCGCGACCCGAACCCGGCGCGAGCACTCCTCCGGCCAGTGGTGACCACGCGGTGACGGTGAGACCGAAGGCCTCGGCCATCGGCAGCACCTCCCGTTCGATACCGCGCTCGAGCAGGCTGTAGGGCACCTGGACGGCGGCGAACGGTGTCCGGTCGCGGCACTGCGCGAGCGTGTTGGCGCGGGCGATCACCCAGGCGGGCGCGTCGGAGATGCCGATGGCCAGTGCCTTGCCCGCCCGCACCACCTCGTCGAGGGCGCGCATCGTCTCCTCGATCGGGGTGTGCCGGTCCCACACGTGCACCCAGTACACGTCGACGTAGTCGGTGCGCAGTCTGGCCAGACTGCGTTCCAGCGACAGCACCAGGTTCTTGCGGTGGTTGCCCGCCGCGTTGGGATCGGTGGTGTCGCGGCTGAGCGTGTATTTGGTGCCGAGGACGAAACGGTCGCGATCCCGCAGCACCCGACCGAGGATCGTCTCGCTCTCGCCGTAGGCGCTGGCGGTGTCGAGGAAATTGCCGCCCATCTCGGCATAGGCGCCGATGATCCGGTCGGCCTCGACGGGGTCGTCGAAACGCATGGTGCCCAGGGCGAACTCGGAGACGCGCAGGCCGGTGTGGCCGAGCAGACGGTAACGGAGCATGCGATCAGTCTGGCCGGGCAGCGTGGGCGCAGACAGACCGTGTCAGGGCCACCCTGAGATCAGAACGCGGGCCAGGGAATCGGGCGCGACGAGTTCGGGATCGGCATCACCGGATGCTCGAGCAGCGCTTTCGTGCGTTCGGTCAGCGCGGTGATCTCGGCGTCGGTGATGTGCTCGGCGAGCGAATCGGCCACCGAGCCCGGCAGGTTCGCGGCGAACGCGGTGATGTCGGCGAGCAGTGACGCGTGCACCGGACGTCCGGCCCAGCCCCACAGCACCGTGCGCAGTTTCGGCTCGGTGTGCAGGCAGATGCCGTGGTCGACGCCGTAGACCTGCCCGTCGACACCTTCGAGCGCGTGTCCGCCCTTGCGGTCGGCGTTGTTGAGCAGCAGGTCCAGCACCGCCATCCGTTGCAGGCGTGGATCGTCGGCGTGGATCAGCGACACCTCATTGCCCTCGCCGTCGAGGGCGCGCAGTACCTCGCAGAAACCGTCGGGCACCGTCCCCGGCCTGCACAGGTCGACCAGGTCCAGCCGCGGCTTCGGCTCGGTGTGATGGTCGACGGAGGTGACCCAGCGCTGCACCATGCCGGGCCCGAACGGCCCGTCGCGCAGCACCGTTTCCGGGATCACCCCCCAGCCCAGCTGCTCGGAGATCAGGTAGGAGGCGACTTCCCGGCCGGCGAGCGTGCCGTCCGGGAAGTCCCACAGCGGACGTTCCCCGCGTACCGGCTTGTACACCACCCGCAGCGGCGCGCCGTCGGGCTCGGGCGCGGCGATCTCGCACACCAGCGTCAGATTGCTGGCGACGCCGACCCGGCCGACGATGTCCAGCTCGCCTTCGGTGAGTGCGGTCACCGGATCACTCCTCTTCGAGCTCGGCCGCGCCGAAGATCTCGCCCCGCTTGTAGCCGTTGGTGCGCACACACATGTGCCCCCGCGCGGAAAGCGGTTCACCGCACAGCGGGCACGGTGGCCTGCCCGCCGCGATCACCCGCGCCGAACGCAACGCGAACTCGCGGGCCTGGATCGGGGTCAGGAACACCCGCACGGCGTCGGGGCCCTCCTCGGTGTCGTCGAGCACCACCGATTCGTCGACCTCGGTCTCGGTGATCGCCAGCAGTTCCACCACCACGGCACCCGCGTCGGCGTCCCAGCCCAGACCCATGGTGCCGACCCGGAACTCGGTGTCGATCGGGGTCACCAGTGGCGCGACATCGCGCACGTCCTCGCCCTGCGGCGGGACCTCGGCGCCGAAGCGGCGGGCCACCTCGTCGAGCAGCAGTCCCATCCGGTCGGCGAGCACCTTCACCTGCTGCTTCTCCAGCAGCACGCTGACCACGCGCGGTTCCTGCACGGCCTGCAGGTAGAACGAACGATCGCCCGGCTCACCGACGGTACCGGCGACGAAACGATCGGGGGTGCGGAATACATGGATTGCGCGTGACACATGCACCTCCTGATACGTGACCCTGTTCGACACTCACGAACACCCTCCCTCTAAGGAGAATCGCGGTGTCCCGCATTCCCATTATCCGCGCCCGCGCCATTGCTCACCTCTCCACCGGGAGTCGGCGGGGCGATGACTGCGAGGGCGGACAGGTCGGCGCCGGTGTCGTTGAACTTCCACACCGACGGCCCGACCGGGCTGTACCGGACGACGCTGATCGAGGCGGGTTCCACCGCGATCCGCTGAAAGCTGTCCAGATGCAGGCCGAGTGCGTCGGCCAGGATCGATTTGATGATGTCGCCGTGCGCGCAGGCCACCCACAGCACGTCACGGCCTGCCTGCTCGGACAGCCGGCGTTCGGTGTCGCGGATCGCGGCGACCGCACGCTGCTGGACCTGAGCCAGGCCCTCCCCACCGGGGAACACCGCGCCGGAGGCGTGCCGCTGCACGACCTTCCAGAGCGGTTCGGTGAGCAGTTCGGCCAGCGGACGGCCGGTCCACTCGCCGTAGTCGACCTCGATGAGCCGTTCGTCGTGCTCGGGTTCGAGGCCGAGTTTCTCGGCGAGCGGGGCGACCGTGCGCTGACAACGCAACAACGGTGAGCTGGCGATGTGTTCGATCGGCAGCGTCGCCAGCCGGTCGGCGACCGCGGCGGCCTGCTCGGTACCGCGGTCGGTGAGTTCGACACCGGGAGTGCGACCGGCCAGGGTCCGCGCGGTGTTCGACGTGGACACTCCGTGCCGGAGCAGGATCACCGTCATGGGACCAGCCTAACCATCAGTGCCCGGCGGCTCAGGTCGCCGAGACGACGCCCGCGGCGAGCAGACCCATCACGACCAGGCCGAGGATGATCCGGTACCCGACGAACCAGTAGAACGAGTGCTTGCCGACGAACTTCAGCAACCAGGCCACCGAGGCGTAGCCGACGACGAACGCCAGGATCGTCGCGACCAGCAACTGTGGGCCGCTCGCGTTGAGGCCCTCCCCGGCCGGTTCGAACGCGTCCGGGAGGCTGAACAGGCCCGAGGCGGTGACGGCGGGGATGGCGAGCAGGAACGAGAACCGGACGGCCGCTTCACGCTGCAGGCCGAGGAACAGACCGGCGGTGGAGGTGGCGCCGGAGCGCGAGACGCCGGGGACCAGCGCC
This sequence comes from Nocardia sp. NPDC051833, assembly GCF_040681225.1. NCBI lineage: Bacteria > Bacillati > Actinomycetota > Actinomycetes > Mycobacteriales > Nocardiaceae > Nocardia > Nocardia sp. NPDC051833. The sequence continues at coordinate 331,619 of NZ_JBFAYK010000002.1, forward strand.
AGGCACTGCGCCAGGCCCATGACCAGGCCGTCGCGGGTGGTCAGCTGCTCGATCGGGCGGGTCTTGCTGCCGAAGTGCTCACCGGCGGCGATCACCAGCGCGAACGCGATCAGCATGAACGACACCAGCCACAGGTTGCGGGCACCGGTGCGGATCTCGTCCTTGAACAGGAACCCGAGCACGCCGATCGGGATGGTGGCGATGATCACGTACCAGCCGACGCGGTAGTCGAGTTCGCGCTGGGTGTCGCGTTCGTAGGCGTCGCGGGCGCTGCGATCCATCACCGGCAGCCGGGTGGTGACCCGGTCGGCGACCGCGACTTCGCGCTGGGATCGTTCGCGCAGCCGCATGCCGAGGGTGGTGAACCAGGCGACGATGATCCGCCAGATGTCCTTGGCGAAGTACACCAGGACCGCGGCCTCGGTGCCGAGCTGGGTGACGGCGGTGAACGAGGCGCCGGCGTCGTCGCCGAAGAACACGCCCGAGACGATGCGCAGGTGCGCCGAAGACGAGACCGGCAGGAACTCGGTGAGTCCCTGCACCAGCCCGAGTACCAATGCCTGTACCCAGGTCATCGACTCGCCCACCGTGTCCTCCTGCTTACTCGCGCCCGAAAGACCGCGTCCTCCTGGGCTTTTGCTTCACGTGCGGCCGGGTGGGGCCGCGATCCCGCAGCGACCCTACCCGCCCGGTGGCACCGATGCCGCCCGCCCACCTAGGGATCTGCTGAGAGTGCGCGACGCCACGGGTCGTCGGCGAAGACGGCGGGGAGCCGCCCATTAGGCTGGTCGCCGTGACGAAAACGCGGGCGCGGTGATGGAACAGCGAACGGTGGGACGCAGCGGCCTCCGGGTGTCGCGGATCGGGTTGGCGACCCATACCTGGGGGACCCATACCGACGCCGACGAGGCGTCCGTGCAGCTGGCGGCGTTCACCGAGGCCGGTGGCACGCTCGTCGACACCTCCCCGGTCTACGGCAACGGCGCGGCACAGCGGATCCTGGCCGATCTACTCGGCGACCTCGTCGCCCGCGACGAACTGGTGCTCAGCGGCAGCGCGGGGGTCGTGCTGCACGCGCCCGGTGCCGGGGTCGGCGATTCCGTGCCCGCTCCGGCGGCGACCGGCCCGGTGGTCGACGCGTCGCGGCGGACCCTGCTCGCCCAGCTCGACCGCACGCTGCGCGAGCTCGGCACCGACCACCTCGACATCTGGAGCGTCGCCGCCTGGGATCCCTACACCCCGCTCGACGAGGTCGCGGCGACCCTGGAGACCGCGGTCCGCACCGGCCGCACCCGGTATGCGGGGGTACGCGGCTTCGCGGCCTGGCAGCTGGCCAGTCTGGCGGCGATCGCACCGATCACCGCGGCGCAGACGCCGTACTCGCTGCTGGCGCGGGGCACCGAGTCCGATGTGATCCCGGCCGCCCGCCACCACGGGGTCGGCATCATCGCCTCGGCCCCGCTGGCCGGGGGCATTCTGACCGGCAAGTACCGCGACGGCGTGCCCGCGGATTCGCGAGGCGCGGACGAGGCGACCGCCGCCGAGATCCGGCGCAGGCTCGACGACGAGCGGGCGACGCGCGTGGTGGACGCGCTGGTCACCGCGGCCGACGGCCTCGGTACCTCGCCGCTGGCGGTAGCCCTGGCCTGGATCCGGGACCGGCCCGGCATCGCGAGCATGATCGTCGGTGCCCGTGACATCGGCCAGCTCACCGGCGTGCTGGCCGCCGAGACCCTCGAGTTGCCGCGCGCGATCGCGGCGGCCCTGGACGATGTGAGCGCCCGTTCCGAATGATGGCTAGCCTTACCTGCATGAGACTGCGTGGTGTGCTGACGGCGATGCTCGCGGCGACGGTGCTGACCGGCGCCGTCGCCTGCACAGGCGGCAACACCGCATCGACTGCCACCACCGGCGGTCCCGTGACCGCCCAGCTGACCGACCTCGACCCGGTCCCGATCGGCACCGCGCCCACGCCGCGGCTGCCGGTGACCGCGCGGTTCTTCGACGGCACCGAGGTGACCGTCACCGACACCTCGCGGATCATCGCCGTCGACCGCTACGGCACCCTCGCCCAGACCGTGTACGCGCTCGGGCTCGGCGCGAACCTCGTCGGCCGCAGCACCTCCGCGTCCTTCCCCGCCGTCGCGAACGTGCCGAACGTGGCGGGCGGCAACGGCAGCCTGAGCGTCGAGGCCGTGCTCGCGCTGCGTCCGTCGGTGTTCCTCACCGACACCACCAGCGCCGCCCCGGCGGTCCGGGAACAGCTGCGCGCGGCGGGCGTGAACGTCGTCTACTTCGACCCGGACCGCACCATGGACGGCGTGGTCCCGCAGATCGAGGCGGTCGCCGCCGCGCTCGGCGTGCCGGAAGCGGGGACCGCGCTCGGGCAGCGCACCCGCGACGAGATCGCCGCCGCGACGGCCCGCGTACCGAAGCAGGACCCGCAGCCCAAGATCGCCTTCCTGTACCTGCGCAGCAGCGCGATCACCATGATCGCGGGACCCGGCTCTGGCGCGGATTCGCTGGTCACCGCCATCGGCGGGATCGACGCGGGCACGGCGTCCGGGGTGCAGGAACCGTTCACCGCCATCACCAGCGAGGCGATGATCGCCGCGGCACCGGACGTGCTGCTGGTCATGTCGGACGGCCTGAAGTCCGTCGGCGGGGTCGACGGACTGGTGAAGGTGCCCGGCATCGCCCAGACCCCGGCCGGTCGCAATCACCGGGTGGTCGACATGGCCGACGCGGTGGTGCTCAGCTTCGGCCCCAACACCGGCCGCGTCATCACCGCCCTGGCCGACGCCGTCTACGGCAAGCCGGCATGAGCGATGCCCCGGACCTGACGAAATCCGCGAACGCCCCGCGGATCGACGACGCGACGCCGGACCCGCTGCCGCACCCCCGGCACCGGACCACCCGGGTCGCCGTCGTCTTCGCCGTCGCGCTGCTCGCCTTGGTCGTGCTGGCGCTGGTCTCGGCGGTACTGGGGCAGGTGCCGACCACCGCGGCCGAGGTGCTCGGCAGCGTCGCGCACCGGATCGGCCTCGACATCGGCCCGCTGCCCGCCCACCCGGCGGGCGAGGTGACGCTGTGGGAGGTGCGGTTCCCGCGGGTGGCGCTGGCGATCCTGGTCGGGGCCTCGCTGGCGACGGCGGGGGCGTTGCTGCAGGGCGTGTTCGCCAACCCGCTCGCCGAACCCGGCGTGATCGGTGTGTCGGCGGGTGCGGCGGTCGGGGCGGGCACGGTCATCGTGGTCGGCGGCGCGTTCGTCGCGGCCTGGTCGGTGGCCGCTGCCGCGTTCGTCGCCGGACTGCTCACCACCGTGCTCGTGTACCTGCTGTCGCGGTCGGGCGGGCGCACCGAGGTCGTGACGCTGATCCTGACCGGTGTCGCGATCAACGCGTTCGCGGGCGGTCTGATCGCGCTGCTGCTGTTCGTGGCCACGCCCGCCGCGCGCGACCAGATCGTCTTCTGGCAGCTGGGCAGCCTCAACGGCGCCACCTGGCAGTCGGTGGCGATCGTGGCCGTGCTCGCCTCGGTCGGGATACTCGCTGCCGTCCTGATCGCGCCCCGCCTGGATCTGCTCGCGCTCGGTGATTCGGCGGCCCGGCACCTCGGTGTCGACGTCGAACGGCTGCGCAGGCAGGTCATCGTGGTGGTGGCCGTGCTGACCGCCGCGGGTGTGGCGTTCAGCGGCATCATCCTGTTCGTCGGGCTGATCGTGCCGCATGTCGTGCGCATGCTGGTCGGGCCGGGCCATCGGGTGCTGGTACCGCTGAGCGCGATCGTGGGTGCGGTGATCCTGCTCGGCGCCGACGTCGTCGCGCGCACCCTCGTCGACAATGCCGATCTGCCGCTGGGCATGCTGACCTCGCTCATCGGCGGTCCGTTCTTCTTCTGGCTGCTGCGCCGCACCAGGGCCCGCGCGGGAGGCTGGGGATGACCGACATCCGACCCCACGATCCGGCGCTCGCCCCGCCCGTCACGCCGCCGCGACGCACCCGATCGTGGCGCGGCCTGTTCACCAGGACGCCCGATGTCCCGCAGCGGCCGGAACCCGGGACCGTGACGTTGCGCGCGGTCGGCCTGACCGTGCGCCGGGGCAGCCGGACCGTGCTCGCGGACGTCGACTTCCAGGTGGCGGCCGGTGAGATCGTCGCCCTGGTCGGCCCGAACGGGGCGGGCAAGTCGAGCCTGCTCGCCGCGCTCGCCGGGGAACTCGAACCCGGTTCCGGCACCGTGAAACTCGAAGGCCACGCGCTCTCGCACTGGACCCACGCCGACATGGCCCGCCGCCGCGCGGTGCTGCCGCAGTCCCACGCGGTCGGCTTCCCGTTCACCGCGCGCGAAGTCGTCGCGATGGGCCGCGCACCCTGGCTGCACACCCCCGCCGCCGACCACGACGACGAGCTGATCGCCGCCGCGCTGGCCGCCACCGACGTCACCCATCTGGCCGAGCGGATCTTCCCGTCCCTGTCCGGCGGTGAACGCGCCAGGGTCGCCCTGGCCCGTGTCCTCGCCCAGGACACTGCCACCCTCCTGCTCGACGAGCCCACCGCGGCATTGGATCTCGGCCACCAGGAAGCCGTCCTGCGCCTGGCCGCGACCCGCGCTGCCGAGGGCACGGCCGTGGTCGTCGTCGTGCACGATCTCGGTGTCGCCGCCGCCTACGCCGACCGGGTCACCGTCCTCGACGCCGGCCGCGTCGCCGCCGACGGCCCGCCCCGCACCGTCCTGACCCCCGACCTGCTCACCGAGGTCTACCGGCACCCCGTCGACGTCTTCGACCATCCGGTCACCGGGGCGCAACTCGTGCTCCCCGAGCGCGGTCACGCCTGATCCGGTTGCTCGAATCCAGTTATTGACCCAGAGGTCTAGAACGGATACGGTCGAATCATGGCCAGGCCACGCAACTTCGACGCCGACACGGTGATCGATCGCGCCATGGACCAGTTCTGGTCCTACGGCTATGCCAACACCTCGCCCGCTCAGCTCGCCGACGCCACCGGCATCGGAAAAGGCAGTCTCTACAACACTTTCGGCAGCAAGCGCGCCCTGTTCGAGCAAGTCCTCGAACGCTACGGCCGCAACGGTGTCGCCATGGCCGAGGACTACATGTCCCGGCCGGGCTCCACTCGCGACTGCCTGCGTGCCTACCTCCGTGCTGCCGTGGATCTCGACTTCACCACGCCCCTGCGGCGCGGCTGCCTGGCGGTCAATACCGCCGCCGAGTTCGGTGACCGGGACCCCGCGATCGTCGCGACCTTGCGGGGGATCGAGCGCCGCATCGTCGCGGTATTGACCGCCCGCATCGACCAGGGGCGGCGCGACGGTGATGTCGACGCCGCCGTCGACCCGGCCGCGATCGCCGCGCTGCTGTTCACCACCAGCGCCGGTCTGCGCATCATGGCCAAGACCAACGACACCCCCGAGCTCTACCACCTCGTCGACGTCGCACTGACCGTCCTCTGATTTCCCACCCCGCCATCGAGCGGCTTCCGACTGCCCGAATATTTGACCTGTAGTTCAAGAAAGGTACTTCCATGGATCTCGCACTCACCGGCAAGACCGCCGTCGTCACCGGCGCCTCCCGCGGCATCGGCCTCGCCGTCGCCGAAGCCTTCGCCGAGGCCGGCGTCCGGGTCGTCGGCGCGGCCCGCACCATCACCCCGGAACTCGACAAGGTCTCGGCCGCCACGGTTTCCGCCGACCTCAGTACCCGTGACGGCGCGGTTTCGGTCATCGATGCCGCTCTCGAGGCAGTCGGCGGCATCGACATCCTGGTCAACAACGTCGGCGGCGGCGACCCGGAGTGGCTCGACCTCGACGGCTTCCTCAGCAGCACCGACGAGCAGTGGCGCCACTATCTGGACCTGAACCTCTTCAGCGCGATCTGGACCACCCGTGCCGCCCTGCCCAGTCTGCTCGAGCGGCGCGGCTCCATCGTCAACGTGTCCTCGATCAACGCCCACGTCCCCGGCTCGGGCCCGGTCGGCTACAGCGAGGCCAAGGCAGCCCTGGCGTCGTTCGGCAAGCGCCTCAGCGAAGAGTTCGGCCCCCAGGGCGTGCGAGTCAACACCATCTCCCCCGGCCCTGTCGGCACCCGCATCTGGCGCGACGAACACCGCATCGGCGCCAAACTGGCCTCCGCCCAAGGCATGTCCCAGGAACAATTCCTCGACGCACTCCCCACCCAGTTCGACATCGCCTCACGCCGCATCACCGAACCCGAGGAAGTGGCTGCCCTGATCGCCTTCGTCGTCTCCGGCAAGGCCGCCAACATCGTCGGCGCCGACTTCGTCATCGACGGCGGCATCGTCAAGACCACGTAACCGATACCCGGCGGCAGGCCCTACACACCGGACCTGCCGCCGAACCTCGGCATCACAGTTCGCGCACCCGAAGCCATTCGGTCGCTATGGCGATGTCCGCGGCGGTGACAGCGTGTCCGACAGGCAGCACATGATGGGTCACCGGCGCGCCGACGCGGCGCAGCCGTTCCGCCAATCGCCCACCGTCGCCGGCGGATCGACGATCGTCGTTCGCGCCGTCGAGGATCAGCACCGGAGTGCGGTCCGACCGGTAGCGGGCAGCGTCGGTGAAGGGCGACAGCGGCCGGAACAGGATCGCCCCCGCAAACAGGCCGGGATGGTCCATCAGCAGCGCCGCGGCCATGATCGCGCCGTTGGAGAACCCCACCACCACCGGCCGCCGGGTGAGCTCCAGCCGGGCACACGAATGTTCGATGAATTCCGCGAGCACCGGCGTTCGGGCGTCCAGATCGGCTTCGTCCACCCGGCGATCCGGACAGCGGCGGAAGAACGCGTACCCGCCGTCCGTGGCGACCGTTCCCCGGATACCCATTCCCGGTGCGCCGGGCGATACCTCCCCGGCCAGCGGAAACAGATCGGATTCGGTGCCGTCCGAGCCGTGCAGCAGCACCAGAGGCGCACGCGCGGTATCGGTGCCGGGGAGGAAGCCCAGGACGTGCGGGAGCGCGCCCGTGGTCACCGCCAGATGATCTTGAGGAGGGCGGGGGTGAGGACCATGCGGATGATTGTCGCGTCGATGACGAGGGCCACGATCATGCCGTAGGCGATGTATTTCATCAGGACCAGGTCGGAGAAGCCGAAGGCGCCGGTGACGACGATGAGGATCGCGGCCGCCGAGGTGATGACGCCGCCGGTGTGGGCGACGCCGTAGCGTATGGATTCGGGCGCGTCGGCGCCAGAGGCCCGTTTCTCCGCGATCCGGGACAGCAGGAACACCTCGTAGTCGGTCGACAGGCCGAAGATCACTGTGACGATCAGCGCCACCACCGCGAACATCAGCGGGCCGGGGGTGAACTGGAAGGTCCCGGCCCCGTGCCCCTCCACGAAGATCCAGGTCAGCACGCCCAGCGTCGAGACGAGGCTGAGCGCGCTCATCGCGACGGCCTTGACCGCCAGGATCACCGACCGGAACGCGATGATCATCATCGCCAGGGCCGCGGCCATCAGGATCGCCAGCAGCAGTGGCAGCCCGTCGATCAGGCCGTTGATGCTGTCGCGTTCCAGCGCCGGGATGCCGGCGACCATGATCTGCACGCCCGGTGGTTCGGGCCGCGCCCGCAGGGTGTCGATCACCTGGTCGGCGTCGCGTTTGTCGCCCAGCCCGGCCGAGAGCACGTTGACGCCGTCCTTGGTCGGCGCGGCGGGTTCGAAACGGCCGGTCAGCCCGGGTACCTGATTGGCCTCGTACCGGATGTCGCTGAGCTGCTGGGGTGTCGCGTTCACCACGACCAGCTTCAGCGGTTCGGTGCGGAACCCGGGGAACAGGCGGTCGAAGTCCTCCTGCGCGACGCGCGCCGGATTGTCCGCGGCCAGGTACTTCTCGCTGATCCCACCGAACTCGATGTGCCGCAGCGGAATGCTCAGCGCGAGCAGCCCGAGCACGATCGGGATGACGACCGCCCACGGCCGCCGCATCGCCCACTGGGCCAGCCGGGAGAAGAACCCGGCATCGATCTCGGCCTCGGTCTTGCTGCGGGAGAACCGCTTCCAGCCCAAGAAGTCGATGCGCCTGCCCGCGATGCTCAACGCGGCGGGCAGGGCCGTCACCGACAGCAGCGCGGCCAGCATCACCGCGGAGATACCGCCGTAGGGCACCGATCGCAGGACGCCGTTGGGGAAGATGAACAGCGCGCCGAGACTGATGGCGATGATCGCGGCCGAGAACAGCACGGTGCGGCCCGCGGTCGCGACGGTGCGCGCGGTCGCCTCCTCCACGCTGCGCCCCGCCGCCAACTCCTCCCGGAACCGGGTGACGGTGAAGAGCCCGTAGTCGATCGCCAGGCCGAGGCTGACCAGCGTCATCACCGCGCTGGCGAAGACGTTGACCTCGATATGGGCGGTGAGGAAGCGCAGGATGCCGGACGTGCCCAGAACGGTGAGCCCGCCGATCATCACCGGCAGCAGAGCCCCGATCACGCCGCCGAACACGAAGTACAGCAGGATCGCCACGATCGGCAGCGCGATGAGCTCCGCGCGCCGGATGTCGTGCTGCATCCCGATATTGATGCCCTCGACCACCGGCTGCAGCCCGGCCAGCTGCACGGTCGTCCCGCCCGGCCCCGCCCCGGGAACATCGGCGTTCAGATGGGGTTTCAGGGCCAGGTAGTTCTCGACCGTCGCCGTGCCGCCGCCACCGGCCAGGCCGATGCTGGCGAAGGCGTGCTGCTTGGTGGGATCGGAGGCGTTGGCCGAGAACGGTGAGTCCCAGTAGCTGTCGATCTTGTGGATGCGTTCGCCGTAGCGTTCGCGCAGGTCGGCCAGCGCGTCGACGACGGGGCCGCGCACCTGCGGATCGTCGACGGTGGTGCCCGGCGGCGCGGTGTAGATGACGATCAGGTCGCCGTCGGTATCACGGCCGAAGATGTCGTCGGCCAGCTTCGAGGCCGCCACCGACTCGCTGGACTCGTCGAACCAGCCCTCCTGGGTGTAGCGGCCGGCCATATCGCGGCCGTACCAGCCCGAGATCAGCACCGTCAGGACGAACACTCCGAGCACCAGGTAGCGGTGGCGGTGGACGAACCGGCCCCACCGCATCGAACGCGATTCCCGCATCGTCAGCCGCAGGCGGCGGTGCGGTAGTCGGCCGAGCGCAGGATGCCGCACAGGTCGGTGCGCGAGATCTTCCACTTCCCGTCGAGCAGCACGAAATGCACGATGGTGGTGCGGATATTGGTGCCCGAACCGTCCTTGTCCAGGCGCATGGTGGCGGTCAGGGTGCCGTCCCGATTGTCGAAGACCGGGTCGACCACGCCGTACACCGCGTGCGGATTGTCCCGCAGCGCCTTGTACATGTCCGGGATCGCGTCCTTGAACGCGGCGCCGTCCTCGATCAGGTCGGTGCGTTCGACATCAGGCAGGTTCGGGTCGAGCGCGCGTTTGATCTGCGCGTCGAGCTCCGCGGCGGTCGGCAGCGGCACGTTGGCCTTGCTCGACGACACCGAGATGGAGGAGGACAGGGAGGCGTTGGCCGAGGACCGTGCGGCGTCGACCGAGGCCTCGTCGGTGCCGCCACCGCAGGCGGTGAGGGCGACGAGGGCCGTGAGGCAGGCGGTGGCCGCAGCGGCCCTGGCGAAAAATGTGGAAGACATCACCATCTACATACCATCAATGACGGCGCTGATCCGGCCCAGGATGCTCCGCACGGTCGTGGTGTCCCGCGGTACGGCGGTCGGGACCGGGATCGCGTCGTGGATCAGATCGCGCACGAACGCGGCCACACTGCGCTCGTCGCCGAGGTCGATATCGGTGACCTGAGCCTGCGCGGTGGCGACCACATCGTCGGCGCCCGGCACGGCTTCGCCCAGGTCGGGGCGGTAGATCTGCACCGTGAGGGTGGCGCGGCGGGTGCGGAAGGCGAAGGGGCGGCCGTCGTCGGTGGTGCCGAAACCGTGGGCGAAAGGGCCGACGGAGATGTCATCGATGCCGAAACCCGCGGTTGTCCGGTCGGTCATCGCGCTGATCTCCTGCCGTTCGCCGGTAACGGATTGTCGACACGTCAACAGTAGCCCCCGCCACCGACAGGCCCGACGCGCGCCACCCGGTCGGAGCTACCGGTGAGTCATCATGGTCAGATGGTGATCAGCGGTCACCTCGTGAGATTAGGAGTTCGGTGCATGCGCCCTCGCGGCTCGGTCGCCTCAGCGCTGGTCGGCGCGGCGGCACTGGTATTGCTGACCGGTTGCGCCGGTGAGGACGGCGCCCCGGACGTGCCCACCAGGGAACCCGCCACCGCGGCCGTCTCCCCCGCCACGGCTACCACCCCGGCGGGGCAGGTCGTCCCCGCCGCCGCGACGAAAGCCCTGCTGGCCGAACGCGAGACCGGACGCCTCGCGGCGCTCGACACCGCGGGCACCACGCTGACGCTGATCGACCCCGCCGCGCCCGCCACCGCGCGCACCGTCGCGCTGCCCGCCGCGGGTGCCGCGCTCGCCCAGGGCAAGCCGGGGGAAGTGCTCGTCGCCGCGCAGGGCCGGGTACTGCGGGTGGATGTGGCCGCGGGCACCGTCACCGAGGTCCCCGTCGACGGTGACGTGCACAGCGTGCAATTACGCACCGACGGCGACCTGGTGGTCGGCACCGCCGGCGGCAAGATCGTCGAACTGCGGCCCGACGGCAGCGTCGCGCGCACCGTCACCGGCCTGGTCTCGGCCGACGCGATCGCCCTGACCGGCGAGAACATCACCGTCCTCGACCGCAAGCAGACCGCCGTCGTCAGCGTGCGCGACGACGCGCTCGGGCTGATGCTGCGGGCAGGCGACGGCGCGACCAACGCGATCGCCGACCCGGAGGGGCGGATCATCGTCACCGACACCGCGGGCGGCGAACTGCTGGTCTACTCGGCCGGTCCGCTCGTGCTGCGTCAGCGTTTCCCGGTAGCATCATCGCCTTACGCGCTCGCCTACGATCCGCGGTCCAGCACGGTGTGGGTGACCTGCACGCAGAGCAACGAGGTCGTCGGTTACGACCTGTCGACCGGGATCGGTGTCGAGGTGGGGCGGTTCCCGACCCTGCGCCAGCCCGACGCGGTGACCGTCGACCCCCGCACCGGCGACCTGTTCGTGGCCTCGGCCGCGGGCGACGGTCTGCAGCGGATCGGCGCGGACGAGCGGAAGAGAGGGCAGTGATGGCGGCCATATCTCGCGGTGGACGCTCGGCGATCCCGCCGAGCTGGGAAACCAGCAACGACGACTACGAATACGTGCCCCTGCGTCTGCCACCGGAGGTCACCCGGGTCACCGCCTCGATGCGGCTGGCCATCCAGGCCGAATTCGGTGGCTGGGAGTTGTCGCGCGTGCGCGCCTACACCGACGGCAGCCGCCGGGTGTTGTTGCGCCGCCGCAAGAATGCCGTCCTGCCTGTGCCCGAGCCCGGAATGTGAGCCGACCCATGTACGCCCTGCTACTACGCCTGATGTTCCTGATCCCGCCGGAGCGGGTGCACCACCTGGTGTTCTCCGCGCTGCGGTTCGCCACCTGGTTCCCGCCGACCCGCTGGCTCGCGCGCAAGCTGACCGTCGTCGAGGACCCGATCCTGGCGACGACCGCCTTCGGTGTCGACTTCGCCGCGCCGCTCGGGCTGGCCGCCGGCTTCGACAAGAACGCCGACGGCGCGAACACCTGGGGTTCGCTCGGGTTCGGGTTCGCCGAGATCGGCACCGTCACCGCGCACGCGCAGCCGGGTAACCCGGCGCCGCGACTGTTCCGGCTGCCCGCCGACCACGGCCTGATCAACCGGATGGGTTTCAACAACCACGGTGCCGCCGCGGCCGCCGCCCGCCTGCACGACGCGCGCCCCACGGTCCCGATCGGCGCGAACATCGGCAAGACGAAGGTCACCGAACCCGACGCCGCCGCGGGCGATTACGCCACCAGCGCCCGGCTACTCGGCCCGCTGGCCGATTTCGTGGTCGTCAATGTGTCCTCCCCCAACACCCCCGGTCTGCGTGACCTGCAGGCGGTCGAGTCGCTGCGCCCCATCCTGCAGGCCGTGCTGGACAGCGTCAGCGTCCCGGTGCTGGTGAAGATCGCCCCCGACCTGTCCGACGACGACATCGACGCCGTCGCCGACCTCGCCGTCGAGCTGGGCCTGGCCGGCATCGTCGCCACCAACACCACCATCCGCCGCGACGGCCTGGCCACCCCCGCCGCCGAGGTCGAGGCGATGGGCGCTGGCGGGCTGTCCGGTGCCCCGGTCGCCGAACGGTCCCTGGATGTCCTGCGCCGCCTCTACGCGCGCGTCGGCGACCAGCTGGTCCTGATCTCGGTCGGCGGCATCGAAACCCCCGAGCAGGCCTGGGCCCGCATCCTCGCCGGCGCCACCCTGCTGCAGGGCTACACCGGCTTCATCTACGGCGGCCCGTTCTGGACCACCCGGATCCACCGCGGCATCGCCGCCAATCTGCGCGCCGGTGGTTTCCGCTCCCTGGCCGACGCGGTCGGCGCCGAGCACCGCACGCCCTCGGCCTGAGGGTCTATCCGTAGTTGACCTGCCGCGTACCGCCGTGCCCGAACAGGTGCGTCGCGGTGCGCGGCCTGGTCAGCGGCGGGCGCTGTGCTGCTTCGTCGGGATCGTCGAAGCGAGCCAGCATCCGCTTGTAGAGCCGGATGATCGCCTGCTCCCACACGATGCCCACGGTGTCGGCCAGCGCGTTGATCTGCGCGTGCGCGAGCCGGTCGTGCGCGGCGGTGAGGTCGCTGATCAGTTCGTCGAGTTCCATGCCCGCGTAGGCCTGGTCGCGGCTGAGCCGGCGTTCCGGCAGCCAGGTCAACCGCCAGACCTCGGGGTCCGTTCCCACCCGCTCGGCGTATTCGGGGCTGCGGGTGCTGCGCATGTCGTCCGGTGTGATGTGAATGGTCATCGGATACTCCGATTCCACGAGGGGAGCCGTGCGAGCTCCCGGTTCCTGGGATGCGGAACGCGTACGTGGCGCGTTCGGCGAGTGCGTCGGCGGTGCCGACCACACCTGAGTTCGCCGGTGGATCCGTGAACTCGTCGCGCGGAGATTCAGACGACCGTCCGGTATCGGTTCGGGGTGGATGTCGTCTGCACCAGACCTCCCGGGTTGTCCGGTGGGCGAAGGATCGCCAATTCCAGTGTGGCATTTGCCCTTCTATGCGGTCAATTGCCGTTGTAGATTGGTAATTGCCCGACAAGATGTTGTTCAAACACCGCCGTCACGACCATGGAGGGCAGAACGCGTGCCGATGCTCCCGCACGACGCACGAACAGACCTGGTCCGCGGCATCCTCGCGCGGCTCGGCAAGTTCTCCGGTCTCAGCGCAGAACGTTTGCGGCACACCGAGATCGGTGCGGCGCCGATCCTCGAACTACCGGTGGTGACCGGTTACGCGCAGCGCGAAGGCGTCTCCCGCGAGGAGGCGGTGCTCCCGGTGCTCCGTGAGACAACCCGGCAATTGCCCCCTGCCGACCGGCTGATCGCCGATGCCACGCTGGCTCTCGGCCTGCTCCGCGAACCGCCGAACGGGGACATCGATCCCGACCTGCTCTACGCCGCCAATCTCGGCGCCCGCCGCGAGTACCTGGCGCAGCAGTGGATTCCCCTGCACACGGCGCTGGGGGTCACCGATACCCCGGCGGCACCCACGGTGAAACGCTTGCGCACCACCGCCGAGCGGGCCGCGCTCACCGCACTCGCCGGCCTGCTCACGGCCGGTCCGGTGACGGCCGCCGGCCCCCCGCCCGGCACGACCTCGACGTCGTTGCCCACGGGCCGCTCGGTCACCGTGATCGGGGACGCGGTGATCGATCATCTCTACCGGGTGGATACCTTCCCGGCCAAGCATTCCCCCGTCGACGGCACCTTCGCCGGTCTGCCGGGCGGCAAGGGACTCAACCGCGCCGTCGCCGCCGCCTTGCTCGGGCTCGACGTGCGGCTGGTCGCGGCCGTCGGGGACGACGCCAACGGCCGACGCATCCTCGATCTGCTCGCCGACTACGAGGTGAGCCGGGACCTGGTGAAGGTGGTGCCCGCGGCATCGACCCTGGTGACCGCGGTGGTCATGAACCACAGCGGTGAGGTGCGGCTGATCGCCTGCCGCGACGCTCGCGTGCAACTGCTCGACGACGACATCAACCGGCCGGAAGTCCGGGCAGCGCTGGCCGGGTCGGCGGTGGTCGTGCTGACCTTCGAGCAGCCGGCGCCGATCATCGAGCAGGTGCTCGCGTACATCCGTGAGCTGCCCGAGCGCCCGCAGGTCATCGTGTGTGCCGCACCGAGTATCGCGGTGCCGCAGGGGCTGTACATGTATCTCGACGTCGTCGACTATCTCGTCGGCAGTACCGTCGAACTCGACGCGCTGCTGCCCGAGGTGGACACCGACTCGGCGGCGGACACCGCGCGGCGCCTGCGCGGCCTCGGGGTATCGGCCGTGTGCGCGGTGGACGGCTTCGGCTGCACCGTGTATTCCGACGACGACGATATCGTCGTCGACCACTTCCCCCAGGTCCTCAAGGCGGCGGTCGGCGCCGCGGCGGCGTTCGCGGCGGCCCTGGCCTACCGAGTGGTGCAGTCCGAAGACGCGCTCACCGCAGCCGATTTCGTGTGGGCGACGGCGGCGATGATCCCCACCCAGAAGCTGGGCGCGGTATCGGCGGTATTCCCCGATGTCACCGAGGTCGACCGGATCATGCACCTCTACGCGCGCGGCGGTGCGACCACCCGTAACACCGGCGTGACCCCCGGTTGATGTGCCTGGCATCACAGCCGGAGTAGAGTCGCGCCGTTGCCTTGCCCACACACCGTCCACGCAGCGGGTTTTCCGGTGCCGACACTGTCTCGGAGGAGCGCTTGACGATCATCGAGCCCGTCCAGTTCCCGCCGGGTGAGGCGACCGGACGAGACGTTGACGATCCGCGACCGGAGCACCAGTTCAGCCGCAACGGCGCCCAGCTGCGCGTGCATGTGCACACCATCGACGACCCCACCGACGGTGGCTATGTGCTGGTCTTCGGCGACCCCGGCGAACAGCCGCTGGTCCGGGTGCATTCACGCTGCCTCTACGGTGACGCGCTCGGCTCCGACGACTGCGATTGCGGACCCGAGCTGGCCCTGTCGATGGACCTGATCCAAGCCGAGGGCGCGGGCGTCCTGGTCTATCTCGAGCAGGAAGGCCGCGGGGCCGGGCTGATCTGGAAGGCGATCGGCTACGGCACCAGCGAGCGCTACGACATCGACACCTTCGAAAGCTACGCCCGCCTCGGCCTCGAACCCGACACCCGGCGCTACGAACTCGTCGCCAAGGCACTGTTCGGGCTCGGCTTCCATCGGGTGCGCCTGCTGACGAACAATCCCGACAAACTGCGCGCGCTCGCCGACGCGGGCATCGCGGTCGAGGTGATCCCGCTGGCCGTGCGCATGGCAACCGATCGCGGCCGGCGCTATCTCGATGCGAAAGTGCGGTGGCGCAAGCACATGATTCCGCGTGATTTCGCCCCCTGGGCCCCGCAGACAACCCCTTTTCCCGCGCCGGAACGGCCGGTGGACGACGATCGGCGTGCGAGGCGCCGCTGGCAACGGCTCTTCGGTCGGCGGTAACCGACGCCACAATCCCGTATGTCCGGTTACGATGAGTGAGCTGTGCCACTGTGATGCCCATCGCTCGAGACGATGAGAAGGATTCACTCGCATTGGCTCGGCATCCGGAACGGCCTATTCGGGAACAGGGATATGACAGACATCGGTTTCGCGCACGCCTCGGGCGTCACGGTGCACACCGTGCCCGCCGCCTTCCAGCAGACCGCCGCGTTGCGGCCCGACCAGATCGCCTTGCGGACGGTCGGCGGCACCCAGCAGATCACCTGGGCGGAGTATGCGACGCGGGTGCGGGCGCTGGCCGCCGGCCTGGCGAAACTCGGTGTGCGCCACGGTGACGCGGTCGGCATCATGCTCACCAACCGCCCCGAGTTCAACCTGATCGACACCGCGGCCCTGCACCTGGGCGCGACCCCGTTCTCGGTGTACAACACCAGCTCCCCCGAGCAGATCGCGCACGTGTTCGCCAACGCGGGCAACAAGGTCGTGATCACCGAGCAGGCGTTCCTCGACGTCATCCGGGAGGCGGGCGCCGACGTCGAGCACACCGTCCTGGTCGACGGCACCGCCGAGGGCACCCTCGGCCTGGCCCAGCTGGAATCGGATCCGGAGCCCGACTTCGACTTCGACGCCGCGTGGCAGGCCGTGCAGCCGGGCGATCTGGCCACCCTGATCTACACCTCCGGCACCACCGGCCCGTCCAAGGGCGTCGAGCTCACCCAGGGCAATGTGATCGCCCAGGTCGTCGGCCTGGTCTCCGGTCCGCTGCCGGT
The DNA here is from genome assembly GCF_040681225.1 of Nocardia sp. NPDC051833. NCBI lineage: Bacteria > Bacillati > Actinomycetota > Actinomycetes > Mycobacteriales > Nocardiaceae > Nocardia > Nocardia sp. NPDC051833. The sequence continues at coordinate 347,995 of NZ_JBFAYK010000002.1, forward strand.
CGGCTTCGACGACCGCGCCGTGTCGTACCTGCCCGCCGCGCACGTCGCCGATCGCATCTCCGCGCACGCGATGAGCCTGCTCACCGGCATCCAGATCACCACGGTGCCCGACCCGCGCGAGATCGCCGCCGCCCTGTCCGACGCGCGCCCCACCGTGTTCTTCGGTGTGCCCCGGGTGTGGCAGAAGATCAAGGCCGGGATCGAGAACAAGCTCGCGGTCGAGCCGAGCCCGGTGAAGAAGGCCCTGGCCAACTGGGCGATCGGCGTCGGTGTCGCGCAGGCCAAGGCGAAGCTGTCCGGTGAGGGCGGCTCGCTGCTGCTCGGTGTGCAGCACAAGGCCGCCGACGCGCTGGTGCTGTCGAAGCTGCGCGAGGCGCTCGGTTTCGGTGAGCTGAAGGTCGCCGCGTCCGGCGCCGCCCCGGTGCCCGCCGAAACCCTGGAGTACTTCCTGGGTCTCGGCTTCGCGGTCAGCGAGGTGTGGGGCATGTCCGAGACCACCGGTGTCGGCACCTTCACCGATCTGGACAAGCCGCGCCCCGGCTCGGTCGGTCGCGTCATGGACGGTGTCGAGCTGCGGCTGGACGCCGACGGCGAGGTGCTCATCCGCGGCCCGATCGTCACCCCCGGCTACCGCAACATGCCCGACAAGACCGCCGAGGCGATCGACGACGCGGGCTGGCTGCACACCGGTGACATCGGCACCCTCGACGCCGACGGCTACCTGCGCATCGTCGACCGCAAGAAGGAACTGATCATCAGCGAGGCGGGCAAGAACATCGCCCCCTCCAACATCGAGAACGCGATGAAGGCGGCGTCGTCGATGATCGGTCAGGCCGTCGCGATCGGCGAGGCCCGCCCGTACATCACGGCGCTGATCATGCTCGACCCCGATGTCGCGGCGTTGCGCGCCAAGGAATTCGGCGCCACCGACGCGACCCACGCCGAGCTCGCCCGCCGCAGCGAGATCGTCGAGGAGGTCAAGGCCGCCGTGTCGGCGGGCAACCGCAAACTCTCGCGGGTGGAGCAGATCAAGCGCTTCGTGATCGTGGAGACGCTGTGGGAGCCGGGCGGTGACGAGCTGACCCCGAAGATGTCGCTCAAGCGCACCCCGATCGCGGCCAAGTACGCCGAGCACATCGAGCAGCTCTACGCCGCGACCCCGGCCGATCACGTCGTCAACGTGAAGTAGCTACGACAACGGCGGTGGCCCCGGGAGTTCCGACTCCCGGGGCCACCGCCGTTCTACGCTCAGTTCTGCTCGTAGGTGCCGATCAGCGTGGCACGGCCGAGCGTGTGGAAGAACAGGTTGAAGCCGAGGTAGGCGGGCGCCGCGTCCGGTCCGACCTCGAGTTCGGGCACGTCGACGGCGTGCACGACGACGAAGTACCGGTGCGGCCCGTGGCCCTGCGGCGGGGCGGCGCCGACGAAGCCGGGGAAACCGCCGTCGTTGCGCAGGGTGACCGCACCGGCGGGCAGGGTGCCGCCTTCGCTGCCCGCGCCCGCGTCGAGCTCGGTGACCGAGGCCGGGATGTTGGCGACGGCCCAGTGCCAGAAGCCCGAGGCGGTCGGCGCGTCCGGGTCGTAGACGGTGACCGCGAAACTCTGCGTACCCTCGGGGAACCCGGACCAGCTCAGCTGGGGCGAGATGTCCTTGCCGCCCGCACCGAACACACCGGAGACCTGGTCGTTGGCCAGCGGCTGACCCTCGGTGATGTCGGCGGAGGTGACGGTGAACGACGGAACCTGCGGCAGTGCGTCATACGGGTTGTAGCTCATGGAGTCTCCGATTCGTGGCGTCGTGCTCAGCTGTGCAGGAGGAAGTGTTCCAGTACCCGGGTGCCGAATTCCAGTGACCGCACCGGCACCCGCTCGTCCACCCCGTGGAACAGGGCGGTGAAGTCCAGTTCCGGCGGCAGCTGCAGCGGCGCGAAGCCGAAGCAGCGAATACCCAACCGCGCGAACGCTTTCGCGTCGGTGCCGCCGGAGAGCATGTAGGGCACGGTGCGCCCGTTCGCGTCGTGGGCGAGCACCGCGTCGTTCATGGCGTCGACGAGATGGCCGTCGAAGGTGGTCTCGTAGGAGTCGAGCTTGGTGATCCATTCGCGCTCGACGTCCGGGCCGATCAGCTCGTCGACCTCGCGTTCGAAGGCGGCTTGGCGCCCCGGCACCACCCGGCAGTCCACCACGGCTTCCGCGGTCTGCGGGATGACATTGGCCTTGTAGCCTGCCTGCAGCATCGTCGGATTGGCGGTGTCGCGCAGGGTGGCGCCGATTATGCGGGAAATGGTGCCGAGCTTGGCGAGCTGCCCCTCGATGTCGGGGCCCTCCGGGTCGAACTGCAGCCCGCTCTCCTCGCTGACCGCGGCGAGGAATTCGGCCACCGAGTCCGACAGCACCACCGGGAAGGTGTGCCTGCCCAGCCGGGCGACGGCCTCGGCGAGGATGGTGACGGCGTTGTCGTCGTGCAGGAACGAGCCGTGCCCGGCGCGGGCCTTGGCCCGCAACCGCATCCAGCCCAGGCCCTTCTCGGCGGTCTCCACCAGGTAGAGCCTGCGTTCGGTGCCGTCGGGGCGCGGCACGGTGAGCGAGAATCCGCCGACCTCACCGACCGCCTCGGTGACGCCGTCGAACAGGTCGGGCCGGTTGTCCACCAGCCACTGCGAACCCCACTTGCCGCCGTTCTCCTCGTCGGCGAGGAAGGCGAACACCAGATCACGCGGCGGGACGGTGCCCTCGGCCTTGAACTGGCGGGCCAGGGCCAGCGTCATGCCGACCATGTCCTTCATGTCGATCGCGCCGCGACCCCACACGTAGCCGTCGCGGACCGCGCCGGAGAACGGGTGCACGCTCCAGTCGGCGGCCTCGGCGGGCACGACGTCGAGATGACCGTGGATCATCAGCGCGCCACGACCGGAGTCGGCGCCCTTCAGCCGCGCGAAGACGTTGCCGCGGCCGGGCGCGCCCGATTCGACGTACTCGGTCTCGTACCCGACCTCCTGTAGCTGCTCGGCCACCCATTCGGCGCACTCGCGTTCGCCTTTGGTGGTCGCCAGCTCACCGGTGTTGGAGGTGTCGAACCGGATCAGCGCGCTGACCAGCTCCACCACCTCGTCCACCGCGCGGGACCGTTCGCTCGAACCAGAACTCTCGCCAGATGCCGACACGTCCCCTTTCCTACCACCCCGGCGGTGTCCCCCGCGCCATCTCCCCTGGCTCACACGATTCCGCCGCTGCTGGCGACTACTGCTCGGGCTGAGCCGAATTCCGCCGGATTCGCGCGTCCGTCGCCCGGCGTGTTTGGCTGTGGCGATGAGATCGCGGGTCGTTCGGGTCGGGACGCTGCTGGTGGCGGGCGCGGCGACGGCGGTCGGCGCGCTGGGTGTGGCCCTGCACGTCGTCGGCTGGTCGGCCGAGCCGCTGGTGCTCGCCGCCGCGGGCGCGCCCTACCTGATGGGCGGGGCGATCCTGGGCGCGGTGGGGTTCGCGGCGACCCGGCAGTGGGTGGCGACCGGTGCGGCGGTGGTCGTCGCCGGTCTCGGCATCGCGACGCAGGCGCCGCTGTATGTCGCCGACGGTGGGGGCGACGGGCCCGCGATCACGGTGATGCAGGCGAATCTGCTTTTCGACGGCGCCGACCCGGCTGTGCTGGTGGCGCAGGTGCGGGCCAGGGACGTCGCGGTGCTCACGGTCAACGAGCTCACCCGGGCTGCCGTCACCGAGCTCGGGCGCGCCGGCTTGGACGACGTGCTGCCCTACCGCTATCTCGCGCCCGGTCAGACCGCCAGCGGCACCGGGATCTGGAGTCGTTTCCCCCTGTCGGACACCGTCGAATACGACGGCTACGTCCTCAATCAGATCTCGGCGACCGCCACCGTTCCCGAGGTCGGGCCGGTCTCGATCTACGCGGTTCACCCCGTCCCGCCGGTCTACGACACCGGGGTCTGGGCCGACGAGTTGGCCCGGCTCGGCGATGTCCTGCGCCGGTCCCCCGCCGATCGCCCGGTGATCGTCGGCGGCGACTTCAACGCCACCTACGATCACGCGCGGTTCCGGGCGCTGGCGTCGGGCCGGTTCGCCGATGCCGCCGCGCAGGCCGGTGCCGGACATCTGGTCACCTATCCGACGGACAAGCGGTTGCCGCCACTGGTCGGTATCGACCACTTTCTGCTCGCCGGAGCACACGCCACCGCGGTGGCGACCGTCGCGCTGCCCGGTGCCGATCACCGGGCGCTGGTGGCCCGTGTGGTCCTCGACGGCCGGTAGGCGTTCAGCGGGCGGCGAGGAGTGCGTCGATCCGCGCTCCGACAGCACGTCCGGCCGCGTGCAGTGGTTCGGCCGAGCGCAACGTTCTGGCCAGCACAAACGCGCCTTCCAGCGCGCTGAGCAGGCCGAGGACGACATCGCGTGCCTCGCCCGTGGCCAGCCCGCGCCGCGTGAAATAGGTGGTGCCCTGGTCGATCCAGTCCGCGACGACCTCCGCGGCGACGGCCCGCAACTCCGGTTCGCTGTCGGCGATCTCCCCGGCGACGGTGCCGACCGGGCACATGTTGATCCACCCCGACTCGGCCATCGTGCGCGCGGCGTCGTCGAACGCGGCAGGCACCGCCGTCCGCAGATCGGGGTGCGGGTCCATCAGCAGCGGCAGCAGCTGAATGTAGGCGGCGCCGGAGGTTCGCAGCGCCTCCGCCGCGATCTGTACCTTGCCGTGCGGGAAGTGGTGGTAGAGCGACCCCATCGGGGCCTGCGCGGCCGCGGTGATCTGTTTGACGGTGATCGCGCTGTACCCGTGCGTGCGCATCAGCTCGGCGACCGCGACGACCAGCCGATCCCGGGTGGCCGTTGACATCTTCTCGCTCACCGCTCCAGACTAGAGCAAACGCACTAGAGCGGATACTCTAACGCTGGAGGTTCTCATGCCGACCGTCGATCTGCCCGCGGGCCGCGTCCACTACCACGAACGCGGCGACGGCCCACCGGTCGTGCTGCTGCACGGCCTGCTGATGAACCACACGGTCTGGGATTCCGTCCTCGACCTGCTCCCGACCGGCTTCCGCTACGTGCTGCCCGACCTGCCGCTGGGCGCGCACCCCGAACCGCTACGCCCCGGCACCGACCTGAGCCTGCGCGGCCTCAATCAGGTCGTCGCCGACTTCCTCGCCGCCCTCGACCTGCGCGAGGTCACCCTCGTGCACTCCGACTGGGGCGGTGCCCTGTTCCTCACCGCCCACGGTCTCGACGAGCGTGTCGGCAGGCTGATCGTCTTCCCGAGCGAGGCGTTCGACAACTTCCCGCCCGGGCTGCCCGGCAAGACCGCGACACTGGCCGCCTACCTGCCCGGCGGCGTCACCCTCGCGCTGCGTCAGCTCCGCATCCGGTGGCTGCGGGAGAGCCCGCTGATGTTCGGCTGGATGGCGAAATTCCCGATCCCGCAGGACCTCGTCCACGGCTGGACCGAACCAGGGTTGCGCGACCGTGGCATCCGCCGCGACGTGCTCGCCTACATGCGCTCGGATCTCTGTGGGGCCGACCTCGTCGCGAATACCGAAGCGCTGCGGCACTTCCGGGGCGAGGCCCTGATCCTGTGGTCGTCGGCGGGCAAGGTCATGCCGCGCGAGCACGGCCGCCGCCTGGCCGAGCTGATCCCCCGCGCCCGGCTGGTCGAGATCGACGACGCCTACGTCCTGTCGATGCTCGACCAGCCCGCCGCGGTCGCGGCCGCCGTCACGGACTTCCTCGCCACCACCTCGGCGCAGCCGACCGAGCGCTGACGTCAGGTCTGCCGCAGCGGTTCGTAGGCGTCGGCCCCGAGGCCGAAGGTCCAGGCGACGCCTTCGCGCGCGGTGCGGGTGGTCGGCGGTACGCGCAGCCAGTACACGCGATGCGTGCCGTCGGGTTCGGGTGTCGAGTTGACGACCTCGACCATGACCACGTCCTCGTCGCCGACGAGCTCGATCCGCCACAGGATGCCGGTCTCGTCGCGATGGACGGGGCGGGCGTCGGATTCGGTCAGGTAGCGGTCGTAGCCGTAGTGCTCGAGCATGACCCGGCGCAGTTCGGCGTTCTCCTCGTCGCGGATGCGCTGCGGTGTCAGCGAGGCCAGGCTGTCGAGGAATTCGGCCGGTACCGGCATCCCGCGCCACGCGTGCAGGGCGAAGCCGTCGGCGTAGGCCAGGGCGGGTCCGTCGGCGCGGTCGAGCCGGCCCGCTTCGTCGCGGTGCAGGGCCAGTGGGCGTTCGGAGATCACCGCGATCTTCTCGTAGGGCCACCACCAGCCCGCGTGCCGCGCCACGGCCGCGACCCCGCCGAGTGGCCCACCCGGTGCGGTGTCGTAGGCGCTGAGCCAGGCCGCCTCGTGCTGGCCGAGCACGGCATCGAGCAGCAGCACCCGGATCCGCCGCTCCTGCTTGCGGTCACCGGCCGCCGCCTCGACGACGCCGGCCCGGATCCGGTCGATCACCATCCCGGTGACCTCCCACAGATCGGCGCCGGTGGCTCGCCAGTGCGCGCTGTAACCGGGCGCGCCGAGTTCGGCGTGCAGGCGGGCACGTTCGGCCGCCCACGGCGCACTGCGCACCGCCTCCCGCACCGGTGCGCCCGTCTCGATTCCCGAGGTCAGGATCCGGACGGCAGCCAGCGGTGAACGCGCCCAGCGGATCTGTTCGGGCTCGGGCAGCCCCGCGCGGGAATAGGCAAGGCGCACACCCGCTTCGGCGGCGGCCCGGTCACCCGGTCCGGTCGCGGCGGCGATCGCCCGCCAGTCGCTGTCCGTCATCGTCGTCTCCCCGATCATCAGTCCGCCACCACCCGAACAGATCCCGGGATGTACTCGCGCTGGCGCACCACCCGGTACCACCCCTTCGGCAGGCCGATCGCCGCGTGCTCCTCGTGGACCACCCGTCCGCCTTCGGGCAGGTGCAGCAGCATCGGCCCGAAAGCGCCCGCCTCCCTGATCAATCGGCCGGGCGCGGCGATCGCATGCGCGTGCCCGGTCACCTCCCCGAGGGCCAGCACGAGCCTGCCCCGCCCGTCGCGGTGCTCACCCCGCGCGGCCAGCGCGCTACCGGGAACGGCCGTCTCGGCCACCGGCACGATCAGGACATCGCCTTGTCGATACATGAATTTCCTCCCGTCACGGCCCGCGACCGCTGCCGTGGCGAGGACGGTAGCGGCAGGGGCCGACAACTCGGGCCGCCGCGCGGATTGTCGGTGCCGCTTGGTAGAAACGCAGCTGTCACCACGGGGTCACTACGCCAGAAGGGGCGGGAACAGCTATGTCCATCGGAGAACATCTGCGCGGGTGGGGCGGTCTGCCCACCTATCCGTTCCCGGACCCGGAGAAGGACGCCGAAGCGCAGGAGACGGCCGTGCGGCTGCTGCCCGCCGCCGACGGTGTGGCGTGGCGCATCGGTGTCGACTCCTACGACGCCGCCGAAACCTGGCCGGAGGCCTTCGCCCGGTTCCTCGACACCGTCGACGCGGCCCGGGTGCGGTCGATCGTGGTCGGTTCGTGGGCCGACGCCTACGACAACCGGCCCGACGATGTCATCGACGCCATCATCGCCGCCCGCGCGCAGCTGCCCGCGCTGCGGGCGCTGTTCGTCGGCGACATCGTCGGCGAGGAATGCGAGATCTCCTGGATCAACCAGGGCGAGGTCACCCGGCTGCTCGACGCGTTCCCGCTGCTCGAGGAGTTCGGCGCGCGCGGTGGCGAACAGCTCGAGTTCCCGGCGATCCACCACGCGCATCTGCGCAAGCTGAAGGTGCAGGCCGGTGGCCTGCCGGTGGCGGTGGTGCGCGGTATCGCCGCCAGCGACCTGCCCGCGCTGCACGATCTGGAACTGTGGCTTGGCACCTCCGAATACGGTGGCGACGCCGATGTCGACGATCTCGCGCCGATCCTGTCCGGTGATCAGCTGCCCAGCCTCAAGCGCTTGGCCCTGCGCAACAGCGAGATCCAGGACGCGGTGTGTGCCGCGATCGCCTCGGCTCCGGTGGTCGCCCGCCTCGAGGTGCTCGACCTGTCGATGGGTGTCCTCACCGACGACGGTGCCGCCGCGCTGCTCGGCGGCCAGCCGCTGACCCATCTGAAATCGCTGGACCTGCACTACAACTACGTGAGCAAGGAGATCGGCGCCCGCCTCGCAGATACGCTCACCGCGGCGGGCGTGGAACTGAACCTCGACACCGACGACGCCGAGTCCGACGAGGACGACGACGGTTCGGTGTGGCGGTTCGTCGCGGTCGGCGAGTGATCCGAGGTGCGCTTGGTGGTGGTCGGCAACGCCGAGAACCGGCGGGTCCGGCTGTTCACCGAGGCGGCCCGCGCCGCCGGGTTCCCGGCGCCGCGAGTGGTGGAATGGCTGTCGGTCCTGACCGAGGGCGGTCACGAGTTCGCCGACGACGAGATCGTCCGGCTGGATTCGCCGGGCGAGAATATGGCAGTCGATGCACTGTTGCGCGGGGTGAATGACCCGACCCGGGTGGAGGGTTCGGCCCGGTGGTACACCCGATTCCTCGCGACGGTGGACTCCCTGCGCGGCGGGCACCGGCTGGACGATCCGTCCGAACTCGCGGTGCTGTTCGACAAGCGGCGCTGCCATGCGCGGCTCGGCGCGGCCGGTGTGCCGGTCCCGCCGTCGCCGGTCACCGGCCCGGTCCACGGCTGGTCCGACGTCCGGGCACAGATGCGGGCGGCGGGCATGGCCAGGGTGTTCGTGAAGCTCGCGCACGGTTCGTCGGCGTCGGGGGTGCTGGCGATCGAGTCCAGCGCGTCGGGACGCTGGCAGGCGACCACCTCGGTCGAGGTGAGCGCCGGGGGCGCCCTGCACAATTCGCTGCGGGTGCGCCGGTATCGCGACGAACGCGCGATCGGCGCCATCGTCGACCGGCTCGCGCCCGACGGGCTGCACGTCGAACGTTGGATCCCCAAGGCCACCACCGGCGGCCGCTCGGCGGACCTGCGGGTGGTGGTGATCGCGGGCCGGGCCACCCATGCCGTCGTCCGCACCAGCCGTGGCCCGCTGACCAACCTGCACCTCGGCGGTGCCCGCGGTGACCTCGACCAGGTCCGGGCCGCGATGGGTGACCGATGGGCCGAGGCGAGGGAGATCTGTGAACGCGCCGCCGCGTGCTTCCCCGGAACCCTGTGCGTCGGGGTCGATCTCCTGCCCGGTGCGCAGTGGCGGCGGTTCACCGTCGGGGAGGTCAACGCGTTCGGCGACCTGCTGCCGGGCCTGACCGGATTGCCCGGCACCCCAGCCGAGGGACTCGACACCTACACCGCGCAGCTCACCGCCGCGTCCCCGATCGGAGCGTCACGATGACCGTCTCGACACCGTCGCGCCCCGACATGACCGAGGTCGTCGGCCGCGACGACCTGTTGCTGCTGACCCTCGACACCCTGCGCTACGACGTCGCCACCGAGCTCGCGGCCGCGGGCAGACTCCCCACCCTGGCCGCCCATCTGCCGCAGGGCCGCTGGGAGAAGCGCCACGCGCCGGGCAGTTTCACCTACGCCTCGCACCACGCGATGTTCGCCGGCTTCCTGCCGACCCCGGCAACGCCCGGCCCGCATCCGCGCCTGTTCGCGGCCCGCTTCGCCGGCAGCGAGACCACCGCCGACGGCACCTTCGTCTTCGAGGAACCCGATCTGGTGACGGCGCTGGCGGCCCGCGGGTATCACACCGTGTGTATCGGCGGCGTCGGCTTCTTCAACAAGCAGGGCGCGCTGGGCAGCGTGCTGCCCGGCCTGTTCGCCGAAAGCCATTGGGCGCCGGAGTTCTCCGTGGCCTCACCTACCTCGTTCGAGGAGCAGGTGGCGTGCGCCGAACGCGCGGTCGCCGCCGTTCCCGCCGAGCAGCGGCTGTTCCTGTTCCTCAACGCCTCGGCACTGCATCAGCCGAACTGGTTCCACCTGCCGGGCGCGACCGGCGACGCGGGCGACAGCCGCGACACCCACGCGGCGGCGCTCGAGTACATCGACGCCCACGTCGGCAGACTGTTCGACGCGATGCGCTCGCGCCGCCGGTGTTTCGCGATCGTGTGCTCCGATCACGGCACCGCCTACGGCGACGACGGGTACACCGGTCACCGGCTCGGCCACGAGTCGGTGTGGACGGTCCCCTACAGCCACTTCTTCCTGGAGCCCGACGCATGATCGACACCGCGCTACCGCGCCCGTACCAGAACTACGTCTACGCCTATCCGCACAAGACGGCCTATCGCCCGCTGCCGGATCGACCCCCGCTGTCGCGGGTGTGGGCGGGCGAATCCCGGTCGGCGCTCTCGCTGTATCTGCACATCCCGTTCTGTGAGGTGCGCTGCGGCTTCTGCAATCTGTTCACCCGGGTCGGCGCCCCGGAGGGTCTCACCGGCCGCTACCTCGACGCGCTCGCCCGCCAGGCCACCGCCGTGCGCGACGGTCTCGGCGACGCCGAACCCCTTCGCTTCGCCAACGCGGCGTTCGGCGGCGGCACCCCGACCTTCCTCACGGCCGACGAGCTGACCAGGCTGTGCGATATCGCCGAGCGGATCATGGGCGCCGACCTGCGCGCGATCCCACTGTCCGTGGAGGCCTCACCGTCGACCGCCACCGCCGACCGGCTGACGGTGCTGGCCGAGCGCGGGGCGACCCGCCTGAGCCTGGGCGTGCAGAGTTTCATCGACGCCGAGGCCAGGGCGGCGGTGCGGCCGCAACGGCGAGCCGAGGTCGAGGCGGCGCTGGGCCGGGTCCGCGACGCGGGCATCCCCGTCCTCAATATCGACCTGATCTACGGCATCGACGGTCAGACCGCCGCGAGCTGGCGGGTCTCGCTGGACGCGGCCCTGGCCTGGCGGCCGGAGGAGATCTACCTCTACCCGCTCTACGTGCGCCCGCTGACCGGCTTGGCCCGGCACACCGATCCCGCTGTCGCCGACCGGGATTGGGACCGCGACCGGCTCGCGCTGTACGCGCGGGGCCGCGATCACCTGCTGGCCGCCGGGTACGAGCAGGTGTCCATGCGGATGTTCCGCCGCGCCGACGCCCCACCCCAGGGCCCCGACGACTACGCCTGCCAGACCGACGGCATGATCGGGCTCGGCTGCGGCGCCCGCTCCTACACGAGCACGCTGCACTACTCCTTCGACTACGCCGTCGACCTGCGCGAAGTGCGCGGCATCATCGACACCTACGTCGAGACGACGGATTTCACGACGGCCCTGCACGGCCGGGTGGTCGACGGCGACGAAGCCGCCCGCAGGCACCTGCTGCAATCCCTGCTGCAGGCCGACGGGCTCGCCGTCGCCGACTATCGCGCCCGCTTCGGCAGCGATCCGCGGGACGACTTCGCCGTCGAGCTGCGCACCGTGGCCGAGCGGGGCTGGCTGGCCGACACCGGCACCGACCTGCTGCGCCTGTCACCGGAGGGCCTGGCCTACTCCGATGCGATCGGTCCCGGCTTCTTCTCCCCCGCGGTGCGCGCCGCGATGGCCGCCTACGAGCTGCGCTGACCGTGGACCTGACCCTGCTCTATCGCGGCCCGCTCGCCTCCTGCGACTACGACTGCCCGTACTGCCCGTTCGCCAAGCGCCGCGACTCCACCGATCAGCTGCGCGCCGACCGGGCCGCGCTGCGCCGCTTCACCGAGTGGGCGCACGCGCAGACCGGGGACCGGCTGTCGGTGCTGTTCACGCCGTGGGGTGAGGGTTTGGTGCGGTCGTGGTACCGGACGGCACTGATCGAGCTGTCCCATCGCCCGCACGTCGATCGGGTCGCCATCCAGACCAACCTGAGCGGCCGGATCGACTGGACCGCCGACGCCGACCCCGACACCCTCGCCCTCTGGTGCACCTACCATCCCGGCCAGACGCCCTATCGGCGCTTCCTCGACAAGGCCGAACGGCTGGCCGAGGCCGGAATCCGGTTCAGCGTCGGCATCGTCGGGCTGCCCGAGCACCTCGCGCACGCCCGCCGCCTGCGCGCCGATCTGCCCGAGCACGTGTATCTGTGGGTCAATGCCGCCGAGGGGCACACCTACACCGACGACGAGGCCGCGCGCTGGACCGCGATCGACGCGCTGTTCCCGTTCAGCAGGCACCCACACCGCTCGGCCGGATCAGCCTGCCGCACCGGGTCGTCGGTGATCTCGGTCGACGGTGACGGCGAGGTCCGCCGCTGCCACTTCGTGCGCACCCCGCTCGGCAACCTCTACGACGGCTCCTACCGCGCCGCGCTGACCCCGCGCCCGTGCCCACTGTCGGTGTGCGACTGCCACATCGGCTACGTCCACCTGGAGACACTGCCGCTCTACGACGTGTTCGCCGGTGGCGTGCTGGAACGGATTCCCGCTCAGCCGACGTCGAGCGTGGTGCTCACCGGCGTGGCACCGGTCGACAGGTCCAGCACCGGGCAGTGCGCGTCGACCGCCTGCTGCAGTTCGGCGTAGCGCTGTGCGGTCTCGGGGCCGGTGATCCGCACGTGCACCCGCACCGCCTGGAAGCCGGGCCGCACCGTGTCGTCGATGCCGAAGAAACCGCGCACATCCAGGTCGCCCTCGGCGGTGATCGCGAGGTCGTCGACGGTGATGCCGAGGCGTTGTGCCCAGAAGCGGTAGGTGACCACCTGGCAGGAGATCAGCGCGGCGAGATACACCTCCACCGGGTTGGCGGCGGTGTCGGCGCCGCCGAGCGCGGCCGGTTCGTCGACGACGACCCGGTGCGTGCGCGCGGTGACGACGCTGCCCACCGTGCCCTCGGTGGTGCCCGCGGCCCGGAAGACGAAGTGCGCGTTGGCCGGATCGGTCGCCACCGCCTGCGCGGTCGCGTCGGAGATGTCGTTGAGCGTGGTGAGCTGACTGGTCATGGCGGGACGCTATCGCCGGGACGGCGATCCGCCCACCCATGTGTTCGCGCTGATTCCAACCGGCGTCAGCGCTCACCCGACAGCTGGCGGGCGATCAGCTGGTCCACGGCCTCGGCGGTGAGTGGTTCGCTGCCCGGAGGGTCGATCGGTTCCGGGCGATCGCCGAACAGGTAGTCGCGGAAGGCCCGCAGGTAGTCGTTGAGGTCGCGCTGCTCGGCGAATTCGGTTCCGGTCGGATCGGGGTAGCCGTAGCATCCGCCGAAAATCGGGCGGATATGGCGTAGCCGCCTGCTGGGCACCGGTTCTCGTGCTCGGTGTGCGTGTGGGGCGCGTTGGTGCTTGGCTGCCGGGGATGATGTTGGTCGGCTCTGGTGGAGGCTGGGTTTCGTGGCGACGCGGATGTTCGCGGACGAGGAACTGGAACGTCTGCGGGGGTTTCCCGAGATCAGTCGCGAGGAACTGTTCCGGTACTTCACTTTGACGCCGTCGGATCTGGCGTTCGTCGATCCGGGCCGCGGGCGTGGCCCGGCGGACCGGTTGGGGTTGGCGATCGCATTGTGCACGCTGCCGTGGCTGGGATTCGTGCCGGACCGCCTGGTCACGGCCCCGCCGGTGGCGGTGGCGCGTCTGGCCGAGCAGCTCGGGGTGGATCCGGTAGAGATCGGTGGCTACGGCCGGCGCGCCAAGACCCGCACCGAGCACGTGCGCCTGGCCGCGCAGTACCTGGGCTGGCGGGCGGCCGGTGCGCTCGAACTCAAGGAACTCGACGAGTTCCTGCTCGCGCGGGCGATGGAACACGATTCCCCGACCCTGCTGTTCCGGCTGGGATGTGAGTACCTGATCTCGGCGCGGGTGATCCGGCCCGGCCCGGTCACCGTGGTCGAGCGCGTCGCGCACGCCCGCCACCAGGCTCAGACCGAGACCTATGACCGGCTGGCCCACGAACTCACCCCGGCTCGCTGCGCGGAGCTGGACGGACTGCTGGCCACCGACGCCTCGCTGGGGATCTCGCGGTTGCGGTGGCTGTCGACCGGGCCGGTGGAGGCCTCGGCGGCCGGGGTGCGCGCCGAGGTCGACAAGCTGGCGTTCCTGCGAGGGCTGGGTGCTGATCGCCTGGACCTGTCGGCGCTACCGGCCGAGCGGCGCCGGTTCCTGGCCGCGGTGGGTCGCCGGTTGACCCCGCAAGCCCTGGAACGCCGGGATCCGCAGCGGCGGTACCCGATCCTGCTCACCGTGCTGGCCCAGTCGGGCACCGACGTGCTCGACGAGGTGGTCGCGTTGTTCGATCAGGCGATCTCGGCGAAGTTCGGGGCCGCCGAACGCCGGATGCAGCAGGAACTGGCCGAACGCGGCAAGACAGGAGAGGACCGCCAAGGGTTGCTCGACGAGCTGCTGGCGATCGTCACCGACCCGGCTGTCGCGGATGAGGAGATCGGTGGGCTGATCCGCGGAGAGAAGATCGGATGGGAACGCCTGCGCGCGGCGATCGCGCAGGCCAAACCGCGCCTTCCCCGTGATCACGGGCACCTGGCCGCGCTGGATTCCTCCTACAACTATCTGCGCCAATTCACCCCGGCGGTGCTGGCTTCGGTGCGCTTCGCCGGCGGGACCGCCGCGACCGAGCTGCTGGTCGCGGTGGCGATGCTGCGCGAGCTGAACGCGACCGGGCGGCGCAAGGTCTTCGACGACGCCCCGACCGGGTTCGTGCCGACCAAGTGGCGCGGCTACCTCGACCAAGCCCGGAAAACCGGTAGCGCCACGGCCTATCGGCACTACTGGGAGTTGTGCGTGCTGCTCGGGCTGCGCGACGGGTTGCGCAGCGGGGACGTGTTCGTGCCCGGCTCACGCCGCTACGCCGACCCCGCGGCCTACCTGCTCACCGACGAGGCGTGGGCCCCACAGCGCGAGGAATTCTGTCGCCTGGTCGGCCGGTCCGCCGATCCCGGCGCCGCGTTGGCCGGCGTCGTCGACGAACTACACACCGCCCTCGGTGAGCTGGAGACGGTGCTCGCCGAGGGTGAGGGCCCGGTGCGGGTCGACGAGGACGGGGACCTGGTGATCTCGCCGCTGACCGCGGAAGACGTTCCGGCCGAGGCGATCGCGCTCAAGGCCGAGCTGACCGAGATGCTGCCCTTCGCGCCGATCGTGTCGTTGCTGATCGAGCTGGACAAACGCACCGGTTACCTGGACTGCTTCACCCACGCCGGCGGCCAGGCCACCCGCACGCCGGAGTTGAAACGCAACCTGATCGCGGTGCTGCTCGCGCACTCGACCAACCTCGGGTTGACCAGGATGGCCGAGGCCTGCGGCATCAGCTACGACATCCTGTCCTGGACCGACGAATGGTATGTGCGTGAGGAGACCCTGCGCGCGGCGAATCTGGTGCTTATCGACTATCACCAGCGGCTTCCGCTGACCACGGTGTTCGGGACCGGCACTGTGTCCTCGAGCGACGGGCAGCGCTTCCCGACGCGCGGCAAGTCGACGACCGCGCGGCCGATGAGCCGCTACTTCGCCGATCAGGGCCTGTCGACCTACACCCATGTCACCGACACCCACGCCACCTACGGCACCAAGGTGATCGTGGCGACCAGACGCGAAGCCCACTACGTGCTCGACGAGATCCTGGGCAACGCCACCGATCTGCCGATCACCGAGCACGCCACCGACACCCACGGGGTCACGCTCGTGAATTTCGGGCTGTTCGACCTGCTCGGGATGCAGCTGTCCCCACGGATCCGGGACCTGGGCCGGATCACTCTCTACCGGCCGGGCCCGCGCGCCGAGGCCGAGGCTCGGTTCCCGCACGCGGGACCGTTGATGACCCGCAAGGCGAACCTGGAGCTGATCGCCGAGCACTGGGACGACCTGCTGCGCCTGGCGGGGTCGCTGAAGTTCGGGCACGCCACCGCCTCCCTGCTGGTCGGCAAGCTCTCGGCCTCGGGGCGTCAGAACACCCTGGCCGCAGCGCTCAAGGAGTACGGGGCACTGCGACGCACCATCTACGCCGCGAAATACCTCTCCGACCCCGACTACCGGCGCAAGATCTCCCGCCAGCTCAACAAGGGCGAATCGTTGCACGCGCTGCGCCGCGACCTGCTCTACGCCCACGAGGGCATGATCCGAGCGCGCCACCTCGAACAGCAGACCGAACAAGCGTGGTGCCTGACGTTGGCGACCAACGCCGTGATCGCCTGGACCACCGAGTATTACGGGCTCGCCGTGCAGCAGATGCGCCGGGCCGGGCAACGCATCGACGACGAGGTCCTGGCCCACATCTCCCCGGCGCACAGCGCCAACATCAACTTCTTCGGCGCGATCGAAGTCGACATCGACGCCGAACTCGCCGCGCTCGGGCCGACCGGGTATCGGCCATTGCGGGTCCGCGACACCCTGTTCTGACTCAGGCGACGGCCTGCGGGATGAATCGGCCGCGGCCCTACCCCGGACGGGCCCGGTCAGCCCTGCTCGGCGGTCGGCGGGTGTTGCGGTGGCTGCTGAGCGGTGCGGAGCTGTTCGCGTAGCCGTGCCACGGTGTCTTCGAGTTCGAGGATGCGCGCGACCGCGGCCAAGTTGGCACCCTCCCCGGTCAGGGTGGTGATCCGCGCCAGCCGCGACAGGTCGGCGCCGCTGTAGCGGCGGGTCCCCCCGGCACTGCGAGCCGGGGTGAGCAGGCCGTGCTGCTCGTAGAGGCGCAGGGTCTGCACCCCGATCCCGGCCAGCTCGGCGGCCACCGAGATCGCATACACCCCC
Source organism: Nocardia sp. NPDC051833 (assembly GCF_040681225.1). Classification (NCBI taxonomy): domain Bacteria; kingdom Bacillati; phylum Actinomycetota; class Actinomycetes; order Mycobacteriales; family Nocardiaceae; genus Nocardia; species Nocardia sp. NPDC051833. The sequence continues at coordinate 364,589 of NZ_JBFAYK010000002.1, forward strand.
CGCCCGGCGCCTGGCAGCGTGTCGCGTTGTGGGTCCATCACCTGTCCTCACCTCGTCTTCTGAACTCTAGCCCAGATTATCTCATGTAGACACTTGCACTCTCCTGAGTCGAGTGCTAAATAATATCTATGCCGGATGGCAGAGGTTATCTGGCCGAGAATCTACCGAGAATGGAGTGAGTTGGAGGTGGCGACCATGCTGATGCGTACCGATCCGTTCCGTGACCTGGATCGTCTGACCCAGCAGGTGTTCGGGACACCCGCCCGCCCGGCGGCGATGCCGATGGACGCCTGGCGTGACGGCGACGAGTTCTTCGTCGAGCTCGACCTGCCGGGTATCGACGCGGATTCGCTGGATCTGGATGTCGAGCGCAACGTGGTGACCGTGCGCGCGTCACGGCCGGGCCTGGACTCGGGCAGGACGATGATCGCGGCCGAACGCACCCGCGGCGTGTTCTCCCGACAGCTGTTCCTGGGCGAGAACCTCGACACCGACGCCATCCGCGCCGACTACCGCGACGGAGTGCTGCGCCTGATCATCCCGGTGGCCGAGAAGGCCAAGCCCCGCAAGATCGAGATCGCCCGCAACGACGAACGCCAGGCCATCAACGCCTGAGCCGTGCGATGGGAGGTTCGACGATGTCTGCCTCGATCATCGACACCACGCCCGACCGCTGGTGCGACGACACCGAACTGTGGGCGCTGGATCCCGACTACGCCGACCTGGTCGCCGAGATCGAAGCCGTCTTCACCGGCATCGATCCACCACCGCGGCCACCGGCTCGCCCCGGCGGCGGTGACCCCCACCGGCACCGGCCACCACGACAACAGCGGGCCTACCCACCACCGGCCCGGCCGAGCTCACCGCAGTGGACACCGACCCAGCGCAGCCCTCCGTGGCGGCGGAACGGCCGCGCTGTCCCGATCACACAAATTCTCGAAGTGAGGTGATGCGCAATCGACAGATCCACGACATCGACTCTTCCGATGAGCTGAACAACGTTTTCCTTCGGTCCCGGTGGCCGGGCACCGCGCCCGGCCACCGACTCCGTCCCACGAGCCCGTACGAGGAGGACCGCCATGACCGTGCTACCGACCGCGTCCGAGGCCGACCGCCTCGAACAGCACACCTTCGCCGACGAGGCCGACCGCGACCTGGGCCCGGACTTCGACGCCGTCCAGACCGCCACACCCGGCCCGGCCGGACTCGATACCGCCGACGTGGCCGACCGTTTCGAGCAAGCCTGGAGCACCCCCTACGACAATGATGACGACCTCGCACTACTGGCCCACTGACCAGCAGCCCGCCACCGACCCCGTCCACCCCGAGGACACGGCATCAGCCTGGACAGCGGGACAGGTCGAATGGTTCGACGCGCAGAAGGGTTTCGGGTTCCTGCGCCCCGACAACGGCGGACCGCCGGTGTTCTGCGACTACACCGCCATCGAGTCCCCCGGCTACAAGACGCTGCACTCCGGCCAGCGCGTCGTGTTCACCACCACCGACACCGGCCGCGGCCCCGAAGCCGCCCGGGTCCTGACCTACCACCGACCCGGCACCGAACCCCAGACCGGCGACCGGCCGCGGTTCCGGCCACGATGCCGACGCCGCGCCACCTGAACCACCGCCCCTGTCCTGCCAGGAGTAGACCCCCTATGCCTCGCAACGTCACGCCCACCCCGACCCCCGGCGACAGCGGAGTCGTCTGCTGGCCCGAACCCAGCCCCCTCGACGACTGGTGGACCGAGATCATGGACGGTGTCACCCCGACCCGTGCCCACACCGCCTGTTCCGGCACCACCTGTTCCGGCGAGCACGGTCATCCCCGCCCCACGCCTCCGTCGCGCCGGGGGGCGGCGTGAACACCGCGCTGGCCCTCGTCCTCGCGGCGACCGTGCTGGCCTGCGCCGCAGCCACCGCCGGCTGGGGCGCAGTAGCACTGAGCTACTACTGGGAGATGCGGCGCCGCCGCACCCCCCGACTCGCACCTTGCCGCCCGACTCGCACCTTGCCGCCCGCCTCGGCCCGGTCACCACAGCCAACGGCCTGACCCCGGCCAGATCACGCCCCTCCCGCGACGGCGTCCACGCGCCCCGGCTGCGCTGATACCCCGGATAACAGTCTGTTATCCGGGGTAACGTGAGAGTCGACCTGCGGCGGACCTACCGTCGCACCGACGCGAAGCGGCCCCGTTATCCGGGGCAAGCCGGAAACGGGGGATTCGATGGCCGCGAAGGTGACCCGGCTGCGCACCGCGCCGACCCGCACCCTGCGCACCGCCGCCGAGGCGTTCCTCGACACGATCGGCTCGGCGAACACCCGCCGCGCCTACGGCATCGCCATCGTCAAGACCGTCGACCAGCTCGACGGCCGTGGCGAGGACGGGCTGATCGGGCCCAGCCGGGCCCTGGACTCGGTCACCGACGACGAGATCGGCGCCGCGCTGGAATCGTTGTGGGGCAGCGCGGCGGTCAATACCTGGAACGCGCGCCGCGCCGCGGTCGGCAAATGGCTGAGCTGGTGCGCCGAGCAGGGCTGGACCGCACCGACGCTCCCGGCCTCGGCTGGGCGCTCGACGCCGCCGGACTCCGACACCCCGGTCCGCTCCCGCACCGCGATCGACCGGCTCTTCGGCCGCCGCGAGATCCATGTGCGGGAGAAGACGCTGTGGCGGATGCTGTATGAAACCTGCGCCCGCGCAGAAGAACTGCTCCAGCTCAACATCGAAGACCTCGACCTGGCCGCACGCAGCGCGCCGGTGAAATCCAAGGGCGCCAAACCCCGCACCCGCCGCCGCGGGCCAGCCCACCACGAACACGTCCTCGAGACCGTGTACTGGGACGCGGGCACCGCCCGCCTGCTCCCGCGATTGATCAAGGGCCGCACCCGCGGACCGGTGTTCGTGGGCCACCGCCGGCCCGGGCCCGGCAAGTACCTTGCCGACCGCGATGTCTGCCCCGACACCGGGCTGGCCCGGCTGTCCTATGACCAGGCCCGCGACCTGCTCGACGCCGCTACCGCGCTCGACGGGCCCGGAACCGGCTGGGATCTGCACGAACTGCGCCATTCCGGCCTGACCCACCTCGGGGAATCCGGGGCCAGCCTGTTGCAACTGATGGCCAAGTCCCGGCACCGCAAGGCCGAGAACCTGCGCCGCTACTTCAAACCGTCCCCGCAGGCGATGCGCGAGCTCACCGCGCTGCTCGGCCCGGACGCCAACCGGCGCTGACCAGCAGCTGCGCCATATCCGCCCGATTTTCGGCGGATGCTACGGCTACCCCGGATCGAACCAGTCGTCCGGTGTCGGGCGCCACGCGATCATGAAATCGAGCGCTTCACTCAGCATTTTCCCGGTGGTGGGATCCCTGAGGCAGGCCGCGCGCAGCGCCGCCGCTCGCTCGCGCATTCCGCGGCTGTACTCGCGACTGTGCATGTCGACCAACGGCCATCGCAGGCTTTCGATATGCGGGATTTCGTCCCACCAGGTGGGTGCGGCGCCCCGGGCGGCTCGTCCTGATCCCGTGACCGGCACCGGGTAGTCGGCGGGTGCGTTCCTGCGGTCGATCGCGCGGGTCGGCCCGATTCCGAGGTTCACGGGTGGGTACCACACGCCACGCCACACCGGGACCCCGAGACTACGGTTCACCGGCGGTCGCTCGGCCAGGGAGATGTCGACCGTGATGCGCCGCACCGGTGGCAGCGGTCCGTCGCCGACCATGTCCGCCAGCATCGACAAGCAGTCCGGGACGTCGAAGCCGGTCACGCCGACGCCCTCCCAGAGCCGTGCGTCGGTGCCCTCTTCTCGGTCGAATTCGATCCAGTACCGTCGCGGCTCGGTCACCCGGGATGTCCTTCCCTCGCCGTCAGCGTCGGTGCCGATCCTGTCAGCGCGCGACGCCCAGGGACAAGGCGGCGAACGCTTTCGGTGCGCCCGGATGGTAGAAGCGGTCGAGTTCGGCGGTCTCGAAGCCCGCCTCGGTGAGCAGGCCGGGAATGTCGCGGACGAGGTGACAGCCGCCGGCGATCCGCTGCTGGATCGGGTCGAGCCGGTACTGCCAGGTCCGCACCGACGCGTCGGGGGCGAGCCCGTGTTCGACGAAATGCAGTGTGCCGCCGGGTTTGAGTACCCGGCGGATCTCGGCCAGGGCGGCACCGACATCGGGAATCGTGCACAGCGTGAACGTCGAGAGCGCGGTGTCGAAGGTCGCGTCCGGGAACGGCAGCGACTGCCCGTCCAGCCCGGCCCGTTCGATCGGCACCCGGCTCTCCGCCACCCGTTTCGCCGCGATCTTCCAGGCGACATCGGCCGGTTCCACGCCGCTGACCCGCTCCACCGCGTCCGGATAGAACCCCACATTGGTGCCCGACCCGAACCCGACTTCGAGCACGGCACCGTGCAGACCGGCGCAGGCCCGCCTGCGCAGGGTGTCGTTGGTGGCCACCCCGCACACCGTGTCGACGATGTGCGGCAGGATCCGCTCGCTGTAGAAGCCCATCCCCCGATCATCCCCCTCGCGCGCGCCGAGCGCCGCCGAACGCACGGTCGCCCTGCCCGGCGACCGTGCGTCTCGCGTCTACTTCGCGGGGAACGGCGCGGTGATCGTGGAGACGTATTGGATCACGGCCCCGATCGCCACGGGCGCGGTCACCAATAGTTGACCCGCCACCGTGCCGAGCGCCCCGACAGCGAGGACGCCCCCGAGGCAGCCGACCGCGGCCGCGGGCAGGAACGGACCGAACAGGCCGATGATGGTCGCCGCGGCGACGGTCGCGCCGACCACACCGCCGAGTACGCACCCGACGGCAGCGCCGCCGAGCCCGCCGATCAGGGTGCCGACGGCGGCGCCGGTGGAGATGGTGGTGGTCAGGCGCGCCCACGCGGCCTGCTCCCGGTCGTATTCGGTCTTCCACGGCGCCTTGTCCTCGAACGGCAACGCGACCGGCCGGTAGACCGCGCTGTCCGGGGACAGGTCGGGTGTCAGGGTCGCGGTGCGGCCGTCGATGTGGGCGGCGATCGGGAAGACGAAGTCGTCGACGGCGAAACGCAGCGGTGTCGCGGCGACGACGGTGCCGTCGTCGGTGCGCACGGTCAGCGCGCCGTTCTCGACCGTGAGGGTGCCGGCGTCGATCGCGATGATCGAGGCCGACTCGGTGGCGTGCGCGGTGAATCCGACCGGTGCCGGGCCGGTGGGTTCGGCCTGCGCGGTGCCCGCCGCGGCGACCACCGTGAGGGCGGCGGCGGCCAGGGACTTCATCAGCATGGGGTGGTTCCTCATCATCGTGGGTTCTTCAGTGCAGGGGTGCCGCGGTGACGGCGCGGACGTGGTCTTCGGTGACGCCGGGCGCGCATTCGCGCAGCACCAGTCCCGACGGTTCGACGTCGATGACGGCGAGTTCGGTGATGACGCGGTGCACGACGCCGACGCCGGTGAGCGGCAGGGTGCAGTGCGGCACGATCTTGGCCGTACCCGCCTTGTCGGTGTGGGTCATCAGCACGATCACCCGGCGGGCGCCGTGGACCAGGTCCATCGCCCCGCCCATGCCCTTGACCATCTGTCCGGGCACCATCCAGTTGGCCAGGTCGCCGGTGGCCGAGACCTGCATGCCGCCGAGGACGGCGGTGTCGATGTGGCCGCCGCGGATCATGCCGAAACTGAGCGCGGAGTCGAAGAACGCGGCGCCGTCGGAGACGGTGACGGTCTCCTTGCCTGCGTTGATCAGGTCGGCGTCGACATCCTCGGCGCGTGGGTAGGGGCCGGTGCCCAGGATCCCGTTCTCCGAGTGCAGGGTCACCGCCACGCCGGCGGGTAGCTGGTTCGGGATCAGGGTGGGCAGGCCGATCCCCAGGTTGACGTACTCCCCGGGGCGCAGTTCCCGCGCGGCGCGGGCCGCCATCTCGGTGCGGGTCCAGCCGCCGGTCACGGTCGAGGTCACGAGACGGTCCGCCGTTCGATCGGTTTGGTCTGTGGGCCGGTGTGCACGATGCGGTCGACGAAGACCCCGGGCAGGTGCACCTGCGCCGGATCGAGCGTGCCGGCGGGCACGAGCGTTTCCACCTGGGCGAGGCACACCCTGCCCGCCATCGCGGCGAGCGGGTTGAAGTTGCGGGCCGCCTTGTTGAACACCAGATTTCCCGCGGTGTCGCCGATCAGCGCGTGCACGAGCGCGTAGTCGGCGGTGATCGATTCCTCGAGCACGAACCGGCGGCCGCCGAAGGTGCGGACCTCCTTGCGCGGCGAGGCCACCGCGACGGACCCGTCGGCCCGGTATCGCCATGGCAGCCCGCCCTCGGAGATGGGGGTACCGACGCCCGCGGCGGTGAAGAACGCCGGGATGCCGGTCCCGCCCGCCCGCAGCTTCTCCGCCAGCGTGCCTTGGGGCGTCAGTTCGACTTCCAGTTCCCCGGCCAGGTATTGGCGGGCGAACTCGGCGTTCTCACCGACATAGGAGGCGGTGACCCGGCGGATCCGCTTCTGCGCCAGCAGAATTCCCAGCCCGTGATCGTCGGTGCCGCAATTGTTGGAGAAGATCTCGAGGTCGCAGGCGCTGCCTGCCGCCAGCGCGCTGATCAGGGCGTCCGGGATGCCGCACACCCCGAACCCGCCGACGGCCAGCGACGCACCCGAGCCGATATCGGCGACCGCGTCGGCGGCGGTGGCGAACACCGTCGTCATCGGGCGAGCTCCGGGCTGTCGGTCATCGTGAGCAGGTCGTCGAGCAGTTCCTGCGCGCGCGGCCACGGCCCGTAGCCCGCCGCCGGATTCAGGTGTCCGACATCGCCGAGCTCGACCAGGCTGCTGCCCCACGCCTCGGCCATCCCGGACACCCGGCGGGCGGTGGCCAAGGGGTCGGTGCTGCTGGCGGCGACGATGCTCGGGAACGGCAACCGGCGGCGCGGCACCGGGGTCCAGCCGTGCGCGGCGAGGTCGGCGGCAGCGGGATAGCCGGGCGGCAGCGGTGTTTCGAAGTCGGGCGGCGTCGCCAGCAGCGCGCCGCGGACGGGGCGGGTGGACTGCTGGGCCCAGTGCACGGTGATCATCACGCCCGCGCTGTGTGCCACCAGGACGATGGGTCCGTCGATCTCGGCGAGCACCGCGTCCAGGGCGGCGATCCGCGCGGGCAGGCTGAGCCCGTCGCGTTCCAGCGGCGGCACGATGGCCACCTTGTCCAGGGTGGCGGCCAGCAGGGTCTGCCAGTGGTCGGCGACGTGATCACGCAGACCGGGGACGATCACGACGGTCGGGGTGGGAAGGGAATTCATCGGTGTGGTTGTCCTTGTCGACGAGAGTCAGTGCGGTGCCGCGGCGTGGACGGCGGCGAGTTTGCGCAGTCCCAGCGGGTAGACGCGACGGCCGAGCAGCAGGGCGGCGACGGCGAGCACCGACACCACCGGGGTCACGCGCAGCGCGTCCCACAGGCCGAGGTGATCGGCCAGCACGCCGACCACGAACGGGCCGAGCGCGAGCCCGAGCAGGCTGTTGGCCAGGGTGAGGGTGCCGAAGGCGGAGGCACGCACGGAGGCGTGGGTGAGGTTGGCGACCATCGCGACGGTCGGGCCCGCCGACCCACCGGAGAAGAACGCGCCGATCCCGAGCAGCACAAGTTGCGGGACGCCGGTGCCCAGGCTGAACCCGAGTCCGAGGCTGACGAGCGAGATCAGGCAGAACACGATCGCGGTGACCCATTTGCGGCCCATGTCGGCGCGGCCGACCCGATCGGTGATCACCCCGCACACCACCATGCCGGTCCCGACGAGCGTGACGATGACCGCCGCCAGTCCCGCCGCCCGATCGGGCGCCAGCCCGTAGTAGCGATTGAAGAAACTGGGCATCCACGACAGCAGCACGGCCGCGGTGAACATCTGCAGGCCGCTGCCCACGTAGGCGCACAGCACCGCCGGGTTGGTGAACAGGGTCGAGATCGGTGCGCGGTAGGCGATCTCGGGCGCGGGGTCGGTGGCGTGGCGGGCGGTGCGCTCCTCGGTGACCACCGACCGGAACGCCACCGCCAGCACCAGTCCGAAGATCGCCATGGTCGCGAACGACCACCGCCAGCCCAGGTGCACCGCGATCACGCCGCCCGCGGCGACGCCCAGTACCGATCCGAACGAGCCACCCGCCATGAACGCCCCGCTCAGCGCCGCGTGCCTGCGGGCGGCGAACACGCTGAGCACCAGCGCGATACCGACGCTGCCGTAGGCGGCCTCGCCGACCCCGACGAAGAAGCGGGCGGCCAGCATCTGCGGGTAGTTGTCGGCGAGCGCGCACACCAGGGTCGCCGCGCTCCAGACCAGGGCCATCAGCACGAGGCTTCGCACCCGGCCCCACCGGTCGGCCAGCACCGACAGCGGGAGGGTGAGCAGCCCGACCATCAGGGCGACGACGCTGCTCAGCGACGCCAGTTGCGAATCCGACAGCGCCCATTCGGCTTTCAGGAACGGAAAGACCGCGCTGAGCACTTGGCGCGACATGTAGTCGGCCAGTAGCAGGCCGAAGGCCAGCGCGAACACCAGCCAGGGATAGGTACGGGAGACGGACGGGGTGCGATTCGGCGCCGCGATGGCGGTCGTGGTGTGGTCCATGGGTGCTCCTGCGAACCGGTGGACGTCGTCGCTGACGTCCACCGGGTTGTCGAGACAGGGGAAGCTGATCCCCCGGGAGGGTCAGGCGTGGTGGGTGAAACCGACCTGGCCCGGCTTGCGGTTCGGGGCGAACCCGATCTTGGCCAGCGTCTCGTCGGCGTCGGCGTAGTGCTCGTCGAGCCGGTAGATCTCGCGCGCTTCCTTGCCGGTGGCGACCTCGCGACCGAGTTCCCCGGCGATCCGGACCAGCTGCTGGATCTGCTGGACCGAGGTCATCCGCTCGCCCTTGCGGCCCCACAGGGTGTCCTCGTTGCCGCAGCGGGCGTGCAGACCCATCGCGATGGCCATCGTGTTCACCGGCAGCACGCTGCGCATCAGCGTCTCCAGGGTGAGCACGGCGCCGTCGGGGGTGCGGCGGATGAACTCCATCATGTTGTAGGGGTTGGGGCCGTCGAAACCGCCGCCGATGCCGACCCAGGTCAGCATGAGCGGGCCGGTGTAGACCCCGCGCCGGATCAGCCGCTCGACGGTCTCCAGCTGCGGGATGCTCGACAGCTGGAAGTGCGGCTGGATGCCGTTGGCCTGCAAGCGCTTCAAGTGCTCGGCGACCCAGGCCGGGCCCGCGGGCACGTACATCTCCCGGTACGCCTCGTACACCTCGGGCCGTTCGAACGAGGTGCCCGCGATGTCGTCCTCGGTCATCAGCTCGACGATGTTCATCTGGCTGGTGTTGATCGCGATGGTGACCTGGTCGGGCTTGGGGTCGAGCTCGGCCAGCATGTGCCGGGCGTCGTCGGGCAGCCACAGCGCGTCGGCGCCCTCGCCTTCGGGCGAGAACGAGATCGACCCGCCCACCTGCAGGATCATGTCCGGCACCGCCTCGCGCAGCCGGCCGAGCAGTTCGTTGAACTTCGACAGCCGCTTGGAGCCCTTGCCGTCGAGTTCGCGCACGTGGATGTGCAGCACGGTCGCGCCGGCGGCGTAGCAGTCCACGGCCTGCTGGACGTGTTCGTCCATGGTCAGCGGGAGGTCTTCGCGGAAGTCGTCGAGTTCCCATTCCGGACCGTACGGCGCGGCGGTGATGACCAGCTTTTCCTGGTTCTCGGGGAACAGTGCGTCGTCGTGAAAATGCATGGGGGTACTCCGATCGGAATTGCGAGGGTGAAAGGAAAAAGAGAAAGGTGTCAGAAGGGACGGTCGCCGACGATGCCGGCCCGTTCCATCTTGCGCACCGCCGGCCAGTAGTCCTGGACGGCATAGTGCTGGGTGGAGCGGTTGTCCCAGATCGCGAAGCTGTTCTCGGTCCAGCGCCAGCGCACCTGATACTCCGGAATGGCGGCCTGCCGCATCAGATAATTCAGCAGTTCGCTCGCGCCGGGCGCGTAATCGGCGCCGAATCGCACGTTCTCGGGGGTGTGATAATTCACCAGGTGGGTGGTGAAGGAATTGACGAACAGAATTTCCTCGCCGGTTTCCGGATGAATACGCACCACCGGGTGTTCGGCATCGGGAAAACGTTCGTGCAGCGCGAGGCGGTCCTCTTCGAGCATGGCCGCGCCGAAGCTCGCCTCGATACTGTGCCGGGCCCGCAGGTGCGCGATCCGCGACCGCACCGACTGCGGCAGCCGCCGATAGGCCTCGACCATGTTCACCCAGATGGTGTCACCGCCGACCGGCGGCGATTCCACACACCGCAGCACGGCGCCCATCGGCGGATTCACCCGCCAGGTGGCATCGCAGTGGAAGGCGTTCTCGTAGTGCTCGGGTGCGCTGTCGAGGTCCTTGTAGATGCGGACCAGACCCGGATGGTCGGGATCGCCTGCCGCGACCGGGTGATCCTCGAGCGGGCCGAAACGTTCGGCGAGTGCGACGTGTTCGGCCCTGGTGATGTCCTGGTCGCGCACGAACAGCACCTTGTGGCGCAGCAGCAGGGTGCGCAGCTCGGCGAACAGGGCGTCGTCGGCGGCGACCTCGGCGAGGTTCACCCCGTGCAGTTCGGCGCCGATGGTCGCGGTCAGCGGCACCGCGTGCAGGGCGGTACGGACGGTCATGGCTGGTTCCTTTCCGGTGGACGCGTCAGAGCGTGAAGACCGACGCGCCGACGCTGCGGCCCGCTTCGAGGTCGCGATGCGCCGCGACGGCGTCGGCGAGTTCGTAGCGCTGGTTGATCTCGACCCGCAGGCGACCCGCGGTGAGGTGGTCGAAGAGCTCGCCCGCGAGGTCGGCGCGTTCGGCCGGGTCGGCGATGTAGTCGGCCAGGGCGGGCCGGGTGACGAACAGCGAACCCTTCACGGCGAGCTGCATCGCTTCGATCGGCGGTACCGGACCCGAGGCGGTGCCGAAGCACACCAGCAGGCCGCGGCGGGCCAGCGAGTCCAGCGAGGACTGGTAGGTGGTCTTGCCGATGCTGTCGTAGACCACCGGAACGCCCGCGCCGTCGGTGATCTCGCGCACCCGGGTCGCGACGTCCTCCCTGGTGTAGATCACCACGTGGTCGCAGCCGTTGGCGCGGGCGACGGCGGCCTTCTCCTCGCTGGAGACGGTGCCGATCACGTGCACGCCGAGCAGCTTGGCCCACTGTGTGAACAGCTGACCGACCCCGCCCGCCGCGGCGTGCAGCAGGACGGTGTCGCCCGCGCGCAGCGGATGGATCCGCCGCAGCAGGTAGGCGGTGGTGAGACCGCGCATGGTGGTGGCGGCCGCGGTGTCGGCGGCGATACCGTCGGGCAGGGCGATCAGGTGCTCGGCGGGCATGACCCGTTCGGTGCTGTAGGCGCCGAGCGGGCTGCCGGTGTAGGTGACCCGGTCGCCCGGCGCGAAGCCGGCCACGCCGGGGCCGACCGCCTCGACGACACCGGCGCCCTCGACGCCGAGTCCGGCGGGCAGGGTGGCCGGGTAGAGACCCGTGCGGAAGTAGGTGTCGGCGAAGTTGAGTCCCACGGCCTCGTGGCGGAGCCGGACCTCGCCGGGCCCCGGATCGCCGACCTGGGTGGTCTCCCACCGCATGACGTCGGGGCCGCCGATCTCGGCGAAACGAATTGCGTGTGCCACTGCATCTCCTTCGGTGTGATGGACATAACAGTAGGGATGGACACCGGTCAGTGCTTATCCTGACGGGACAGAGAACTATTCCTCTCGGGACATCGAGGAGGTGGTGGCGTGAAGCCGTTGTCCCGGTACGCGTCGCTGAACGACTACCTCGACCTGGCTCGTTCACTCGGGTTGGAGCCGGCGCGGCTCATCCGCGACTGCGGCCTCGATCCGGCCGGTTTCGGCACCCAGGACCGCTGGATCCCGGCCGAGGCGGTCGCCGAACTGCTGGAACGCTCGGCCGCCGAATCCGGCCGGGAGGACTTCGGATTGCGGATGGCGCAGCTGCGCCGCTTCGCCAATCTCGGCCCGCTGAGCCTGGTCATCCGCGAGGAACCCGACGTGCGCAGCGCACTGCGGCTGCTCGCGCGCCACGAGCACATGTACAACGAGGCGCTGCACACCGAGATCATCGAGGCCAACGGGGTGGCCACCCTGCGGGTCTCGGTCGACGTCGGCAGACCGGCGCCCGTGCGCCAGGCGGTCGAACTCACCACCGGCGTCCTGCACGGGCTACTGCGCGGCTTCCTGGGGCCCACCTGGCGACCGATCCAGATCTGCTTCTCCCACCCCGCGCCCCGCGACCGCGCGACCTACTACAAGATGTTCGGCCCGCACGTCGAGTTCGACCAGGACTTCGACGGAATCCTCACCTACAGCACCGATCTGGACGCCCCCAACGCGATGGCCGACCCCCAGTTGCGCACCTACGCCCAACGATTGATGGGCAGGCTGACACCGACGCGCGAAGCCACCGTCACCGACCGGGTCCGCGAACTCGTGGAACTGCTGCTACCGACGGGACGCTGCACTGTCGAGCAGGTGGCGCGCAGTCTCGGCGTCGACCGGCGCACCGTGCACCGCAGGCTCGCGCAGGACAACACCACCTTCAGCGCGATCGTCGACGACACCCGCGCGGCGCTGGCCGAACGGCTGGTCACCCATCGCCGCCACTCCCTCACCGAGGTCGCCGACATGCTCGGCTTCTCTTCGGTGAGCAACTTCTCCCGCTGGTTCCGCACCCGCTACGGCACCAGCCCCCGGCAGTGGCGCGAGCAGCGCCCCCGCCACTGACCGGTCGCGCTCAGGCCAGGCGACGATCGAAGACCTGGGTCCCGGCACCGGAGGCGGCGTCCACGGTGACGACCCGCAGGTTCACCTTCTCCTGGCTCAGGTCCATCACCATGAAGCCCAGTTCGTGCTGGGTCTCGTACAGCGCGGGATGCGCGGAATCCTCGGTCGCCGCGGGCTGACCGGACGCCGTCTTGCCCGCCGCGCCGGAGACGATCTGCCGGGTGCCCTTCGATGCCGCGGTCGGTTCGAGCACCTGCAGGGTGTGGTCGTGGCCGGACAGCAGGAACGAGACCTTGCCCAGCACATGGTCTTCGAAGAACCGCTTGGCGTGCACGCCGTTGATCGGCTCGATCGGCAGGCCCTCGTAGTTGCCCGCGTCGCCGTGCGGTCCGTTGCTGAGGTACGGGTGGTGGGTGCAGGCGATCTTCCACGGCGCGGTCGACTCCGCCAGCGCCCGGTCCAGCCAGGCGCGCTGCTCGTTCATGTACTGGCCGTCCACCGACCAGTACGGGTCGAGCAGCGGTGGGATGTAGGCCGCGAGCGGATTGACGTCGAGCACGAAGAACTCCACCACCGGGTTCTCCTCAGGCACCCGCACCGAGTAGTAGCGGCTCGGCATCCACCAGCGGCGCGACCTGGCGTGGTACTCGACCTCGTGATTGCCGCGCAGCAGCCAGCCGCCGTCGCCGGGGAACACCGCCGAGGTGTCGTGGTTGCCCAGCACCATCGCCCAGGGAAAGTCCAGGCCCGCGTTGGGATCCTCGAACTTCGTCGCGAACTGGACGTCGTCGGGGCCGTTGGGCCCGGATTCGTAGATGTTGTCGCCGAGGCCGACCGCCATCGTGAACGGCTCGCGCGCGTGGAAGGCCCTGGCCGCGTCGGCCACCGCCCACTGGGTGCGGCTGCCGGTGCCCGCGTCACCGGTGATCAGGATCCGGGCGGTGCGGCCGGGGCCCGGTGCGAACTTCGGCACCTCGGCCGGGACCGCCGCCGCGGGCGTCAGCCCGACGAGGGTGATGCCTGCGACGACGCCTGCCGCGCCGGCCAGCACTTCCCGCCGGCCGATACCGGCCGGGGTGGAACCTGGGGTGGAGTGCGACACGTGGATGCTCACCTTCTGGTCTGGGATCGGTGGAAACCTACACCGCGCACATCGACTGGATGACGCCGCGCACGATCGGTGCGCCGTAGTCGGTCGGCGCGAAGGCCAGCTTCTGCACGATCGACAGGGGCGTGAGGACCGCGTCGGCGACCCCGGCGTACCCGGCGACGGAGGTACCGGCCGAGAACAGCAGGCTGGTGATGTCGAGGGTCAGTGTGGCCAGGTCGAACGCGTTCTCGACCTCCACCTGCGCCAGCGGCACGGTGTCGAGCGCGGTTCCCGCGGCGACGTCGGCGCCGAGGTTGGCCAGGAAGGTCAGCGGGCCCATGTCGAGGGCTTCGACCAGCGGTCCGAGTTCGTCGGAGCGGCGCATCAGCATCACCTCGGCGACGCGATTGCCGGCCAGGAACACCTGCAGGTCCGCGGCAGCCTGGTCGACGGCGGCGGGGTCGACCCGCACGGCACCGCTGGTCAGGAAGGCCCGCGAGCGTTCGACGACGGCGGCCATGGTCAGGTCGGCGATCGGCGTGCAGTGTCCGTCGGCGGTCATGACCAGGGCGGCGAGGTCCTCGATCGGCTGGGGAACGTCGACCGGTTCGGTGGTGGCGGCACCGAGGTCCAGCGGCGGGTACACGTTCGGGGCGACGCAGCCCGCGTCGATCGAATTCTGCACCGCCCTGGCCAGTGCCTTGGTCCCGGTGAACGCGGCGCCGACGATCGGCTTCAGGAAGATCCCGACCGTGGGGACCATGCCGGCGGCCAGCTTGGCGGGAATCTTGACGATGCCGGTGGCGAGGATGAACACCTCGATCGCGTCGTCGACCGTCAGCTGCGAGACCGACATGGTCTGGTCGATCCGGCCGGTGCGGACCGCGTCGAGGCCGTTCACCAGGTAGGTGACGATGGGGTCGTCGAGTTCGGCGGGCCGGATGCCGACCAGTTCGGGCCGCATCGGCAGCCCGTCCCGGTGCACGCGCACGGCGGCGATCCCGGCACGGACGTCGGCGACCTGCCGATCGTAGGCGGCCAGCTGGGCGGGCCCGACCATCCCGCGCAGGATCGACGCGGCCGCGGTCACGACATCGTCGAAGGTCGGTGCGCCCGTGGTGCACAGCGCTGTCGCGTCGGCGATCGGGGTGGCCGCGAGGGTGTCCGCGGCGCTCGCCTGCGCGGTTCCCGGCGCGAGCAGGACACCCGCGGCCACGGTGAGCGCGGTGAGGGAACCGACGCAGGGCGCGGTGCGGCGGGACAGGGGCAGGCGCATGCGGTGTGATCTCCGGCTGGGCGGCGCTCGGCGCACCGCCGAGCGCATCGGATGGAAGGTGCGCACCGAACCTAGGGCGGCGTAGTTTCCGAAACGGTGGCATTTACATGAACGGCTGACCAATTTGGACGTACGTTCAGTTAATCCGTGCTCACCGAACAGGGGTGTTCGCCACGATGTAGCGACGGAGCGGGCCGCGACACGCGCCCGATCGTGGCTGTCACCACGATCGGGCGACAAGCACGGTTGCCCGATGGATACTGGGCCGATGGCCGACAGGTTGTCTCCCCTGGTGCTCAGCACCGAGAGTGTCTCGCGCAGGGAGGCTTTCGACTTCTGGCGCGACAGTGTGTGCGCGATGTACTTCCGCATGCAGGTCGATCCGATGACCAGCGCGGATTTCAACGCGCGCATCGAATACGCCACGCTGGAGAACGCCGTCGGCCTCTCGCGCGTGCGCGCCGACGCGCAGCGGGCCCGCCGACGCCACGTCGACCTGAGCGCCGACACCGAGGACTGCGTGCTCGGCATCATCACCCTCGACGGGCGCGCGGTCCTCGAACAGGACGGCCGCACCGTCGAAGCCACGCCCGGCAGCCTGATCTTCCTCGACAGCACCCGCCCCTACTGCGCAACCTGGACCTCCACCTTCGAGGAACTGGTCGTGCAGGTGCCCACCCGCCGGATCTCGGTCGCCGACACCCGCTCGCTCACCGCGAAGGCCTTCGGACCCGGCACCGTCGCGCCGACGGTCACCTCGTGCTTCACCGCCCTGTTCGACCTCGTCGCCACCGATCCCGCGCAGGCGGCGCCGCTGGTCCCGCACGCGCTGGGCCTGTTCGGTGCCGCCGTGGCGACAGTGGCCCGCCGCAAGAGCGAACCGGAGGAGATCACCGCGCTGCTGCGCCAGCAGGTCTTCGACTTCCTGCGCGCCAACGCGTGCGACCCCGAACTCACCGCCGACGTCGTCGCCGAGGCGTGCGGGGTCTCCCGCCGCACGCTCTACCGGATCGTCGGCGGTGGCGGTGTCGCCCAGCACATCCGGGTGATCCGCATCGATCGGGCCAAGAAACTGCTGCAACGCGAGCGCTACCAGTCGATGGGCGCGATCGCCGCCGCCTGCGGTTTCGGCAGCGAGTCCGGCTTCCATCGCGCGTTCCGGGAGGCGGTCGGCGCGACACCGGCCGACTACCGGCAGATGGTGCGGCCCTAGCGATCACACCGCCGACGCGGGCCGGTCCACGCCGGTGGCGGCATCCATGTCCTCGAGCGACATGCCCTTGGTCTCGCGTACGAACCGTGCAACGAACAGCAGCGACAGCAGCGCGAACACCGCGTACATGCCGTAGGCGAAGCCGAGCGAGAACGTCTTCAGGCTCGGGAAGGACACGGTGATCGCCCAGTTCGCCGCCCACTGGCCCGCGGCCGCCAGCGACAGTGCGGCGCCGCGGATCCGGTTCGGGAACATCTCGCCGAGCAGCACCCACACGACCGGGCCCCAGCTCATGCCGAAGAACACGACGAACAGGTTCGCCGCGACCAGCGCGATCGGTCCACTCGCCCCGGTCAGCTGCGGCTCCATGGCGCCTTCGGAGTTCGCCACCTGGTCGGCGGTGCCGAAGCACACCGCCATCGTGGCCAGGGTGATCGTCATGCCGATCGAACCGATCAGCAGCAGCGGCCGACGCCCGATCCGGTCGATGAGCATGATCGCGACGATGGTGGTGGCGATATTGACCACCGAGGTGAACACGCTGATCTGGAACGACTGGGACTCCTCGAAACCCACGGCCTCCCACAGCACGTTCGAGTAGTAGAAGATCACGTTGATGCCGACCGCCTGCTGGAACACCGACAGCAGCAGACCCACCCAGACGATCGGATAGATCCCGCCCGCCGGGCGGCGCAGGTCCTTCCACGACGGCTTCACATCACCTTTGAGGCTGTCCTCGATCCGGCCGATCGTCAGTTCCAGGTTCTTCTCGCCGAACAGCAGGGCCAGCACCTTGCGGGCCTCGGGAATGCGATGGGTGGCCACCAGGTAGCGCGGCGATTCCGGAATCGTCGAGGCCAGCACGCCGTACACGACCGCGGGCACCATCATCGACAGGAACATCCACCGCCACGCCTCGAGGCCCAGCCACAGGTTCTCGCTGGCGCCGCCGGCGATCTCGGCGAGCACATAGTCCACGAGCAGGGCCAGGAAGATACCGAGCACGATCGCGAGCTGCTGCAGGGATCCGAGCCTGCCGCGAATGCGCGCGGGCGAGGTCTCGGCGATGTAGGCGGGGGCGATCACCGAGGCGACACCGACGCCGAGACCACCGATGATGCGCCCGATCACCAGGATCCACACACTGGGCGCGAGCGCGGTGACGACCGCGCTGACGAAGAACAGCACCGCCGCGATCTTCATGACCTTGATCCGGCCGATCCGGTCGGCGATGCGGCCCGCCGTCATCGCGCCCGCGGCCGCGCCGAGCAGCGCCGAGGCCACCGCGAAGCCGAGAACAGCGTCGTCGACGGCGAATTCGTCCTGGATCGCGGCCACCGCGCCGTTGATCACCGCGCTGTCGAAACCGAACAGCAGACCACCCAGCGCGGCGACCGAGGCGATCCGGATGATGTGGCTGCCCGGCGCGCTCTCCTCGTCGGGGGCAGCGGACTGATCGGTGAAAGAACCTCCGTCGGACATCGGCGTCGTCCTCTCCGCGGCGTGGCACTCGTGCCACGCTGGTCGCTGTGTGGTCTGGTCGCAGTATGCCCCGACCGGCGGGCCGCTTCGTCGAGGACACGCACACCACCGACGGGACCGAAAGGCAGGGCTATGGACGACCGCATCGAGGAATTGCTCGCCACACTGGATCTGGCGGGCAAGCTGCGGCTGATCTCCGGCGCGAGCCTGTTCCGGCTGGCCGGTGATCCCGCGATCGGGCTGGCCGAGATGCCGGTGTCGGACGGTCCGTCGGGGGTGCGCGGCGAGAACTGGGACGAGCGCGATCCGTCGGTGAGCCTGCCCTCGGGCACCGCGATCGCCGCCACCTGGGATCCGGCGCTGCTCGACGAGATCGGCGCGCTCATCGCCGCCGAGGCCCGCCGCAAGAACGTGTACGCGGTACTCGGGCCGACGATCAACCTGCATCGTTCGCCGGTGGGCGGCAGGCACTTCGAATGCTTCTCCGAGGACCCGCTGCTGACCGGCGAGCTGGCGGCGGCGTATGTGCGGGCCGTGCAGGCGCACGGCGTCAGCGCGTGCCCGAAGCACTACGTGGCCAACGATTCGGAGACCGATCGCTTCACCGTCGACGTGCGCGTCGGCGCGCGGGCCCTGCGCGAGCTGTACCTGTACCCGTTCGAGCGGGCCGTCGACGCGGGTGCGTGGATGATCATGGACGCCTACAACGCGGTCGACGGGGTCACCATGACCGAGAACCCACTGCTGGACGAACCGCTCAAGGGCAGCTGGGGATTCGACGGTGTGGTCGTGTCGGACTGGACCGCGGTGCGCACCACCGACAGCGCCGCCCACGGCACCGACCTGTGCATGCCGGGTCCGCCGTATTTCTGGGGCGAGCCGCTGGCCGAGCGGATCCGGGCCGGGGCGATCCCCGAGTCGGCCGTCGACGAGAAGGTGCGCCGCATCCTGCGTTTCGCGATCCGGGTCGGCGCGCTGGACGGGACGCCCCGGAGCACACCGGTTTTCACCGACGCGCGGGCGCGGGATCTGGTGCGCGCGGTGGCCGCCGAGGCGATGGTGCTGGTGCGCAACGACGGTGTCCTGCCGTTGGCGCCGCGGACGACGGTCGCGCTGGTCGGCCCGTCCGCGGGCGAACCCCGCTATCTCGGCGGCGGCAGCGCGACGGTGATTCCCGGCCACACCACCTCCCCGGTCGAGGGGTTGGCGGCGACGTTGCCGGTCACCTACACCGCGGGCGTGCGCCTGTCGGAGGATCTCGTGCCCGCGCCGCTGTCGGTGGTGACCGATCCCGCGACCGGCGAACCCGGCCTGTCCGTGCGCTACCTCGCCGCGGGTACCGAACTCGGCGTCCAGCACCGCTCCGCGAGCCGGCTGGTCCTGCTCGGCGAGCCGCTGGCCGCGCGGGCCACGACGGTGGAGGTACACGCCCGGCTGCGCGCCGACGTCGCGGGCGCGTGGCAGATCGGTGTCGCCGGAGTCTGGCACATCCGGCTCGACCTGGACGGCACGACGGTCATCGACGAGCACGTCGCGCTCGACTCCGGCGATCCGGCGGCGGTTCTGCTCGATCCGCCGCAACGTCAGGTGACGCGCACGCTGGCCGCCGGGGACGAGGTCGATGTGCGGGTGGTGATCGATCTCGGCGCGGCGGCGGTGCCCGGGTTCGGTGTCGTCCTCGGGGCGACGCTCGGCGTCCGCCGCCCGCAGCGCCCCGACGACGAGGAGTTCGCCGCCGCCGTCGAACTCGCGCGCGCCGCCGAGGTCGCCGTCGTCGTGGTCGGCACCACCGAGCAGATCGAGAGCGAGGGCGTCGACCGCACCACCCTGCGCCTGCCCGGCCGCCAGGACGACCTGGTCGCCGCCGTGGCCGCGGCCAACCCGCGCACCGTGGTGGTGGTGAATTCCGGTGCGCCGGTGGAGATGCCGTGGCGCGACGACGTCGCCGCGGTGCTGCTGGCCTGGTTTCCCGGCCAGGAGTTCGGTGCCGCGCTGGCCGATGTGCTCACCGGGGCCGTCGAACCCGGCGGTCGGCTGCCCACGACCTGGCCCAAGACGATGGCCGAGGTGCCCGTGCTCGACACCACCCCGGTCGACGGCGTCCTGGACTACGCCGAGGGCATCCACGTGGGCTATCGCGCCTGGCTGCGGGCGGGGACCGCACCGGCCTACCCGTTCGGGCACGGACTCGGCTACACGACCTGGTCCACCGGCGGACTCGTCGTCGCGGGCCGCACGGTGTCGCTGACCGTCACCAATACCGGCGACCGGCCGGGTAAGCATGTCGTCCAGGCCTACCTGTCCCGCCCGACCAGCGCGATCGAGCGGCCGGTCCGCTGGCTGGCCGGATTCGCCGCCGTCACCTGCGCGCCCGGGGAAACCCGCACCGTCGACATCGCCCTCCCCCGGCGCGCTTTCGAGCACTGGGACGGCCGTGGCTGGGCGGTCGAGCCGGGTGCGTTCACGGTGCTGGTCGGCACCTCGGTCGAGGACCTGCCGCACACCGCGACGGTGTCCTGAGGGCGGCCCACACCGCATGTTCACCTCGCCGACACGCTCGTCGTCTAGCGTCCGCGAAATGACCGATGTCGACACGCGTCCGATCCCCCGTGAGGTCAGCGAGATCGCCGATCTGGCCACCGCCGTGAACCTCGCCGACACCTCGGCGTTCACCGTCGACGACAGCGACGACGACGATCCGTTGCTGCTCACCGCGCCCGGTGGGCTGATCGTCGACACCTGGCGCGAGGGCTACCCCTACGACGAGCGCCTCGCCCGCAATCAGTACGAGCTGGAGAAGCGGCTGCTGCAGATCGAACTGCTGAAGCTGCAGAACTGGACCAAGGCGACCGGGCGCCGCATCGTCATCGTGTTCGAGGGCCGCGACGCCGCGGGCAAGGGCGGCACGATCAAACGGTTCATGGAGCATCTGAATCCGCGCGGCGCGCGCGTGGTGGCGCTGGAGAAGCCCTCGGCGCGCGAATCCACCCAGTGGTATTTCCAGCGCTATGTCGAGCACCTTCCCGCCGCGGGTGAGATCGTGCTGTTCGACCGGTCCTGGTACAACCGGGCCGGAGTCGAGCGGGTGATGGGATTCTGCACGCCCGAACAGCATCGCCGGTTCCTCGCGCAGGTGCCGCTGTTCGAGCGGATGCTCGTCGACGACGGCATCGACCTGGTGAAGTTCTGGTTCTCGGTGTCGCCGCTGGAGCAGCGCACCCGCTTCGCCATCCGCCAGGTCGACCCGGTCCGGCACTGGAAGCTGTCCCCCATGGACCTGGCCTCACTCGACAAGTGGGAGCAGTACACCGCGGCCAAGGAAGAGAACTTCGAGCACACCGACACCGATCACGCGCCGTGGATCGTGGTCAAGAGCAACGACAAGAAGCGGGCCCGGCTCAACGCGATGCGTCACGTGCTCAACCGCTTCGAGTACGACAACAAGGACGAGGAGATCGTCGGTACCGCGGACCCGCTGATCGTGGGCCGCGGTCGCGACGTCATCGGTTCCTAGCGCACCAGCGCGGCGGTGTGCGCGGCGGCCATCAGGCTGGCCAGCTCGTCGCGTTCGGCGGCGTCGAGGGCATCCTCGAAGCAGGGCGCGATGAGCTCGTCGGTGAGGGCCTCCGCGGCGTCCCAGCGGGCCCGCTGATCGTCGGTGATCTGCTCGAACGGTTCGGACCAGCCGAGCATGCGCGCGTGGGTCGGGCCGTCCGACATCGGCGAACCCGCGATCAGGATCGCCTGCAGCGGGGTGAGACCGTGGGCGAGCACGGCGATCAGGTGCAGGCCACCGCGCAGTTCGCGCAGCACATGGGTCAATTGGAGCGCGGCCGCCCGGCTGTCGGTGGGCAGCGGCATGGCGCGCCAGCCGGCGAACAGCGGCAGTCCGGTCGACGGCGCGGCCGCGACGACCCGGCCGAGCAGTTCGGCTAGCCGCTCCGCGTCGTCGTAGGCGGCGAGTTTGCGTCTGCCGAAGTCGTGGCAGGCCGCCAGGTAGGCCGTGGCCGCGTCGGCCGCGGGCAGCGGCACCGATTCCCAGGCGGCCCGGATACATCCGGGTTCGAAGAAACCGAAGGCCGCGGAGACGACATCGGCGTCGACATCGCCGAGCACACCGCCCCGCCCGCGGGTGTAGGTGCCATGGAAGCCGGGGACCCCGACCGCCTGCCCGAATTCCTTGGCCTCGCGCGAGATCATGAACGCCCCACCGAGTTCGAGTACCTGCTGTTTCACTGCTGTCGACGTCATCGTCTGCCTTCCACTCGTTTCACTCAGAGCAGACTTTAGCGTGCAATAGCCAGATTGGGCAGCCCCCTCGGTGAGATCGGCACCGGGAAATCTCGTCGACCACCCCGACCGGTCGCCCTACGCTGAACCCATGACCAGCCGACCCCTCGTGGCGATCCTGTCCGGCGCCGGTGTCTCCACCGACAGCGGGATCCCCGACTATCGCGGACCGCAGGGCCTGTGGCAGCGCGACCCCGACGCCCAGAAACTGGTCACCTACGACTACTACATGCGCGATCCCGACATCCGCCGTCGTTCCTGGCTCATGCGCGGCGAACACCCGGCCTGGCGCGCCCAGCCCAACGCCGCCCACCACGCCGTGACCGCGCTGGCCGCGAGCGGGGTGCCGGTGCGGGTGCTCACCCAGAACGTCGACGGCCTGCACCAGCTCGCCGGCCTGCCCGACCGCAAGGTCGTCGAACTGCACGGCAACGCCCGCACCGCGATCTGCACCGAATGCGGTGACCGCACCACCACCGAGGCGGCGCTGGCGCGGATCGCGGCGGGCGAGGACGATCCGGCCTGCCTGCGGTGTGGCGGCATCCTCAAGACGGCCACCGTCATGTTCGGCCAAGCCCTCGATCCCGACGTGCTTGCCCACGCGATGGCGATCGCGCAGGCGTGCGGCGTGTTCATCGCGGTCGGGACGAGTCTGCAGGTGCAGCCCGCCGCCTCGCTGGCCGGGATGGCCGCCGAGCACGGCGCCCGGCTGGTCATCGTCAATGCCGAACCGACGCCCTACGACGCCCTCGCCGACGAGGTGATCCGCGAGCCCATCGGGACGGCCCTGCCCGCGCTGCTGGCCACCTTCGGCTGATTCCGGCCCGGCGCGATCGTACCGGCGCGGCTAGGCTCGGACGCATGACCGTCGATACCGGCGTGGGTAGCCGGAAGACATGGCTCACAGTCGAATTCGTCGTCCTCTTCCTCGGGGTGGCCGTGTTGTACGCGGTGTTCCTGCGCGGGGTCGGGCCGCTGCCGTTCCTGCTCGTCGTCGCCGGTGGTGTGGTCGTGTATCTGCGCCACACCGGATTCGACCGCCGCGACTTCTGGCGGCCCGAGGCACTGCGGGCCGCGCTGCCTGGCATGCTCGCGGTGTGGGCGATCGCCGCGGTCGGTCTCGGGATCGCCGTCGCGGTGCTGCGCCCGGCGTCGCTGTTCGATCTGCCCCGCGAACGGCCCCTGCTGTGGGTGCTGGTGCTGGTGTTCTATCCGCTGGTCAGCGTGTATCCGCAGGAATTGCTGTTCCGCGCGTTCCTGTTCCACCGATATGCGCCCGTGTTCGGTGACGGCACCCGGATGGTGGCCGCCAGTGCCGCCGCGTTCGGTATCGCGCACCTGATGTTCGGCAGCTGGCTCTCGGTGCTGCTCAGCACGGCCGCCGGATTCTTGTTCGCCGAGCGTTATCGGCGCACCCGCTCGCTGCTGACCGTGTCCGTCGAGCACGCGCTCTACGGCTGCCTGGTGTTCACGATCGGCCTGGGCGAATTCTTCTATCACGGTGCCGCCGGCTGACCGGGTGAACCCGGCACGCCGCTGTTCCGTATGACGGCAGGGGCCCGGGACGCGGCCACACGAGCGACGGAGGCCTGATGCGGGTGATGTTCGTGGCGATGCCGCTGCTCGGGCACCTGTTCCCGATGATGCCGCTGGCCACTCTGCTCCAGCGGCGCGGGCATCAGGTCCTTCTCGCCACGGGTGGTGCCGCCGCCGACGCGGTGGGCGAGCACATCCCGGTCACCGAGGTGGCCCCGCCGATCCACTATCTGCGGTCGGCGGTGCGCGGTCTCGGCACCCATCCCCTGCTGGCGGTGCGTTCGGCGCACGGCATGGCCGAGCCACGCGGTGGCGCCCGGGTTTTCGCCGTCACCAACCGGCCGATGCTCGCGCCTTTGCTCGCGGCGGCCCGCGAGTTCCGGCCCCAGCTGATCGTGCACGAGCCGTTCGCCGCGGCCGCCGCGATCGTGGCCGCCCAGCTCGGCGTGCCCACGATCCTGCACAACATCGCCCTCGACGACGGCACCGTCCTGCGCCGGGAGCTGCTGCGCCTGCTCACCGACACCGACGTCCCCGCACCGGCGCAGACGCTGTCGATCGCGCCACCGAGCATCGTCGAGGTGAGCGGGCGCGCACTGCGCTACACCCCGTACGCCCCGCCCGGCGTCACCACCCCACCGTTCCTGCGCGAACCCGCCACCCGTCCGCGCATCCTGGTCACCCGGAGCACGATGCTCGGTGACGGCCCGGACGCGATGCTGCGCGCGATCATTCGCGCGGCGCCCGAGATCGACGCCGAGATCGTCATCGTCCGGCCCAACCGCACGATCGCGCGCACCGGCGATCTTCCCGGCAATGTCCGCACGACGGGCTGGATCGCCCTGCACGAGGCCCTCCCGCACTGCACCGCCATGGTCGACCACGCGGGCGCGGGGTCGGTCTTCGCCGCCCTGCGAGCGGGAGTTCCGCAGCTGGCCACCCCCGCCGCAGGCGACCGCGCCTGGAATGCCACCGCGGTGCAGCGCCGCGGCGCCGGACTGTCGGTCGCCGCCCGCGCGATCACCGCCGACCATCTCACGACCCTGATCAGCGATCCCGGCCTCGCCGCCACCGCCCGATCGGTGGCGGACGAGATCGCCGCGATGCCCAGCGTCGCCGAGATCGCCGACGACGTGGCGACATTCGTCGCCGCCTGCTGAGATTCCCGGCCTGCGCTGCCGCCCGACAGCACCGAGCGGATCAGCGGTGCGGTGTGCCGAATTCCTCGATCAGCACGGGATACTGCTCGCCGCCGTGTCCCGCGGCGATCGCGCGATCGGCCATCGCCTTGAACAATCGCGGCAGTTCGGCGTTGACGCCCAGGGCCTCGCACTCCTCGATCAGATGCGCCATCGACCGCGCGTCGGTCTCCAGCGCGGCGACCTCGGCGGGGAACGCGCCACTGTCGACCTGGGCGGCGTATCCGGGCAGCCAGGTCGCGACACCGGCGGCGATCTCCTGCGCGAACGGCGCGTAGGTGGCGGCGTCGACCCCGGCGACCCGGAGCATCGCGGTGCCCTGCAGCCAGGCGTTGAGCACACTCCACATCATGGCCAGACCGGCGGCGTCGTAGAGCGACGCGAGGCCGTGGTCGGCACCGAGATGACGGACGGTGCCGAGCGTGTCGAGGGTCGATCGGTGCGCGGTGAGGTCGTCGTGCGCGCCGCCGAGGAGGACGACCGCGTCGGCGGTCCCGATGGTCGAGGGGATGGCCATGATGGCGCCGTCGAGGTAGCGGGCACCGCGCGACGCGGCCCAGCGGGCGGTGTCCCTGGCTTGGGCCGAGTCACCCGAGGTCAGATTCAGCAGGGTCGCGCCCGCGAGGACAGTGTCGCCGAGCAGGTCGCGCACGGCCGGGTAGTCGGTGACGCAGAGGATCGTGAGGGACCCGGCGGCGACGGCGTCGCCGACCGTCGGGGCCAGGCGGGCGCCGCGGGCCACGAGCTCGTCGGCCTTGGCGGCGGTGCGATTCCAGATGATGGTCGGGTACCCGGCGTTCAGGAACGCGCCGGCGAGGGCACGGCCCATCAGGCCGAGTCCGAGAACGGTGACGGGTGTGGCGGTGGTGTTGTTCATGGCAGCATCGTCGACGTTCATACCGGTGTGAAGGTCAAGTGGAGGATGCGGATGCGGATCGGCGAACTGAGCCATCGGACGGGTGTCAATGCCCATCAGCTGCGCTATTACGAAGCGCAGGGCCTGCTCACGGCCGACCGGAGCGCGAACGGCTATCGCGTCTACGACGAGGGCTCGGTCCTGCGCGTTCAGCAGATCCGGCATCTGCTGGGCGCTGGACTGTCCTCCGACGACATCGCCTACCTGCTGCCGTGCGCGCAGGGCGAGGTCCCCGAGCTGCCCGGGTGCCCGGAACTGCTGGGCGCCATGCGATCACGGATGCGGCGGATCACCGAGCAGATCGACCGGCTGGCCCGGTCCCGCGACGCGCTGGCCGACTACATCGCGGCGGCCGAGCGCATCGGGGGCGACAGCTATCCGCCGTTGGACGGCTCCGGCCGCGAACCGGTCTCGGCCTGATGGTCAGGACCCGGCGGTCCAGGCGATCGCAGGCGGTGTCACTCGCGCGCACACCGGGTTTCCGGTGGCGTCGGTGAGTCCGAGCCGGGCCTCGAGGACTCCGGAGATCGTCGCGGCGGCCAGGACGTCCGCGGGGACGTCGGCGAGCATGAGTTTCGCGCGGCGGAACATGGTGGGGGTGCCGTCTTCGCCCGCGGCGGTCCAGCTGAGGTAGACGAACCGCTCGCCCGGGCGGCCTTGCACGTGAGGTCCGCGCACGTCGGTGCCGTCGACGGTGCAGTCCAGTGTCCAGCCGACCGATTCCGCGTCGCCGGGCTGCGGATCGAGAAGTTCCCGCGGGCGGTTCTTGCGCTGCACCCCGACGTGGATGTCGGTGTAGCGCGGCGCTCCCGCGGGTCGGCACGACGAGCCGGGCATCCGGGTCCCCACGATGCGGATCAGCACCCGCTCATTCTCGCCCACGACCGACCTCACGGCTGGAACGTGGTCGCCGCGATCCGCAGCGACGACCACACCAGCAGCGCGCCCGCGCCGATGGTGAAGAACACGATCATCGGAAGATCGCCGTCGTCCCGGGCTTTCGTGATGATCTTGATCGTGCCCGCCTCCACGAACAGGGCCGCCACCAGGAGCGCGTTGATCGCGACCGCCGCCCACACCGCGCTCGGCTGGTACGCCCAGTAGCTGGTGACCCATCCGAACAGCAACGTGCTGGGCAGACCGAACATCATCCAGCCGAAGCCGAGCACGACCAGGTTCTCCCCGTGCGCCTTCGGATCGGTCTCGGCGGCGCCCACCGGCAGCACCCGGCCGATCTGCACGACCGCGTGCCCGACACAGGCCAGCGCACACGCGACGATCAGCGCGAAGTATCCGTCCGCCGCCTCCAGCGGTGGGTTGCGTGCCCAGCGGAACGGCAGCCAGCCCGCGCACACCACCAGCCCGACGGCGAAGACCACTGCGGGCCGGGCCAGGACGTGGACGCGCACGTAACCGGCGGGGAAGAGCTCGGCGCGCCGCCCGTACAGCCAGCCGACGCACACCGGCGCCACGGCACCGACGAGCACCGTCAGCCAGCGCCACTGCGTCGGTGCCAGGAACATCGAGACGAGCGCGAGTAGCCAGCTGGTGACCACGAGGGCGAGCGCCGGTCGCGCGAGTGCCGTCCACAGCCGGTCGGCCCGGGCGGCGGCCTCGGCCATCGGATCGGGCTCCGGCGCCGGATCCACCTGCACCACAGGATGTTCCGGCTCCCGGATACGGGGCGGGGTCGGCCACTCCCCGGCGAAGGCCGAGCCCGGGCACAGGACGAGGCTGTCGTCGGCGTGGTAGTCGTAGTCGACATCGACCTCGCCGTAGTCGCGCATCAGCTCCATCCGCTCGGTGATGGCCAGCCCGTGCCACGATTCCTCGCAGTGCGGGTTGGGGCAGTCGGGGTAGGTCGGGTCGTCGTAGTCGTAGCCGATGCGGGGTTCGCCGTCGCGCATGCTCTCCTCGACGAGCTGATCGATCTCGTCGAGCACTCGTTGCGCCGGTGCGGATTCGACGGTCTGGGTGGTGTCGACGGTGATCGTCCCGGCCGCGACCACGGCGTATTCGGCCGACACCACGTCGAGGTCCACCGCGACCGGCGTAGTCCGGAACCATCGACGCCGCACCGCGATCGCGTGGGCGGTGCCGCCCACCATCAGCCCGAACAGGCAGACGTCGAAGACGGTGTCGCGCACCGGGTCCGACTCGATCGCCCAGATCTCCAGGACCAGCAGCCCCAGGTACGCGAGCGCGGCGCCGGCCAGCGGCCACGACCGTGCGCGCACGGCGAGGACGGCGAATACCGGCCAGGTCAGCAGGCCGAGGGAGAGCAGCGGGACGAACGAGACGATCCAGCTGGCACCGTTGCGTACGGCTGACACGACCACTACCCCCACTGCCCGGACACGATCCGACGATCCTAGGGTCGCCGCCTCATCGGGTCCACACGATTGGCGGCTACTCCGGGGTGGACGTCTCCGCGGGCCGTCGGCGATCGCGCACGACCAGGACGACGGCCGCTACGGACCAGATGACGGCGTAGGCGACCGCGCGCATCGGGCTCCAGTTGGTGAGCAGCAGGATCACGGCGACGCCACCGAGGAGGCCGAGGATGCGGGTGGTGCTGGCCGGGCCGGTCATCCGGCGATCATCGCACGAGAACGGTCAGCCGTCGACGCGGGCATCCACCGGACGTGGCCGCGCATCGGCGGGCGGGCGGCGCGTGCTCCAGGCCAGCGCCGGGACGATGAGCAGCGCGATCGCCGCGCCGAGGTAGGCCAGGCCGGGGTAGTCGGCCGCCGCCACGATCAGTCCGGAGCCGAGGCCGCCGCCCGCGCCCGCGACGGCGATCCCGACGTCGACGGTGCCCTGGGTACGGGCACGGGTCGCCACGGGGGTGGCGTCGGCGATCATCGTGGTGCCCGCGACCAGGCCCAGGTTCCAGCCCAGTCCGAGCAGGCCGAGGGCGGCAGCCAGCGCAGGCACCGAGCTCGGCGGGGCCAGGGCGGCGGCCAGTCCGGCCGCGACCAGGGTGCCCGCCGCGGCGACGGCGACCCTACCGGCGCCGATCCGGTCGACGAGCATGCCCGACAGCAGCGAGGGCAGATACATCCCGGCCACGTGCACCGCGATCACGATGCCCGCCGCGCCGACATCGTGG
Source organism: Nocardia sp. NPDC051833 (assembly GCF_040681225.1). Taxonomy (NCBI): domain Bacteria; kingdom Bacillati; phylum Actinomycetota; class Actinomycetes; order Mycobacteriales; family Nocardiaceae; genus Nocardia; species Nocardia sp. NPDC051833. The sequence goes on from NZ_JBFAYK010000002.1 coordinate 393,448, forward strand.
CCGTGGTGCTGCATGTGGATCGGGGTCATGGTCATGACCGCCGCCATCACCAGCTGGGTCACCACCATGACGGTCGCGCCCGCCACGATCGGCGCCGACCAGGTCCTGGTCGGCGTCGGATCATCGGTGGCGGCGGGTGCGTCGGCGACGGCCATGTCCCGGGCCAGGACGAGCGGATCCGGTCGCAGCAGCACCCACAGCACCAGACCGGCGAGCAGGTAGGCCGTGCCGGAGAGCACGAACGGCCCCGACAGCGGCGGGATGCCCCAGGCGGTGGCCAGACTCGCCATGGGGTGCAACAGGTTCGGGCCGACGACGGCGCCGACCGTCGTCGCGACGAGCACCGTGCTGATGGCGCGGGCCCGGTGCGCCGGGGTCGCCAGATCGGCGCCCGCGTACCGGGCCTGCAAGCTGGTCGCGGTGCCCGCGCCGTAGACGATCAGCGACGCGAACAGCAGGGCGATGCTCCCGGTGACGGCCGCGACGACGACACCGAAACTGCCGAGGGCCCCGACCAGATACCCGGCGGTGAGGCCGGCCCGGCGTCCGGTCCGCTGCGAGATCCGGCCGACCCCGACCGCGGCCGCCGCCGACCCGACGGTGAACAGGGCACTGGGCAGACCGGCCAGCCCGGTCGATCCGAGCATGTCCTGTGCCAGCAGCGCGCCGACCGTGATGCCCGCGGCCAGTCCCGCCCCGCTGAAGATCTGGGCCGTCACGAGCACGGCGAGTGTGCGCCGCTGGGCCGGATGTTCGCTCATGATCGTCAACAGTGCGGCAAAGATGGACGCCCGTCCAATCGTTTCGCCGGCGCACGATCGGCGCTGTCCAGTGTTGCGCTCACCGCGAGCGGATCAGGCGGCCAGGTCCATCCGCAGGAACTCGGTGATGCGCAGCAGCTTCGGCGGCCGGGTCACGTCGTCGGCCAGCGCCCGGAACGCTTCGGCCTCCCCCACGACGACCGGGGCGGTGAGATCGAGTTCCCGCCCGTCGACCCGCAGCCGCGCCCGGCCCGCGGCCAGCACGTTCTGCGCCCAGTCGCAGCGCGCGCCGTACACGAGGACGAACAGGTAGCCCCCGTCGACGGGATAGGCGTCCAGGGGCGTGTGATACATCGCCCCCGACCGACGGCCGACGTGGGTGAGCACCGGCCATTTCCCGCCCTTGATCGCGCGCGGATTGAACACCCGCTTGTTGATGTGACCCCACCACCGCGGCATCGGCATCGGGCTCTCCTCACTGTGACATCCCGGCTGGTCTTACACCTGTAAGGCTGACTTACATGTGTAAGACTGTCAAGGCCGTCCACCCTGGGAGCTGCGATGACCCGACCACCCCTCAGCCGCGAACGCGTCCTCGACGCCGCAATCCGCGTCGCCGACCGCGCGGGCGCCGAGGCGATCACGATGCGCCGGGTCGCCCAGGAACTGGGGGTGGAGGCGATGTCGCTGTATCACCATGTGCCGAACAAGGACGCGATCCTCGACGGCGTGGTCGACGCGGTCTTCGCCGCCATCGACCTGCCCCCCACCGACCACGACGACTGGCGCGACGCCATCCGCGCCCGCGCGCACTCGGCGCACCGGGTCCTGGCCCAGCACACCTGGGCACTGGGCCTGATGGACTCCCGCCGCCATCCCGGCCCGGCGACACTGCGCCACCACGACGCGGTGCTCGGGGTGCTGCGCACGGCCGGTTTCACGCTGCCGATGGCGGCGCACGCCGTCTCGCTGATCGACAGCTACGTCGGCGGCTATGTCCTGCAGGAAGCGAATCTGCCGGTGACGACGCCGACCGAGGTCGAGGATGTCGCGTCGGACATCCTCGCGAGCCTGCCCGACGGCGAGTTGCCGTACCTCACCGAGCTCATCGTCGACCACGCGCTGCGACCCGGCTACGACCACACCGCCGAGTTCGCCTACGGCCTCGACCTGATCCTGGACGGGCTGGAGAGCCGCCGCACCTGACACGACGACCACCGTCCGGGCGGGTGAAACCCGCCCGGACGTGGACTACGGCCGCACCCTCAGTGACCGGCGGGGTCGGTCAGGTGCAGTCCCTCGCCGACTTTGATGCGGCGATGTTCGGCCAGCACGATCGTCACTCCCGTCAGCAGACACACGCCGCAGATCACCCCTGCGATCACTGCCCACCCGGCGAAGCCGGAACCCGCGGCCGTCAAGGTCGCGGCGAGAAAGACGATGCCGATGCCGATGAGGAGCAGTCCGGGCCAGTTGAGGGAGTCCTGGATGGATTCCCCCGCGTGGGAGCGGAAGGTGCGTTCGGTATCAGGGAACCTGTGTACGTGCGGATCCACGTGTGTCGCCCACGGGTCGGGATGTGTAGCCATGGCCTGCCGTCCTTTCGACGAGCCGTTCCATATCCCATGCCTACCCTTGATCCCGCCGATTCACCAGCGGTGTTGTGTGTCAGTCCCGACCGAGAACGAAGAAATAGGGATCGGGCAGGTCACGGAAGTCCATCAGACCGAACACGGTGTCCTCGTCGACCCGGCGGAACACGTCGATGATCGCCAGATGGTCGTAGACCATCGCCGCCGTCACGACCCCACGATGCTCCACCGACCGCAACCGCGCCCGATAGTCACGGGTGCGCAACGCCGGCTTCAGCACCCCGAGCAGGCCGCGGCCCCGCCGTACGAGCGTGTGCGGCACCTTGTCGGCGATACCCAGCGGCACCCGCTTCGGGTCGACGGCGAAGATCTCGCCCGCGGGAGCGCGGAACAGCAGCGGATGCACGCTGTCGACGCCGTCGAACTGCTTGCCGTACCAGCCCGATGCCGCGAGCAGCCCGTCGAGCCCGTGCCCGGTGGCCAGCTCGCGCCCGTGCCATCGACCGGTCAGCTCCGCGGGCGACACCGGCGGGAGACTGTCGAACAGGGCCAGCGCCGCCGCCCTGGTGCAGGCGGGTTCGAGCGCGGCGAGTTGTGCGGTGGCGGTCATGGCGTCCTTTCCGGAGCGGGTCATGCGGGCAGGCGCAGCGCGCCGGGCGCCGACTCGGGGACCACGGGCCGGGTGGGGGCGACGGGGCTGACTCGCTGGTAGCCGGCACCCAGCGCCGGGCGGGGATCGGCCTCGCCCTTGTTGGGCCAGAACGCCATCGCCCGTTCGGCCTGGGCGGTGATGGTCAGCGACGGGTTGACGCCGAGGTTCGCGGTGATCGCGCTGCCGTCGGCGATGTGCAGGCCCGGGTAGCCGTAGATCCGCTGGTACGGGTCGATCACGCCGGTGTCGCTGGAATCGCCGATCGTGCAGCCACCGATGTAGTGCGCGGTGGCGGGGATGTTGAAGATGTCGGTGGCGATATTGCCGCTGACACCGTCGCATTCGTCGGCGTACTTGCGGGCGATGTCGTGCGCGAGCGGGATCCACGCGGGATTCGGTTCACCGCTGCCCTGTTTGGTGACCAGCCTGCGCCCCTTGAGGTACGAGGTCAGCGAGTTGTCCAGCGACTGCATGACCAGCAGGATCACCGACCGATTCGAGGCGCCGTGCGCGTTCTGCGACCGCAGGAACTGGATCGGGTGCAGCAGCATCGTCAGCAGCAGGCGCAGGAACCGGAACGCGCCGCCGTCGACCATCGGCACCGTCTGCAGGAACAGCGCGTTCTGCCCGGTGCCGTACGTGCACACCTCGACGTGGGTCTGCGGCTCGGGATGGATGGAGGAGGTGATGGCCACGCCCTGGGAGAAGTCCTTGCGGGACTTGCTGGTGACGCCGATGATCGCCTCGGAGTTGCTGCGGGTCAGCTCACCGACCCGGGGCGAGAGCTGCGGCAGCGAACCGTCGGCGCGCAGCTTGTGCAGCAGCTTCTGGGTGCCCAGCGCGGCCGCGGCGAACACCACCTGCTGCGCGGTGAAGGTGCGCCGTTCCTTGCGCAGCCACCCGTTGGACGCGACGGTCTCGACCCGGTAGCCACCGTCGCCGTCGGGCGCGACGGAGGTGACCGTGGTCAGCGGATGCACCTGCGCGCCCCGGCTTTCCGCCAGGTGCAGGTAGTTGACCGTGGTGGTGTTCTTGGCGTTGTGCTTGCACCCGGTGAAGCAGTCCGAACAGTGGATGCAGCCCGCCCGCCGCGGACCGGCGCCACCGAAGTACGGGTCCTCGACCTCGACGCCCTCCTCGCCTTCGTTGAAGAACACCCCGACCTGGGTGCGATGGAAGGTGTCGGCGACGTTCAACCCGCGCGCGACTTGCAGCAGCACTTCGTCCTTCGGGCCGATCCGCGGGTTCTCCACGACGCCGAGCATCCGCTTGGCCTGGTCGTAGTAGGGCGCGAGTTCGCTCTTCCAGTCGGTGATGTGCGCCCACGCGCGGTCCTGATAGAACTCGGGCAGCGGTTCGTAGAGGGTGTTGCCGTAGATCAGCGAACCACCGCCGACACCGGAACCACTGAACACCAGGCACTTGCCGAGCACGCTGATCCGCTGCGGCCCGGTCAGGCCCAGCCGCGGCGCCCAGATGGCCTTGGGGATGTTCCAGTTGGTCTTCGGGTAGTCCTCGGCGTTCCAGCGCCTGCCGGATTCGAGCACCCCGACCCGGTAGCCCTTCTCGGTCAGCCGCAGCGCGGTGACGCTGCCACCGAATCCGGAGCCGACGACGATCACGTCGTAGTCGTAGTCAGTCATGCGGAGATCACCTCGTAGTCGGCGGCGTCGAATCGCGCCTGCTTCTTGTATTGGATTCCGAGCAGCGGCCAGTTCGTGGTGATCCGGCCGTCGGCCTGCCGGTACCACGACGAGCACCGGCTCCACACGCTGTCGGTGAGCTGGTCCTGGATCCGGGCGTCATAGGCCTGTTCGACCTCGGGCCGCACCGTCAGCGGCGCGCCGGTCGCGGCGAGATGGGCGACGTAGTCACCGAGGTACTCGGCCTGGGCCTCGAGGAAGTAGATGATCGAGCCACCACCGGTATTGGTGTTGGGCCCGTACATGATGAACAGGTTCGGGAACCGCGGCACGGTCATGCCGTAGTAGGCATGCGCCCCGGTGCGCCACTCCTGGTCGAGTTCGAGCCCACCGGTGCCGGTGATCGCCATCGGCGCGAGGAACTCGGTCGACTTGAACCCGGTCCCCCAGATGATGACGTCGACCTCGTGCTCGCGCCCGTCGGCGGTGCACACCCCGGCCGGGGTGATCCCGGTGATCTTGTCGGTGCTCACCTCGACATTCGGCTGGGTCAGCGCGGGCAGGTAGCTGTCGGAGAACAGCATCCGCTTGCAGCCGATCGGATAGTCCGGCCAGACCTGCTCGAACAGGCCCGGCTTGGCCGCGGTCTGCCTGCGCATGTGCCACTTGGAGATCGCCCGGATGGTGGCGGCGAGCGGCTTGGCGTAGACCCAGGCCAGGCTGAGCCCCTCGACCACGCTGTACCAGGTGCCGCGCTCGGCCAGCTCGGTCACCGGCAGCTTCTCGAACACCCGATGGTGCAGGTCGCTGAATTCACGATCCGGGCGCGGGACGATGTAGGGCGCGGTGCGCTGGAACAGGGTCAGTTTCCCGACGCGCGGCTGGATCTCGGGCACGAACTGCACCGCGCTGGCCCCGGTCCCGATCACCGCGACGCGCTTGCCCGTCAGATCGATGTCGTGGTTCCACTCGGCGGAATGAAAAGTGTTGCCCGCGAACGTCTCCCGGCCTTCGATGGCGGGCAGTGCGGGCCGGGAGAGCTGGCCGACCGCGGGCACGACGACGTCGACCTCGACCGAGTCGCCCGAATCCAGGCGCACGGTCCACTTGCCGGTGGTGTCGTCGAACGCCGCACCGGTGACCTCGGTGCCGAAGCGGATGTGGCGGCGCACGTCGTACTTGTCGGCGACGTCGCGGATGTAGTCCAGGATCGCCGGTTGCCGCGAGAAGCGGTGCGGCCAGCGCGGATTCGGCTCGAAGGAGTACGAGTAGAACGGCGAGGGCACATCGCAGGCCGCGCCGGGGTAGGTGTTCTCGCGCCAGACGCCGCCGACCTCGTCGGCTTTCTCGAACACGACGATGTCGTCGAAGCCCCGTTTCTTCAACGCGATCACGGCGGCCAGGCCACCGAATCCGCTGCCGATGACCGCGATCGAGGGTTTCATGGCGCACTCCGGTTGTCGAGGATGGTCCGAACACACAGCTCGGGGGCGTCGCTGAAGGGCAGATGCCCGCATCCGGGCAGGTCGGTGTGGCGGGCGAACGGCAGCACCGCTCGCGCGCGGGCGCTCTGGGTGCGGTGGGTGAGCACGACGTCGCGGGTGCCCCAGGCGATCGTCACCGGGATGCCGGTGAGCGCGCCGGGGTCGTCGCTCGCGTCCAGGACGTAGGTGGCGAAATCGTCGCGGGCCGCGGCGAACGAGCTCGCGCCCGCCAATCCGGCCAGGTCGACCCGGGCCGCGTCGGGGGCGACCAGGGTCGGATGCCCGAACATGACGGACAGCAGCGCCGCGCGCCCGGCGGGATAGGCGACCGCCTTGTCCAGCGCCGGACCGGCGAAGCGCGCGACCGCGCGCATGGCGGTCAGCGAACCCTGGACCCAGCGCAGGCCGGGCCCGCCGTAGAAGCCCACCGGGGAGAAGGCGGTGACGGCGGCGGCGACACCGGAACGCCCCAGCTCGAGCGCGATACCGCCGCCCATGGAGCTGCCGACGACGTGCGGGCGCCGGATGTCGTTGTCGCCGAGCCACTGCGCCAGCCAGTCGGCATACCCGCGCGGGCCGGGCAGCACACCGGGCAGTGCCGGCGTGTCGCCGAATCCCGGCAGGTCGAGGGCGATCACCTCGTGGCGCTCGGCCAGGAGATCGAGCACCGGCGCGAAGATCTGCCAGCGGCTGCCGAGCCCGTGCACCAGCACGATCGGCGAGCCGGCGCCCCGGCGAATATGAGAGATCTGCGTCATCGCAGCCCTTCACTCGGAAGAAACAGTTACTGCGTACGGTTTCTTGATTGCATCAGGTTGCTGTCTCTGCGTCAATAGGCAATCACACACCGATTCGCCCGGCGTTCGCCCTTCTTACCGTCACCGCGTACGATTTGTCGGGTGACCCTGCAACAACCGCGCCGCACCCAGGCCGAACGCCGGGCCTCGACCAGGGCCCTGATCCTCGCCTGCACGGCGGAATGCCTGCTCGAACGCGGCTACGCGGCGACCACCGTCAGCGCCGTCCAGGAACGCGCCGGACTCGCCCGCGGCACCGTACAGCACCACTTCCCCACCCGCGCGGAACTGCTCATCGCGGCCACCACCCGCGTCGTCGACCTGCGGCTGGAACAGTTCCAGCGCGAAGCCGAACTCCTGCCCGCCGGCCGCGACCGGCTGCAATCGATCGTCGACCTGGCCTGGCGCGACCTCAACAGCCCGGCCTTCTTCACCGCCCTGGACCTGTGGGTCGCCGCCCGCACCGACGCCGAGCTGCGCGAACGCCTCGTCCACGAGGAGCGCCGCGTCTTCACCGAGATGCGCAGGCTCTACCTCGACGTCGTCGGCGAACCGTACGCCTCGGACCCGCGCGCGGAAGTCCTCGTCGAATTCACCATCGACCTGCTCACCGGCCTGTCCATGACGGCCATGCTCACCGGCACCCTCGGCGAACGCGAAGCGGTCGTGCGCCGCTGGAAGCGCGCCCTGGCCGTCCTCATCGGCCGCCTGCCCAGCGACGAACTCCTCGACGGCAGCCCCCTGCCCGCCATCGCCGACTGAATCCCTTCCACGGTCAGCCGATCCCGGCCAGCCCGTTCCAGCACAGGGCGACCGTCGTCTCCACCGCGTCCTGCTTGGGAATCGGCCTGCCCGTGTCCAGCCACAGCCGCGCCGCCTGATGACTGGCACCGACCACCCCGAACGCGCACGCGAACGCCCGCGCGTCGTCCATCCCGGCCGCGCGCAACTCGGCGCTCACCAGCACCGCGCACTCCCCGAAGGCGTGCCGGGCCCGCCAGCGCACGCTCGGTTCGCTCGGCACCGGCGATTCGTAGATCAGCACATGCCCGTCCGGGTCGTCGTCGACGAAGTCGAAGTACGCCCGCACCGCGCGCCGGACCTTGTCCTCCTGGCCGCTCGCGCCGGTCAGCGCGTTGCGGATCCCGCCGACCATCCGGTCCAGATGATGTTGGAGCACCGCCAGATACAGATCGAGCTTGTTCGCGTACAGGGTGTAGAGCACGGGCTTGCTCATGCCCGCCCGCAGACCGATCTGATCCATGCTCGCGCCGTGATAGCCGTGCGCGACGAACACCTCACGCGCGGCGTTCAACGCCGCGAGCAACCGTTCGGCGCGCGCCGCCACCGTCGCCGCGTTCGACGGGATGTCCTCGTCCTCGGCGCGCAGGATGTCGCTGTGCAGAATCGTCATGAGCGGGACCGTTCGCGGGAGTAGTCGTTCACCATGTCAGCACCGGCTTCACCACGCGCCCGGCACGCTGGTCGGCGAGCGCGGCATCGACCTCGGTGTGCGGATACCGGCCGATGAGCCGGTCGACCGGGAACCGCCCCTCGGCGTACAGCCCGAGCAGGTGCGGCAGGAACGTCGACGGCACACTGTCGCCTTCCAGGCATCCGCGAATCGTCTTGCCGCGCAACACGATATCGCCGACATCCACCGGCGGGGTGCCCGCGCCGAGCCCGACCGCGACCACGGTCGCCCCCGTGGCCAGCGCGGCGACGGCGTCGCCGAGCACCGCGGGCACGCCGGTGGTATCGATCGCGTGCGTGACACCGCCACCGGTGAGCGCACGCAGCCGCGGCACGGTCGGCCCCTCGGCGGGGTCCAGTGCGGCCTCGGCACCGAGCTCGAGCGCCAGTTCCCTGCGCGCCGCCGAGGTTTCGACCACGACCACCCGCACGCCCTCGACCGTGCGCGCCGCCAGCAGGGCGGCCATCCCGACCGCACCAGCCCCGAACACCGCCAGCCAGGCCCCCGCCGTGGGCCGCAGCACGTTGAGCACCGCACCCGCCCCGGTCTGGAAACCGCAGCCGAACGGCGCGGCCACGGCCAGGTCCAGCGCCGGGTCCACGACGATGGTGTTGTCCTCGGTGGTCAGCGCGTATCCGGCGAAACTCGACTGGCCGAAGAAACCGTCCAGCACCGGGACGCCCTCGCGCGACACCCGCGCTCCCTCGTGCGCACGCCGCCCGAACTGGTTGAGCGCGACCGAACGCTGACAGTAGGCCGGCCGCCCGTCCACGCAGGTCGCGCACTCGCCGCAATGCCGGAACGTCAGCACGACATGATCGCCGGGGCGCACCGCGCGCACCTCGGGCCCGACCGCGGCCACGACACCGGCACCCTCGTGCCCGAGCAGGATCGGCCGATCCGCCGCACCGGCGCGCCGGGTCACCAGGTCGGTGTGACAGATGCCCGCCGCCGCGATCCGCACCAGGATCTCCCCGCCGCGCGGCTCGTCGATCTCAACGTCCTCGATCGAGAACGCCGCGGCCGGATCACGCGAGAGGACCGCCGTCGTGCGCATCAGGACACCCGTTCCAGCAGGAAGTAGAAGTACTCGCCCTTGGACAGGACCAGTTCGGCGCGCCCGTTCATGATGCCCATCAGCGTGTTCTCGTCGAGCCACTTGAAGTGGTCGAACACCGCGCGCCCGTCGTAGACCATGGTCGCGGTCACCTCGCCGCGGAACTCGATGTTCCACAGCGTCGCCTCGCCCTGTCCCAGTTCGACATTGGAGAACAGGGTGCCGTCCTCGGCGCGGCAGATCAGCGGCTTGGCGTCGTCGACGGCGAGGAAGTTCTTGCCGTACCAGCGGCTCGCGGGCAGCGCTCGGCACAGCGGGTGACCGGTCTGGAAGGCGTCGCCGCGCCACTCGCCCAGGATGTCGTCGGTGCGGGCCGGGCGTAGCCGGGTCCATAGCGCGTCCAGTTCGGCGGTGGAGACGCCCTCGGTCTGCTCCCGGAGTTGCTGCCAACGTGGCTTGTCCGCGCCCATGGTGTCCTCGTCTCGCCGATTCCAGAACCATCTGGTTCCGAACGGACCATAGTTCCGAACCAGTTGGTTCGGCAAGAGGGGTACGATTCCGGCCATGCGTGCGGCAGGCGAGGCAACCCGGGAGCGAATTCTCGCTGCCGCCAAGGCGGAGTTCGCCGAATACGGCATCGCCGGCGCCCGGATCAACCGCATCGCCGACGCCGCGCACGCCAGCAAGGACCGCCTCTACGCCTACTTCCCCGGCAAGAACGAGCTCTACGCGGCCGTCACCGAGCGCTGGACCACCGAAACCGCCGAGGAGACCGCGCTGCGCGCCGACGACGTGCCCGCCTACGTCGGCCGCCTGTTCGACCACTTCGTCGCCCACCCCGACAACGCGCGCCTGCAAGCCTGGTCCGATCTGGAACCCGAAGGCGCCCACATCGGACCGCTGCTGCGCCGCACCATCGACGCCAAACTGACCGAACTGCGCCGCGGACAACGCGAAGGGCTGCTCACCGACGCCGTACCGCCGGTCATCCTGCTGCGCATGCTCTCCGACCTGACCCGCACCAACGCCATGCAGGCCCGGTTCGCGGCCGAACGCGGCGACACCGAACAACTCTCGACCCGCCGCGCCGCCACCGTCTTCGCCGCCGCCCGTATCACCGCGCCCTGAGCCGCCACTATCGTGGGAGCGGTGGGGATCGTGTGGGCGTCGTGGGGGCATGTCCTGGTCGTCTGGCTGGTGGCAGTGCCCGTGCTGGCGGCCGCGACCGCGCTGCTGATCCGTCGCAGGCTCCGCGCCGGACTACCGCGTAGACAGGCGTTGCGGCATTCGATCGCCGAGGTCGGGATCCTCGGCGCCACCCTGCCGTGGGTGTGGATGATCCTCACCCCCGCCGCCGGAGAACGCGCGATCAGCGCGGTGCCACTGCGGGACCTGCTCGACACGCTCGGCGCGGCACCGGGCACCGCCGTCGTCCAGGTCGGCGCCAATCTGATCCTGTTCGTGCCGCTGGGTTTCCTGCTCCCACTGCGGTTTCCGCGCCTGGCGGGCGTGCTGCGGATGACGATGGTCGGCGCACTCGTCTCGACCACGCTCGAGTTGCTCCAGTACCTGCTCGCACTGGGCCGGGTGTCCTCGATCGACGATGTCCTGCTCAACGCGGCCGGGGCAGGCATCGGCGCCGCGCTGGCGGTGGTTCATGTCGCCCGCAGGGAGTCCGGGTCCTCGCGCAGCGACCGGGTACTGCGTCGGCTGGGCTGGGCGAGCTGACCTCGCGCCGCGCGGGCTCCTAGGGTCATGCGGGTGAGTGCAGATCTTCGCGTCTTCTTCTTCGGCGACTCGTTCGTGCAGGGCATCGGCGACCCCGAGTACCAGGGGTGGGTGGGCCGTGTACTCGCCGCCACCGGCGCCGGAACGACCGCGTTCAACCTCGGAATCCGGCGCAACACTTCCACGGACGTCCTGCGCCGCTGCTGGACCGAGATCGAGCCGCGCGTGCAGACCGACGCCGACCAGCGACTGGTCCTGTCCTTCGGCGCCAACGACGCGGTCGAGGAGAACGGCGCGCCCCGGGTCGATCCGGACCGCACCCTGGACAATCTCGCGACGATCCTCGACGGCGCCCACCAGCGCGCGCTGGCCCCGCTGGTCGTCGGCCCGCCACCGGTGATCGACGCGGGCGAACCGCATCTGCGCCGCGTCACCGAGCTCGCCGAACAGATGGGCGCGCTCTGTCACGCACGGGAAGTTCCGTTCATCGATGTCACCGCGACCCTGGCCGAGGACCCGATCTGGCGTGCGGAGGTGACGGCCGGCGACGGCGCGCATCCGGGCAGCGATGGCTACCGCCGGCTGGCCGAGCTGGTCCTCGCGGGTGGCTGGCACGACTGGATCGCCGCGCCGCGCGGCTGACCTCAGCCGGCGGGGGTCGCGCGCGGGTTGTCGGCGAACCTGATCTGGAGCAGCTGGCGGGCGATGACCTCGGTGAGGTGCTCGCGGGTGGTGGCGAACTCCCCGCGCATCCACGCCGCGACCAATTCGAGCGTGCCACTGACCACGGTGTAGGCGGCCATCTCGGAGTCCAGTTCGCGGGTCGCCGATTCCGGGAACAACTCACGACCCACCGCGGCCATGGTGCGGGCGATGGCGTGCTGGGTGGACACCCGCGCGGATTGCAGCGCCTCGGTGCTGTGGGCGGTGAACAGCAGGGCGGACCGGCGCGGGTCGGCGATCAGGAAGCCGAGGGCGGCAGCGGCGGCCGCGTGGACCTGGCTGTCGACGTCGGGGGCGGCCGCGCGGGTGGCGGTGACCACGGCGGCGATGCCCTCGGTCGTCTGGTCGTCGGCCAGCGCCGTCAGCAGCACGTCACGGTCGGCGAACTGTTCGTAGAAGTAGCGGTCGTTCAGTCGTGCGCGCGCGCAGACCGCTCGTTTGGTGACCGCGGGGGCGCCGCCCTCGGCGAGCAGATCCAGCGCCGCCTCGACCAGGGCCGCCCGGCGGCGTGAGCGGCGTTCGTCGGCCGTCACGCCCGCGTAGGCGCGCGGCGTGGCGGCGTCCGCGGAATCTTCACCCATGCTCTTGACCATCCCGTCATTCTGGTGCACTCTGACACCACACGAGTTTCTGGAGTCGCGCGACACCAGAATAGCGCCAGAAAATCGACCGGACCGGCGGTCCGCGACGCTGGAACAAAGGAGTTCCCATGACCTGCCCCGTGCCCCACATCGCGCCCGCGACGACGCCCGACCACGTCTCCGACGCCGTCGCCCGCTTCGAACGGGTCGGCGGCTCCGTGCTGTTCAGCCTCTTCGGCGTCGGCCTGTTCGACCAGACGATGCTGCCGCCGGTCTCCGCGGCCCTGGAGGACACCGGACGCGCACGCACCGAACCGTGGGCCCGCGCGGTCCGCACCGCCGCCGCCGACCAGCTGATCTACCACGGCGAAGACCCCGACCGGGCGACCGAAGCCGAACGCCTGATGGTGCTGCACCGCGACGTCAAAGGCGTCGGCCCGGACGGCGAACGGTACTCCGCGCTCAACCCCCAATCGTGGAACTGGATCCTGTACTCCACCTTCTTCGTCCAGCGCGGCGCCTACCTCGCCCTGACCGACGGCGAACCGACCCGCGCCGAGAACCAGGCCATCTGGGACCACTACCGGCACAAGACCGCCGGCCTGCACCTGCCCGGCAAGTCGCGACCGATCGAGGACTACACCGAACTCGTCGCCCACTACGCCCACATGGCCGCGACCGAACTCCGGCCCACCCCCGCCCTGGCCACCGCCGTCGCCACCGTCCGGCACGCCCCGCGACCGTTCTTCCTGCCCGCCGCCACCGGACCACTGTGGCGGCTCAGCTCACCCGCGCTCGGCCACCTCCTGATGGTGCTCGGCTGCGGCATCATGCATCCCGACGTGCGCGCCCACATGCCCTACCCCTGGACCCGCCGCCACGACCGCGAATTCCAGGCGATCACCACCGCCCTGCGCGTAGCCTTCGACCGCCTGCCCGCGACCGTCACCGACTCCCCCATGGCCCGCAACCGGCGCAAATACCAGCAGCTCGTCAGCAAGTACCGCGACGTCGGACTCACCTCCTTCGCCCCCGACGCCGCCCTCCGCTGACCCGTCAGGGCGCGTCGCCGTAGACGACGAGCCAGATGGCCCGCCCCAGCGCCGCGGCCAGCTCCCCGTCCTCGATCCCGGTGTCGGCGGAGCAGGCCACGGCCATCGTGCGCTCGACCATCGAAGTCAGGATCACCGCAGTGGCGCGCGGATCCAGCTGCGCGGCGACCCGCCCCGCCGCCCGATCCGCCGCCAGCCGCGCCCCGACCAGCTCGGTGAACGCGGCCACCCGCGCCCGCCAGTAGGCGCCGACCTCCCGGTCGTACGCGGCGACCTCACTCAACGCCAGCAACAGATAGCGGTGCGCCCGCACCCCCTCGATCATCGCGGCAGCGGCATCGACGACACCGGCCTGCCGCTCGGTGCGCTCGGCACTCCACCACCGCTCCGCGGCCGCGAACAGATCGGCGGTGGCCAGCTCACCCAGCCGCACCAGCAGACTGCTCTTGTCCGGAAAATACCGGTAGAAGGTGGATCTGGCCGACCCCGACGCGGCGGCGATCCGCTGCACCGCCAGCTCCGTGAACGGAGTGCCCTCGGCCAGCAGATCCTCCACCGCCCGCAACACCCGCGGCTCGAACTCCGAACGACGGTCACCGGGCGACTTACGCGCCGACCGCGGAACACGGGTCAGCGAGGACATCGGCGGCTCCCGAACTGCTCGGCCGCGAGCCCACGTGCGTCGACCATCCGCCCATTGTGCCCCGCGACCACCGCCGTGGACCGGCAACGGCCGAGCGGCCGTGAATCCGCTGCCTCCGGGCTCTGTTGACAGTGGTCGCCACCGACCGGATCATCTTCTCGGACACACTGTCCGAGACTCGATGACCGAGGCGGTACCCATGCTCGATTCCCCCGTCACCTCGGCCGAGTCGGCCGACGTCGTCATCGTCGGCGCGCGCTGCGCCGGCGCGGCGACCGCAGTGACGTCGGCACGAGCGGGCCGCAGCGTCATCGTCCTCGACGCCGCACCCCTGCCCTCGGAAACCCTGTCCACCCACCTGCTCTGGCCCGCCGGACTCGCCGAACTCCGGACACTGGGTGTCCTCGCCGACGTCGAGGCCCTCGGCGCGCCCCGGCTGACCCAGGCCTACGCCGAAGGCGCCGGCTACGGCATCACCTCCACCTTCCCCACCGTCGACGGCATCGACTACGCCATGTGCGTGCGCCGCACCGGCCTCGACGACGTCCTCGTACGCGCCGCCATCGCCGCGGGCGCCGACGTCCGCACCCGCTGCCGGGTCACCTCCGTCCTCTGGGCAGGCGATCGCTGCGCCGGCGTCCGCTACACCGACCGCACCGGCGCCGTCGTCGAGATCCGCGCCGCGCTGGTCGTCGGCGCCGACGGCAGGCACAGCACCATCGCCCGCGCCGTGGGCGCCGACGAACCGTTCCTCACCGTCCCCAGCGGCCGCGACTGCTACTACGCCTACTGGCGCGACCACGGCGACACCCCCCGCGACACCGCCGCCCAATGGCGCGCAGGCGCCGATCTCGGCACCGCGTTCCCCTGCGACGACGGCCTGGTCCTGAGCCTGGTCCAACCACCGGCGAGCCGGGAACGCTCCGGCCCCGGCGAAGCCGAACGCCGCTACACCGACGCCGTCGCACGGATTCCCGCCCTCGCCGCCCGGCTCGACGGCTGCGAACGCGTCGGCCGCGTCCGCTCGGCCACCGGCATCGCCTCCTACTTCCGCCGATCCACCGGTCCCGGCTGGGCACTGCCCGGCGACTCCGGCCACTTCAAGGACCCGGTGACCGCCCAGGGCATCCGCGACGCCCTACGCTACGGCCGACTACTCGGGGAGACGGTGGCCGCCACCCTCGACGACCCGGCCGCACTCGACCGGGCACTGCACGAGTGGGAACGCCGCCGCATCATCGACTGCCGCGCCATCTTCCACTGGACCAACCGCCTCGCCCGCGGCGAAGCCATGCACCCCTTGGAGATCGAGCTCTATCGCCGCGCCACCACCGACCCCGAACTGGCCCGGATCACCACCGGCATCTTCTCCCGCACCCGCCCGCCCGCCGACCTGCACACCCCCGCCCTCGCCCTGCGCCTGGTCGCCGGTGCGCTGCGCCATCAGCGCGGCAACGCACCGGCCGTCGTCGCCGACCTCGCCCGTGAGATCCGCGGCGCCACCCGCAACGCCCTGATCACCCGGACCACCCTGCGCGGCGAGGTCCCCCGACCGGCGCCACCCAGCACGCCGCTGCTCGCTGCGGCCCCGAGTGGATCCCACTGACCCGCACTGCTACTCGATCCCGTGACCGAGCAGTCCGAGCCCGGCCAGATCGCGGACATACTTGCCGATCAGGTCCGGACCCAGGTGCGGGATATCGCGCTCCGCACCGATCCCCGCCGCCCGCACCGCCGCCCGGAATCCCTCGGCGGGCAGCGCCGAACCCGGCAGCGGCCGCCCCGGACGACGATGCGCCTGCAACAGCGGCAGCAGCGTGTGCCTACGCTGCTCCTCCGGCAGCGCGCGCAGCGCGGTCTCGAAACGCGCGAACCAGTCGGCGTAGTCATCGATCCGATCGATCCGATGCCCCGCCTCGATCAGCCAATCCACGAAACTGTCCAGCGAAACACTGTCGTCGTGCGGATTGACCACATCGAAGGTTCGGTACCCCGTCACCGCCGCCGCACCAAGCCCCGTCACCGCCGCGGCGACGAAATCGGCAGGCAACCCGTCGTAGTGCGCGCGCTGCCGCCGCCCGTGGGCGTCGGTCAGGTAGAACGACGCGGGCGCGAGACCGGTCACGAGCACACTCAACAGCAACCGGGTGAACACGTCGGGCACATTCAGCTGACCCGGATAGTCGCTGTGCGCCAGGATCATGTCCGACCGGAACACCGCCACCGGCAACCCGAACCGCTCCGACGCCTCCCGCAACAGCACCTCACCGGCCCACTTGCTGTTGCCGTACCCGTTCGCGTAGCTCGCGTCCACCCGCCGGACCGGACTCATCACCCGCACGTCACCGTCCTCGGCGAACGACTCCCCCTGCGCCGCCACCGCCACGGTCGACAGATAACTCACCGGCTTGCGCCTCACCGTCGACGCCAGCCGGATAACCTCGGCGGTCCCGACCACATTCGGACCGAACAACTGTCCATACGGCAGCACATGATTCACCAGCGCCGCCGAATGCACGATCAGATCCACCTCCTCGGCCAGCCGCCGCCACACCGCCGCGGACAGCCCGAGATCCGGCTCCCCGATATCCCCCGCCACCACCTCGAGCACACCGTCGGCGAGCGCGCGGAAGTGCTCGGCCAGTGCCGAATCGGTGTCGAACGCCGCCGCCAGACGCGCACACGCGGCAGCCGCGTCACCACCCCGCACCACACAGATCACCCGACCACCCAGCGGCGCCAATCGCTCCAGCCAGGTCAGCAGCAGAAACCGCCCCAGATAGCCGTTCGCCCCCGTGATCAGCACCGTGGACGGCGGCACCGTGGCGGGCGGCAGCTCCCGGGCACGATCCAACATCTCCGCGTCGAGGAACTTCGCCAGCGTGAGATCCGCCGCGCGGATCTCGGTCGCACCGACACCGTGCACCGCCTCGACATCGGTTCGCCGCGCACCAGGTTCGCGCTCCCGGCCGACATAGTCCGCGATCCGCGCCAGATCACTGTCCGGTCCGAGCAACACGTTCACCGGCACCTCGACCCCGAGCAACTCCCGCAGCAGCGTCGAATACGACAGCGCCGCCAGCGAATCCCCACCCAGATCACCGAACCGCGCCTCGGGCCGCAACTCGGTGGCCGAACACCCGAGCACCGCGCGCGCCGCCCGTGCCACCGTCTCGTACACCGGCAGACCGGCAGCGTCGCGGCGCAACCGCTGCAACTCCGCTTCCTGATCGCGCGCGACATCGTCGTACAGCGCCTCCAAGCGCGGGCCGTACCACTGTTTCAGCTTGGGCCGCAACAACTTCCCGACCCCGGACAGCAGGCCGTTCGCGATCGAGAACGGCTCGGTCTCGAGCAGGAAATCCCGTGGGATCTCATACGGCTCCAGCTCCGCCGCCACCGCCACCCGCTGCAACGACGCACTCACCGCGGCCCGCACCGCTTCGGCAGGCCCGGCCAGCGCCGCCTCCGTGGGCACCACCACCGCCAGCAGATACGCCCGCTCGCTGCTGCCGTACACGAAGATCTGCCGCACGAGATCCGCCCCTGCGAACACCGCCTCGAGCCGCGACACCGTCACGAACTCCCCCTGCGACAGCTTCAGCACATTGTTGCGCCGATCCACATAGGCCAGCCGATCCGGCGCGAGCTCGGCGACCACATCACCCGTCCGACAGAAACCGTCCTCGTCGAACACCGCCGCGGTGACCTCCGGACGCCGGTAATAGCCCGAGATCATCGTGGTCGTCTTGAGCAACAGCTCACCCCGCGGATACGGCTTGTCCGTCCCGAAATAGCCGAGCTCGGGCACATCGACCAGCTTGTAGTCCAGCACCGGCGGCCGCATCACCTTGGTATCGAAGATGACACCGCCCCCGGTCTCGGTCGACCCGTAACCATCGTGCAACCGCAGCCGCAACACCGACTCCACGAACTCCCGCAGATCCGGCGCGATCGGCGCGCTCCCACACAGCACCGTCATCAACCGGCCACCAAGGAACTGTTCGCGCAGCTCCGTCCGCACCTCCTCGGCCAGCACCGCCGGGTCCACCCCCGGGCCCGACCGCCGATCCACCTCGCGCCGGAAACGCTGCAGGATCATGTCGCACACCCGCGGCACCAGGAAGATCTCCGTCGGCCGCACCAGCTCGATGTCCTCGAACAACGTCGACATATCCGGCGCCGCCGCGAAATACGCCGTCCCGCCCCGCGCCAGCACACCGGTCAGCGTCAACCGCGCCGCGATATGGCTCATCGGCAGGAAGTTCACATTGAGCACCGCCACCGGACGGGCGGGCTGCCAGCCCGCCGCCACCAACCGATGGGTGTACATCGCACCCTTCGGCGTCCCCGTACTGCCGGAGGTGTAGATCAGCATCGCCAGCGGATCCTCGTCGGGCCCCGGCACTGTCAGCGGCGCGGGCTCGACGACTCTGCCCTGGGCGATCGCCTCGTCGATCGTGTTCAGCGTGACCGTCGAACCCGCCGCGGTCAGCCGGGCGCGGGCGGCGGCCAGCGCGTCCCGGTGATCGTCGTCGTCCGCGTGATGATCGAACACCAGCAGCGAAATCGGCGGCGTACCGGCCAGCACCGCCTCGACCGCGATCGCCAGATGCGCAGTATCGACCGCGAACACCCGCGGCCCCGTCTCATCCAGGATCGACCGCAACTGCGCGAGACCGGCACCCGACTGCAACGGCACCGCCACCCCGGCCAGATGGATCGTCGCCAAATCCAGCACGGTGTAATCGGCCCCGGTGAATCCGAGCGTCGCGACGAAATCCCCCGCCCCGACCCCCGCCGCGTGCCACGCGGCAGCCAGCGCCCGAGCCCGCTCCCACACCTCGCCGTAGGTCACCGACTCGAACTCCGGCAGTAGCCGCCGCGTGACCCGCCCGCCCTCGACCACCGGCTCGGTGCGCCGGATACCGAGCGCGGGCCGATCCGCGTAGGCGGTCATCACCATCGAGACGATCTGTGTCAGTGGCAGACCCGGCGTGGTGACCGCCGCGTGCACGTCCTCGAGCGGCGTCGCCGCCCGGATCTGCTCGTCCTCGGCATAGAGCGCCCTGATGCGCTCCGCCAGCAGACCCGCGTCCAGCTCGACCGTCATGCCTCGTTCTTCCGCTCGACCGAACCACCCAGCGCGGAGATCCGGACATCGCGCCAGGCTTCCCGCCGCGCCGCCTCAGGATCGATCAGCACCCGCGGCGGATGGTCGATGATGCAGGTCGCCCTCCGCTCGGCCGTATACGGCGACCACGCCGCGAGCGGCTCCCCGGTCCGGGCGAAACTCACCCAGTTGTCCTGCACGTGGTCCTGCACCGCGCGGAACGCCCGCCGCCCACCCGCGGCCGTCATCGCCCGGCCGACCGGACTGTCCACCCAACCGAACACCGGCACCAGCTCCAGCGCGTGCGTCGCACCGAACCCGGCCAGCCGCACGGCACGTGGCGCGTAGTCGAAACGGTAGGCGTAGGTCGGCGCGTACCGGCTGTGGCCCTCCAAGACGGCCAGCGTCGGCCGCAGGAACATGAAGTCACCGCCCATCCGCACCGCGGTCCGCGCGGCCGGATACCCGGGATAGCTCCGGACCACACGCTGCTCCGCCCCCGGATCGCAGCGTCCGAACGTGGTGGTGAGCTGTGCGGGCGTGTGCGGCACCGACTTCATGAACCGCTGGAACAGCGTCGCCTCGTCCCGGTTCGTCCCGATGATCAACGGCACCCGATGCGCACGGCCCCCGGCGATCGCGTCGATCGGCGCCTCCGGCAGGAACTCCCCGTCCACCACCGGCGTGTACGGGAAACTGCCCGGCCGTTCCCGCAGCGTCCGATACAGCGCCCGATCGGCCGCCCGGCACAGCTCGCTCGCCGGCGTCGTCGCCAGCACGGTCGCGGCGTCGGCCGGATCGGCGCCCAGCCGTTCCAGGCAGCTGCGCGCGAAGCGCCGCGCCTCCGCCGGCTCCGCGGTCCAGTCCGCGGGCGCGCTCTGCGCGATCGCCCGATGGAACAGGCCCTTCGCGGCCGGTGTCGCCAGCAGCGCGACCACCGCGTGCGCGCCCGCCGACTCGCCGAAAATCGTCACATTCTCCGGGTCACCACCGAACGCGGCGATATTGCGCCGCACCCAATCCAGCGCGGCGACCTGATCCCGCAGCCCCAGATTCGACTCGAAAGGCCGCTCCGGCGTGGAGAACTCGCTGAAATCGACATAGCCCATGGCCCCGAGCCGGTAGGTCACCGACACCACGACCACGTCGCCGCGCACCGCCAACCGGGCGCCCGAGTACATGCTCGCCGCTCCGATCACGTACCCGCCGCCATGGATGAAGACCATGACCGGCCGCGGACTCGCCGACGGCGTCGCCGGCGCGGTCACGTTCAGGGTCAGACAGTCCTCACCGGTCGGCTGCCACGTGCGGGGGCCGGTGCGGGCACCGTTGGGCTGCTGCATCGCCGCGAAGCCGTACTCCGTCGCCGAGCGCACCCCCGTCCACGGTCGCACGGGTTGGGGCGCGCGGAGTCGGAGTTCTCCGACGGGCGCGGCCGCGTAGGGAAGGGCTCGCCAGCTGACGACTCGACGGCCCGCACGACCGCGCACGACTCCGTCGGCGGTCACGATCTCTGTGGACACCATGCGCCCCACAGTACGTGGTACCAGCGGTACCGCGCAGGCGGTTCGGTCGTCCGCCACGCCAGGCGGACTAGACTGGTCCGATGGCCGGCGACGCCCCGGAAACCGCACCGCTCGCGGCTCGAGACGCCGGGAGCGTCGCCGACCTCGACCGCCTCATCTGCACCTGTCGCGCCTGCCCCCGCCTCGTCGCCTGGCGGGAGGAAGCCGCTCGCGTCAAACGCGCCGCCTACCGCGACGAGATCTACTGGGCCCGCCCCGTTCCCGGATTCGGTCCCGCCGACGCCGAGATCCTCGTCGTCGGCCTGGCGCCCGCCGCCAACGGCGGCAACCGCACCGGCCGCATGTTCACCGGCGACCGCAGCGGAGACGTCCTCTTCGCCGCGCTGCACGCCGTAGGACTGGCGACCGGCGCGCATCCGGTCGGCGTCGACGACGGCATCCGGCTCGTCAACACGCGCCTCACCGCTCCCGTGCACTGCGCCCCACCGGCGAACAAGCCGACCAGCGAGGAACGCCACCGCTGCGCCCCCTTCCTCAGCCGAGAGCTGGAACTACTGGCCCCGACGGTGCGGGTCATCGTCGTCCTGGGCGCCTTCGGCTGGCAGGCCCTCTTCACGGTGCTCACCGAAGGCGGCTGGACGGTACCCCGACCCCGCCCGCACTTCGCCCACGGCGCCGAGCTCACCCTCACCCACCCGGACGGCCGCACGATCACCATCCTCGGCTGCTACCACGTCAGCCCCCACAACACCTTTACCGGCAGACTCACCCCCGCCATGCTCGAAGACGTCTTCCACACCGCCCAAACCATCGCAGACTCCGCGCACCCGGCCACCCAGCATCCGGCCCGCGCCGCCACGCACCCGACCGGCCACTCCATCCGCTCGAACTGAAACCAGCACAACTGGTCTCACCACAGCCATGAGGACCCACCCCCACCGTCTTCAGCTTCTTTTTGGGACGTGAGGTCGGGGTCTGACGGTCTGGTTAAAGGAGAGATTAATCATTAGTAGATGCGCATATCTACGTCTCCTAATGTCTTATTGAGGAGAATTGGCAAGTCAACCGGTTCCAGATCAGTCACCAGTTCTCGACCCGAAAGAGCTCTCGCCTTCTACCCAGGCTCCTCTACTCGAGCACCCTCCCCCGCCACGCGACTCCCATCCGCCCGCCGGGGCCTCCCCTCCCCCGGCGGCGAGGCCCCGGCGGGCGCGGGCCTGTGGCTGCGCACCGTCGGGGCCTCGGTCGGCTCGGCTCAGTGGACCGGGGTGTCGACCTTGCGGACGATGCCGCGGGCGATGGAGGCTGTGAGGCGGTTCGTGATCGGGCCGGACAGGCGCAGGAGCGGGCGTAGGGCTGCTCCGCCTTCGACGGCGAAGGTCCAGGTGAGGCGGGTGCCGGTGGGGGTGGGGGTGAGATCGATGTCTTCGGCGAAGCGGCGGAGGCCGGGGATGGAGGCCGCGTCGACGGTGAAGGTCATGCGGCGTTCGTCGTCCCAGCGGTAGAAGCGTTCGGTCAGGGCGGCCGCGCCGGCGAGGGTGACGACCCGGGTGGAGCCGATACCGTAGGGCCGCGGGGAGATCCAGCGCATCCCGGTGACGGCGCCGGACCACGACACCAGCGCGTCGTCGGCGATCAGCGCGGCCCAGGCGGCGCTCGGCGGCGCGGCGATGTCGACCACGTGCACGTAGCGATTCGGGGCGGTCGCGAGAAAGGTGTCATCGGATTCGTGCAGGACAAAGGACGGTGACATGGCGTTGCGGTCCATTCAGTTGTGCGGATCGAGTTCTTCTGACAGTCGAAGTCTTTCGGGGCCCGTCTGCGGTCGCACCCCGGACAGGCCGTTCCAGCACAGCGCGACGGTGACGTCGACGGCGTCGTGCTTGGCGATCGGGCGGCCGGCGTCGAGCCACTGCCGGGCCGCGAGGTGACTGGCGCCGACCAGGCTCCAGGCGTACATGTCCGCGGGCGCGGCGGCCACCCCGACCGCCCGCAGCTCGGCGGCCACAAGGTCGGCGCACGCCCGCAGAGCGCTACGCACCCGCCATTCGATGCTCGGTTCACTCGGCACCGGCGATTCGAAGACCAGCACGTGCCCGCCCGGATCCTCGTCGACGAAATCGAAGTACACCGCCACAGCCACCCGCACCCGGGACCGGGGCGTGGTCTCGGCGCCGACCGCGGTACGGACACCGTCGACCATCCGGTCCAGATACTGCTGCAGGACCGCGAGATACAGGTCGAGCTTGTTCGCGAAGTGGTCGTAGAGCACCGGCTTGGAGATCCCGGCGCGCGCACTGATCTCCTCCATGCGCGCGCCGTGATAGCCGTTGACGACGAACACGTCCCGCGCGGCGGCGACCACGGCGCGCCTGCGATGCGCGCGCCTGCCGTCACCGCGCACCCCGCGCGCGGAGGCGACCCCGGTGCCCGGCAGCACCGGATGCCGGAAGGTCGTGTCCGTCGTCATGCCGCTCAGCCGAGCGTTTCCCCGGCGGCGGCCTTGGTGCGCAACGACTCCGGCACCTCGAACCGGTCACCGTAGGCGGCCCGCAGCTCGTCGGCGCGGGCCACGAAGCCCGCCAGGCCGCCCGCGTACTGGTTGATGTACTGCACGACACCACCCGTCCACGCCGGGAACCCGATGCCGAAGATGGAGCCGATGTTCGCGTCCGGCACGGTGCGCAGCACGCCCTCGTCGAAACACCGCACGGTGTCGAGTGATTCGGCGAACAGCATCCGCTCCTGCATGTCGACGAACGGAATGCCGTGGTCGTCGCGGGTGTACTTCTCGATCAGCCCGGACCACAGCCCGAGCTTCTTGCCCTCGGCGTCGTACTCGTAGAAGCCCCGGCCCTCGAGCCGGCCGGGCCGGTCGAAGTCGTCGACCATGGCGTCGACGAGCGGGTACGCCTTGGAATCGGTCCAGCGCTTGCCCTCGGCGAGCAGGTTCTCGCGCAGGCTGCGCCGGATCTTCTGCGCCAGCTTCATGTTGATCTCGTCGGCCAGCGCCAGCGCGCCCACCGGATAGCCGGCCTGGGTGGCGGCCTGCTCGACCGACGCCGGGTGCACGCCCTCGGCGACCAACGCGATCGCCTCGTCCATGAACTGGCCGATCACCCGGCTGGTGAAGAAGCCGCGGCTGTCGTTCACCACGATCGGGGTCTTCTTGATCGCGAGGGTGTAGTCGATGGCGCGGGCGATGGCCTCGTCGCTGGTCTGCTCGCCGACGACGATCTCCACCAGCGGCATCTTGTCCACCGGCGAGAAGAAGTGCAGACCGATGAAGTCCTGCTGCCGCTGCACCCCGCCGGCCAGATCGGTGATCGGCAGGGTGGAGGTGTTGGACCCGAGCAGCGCGTCGGGGTTCACCAGGTGCTCGATCTCGCCGAACACCTTCTGCTTCAAGCCCGGATCCTCGAACACCGCCTCGACGACGAAGTCGCAGCCCGCGGCGTCGGCCGGGTCGGCGGTCGGGTGGATACGGCCCAGGACCTCGTCGTATTTGTCCTGGCTGATCGCGCCCTTGCGCAGCGCCTTGTCGAGCAGCTTGCGCGAGTAGTCCTTGCCGCGCTGCGCCGCCTCGAGGGTGACGTCCTTGAGCACGACCTGCATGCCGGCGCGGGCCTGCACATAGGCGATGCCCGCGCCCATCATGCCCGCGCCGAGCACGAGGACCTTCTCCGGCGTGCGCACGGGGAAGCCTTCGGGGCGGCTGCCGCCCTTGTTGATCGTCCCCAGATCGAAGAACAGGGACTTGATCATGTTGGTGGAGACCTGACCGCAGATCAGCTTGGTGCAGTAGCGCGTCTCGATGGCGAAGGCGGTGTCGATGTCGACCTGCGCGCCCTCGACCGCCGTGGCCAGCACCGCGATCGGTGCGGGCATCGGCGCGCCCTTGAGCTGCTTGCGGACGTTGGCCGGGAACGCGGGCAGGTTCGCCGCCAGCGCCGGGCTCGACGGGGTGCCGCCGGGGATCTTGTAACCCTTCACATCCCACGGCTGGGCCGCCGCGGGATTGGCCGCGATCCAGGCGCGAGCCTTGTCGAACATCTCCTCGCGGGTGGCGGCGACCTCGTGAATGATCCCGACCTGCAGCGCCTTCGCCGGCTTCATCCGCTGGCCCTGACCCACGACATTGAGCACCGCGTTGGTGATGCCGAGCAGCCGCACCGTCCGGGTGACACCACCGGCGCCGGGGAGCAGGCCGAAGGTGACCTCGGGCAGGCCGAGCAGGCTGCCCTTGGCGTCGAGGGCGATCCGGTGGTGGCTGGCGAGGGCGACTTCGAAGCCGCCACCGAGCGCGGTGCCGTTGATCGCGGCGACCACCGGCTTGCCGAGGCGCTCGAGCCGGCGGAACGCGGCCTTGTAGGTGTCGAGGCCGAGCGCGATCTCCGGCGCGGTCTCCGGGGTCGCGTTCATCAGCAGATTCAGGTCACCACCGGCGAAGAAGGTGTCCTTGCCCGAGGTGAGGATGACGCCGTCGTAGGTGTCCTTCTCGGCTTCGAGCCGGTCGACGGTGGCGGTGAGATCGCGCGCGAACGCCTCGGTCATGGTGTTGGTCGACTGGTTCGGGTCGTCGATGGTGAGCACGAGCACCCGGTCGGCGCCGAGGTCCCAGCCGATCATGTTCTCTGTCATGGTCTTTCCTCTGTCTCCGGGTCCGGCGCTCAGACGCGCTCGATGATGGTGGCGATGCCCATGCCGCCGCCGATGCACAGCGTGATCAGCGCCCGCCGCGCTCCCCGCCGCTCGAGTTCGTCGACCATGGTTCCGGTGATCATGGCGCCGGTGGCACCCAGCGGGTGCCCCATGGCGATGGCGCCGCCGTTGACGTTGAGCTTCTCGTCCGGGATCGCCAGCTTCTTCTGGTAATTGAGCACCACCGAGGCGAACGCCTCGTTGAGCTCGAACAGGTCGATGTCGTCTACGGTGAGCCCGGCCAGCGCCAGCACCTTCTCGGTCGCCGGGACCGGGCCGGTCAGCATGATCGTCGAGTCGCTGCCGCTCACCGCGGACGCCACGACCCGGGCGCGCGGGGTGAGACCGGCTGCGGCACCGGCGGATTCGCTGCCGATGAGCACCAGCGCCGATCCGTCGACGATGCCCGAGGAGTTGCCGGCGTGGTGGACGTGGTCGATCTTCTCGACGTGGTGGTAGCGCTGCAGGGCGACCGCGTCGAACCCGCCCATCTCCCCCATCGCCGCGAACGACGGGGTCAGCCCGGCCAGGCTCTCGACCGTGGTGTCCGGGCGCATGAACTCGTCGTGGTCGAGCAGCACGGCGCCGTTGATGTCGGTCACCGGAACGATCGACTTGGCGAAGTAGCCACCCGACCAGGCCGCCGCCGCCTTCTGCTGCGAGCGCACCGCGAACGCGTCGACATCCTCGCGGGTGAAGCCCTCGATGGTGGCGATCAGGTCCGCGCTCACCCCCTGGGGGACAAAGTAGGTGTTGTAGTTGGTGACCGGGTCCATCGCCCAGGCGCCACCGTCGGAGCCCAGCGGAATCCGCGACATCGACTCCACGCCACCGGCGATCACCAGCTGTTCCCACCCCGAGCGCACCTTCTGCGCCGCGGTGTTGACCGCTTCGAGGCCCGACCCGCAGAACCGGTTGAGCTGCACACCGGCCACCGTGTCGGGCAGCCCGGCCGCGAGCGCCGCCGTCTTGGCGATATCGGCGCCCTGATCGCCGACCGGGGAGACCACGCCGAGGACGATGTCATCGATCAGCGCCGGATCGAGCCCGGGGTAGCGGACCTTCAGCTCCTCGATGAGCCCGACCACCAGGTCGAGCGGTTTGACGCCGTGCAGGGCGCCGTTCTTCTTGCCGCGACCGCGTGGGGTGCGGATCGCGTCGTAGATGAATGCCTCGGTCATGGTTCCTCGAAACTGTGTCGTGTGATGACAGGTCAGCGATGGGTGAACTGTGCGGCGCGCTTGTCGACGAAGGCGTTCATGCCTTCCTTCTGGTCCTCGATCGCGAACAGCGAGTGGAAGACCCGGCGCTCGAAGCGGATGCCCTCGGCCAGCGTGGTCTCGAAGGACCGGTTCACGGCTTCCTTCGCGATCATGGTGACCGGCAGCGACTTGGCCGCGACGGTCTCGGCGACCTCGGCGGCGACGTCGAGCAGGTCGTCGGCGGGCACGATGCGCGAGACGAGTCCGGCCCGTTCGGCTTCCTCGGCGCCCATGTTGCGGCCGGTCAGCACCAGGTCCATCGCCTTGGCCTTGCCGACCGCCCTGGTGAGCCGCTGCGAACCGCCGATGCCGGGGATCACCCCGAGTTTGATCTCGGGCTGCCCGAACTGCGCGGTGTCGGCGGCGATCAGGATGTCGCAGAGCATGGCCAGCTCGCAGCCACCACCGAGGGCGTACCCCGCGACCGCGGCGATGGTGGGCTTGCGGAACTGCGCCAGCCGGTCCCAGCGGGCGAAGAAGTCGTCCATGAACATGTCCATGTAGGACTTGGGCTGCATCTCCTTGATGTCGGCGCCCGCCGCGAAGGCCTTGGCGGAGCCGGTGATCACCACCGCGCCGATCTCGTCGTCGCGCTCGAGCTCGTCCAGGGCGGCGACGATGTCGTCGAGGACCTGGGTGTTGAGCGCGTTGAGGGCCTTGGGCCGGTTCAGGGTGATCCAGCCGACGCGGTTCTTGCGTTCGACCAGGATCGTCTCGTACTCGGTCATGCGGTGGCCTCCCCGGAACGCTCCCGGATGTCGGTGACGATGGCCGAGAAGTCCCGGCGCGCGTCGGTCTGGTTGAACCGCTCGTAGATCGCGGCGGCCAGCTCGCCGAGCTGCCCGTCGATGCCGTTGGCGCGCAGGGCGTTCGCGGCCAGGATGAGGTCCTTCGACATCAGCGCGGTCGCGAAGCCGGGCTGGTAGTCGTTGTTGGCCGGACTCGCCGGAACCGGGCCCGGGACCGGGCAGTAGCTGGTCAGCGCCCAGCTCTGGCCCGATGCCGTGGAGACCACGTCGAAGAACGACTGGTGGCTCAGGCCGAGCCGTTCACCGAGCACCAGGGCCTCGGACAGGCCGATCATGGAGATGCCGAGCAGCATGTTGTTGCAGATCTTGGCGGCCTGGCCGACGCCGGCGTCACCGCAGTGCACGACCTTGCCGCCCATCACGTCGAGAATCTCGCGCGCGTCGGCGAAGTCGGCGGCCGCACCACCCACCATGAAGGTGAGGGTGCCCGCCGTCGCGCCCGCCACGCCACCGGAGACCGGGGCGTCGAGCGGCCGGTGACCGGCCGTCACCGCCTGTGCGGCAGCGGCTTTCGCGTCGGCCACATCGATCGTCGAACAGTCGATGAACAGCGTGCCAGGCGTCGCGGCGGGCAGCAGCTCGGCGTAGACGTCGAGCACGAGCTTGCCGTTGGGCAGCATGGTGATCACCACGTCCCGGTCGGCAGCCGCGTCGGCGGCGACCGAGACCACGGTGGCGCCGTCGGCGCGTGCCTGCTCCTGTGCCGCGGGCACCGGGTCGAAGGCGACCACGTCGTAGCCCGCGCGCACCAGGTTCGCCGCCATCGGCGCACCCATGTGGCCGAGGCCGAGGAATCCGATCTTCTTGCTCATCGCTGCGCCTCCTGCGCGGTCGCGCCGAGTTCCCTGTCCCCCAGCTCGGCGAAGTACGCCGCCACCTGCTCCTCACCGACCTCGGTCAGCGTCGCCGGCTCCCACCGCGGATTGCGGTCCTTGTCGATGACCTGGGCGCGGATGCCCTCGACCAGGTCGTGCGAGCGCAGCGCGGCGATCGAGACCCGGTATTCCTGATCCAGCACCGCCTCGAGACTCGGCAGCTCCCGCGCGGCGCGCAGCGAACGCAGCGTGACCTTCAGCGAGACCGGCGATTTGGCCAGCAGGTCTTCGGCGGCCTTGGTCGCCTCGGGCGAGTCGGCGGTGTGCAGCCGGGCCGCGATCTCCTCGACGGTGTCGGCGCTGTAGCAGGCATCGATCCAGCTCCGCTGGGCGAGCAGCTCCGAGGCAGGTGCCGGTTCGGCGACCGCCGCGATCGCCGCGTCGACCTCGGTCGTGCGCAGTGCGTCGAGCAGCGCCGGGAGGGCAGCCGAGGGCACGTAGTGGTCGGCGAAACCGGCCGCGATCGCGTCGCCCGCGCTCATCCGCGCGGTGGTCAGCGCGACGTGCGTGCCGATCTCCCCGGGCGCCCGCGACAGCAGGTAGGTGCCACCGACATCGGGGACGAAACCGATCCCGACCTCGGGCATGCCGATCCGGGACCGCTCGGTGACGATGCGGTGGCTGCCGTGCCCGGACAGGCCGACACCGCCGCCCATCACGATGCCGTCCATGATCACCACATACGGCTTGGCGTAGCGGCCGATCAGCGCGTTGAGGTGGTATTCGTCGCGCCAGAACACCCCGGTCGGCGAATCGGCGTTCGCCGCACCGCCTTTCGCGTCGGCGTGGATGGCGACGATGTCACCGCCCGCGCACAGTCCGCGCTCGCCCGCGCCGCGAACGACGACCGCGCGCACCGCGTCGTCGTCGGCCCACGCGCGCAGCGCCTCGGTGATCGCCAGTGCCATGGGGTGGTTGAGCGCGTTGATGGCCTTGGGCCGGTTCAGGATGATGAGGCCGAGGCCGTCTTCGACGGTGATCAGCACTTCGGGTTCGTCGGTCATGCCGCTCCTGTCAGCGTGCGGGCCACGACCACCCGCATGATTTCGTTGGTGCCCTCGAGGATCTGATGGACCCGCAGGTCGCGGACGATCTTCTCCAGGCCGTATTCGTGCAGGTACCCGTACCCGCCGTGCAGTTGCAGCGCCTTGTTGGCGACCTCGAACCCGGCGTCGGTGGCGAATCGCTTGGCCATCGCGCACAGTTCGACCTTGTCCGGCGCCCCGGCGTCGAGCGCGGCCGCGGCCCGCCACAGCAGGGTCCGGGCGGCTTCCAGCTGGGTCCGCATATCGGCCAGCTCGAACTGCAGCGCCTGGTTGTGCGACAACGGTTTACCGAAGGCGTGCCGTTCGGCCAGATACGGGACGGCCTTGTCCAGCGCCGCCTGGGCGCCGCCGATCGAGCACGCGCCGATATTGAGCCTGCCGCCGTTGAGGCCGTTCATCGCGATCGCGAAGCCGTCGCCCTCGGCGCCGAGCCGGTTGGCCACCGGCACCCGCGCGTCCTCCAGGATCACCTGGCGGGTGGGCTGGGCGTTCCAGCCCATCTTGCGCTCGTTCGGCCCCACCGTCAGGCCCGGCGTATCGGCCGGGACGATCAGCGCCGAGACGCCGCGCGCGCCGTCACCGCCGGTGCGCACCATCATCACGTACACGTCGTTGGCGCCGGCGCCGGAGATGAACTGCTTGGCGCCGGTGAGGATGTAGTCGTCCCCGTCGCGGACCGCCTTGGTGCTCAAGGCCGCCGCGTCGGAGCCGACGCCCGGTTCGGTGAGGGCGTAGCTGCCGAGCAGTTCCATCGACGCCATTCCGGGCACCCAGCGCTGCCGCTGTTCCTCGGTGCCGTAGGCGTCGATCATCCAGGTCGCCATGTTGTGGATCGAGATGTAGGCCGCCACAGCGGGGCACCCGGTGGCCAGTTCCTCGAAGATCCGCACGGCGTCGAGCCTGCGCAGTTGTGAACCGCCGACGTCCTCGCGCACATAGATCCCGCCCAAGCCGACCGGGCCCGCCTTGCGGAGCACGTCGACCGGGAAGTGTTTGCGCTCATCCCATTCCAGCGCGTTCGGCGCGAGGAATTCGTCGGCGAACTGGCGCGCGGTCTCACCGATCGCGCGTTCGTCGTCGTTGAGAGTGAACACGACCGGTCAGTCCATCGTGGGGATGACGAAGGCGTTGGACTCCTTCAACCCCGCGGGCCAGCGCTGGGTCACCGTCTTGGTCTTGGTGTAGAAGCGGATCGAGTCCGGGCCGTGCTGGTTGAGATCGCCGAAGCCCGAACGCTTCCAGCCACCGAAGGTGTAGTAGGCGATCGGCACCGGGATCGGCACGTTGATACCGACCATGCCGACCTGCACGCGCGCGGCGAAGTCGCGCGCGGTGTCACCGTCACGGGTGAAGATCGCGACACCGTTGCCGTACTCGTGCTCGTTGGCCAGCCGCAGACCCTCCTCGTAGTCCTCGGCCCGCACCACGGTCACCACGGGACCGAAGATCTCCTCCTGGTAGATCCGCATGTCCGCGGTCACCCGGTCGAACAGGCTCGCGCCGACGAAGTAGCCGTCCTCGGCACCCTCGACAACCAGCCCACGACCATCCACGACCAACTCGGCGCCCTCGTCGACACCGATCTGGACGTAGTTGTTCACCCGGTCCACGCCGTCGGCACCGACCAGCGGACCGAAGTCGGCGCCCGGATCGTCGGACCGGCCCACGTTGAGCTTGTGCACCCGCTCGGTCAGCTTGGCGACCAGCCGGTCGGCGGTCTCCTCCCCCACCGGCACGGCCACCGAGATCGCCATGCAGCGCTCACCCGCGGAGCCGTAGCCCGCGCCGATCAGCTGGTCGGCGACATCGTCGAGGTCGGCGTCCGGCATGACGATGGCGTGGTTCTTCGCCCCGCCGAAGCACTGGGCACGCTTGCCGTTGGCGGTCGCGGTCTCGTAGATGTACTGCGCGATCGGGGTCGAGCCGACGAAGCCGACCGCCTTGATCCGCGGGTCGTGCAGGATCGTGTCGACGGCTTCCTTGCCGCCGTTGACCACGTTGAACACCCCCGGCGGCAGCCCCGCCTCGAGGAACAGCTCGGCCAAGCGCAGCGGCACCGACGGGTCACGCTCGGACGGCTTGAGCACGAACGCGTTGCCACACGCCAGCGCCGGACCGGCCTTCCACAGCGGAATCATCGCCGGGAAGTTGAACGGGGTGATACCGGCGACCACACCCAGCGGCTGGCGCATCGAGTACACGTCGATCCCGGTGCCCGCGCTCTCGGTGTACTCGCCCTTGAGCAGGTGCGGGATACCGACGGCGAACTCGATCACCTCGAGGCCGCGCTGGATATCGCCCTTGGCGTCGGCGATGGTCTTGCCGTGCTCCGACGACAGCAGCGCCGCCAGGCTGTCGATCTCGTCGCTGACCAGGGTCAGGAACTTCATCAGCACCCTGGCCCGCTTCTGCGGGTTGAACGCCGCCCACACCGGCTGCGCGGCCGCCGCGTTGGCGATCACCGCCTCCACCTCGGCGGTGTTCGCCAGCGGAACCGTGGCCTGCACCTGCCCGGTGTTCGGATCGAACACCTCACCGAACGCGCCCGAGGCGCCCTTGACGTGCTGTCCGTCGATGAAGTGGGTGAGTTCGCGAACCATGCCAGTCCTTGTCGTGGGTCGGTGCGCCGGAGCGCAGGTGAATGGAGCTCCAATAGTTGGATGTCCAATCAATTGATACCATGGAGCACTATTGGCGGTTTGTCAACATCTACTCGTTCTATTGACATAACGCCAACAACTGCTCACTCTGGTGCGCAGCCCATCGACATCAGGAAGAGGAACCCGATGACCACCGCCGAAACCGACCGCGGCATCGACGCCGAGTCGGAGCTGCAAGGCCTGGCCGAGCTGGCCCGCACCTTCTTCGCGAACACCGTCGCGCCGCATCGCGAGGAGTTCGCCGCGCAGGGCTTCCCGAGCCGGGAGGTCTATCGGCAGGCCGGCGAACTCGGCCTGCTGTGCATGTCGATCCCCGAGGAGTACGGCGGCGGCGGTGGCACCTTCGCCCATGAGGCCGTGCTGTTCACCGAGCAGGTCAAGGGCGGCGATTCCGCCATGCAGCTCGGCGTGCACACCGGCATCGTGCCGCACTACATCCTGGCCTACGCCTCGGAGGAGAACAAGAAGCGCTGGCTGCCGAAACTCGCCTCCGGCGAGTGGATCGGCGCCATCGCGATGACCGAGCCCGGCACCGGCTCCGACCTGCAGAACATCGCCACCAAGGCGGTCAAGGACGGCGACGACTACGTCATCACCGGCGCCAAGACATTCATCTCCAACGGCCGCAACTGCGACCTGCTGATCATCGCCGTCAAGACCGATCCGACCCTGGGCGCCAAGGGCGTGTCGCTGGTGGTCGCCGAGGTCTCCGACGACACCCCCGGCTTCGAACGCGGCAGGCTGCTCAAGAAGATCGGCCAGAAGGGCCAGGACACCACCGAGCTGTTCTTCGACGGGCTGCGCGTGCCGCAGGCCAACCTGCTCGGCGCCGAGGGCGAGGGCTTCATCCAGCTCATGCAGCAGCTGCCCCAGGAGCGGCTGATCTGCGGCGTCGCGGCCGCCGCGGCGATCGAAGCGGCTGTCGCCGAGACGCTGGCCTATGTCAAGCAGCGCAACGCTTTCGGCAAGCCGCTGTTCGCCATGCAGAACACCCGGTTCGAGCTGGCCGTCTGCGCGACGATCGCCGAGGTCGTGCGTACCTTTGTCGACTCGGCCGTCGAGAAGCACCTGCGCGGCGCGCTGGATGTGAAGACCGCGGCGATGGTCAAGTACTGGACCACCGATCAGCAGTCCCAGGTGATCGACCGGTGCGTCCAGCTCCACGGCGGCTACGGCTACATGGAGGAGTACCCGATCGCCCGGATGTGGGCCGACGGCCGCATCTCGCGGATCTACGCCGGCGCCAACGAGGTCATGAAGGACCTCATCGCCCGCTTCCTCTGACGCGCGACGCCTGATCGAGGCCGCGACGCCGACCGGCGGCGTCGCGGCGCTCGGGCTGGCAGGATCGACGCGTGACTACCGCGAACCTGACCCGTGCCGAGACCGCCGCCCGATCGGCCGCGGTCACCGTCCGCGCCTATCGCGTCGATCTCGACCTGTCTGGCGCCACCGACCACACCGGCGACACCTTCGCCACCACGACCACCGTCGAGTTCGACGCGACCATGGACCGGACCTGGCTCGACTTCCTCGGCGCGTCGGTCGAATCGGTGACGGTGAACGGGCAGGACGTGCCCGTCGACTACGACGGCGCGCGGCTCACGATTCCCGATCTCGCCGCGGCGAATACGGTCGTGGTGCGCGCCACCGGCCACTACAGCCGCTCGGGCGAGGGCCTGCACCGCTTCCTCGACCCGGCCGACGGCGCGACCTATCTGTACACCCAGTACGAGCCAGCGGACGCCCGCCGGGTCTTCGCGTGCTTCGAACAGCCGGACATGAAGGCGCCCTTCACCTTCGTGGTGACAGCACCCGCGGGCTGGGAGGTGGTGTCGAACCGGCCGATCGCGACGATCGAGGACGAGGGCGCCCGGCAGCGGGTCGAGTTCTCCCCCACCCTGCCGATCTCCACCTACATCACCGCGATCGCGGCGGGCCCGTATCACCGCGTCGAATCCTCCTGGACACGAGACGAACTCACGGTCCCGCTCGGGGTCCTGTGCCGCGCGTCCCTCGCCGGGCACCTCGACGCCGACACGATCCTCGAGGTGACGAAGCAGGGACTCGACTTCTTCGCCGGGCACTTCGCCTACCCGTACCCCTGGGGCAAGTACGACCAGATCTTCGTTCCCGAGTACAACCTCGGGGCCATGGAGAACCCGGGCCTGGTCACCTTCACCGAGGCCTACGTCTTCCGTGGCGCGGCCACCGCCGCCCAGTACGAGGGCAGGGCGAACACCATCCTGCACGAGATGGCGCACATGTGGTTCGGCGATCTGGTGACGATGGTGTGGTGGGACGACCTGTGGCTCAAGGAGTCCTTCGCCGACTACATGGGCGCGCTGGCCAGTGCCGAGGCGACCGAGTGGACCGATGCCTGGGTGGCGTTCGCGAATCGCCGGAAGGCGTGGGCGTATTCGCAGGACCAGCTTCCGACGACACACCCGATCGTCGCCGACATCGGCGACCTCGAGGCCGCCAAGCTCAATTTCGACGGCATCACCTACGCCAAGGGCGCCAGCGTGCTCAAGCAACTGGTCGCCTATGTCGGGCGCGACGAGTTCTTCACCGGCGTGCGCCGGTACTTCCGCACGCACGCGTTCGGCAACACCACCCTGGCCGATCTGCTGACCGAGCTGTCGGCGGATTCCGGCCGCGATCTGGCGGGCTGGGCACGCGCCTGGTTGCAGACGACCGGCATGTCGACGCTGATGCTCGACGACGGCACGATCGTGCAGACCGACCCGCGACCGCATCGGCTCGCCGTCGGACTCTACGACTTCGACGCCGCGGGTGATCTGGTGCGCCGGGATCGGGTCGAGCTCGATCTCGTCGCCGAGCGGACGCCGGTCGCCCTCGAACCCGCGCCGCTGCGCCTGCTCAACGACGGCGACCTCACCTACGCCAAGGTCCGGCTGGACACCGATTCACTGGCCACCGTGGAGAAGTCGCTGGATCGGGTCACCGATCCCCTGGCGCGCGGATTGATCTGGTCGGCGCTCTGGAACGCCGCACGCGACGGCGAACTCGAGGTCGAGCGGTATCTGCGGATGGCCCGCGACTTCGCCCCCGCCGAATCCAACACGGCCCTGCTCGCCGCGGTACTCGCCAACGCCTCCTTCGCCATCGGCCACTACCTGCCCGCGGCGGACCGGGAGCGGTGGCGCGGCGAATGGCTGGAATCATGCTGGGCCACTCTGCATTCCGCGGCACCGGGCTCCGGTGATCAGCTGGCGTGGGCGCGGGCGACCGCGACCGCCGCCACCGTCGACGGTCGCCGGGCCGCCGATATCCGCGCGATCCTGCTCGGTGACGCGCCCGCGCCGGACGGTCTGGCGCTGGATCCCGATCTGCGCTGGCAGCTGTGGACCGCCCTGGCCGCGACAGGTGCCGCCACGGAGGCCGAGCTGGACGCCGAGCTCACCGGGGACAGCACCGCCTCGGGCCGGACCGCCCATCGCCGGGCACTGGCCGCCCGCCCGGAACCGGAGGTGAAGGCCGCCGCGTGGGCCGCGGCGCTCGGCGACACCACCTTGACCAACGATCATCTCGACGCCGTCATCGACGGGTTCCGCGCCGGGCAGCGCCGCGACCTCGTCTCCCGCTACGACGACGAGTACTTCGCGGTGCTGCGGGAGGTGTGGGAGCAGCGCAGTATCGAGATCGCGCGGCGCATCGTCCTCGGCCTCTTCCCCGCGGCCGGCTCGCTCGATCAGGTGGACGCCTGGCTCGACACGCATGCCGACGCACCGGGTGCGTTGCGGCGCTTGGTGATCGAACAGCGCGACCATCTCGCCCGCGATCTGCGGGTCCGCGCGGGCGGCCGGTAGCCCGCGGTCCCGACCTCGGGTGGGCGAGGTCGGGACCGCCGCCGGACGTACGCTGAGGGCGCAGTGGAACCGACCAGCGAGGAGACCGGTGTGACGACCAGTTCGGCGCCCCAGACCACGGTGGACGAGGTGCTGGCCGAGCTGGCCGCCCTGGCCGACCCGAAGATCCTCGCCGTCAACACCCGGCACGGCGACGACCACGCGGTCAACCTGACCAAGCTGCGCGCGGTGGCGAAGGCACTGAAAACCCAGCACGAGCTGGCCGGCGAGCTCTGGGCGACCGATGACACCGCCGCCCGGCTCGTCGCGATCCTGATCAGCCGCCCCAAGTCCTACACCGCCGCCGAACTCGACGCCATGCTGCGCGACGCCCGCGTCCCCAAGGTGCACGATTGGCTCGTCGGCTACGTCGTGAAGAAGAGCCCGCACGTCGAGGAACTCCGCACCGCCTGGTTCACCGACCCCGACCCCGTGATCGCCGGTGCGGGCTGGGCCCTGACCAGCGACCGCGTCGCGAAGTCCCCGGACGGACTCGACCTGCCCCACCTGCTCGACCTCATCGAGTCCCACATGAAGGCCGCCCCCGACCGCCTCCAATGGGCCATGAACGAATGCCTGGCCACCATCGGCATCCACCACCCCGCCCTACGCCCCCGCGCGATCACGATCGGCGAATCCCTCCGCGTCCTGGAGGACTACCCCACCCCACCCAACTGCACCTCCCCCTACGCCCCGATCTGGATCACCGAAATGGTCCGCCGCAACACCCAGCCCTGACCGACACCATTCCCCACCAGAACTGGAATCACCCTGCTTCACTTAGGTGTGATCACTTGCCGCACCGCCGCCATCCTCCTGGCAGCCGCCACCCTCACGGCCCTGAGCACTCCCGCCTCCGGCGAAGCATCCACCGGCAGTACATCAGGCTCGAGCGACCTGGCACCGGCATCACCTGCCTGATCCTGAAACCGACCTGGCCTTACGCCAACTGCCCCGACCCCACCGGAATCACCCTCGACCCCGAGTCGGCTCGAGCTCCCAGGTTCCACCCGGATTCCGCTCGACGCGTGCGCGAGGGCGCTCGGTCCGCTCAACAGAAAGCTGGTGCCGACGCTTCAGGCGCGGGGTGGGGCGACGACGCCGAGGCGGGTGAGCAGGCGGGCCAGCCAGTCTCGGGCGGCGGGCTGGTCGTTGTCGAGCAGGAGTTGGACGGTGACGCCGTCGTAGGCGGCGACGACCGAGTGGGCCAGTTCGGCGATCGAGCCGAGTTCGGGGGGCACAGTGAAGCCGCTGGCGGCGAGTTTGTCGGCGATGGCGGCGCGGAGCTGGGCGCGGTGGGTGATCAGGCGGGCCGCGATGTCGGGGCGGCGGGCGGCGTGGGTGAGGAAGTCGGTCTTCACCAGGAGCCAGTCGCGGTCGAGGAGCAGGGTCGCCGACAGCCGGTCGACGAAGCCTGCCACGTCCGCGGGGTCGTCGATCGCGGCGAGCGCGTCGCGCACCTGTCCGGTGATCAGGGTGGCGCGCTGGTCGTAGAGGACGAAGAACAGTTCCTCGAGACTGTCGAACTGGGAGTAGAACGCGCCCCGCGTGTAGCCCGCCGCGCCGCACACGTCCTCGATGCGCACCAGCCCGAAACCCTTCTCGGCGAACACGGAGAACGCGGCCTCGAGCAGGCGCGCCCTGGTCTCGGCCCGGCGCCGGGTCACGCGGGGTGGCTTGGCCGTCTCGGTCGTGTTCACGGATCGACGATACCTCTCACCATCAGATGCATTAATGTATCCGATGCAGCAATGAAGCTTTTGTGGAGAGTGGAGGTAGTCCGGATGGATGCCGATGTCATCGTGGTCGGCGCGGGCCTGGCCGGCCTGGTCGCGACCCATGAGCTGACCCGCCGGGGCAAGCGTGTCCTGGTGGTCGATCAGGAGAACGCGGCCAACCTCGGCGGGCAGGCGTTCTGGTCCTTCGGCGGGATCTTCCTGGTCGGCAGTCCCGAGCAGCGCAGGCTGGGCATCCGGGACTCGCTCGAGCTGGCCTGGAACGACTGGAGCGGCAGCGCGGGCTTCGATCGGCTCGACGACGAGGACAGCTGGGCCGCCCGCTGGGCCCGCGCCTATGTCGAGTTCGCCGCGGGCGAGAAGCGTTCCTACCTCACCGATCTCGGCATCGGCTTCGTGCCGTCGGTCGGCTGGGCCGAGCGTGGCGACCTGCGCGCCGAGGGCCACGGCAATTCGGTCCCCCGCTTCCACGTCGCATGGGGTACCGGCACCGGTGTCGTCGGGCCGTTCACCGAATCCGCGCTCCGCGCCGCGGACGCCGGACTGGTCACCTTCCGGCATCGACACCGGGTCGACGAGCTGGTGTTCACCGACGGCGCTGTCACCGGCGTGCGCGGGGCGATCCTGGCCGACGACGACGCCGAACGCGGCGCACCGTCCAACCGGGACGTGGTCGGCGAGTTCGACTTCGGCGCGGCCGCCGTGGTTCTCGCGACCGGTGGGATCGGCGGCAATCACGACACGGTCCGGCGACACTGGCCCGCGCGGCTCGGCGCGCCGCCGGCGCACATGATCACCGGCGTCCCCGCCTATGTCGACGGTCGCATGCTCGATATCGCCGCCGACGCCGGTGTCCGGTTGGTCAACCGGGATCGCATGTGGCACTACACCGAAGGCATCCGGAACTGGGATCCGATCTGGCCCGAGCACGCGATCCGGATCCTGCCCGGTCCGTCATCGCTGTGGTTCGACGCGCTGGGCCGTCGGTTGCCCGCGCCGTACCTGCCCGGCTACGACACCCTGGGCACGCTGCGCTACCTGCGCACCACCCCCGAGCTGGCCGAGCACGATCATTCCTGGTTCGTCACCACGCAACGCATCGTCGCCAAGGAGTTCGCGCTGTCGGGATCGGAGCAGAATCCCGACATCACCGCGAAGAACCGCGTCGGGATGATCCGGGAACGGGTCTTCGGCAAGGGCGCTCCCGCGCCGGTGGAGGCGTTCAAGCGGCACGGCGCCGACTGGGTGGTGGCCGACACGCTCGACGACCTGGTCGCGAAGATGAACGCACTCACCGAGCGGCCGCTGCTCGACCCGGATCGCCTGCGCGAGCAGATCGTCGCCCGGGATCTCCAGGTGGACAACGCGTTCAGCAAGGACGCCCAGATCCAGGGCATCCACAATTCCCGCCGCTACCTCGGCGACCGCATCACCCGGACCACCGCACCGCATCGCATTCTCGACCCGGCCGCCGGACCGCTGATCGGCGTGAAACTCCATGTCCTGACGCGCAAGTCGCTCGGCGGCATCCAGACCGACCTCGACTCCCGAGCGCTCGGCGCCGACGGCACCACGATTCCCGGGCTCTTCGCTGCGGGCGAGGCCGCGGGCTTCGGCGGTGGTGGCGTGCACGGCTACAACGCGCTCGAGGGCACCTTCCTCGGCGGGTGCGTGTTCTCCGGGCGAGCGGCGGGCCGGGCGGCAGCCCAGGACGCCTGACCAGCGCAACGTGAACGGCGCCTCCGGAATTCCGGAGGCGCCGTTCATGCCACTCACACCGCGTCAGCGGATCAGGCGGTACGCACCGCCGTGACGATCGCGACGGCCGCCGCGGACAGCGCCGCGAGCACGACCCCGCCGAGGACGACCGCGGCGGCGGCGACCGTGAACTGGGCCCAGCCCACCATCAGCGCGGCCACGCCGAGCACCACGAGGACCGCGTCGAGGCTCACCGAGGCCAGCACGACATCGTCGCGCTCCAGCAGCCGCGGAGCCAGGGCGACGGTGGCCAGGCCGAGCAGAACGGAGACCAGGCCGACCGCGACGAAGACGGGGACGGCCAGTCCGGTGCCGACCTCGACCCCGAGGATCAGCGCGGCGAAGGGGACGAGGCCGTAGAGCACGCGGATCGCGCCCACTCCGCGCAGCGTCCACGCGGACGCGTCGACGGGGGCGCCCCCGGTGGAGGTCCGGGTCGCGTACGCCATCTGCACAGTTGCCACCTGGCTGGTCATATCCCGCTCCTTCGATATTTTCACACCTTCGTGCAATTGCACGATGATGTGAAACTACGCCCGTTGCACAACCCTGTGCAAGAACTCGTGGGGGGACTCACAGCGCCTCGGGTACGTGCCGAGCAGCACAGTCGGAGCCGTTCGCGGACAGCGTGATTCGTCGAGCGGTCGCCCGCCCGCGGCGCAGTCAGTGCGGTGCCGAGGCCGCCGCGGTCCGGGCGATCGCCGCGGCGGTGGAGCGGTCGACACCGGCCGCGATCAGGCAGGCCAGGGCGGCGTCGCGCCCGGCGTCGGCGTCGACCCACTCACCGTCGCTGTGCGCGTTCAGCAGCGCGAGCACCAATGCCGTGAGCACCCTGGCGATCGCGGCGGGTGGGAGATGGTCGGCGAAGGTTCCGTCGGCCTGACCGGCGGCGATCAGGGTGACCAGCCGGGTGCGGACGGGCGCGAGCCGGTCGGACATCCGGGCGCGCGACCCGGCTTCGTCCAGGCGCAGCAGCAGCTGGAACTCGTCGCCGACCGCCCACAGCGCGACGGTCATCTCGGCGATCACCGGAGCGGGCGGCTGCGCCGTGTCGATGCCGTCCAGTGCCCGGCCCACCTGCTCGAAGGCTTCGTCGAGCATGCCGTCGATCAGCGCTTCCCTGGTGGGGAAATGCCCGTAGAGAGTACGGCGGACCATGCCCGCGGCGGCGGCGATGTCTTCCATGCTCGCCGCGGGGTTGCGCAGCAGCTCGTCCCCGGCGACGGCGAGGATGCGTCGCCGGTTGGCCAGTGCGCGCGGCCCGAGGGCGGCGGTCGAGTGCGTCGTCGCAGTCACGTACTTCCTTTCGCCCACCACCCTCCCACACCTGCGCGGGGGCGGGCAAAAGCCCTCCGCGCCAACGGCGCGGTAGGTCCGGGGTGACGGCCGACGCCGTCACCATGCCGATCACCTCGACATCGCCGGCCAGGACGCGACACCGCGCTGGAGATCTCCTCCATGGCCGCCTTGGCGATAAATTGATCCCATGGCAACCTCGTACCACCACGGCGATCTCCCCAGCGCGCTGGTGCGGGCCGCCGTGGAGCTCCTCGAGGAGGACGGCGCGGCGGACCTGTCGCTCCGCGCGGCCGCCCGCCGGGCCGGGGTGTCCACCGCCGCGCCGTACCGCCACTTCGCCGATCGCAACGCGCTGCTGTCGGCCGTGGCCGCCGTCGGGTACCGCGACCTGGCCGAGCAGCTCGTGGCCGCCGGCCCAGCGCCGAGCACAGCCGAGGATCTCGCCGCGATCGGGGTCGCCTACGTGCGCTTCGCCCTGGCCCGGCCCGCGCTGTTCCGGGTGATGTTCTCCGATCCCTGCGATCCGACCAGCCCGGAACGCGTGGCCGCCATGACCGCGATCCACGAGTACGTCAGAACGATTGTGCGCCAGGTGTTTCCCGACGGCGACGAGGATTCCCTCGCGACCGCGATGTGGGCGCTGGTCCACGGGCTGGCGTTCCTCCACCTGCACGGGAAGTTCGACGCCGACGAGCTCGACAACCGGGTCCGCGCCACCGTTTTCGCGGTGCTCGAACTCCCGGGTGGCGCACCCGCCTGAGGCGATCCGTGCCCGTCAGACCCTCCACACCTGGGGTGATTGCTCGACCGTCGACCGCGCCACCGTCAAGGTCTGTCCAGCTGCGACCGCTTGGCCTGGCAGCCGACATCGGTGCTGTGGCCGTAGGCCGCGCCGATGGTCAATGCCTCGGTGCGGGCGACGAACGCGGCTGGAGCGCGCGGGCACTGCCTGCCGTACTACCGCCACTATCGGCGCGGCGGACTCGACATCGCCGTGATAGCCACCCTGGTGCCACTGCTGACCTCAGTGGCCGGGTATCTCCCCGCGCCCGCGTTCGGCGCGCCCGGCGCCCGCACGATGATGCGGGAATGGGCCGGTGGGACTACCGCACCGCCGACGTCCCGGCCGGGGCGAACAACGACCACATCCGCTGGGTGCGCAGTCCCGGACCGGTCGTCGACCGTGTCGTCGCGTGGTGGCAGGAGGCATCGGCGACCTCATCGGTGCGCGTACACGCCGCGGACCGACGGCGGTCCGGCGCTTCGGTCATCGCGGCGCAACAGTCCAGGTCAGGCTACGGCGTGCGTTCCCGCGCGGCGGCCGGAGAAGACGCAGTCGGCCAGGGACAGCCCGCTGACATAGGAGTTCGAGCAGATGCCGACGGCCGCGCGGCCCGCCGCGAAGAGGCCGGGGACGACGCCGCCCGCCTCGGCGCGGACCGCGCCGGTGTCCTCGTCGACCAGCAGGCCGCCGAGGGTGAGCATCGGCATCGGGTAGGTCAGCCGGGCGGTGAACGAGATGTCCAGCAGTGTGAAGGGTCCCGTGCGCAGCGGACGGCGGATGTCGTCGGGCTTGCCGAACGGGTCGGGCAGGTTGTGCTCGATGGCCCGGTTGTGCGCGTCGACGGTGTCACGCAGGGTGGCCGGGTCGATGCCCGCGCGGGTGGCGGCCTCCTCGACCGTGCGACCGCGCGAGGTCCCGATCCGCAGCAGGCGCTCGGTCTGCATCCGCTGGAACCACACCGATTGCGGGCCCAGTTGCTCGCGGGCGTCCCGGTCGAGTTCGGCGTCGACCAGCAGCCACGCCCGGTTACCGGGGCTGGTCGCGATCGCCGCGCCGAGCGCGGCACCGTAGCGGGATTCGTCGATCATCCGCTGCCCCAGGGAGTTCACCGCGATCGCGCCGAACATGGCGCTGGGGGGCGCGATGAACCGCCAGGTCGACAGGGCGTCCAGCTTGCCGGTCGCAGCGCCGATGTCCTGCGCCATGGTGATGCCGCTGCCGTCGTCGCCCGCGGTGCCGAGGGGCAGGCCCTGCGACCACGGGTAGTCGGGGGCATGGCGGGCGACCATCGCGCCGTTGGCGATGAATCCGCCGGTCGTGAGGACCACGCCGGACTTCGCCTGGATCCGGACCGGTCTGCCGTGCTTGCGTTCGATCCGGGTCAGCAGCGCTTCCATCGCCGCGCGGAGACCCGGGTGGTACACGCCCGGCTTCGCCGAGATCCGGGCCAGGGCGGCGAAGCGGCGGCGCACGGACGCGGGCGCGTCGGCGATCGTGATCGCCTCGATCCCGGTGACGCGCCCGTCCTCGACGACGAGCCGAGTGGC
Organism: Nocardia sp. NPDC051833; assembly: GCF_040681225.1. Classification (NCBI taxonomy): domain Bacteria; kingdom Bacillati; phylum Actinomycetota; class Actinomycetes; order Mycobacteriales; family Nocardiaceae; genus Nocardia; species Nocardia sp. NPDC051833. The sequence continues at coordinate 436,623 of NZ_JBFAYK010000002.1, forward strand.
TCTGGTGCCGGTGCGGACCCGCACGCCACGGTCGGCCGCCGCGGCGGCCAGCGGCCCGAACAGCGCCTTGCCGGACACACCGGGGCCGTGCGCGCGGTGCCCGCGCTGCCGCGGCTTCGCGAGATCCCGGTACCCGCCGGAGTTCTCGCTGCCGGAGTAGTACAGGTAGTAGTCGTCGGACGGGTACGAGGTCTTGTAAGGGCAGAGCGACGCCTGGAAGGGCACACCGCGCTCGGTCAACCAGTCGATCATCGCCGGGGACTGCTCGCAGAACCGGCGCAGGGTCGCGGCGCTCACCGCGTCGCCGACCTCGGCCTCCAGGTAGGCGAGCATGGTGTCGACGTCGTCGTCGATGCCCGCGTCCCGCTGGACCCAGGTCCCGCCACCGGCGTAGACGATGCCGCCGGACAGCGCCGTCGCCCCGCCACCGAGGTACCGGTCGATCGCGAGCACGTCCGCGCCCGCCTCCCGCGCGGTCAGCGCGGCGGTCACACCCGCTCCGCCGTACCCGACGACCACGACATCGGCCGCACTGTCCCAAGCCCGCACCAGTCCACCTTCCGAGCGGACGCCGACCCCGTCGTCGCCGTCCGACCCCAACTATAACGTGTTCTAGAAATCTGGCAGCCGGACCGGCGCGCCGCTATCCGTGGACGCGCACCCGCCCGCCGGTCAGTTGCGCGGCGACGTGGTCGATCGCCGCGACGGGCTGATCCAGAATGCGCACGGCGGTCCGCAGCCCCTTCGTGCCCCCGACCTTCTTCCGCAGCACACGCTGCACGTCGGGATGCTCGAGCCCACGCACTCCGCCGGTCTCCGGCCCCACTCCCGGGAACAGATCGATCACCAGCAGGTCGTTGCCGAGCTTGCGATGCAGGCGCAGCCCCTGGATGGTGGCCCACGGCAGGAAGACCGAATCCGGTGCGGCATCGATGCTCAGCCGCAGACCCGCGGGCGACAGGCGCATCGCCGTCGGCGGCACGCCCTGCGCTTGCCAAGTCGCGCGCAACTCGCGCAGGCGCCGCAGTTTGCGCACCCCGTCGACACCGAAGATCGCCACGACCGGCAGTTGTACGAGTCCGATCGGCCCGGCCAGCCAGACCAGCAGCGCGGTGATCGCGGCGACGACGGCCGCGGTCACCACCCCCACCCAGGCCGCCACCGCCCCCAGTCCGAGCACCGATTCCCGCGACCGCTGCACGGCCACCGCTTCCACGCCGACGACGAACTCCCCCACGGATTCCATCCCGCGCACGCTACCGCTGTTCTCGACGGCACGACGTCTTTGCACGCGCTGCCACCATGCAGTCACTGCCACGTATCGGCTCGGCGACCCGCCTGCCCAACGGTCGGAGGGCATTTCGTGGTCGATCACAAACCCGGACGGCACCGGGGGGTGGCGGGCACCGGTACTGTGGCTAGCGCCCACCGGACGCGGTGTCGGCGTTCCACTGCGACAACCTGGATGTAATCGATGAGTGCTACTGCCGAAAAGCTTGCCGACCTGCGAGAGAAGCTGGAGCTCGCGCAGGAACCGGCCGGAGAGGCGGGAGCCGCCAAGAGAGCGCGCAAGGGCATACCCTCGGCCCGCGACCGCATCAACATGCTCATGGACCCGGGCACGTTCGTCGAGATCGGCGCCCTCGTGCGCAATCCCACCGACAAGAACGCCCTCTACGGTGACGGCGTGGTGACCGGACACGGTCTGGTCGACGGCAGGCCGGTGGCGGTGTTCTCGCACGATCAGACCGTCTACGGCGGCACCATCGGCGAGATGTTCGGCCGCAAGGTCGCCGCGATCATGGCTCTCGCGGGCAAGATGGGCTGCCCGCTCGTCGGCATCAACGACTCCGGCGGCGCGCGCGTGCAGGAGGCGGTGTCCTCGCTGCGCTGGTACGGCGAGCTGGCGACCATGATGGAGCCGCTCTCGGGTGCGGTGCCGATGGTCTCGCTCATCCTCGGCAACTGCGCCGCCGGTGCGGTGTACCAGCCGATCTGCACCGATGTCGTGGTCGCGACCGAGAGCGCGCACATGTTCGTCACCGGCCCCAAGATCATCGAGGACGCCATCGGTGAGAAGGTCGACATGGAGGAGCTGGGCGGCGTCTACAACCAGGCCGCGTACGGCAACATCCACCACGTCGCCAAGGACGAGCCCGCCGCCTTCGAGTGGGTCCGCACCTACCTGAGCTACCTGCCGTCGAGCTCCACCGAGCTCCCGCCGGTCGTCAACCCCGGCCTGGAGCCGGAGATCACCGAGTCCGACCTCATGCTGGACAAGCTGGTCCCCGACTCCGACAACATGGTCTACGACATGCACGACGTGCTGCTGCGGATCTTCGACGACGGCGAGTTCCACGAGATCGGCGCGGCCGCCACCGAGAACATCATCACCGGCTTCGCCCGGGTCGACGGTCGGCCGGTCGGCGTGGTCGCCAACCAGCCGACGGTGCTGGCCGGCGCCCTCGACGCCAAGGCCAGCGACAAGGCCTCGCACTTCATCCACATCTGCAACGCCTTCGAGATCCCGCTGGTGCTCGTCGTCGACACCCCGGGCTTCCTGCCCGGCGTGGAGCAGGAGAAGGCAGGCGTCATCAAGCGTGGCGGCCGGTTCCTGTTCGCCTACGTCGAGGCCACCGTGCCGAAGGTGACCGTGGTGATCCGCAAGGCCTACGGCGGCGGCTGGGCCGTGATGGGCGCCAAGGCACTGGGCTGCGACGCCTACCTGGCGTGGCCGACCGCGCGGATCGCGGTGATGGGCGCGGAGAGCGCCGTCGGCCTGACCCAGCGCAAGGTCCTCGAGGCGACGCCCGAGGAGCAGCGCGGCGCCATCCGCCAGCAGATGATCGACTTCTACAACGCGACGATCGCGACGCCGTGGATCGCGGCCGAGCGTGGCTACATCGACCGCGTCATCGAGCCGTCGACCACCCGCCTCGAGATCCGTCGCGCCCTGCACCTGCTGCGGGACAAGCAGGTCGTGCGCTACCCGCGCAAGCACCACCTGCTGCCGCTGTGATCCGGTGCGGGCGGATCTCCGCCCGCACCGTCACTTCCCGTCCCGCATGACCGACCGCAGCCGCTCGGTGTCGGCCGCGGTCCAGCCGGGCGGTGACAGGATCGCCGCCCAGGCGTCGGCGATGTCGGCCTGAAAGGTGTGCCCGTGCCCGTCGGGCACATCGGTCGAGACCGCCATGTCGGCCGACACCTGCAGGAACGTCACGACCGGGATCCACCGGGTACTGGGCAGGACGTCGGGACCACGCGGCTCGCGCAGCCAATCCGGTTGCTGGAACAGCAGTTTCAGCGTCCACCAGGTGATCGGGTCGGAGGCGTGCTGGAGGTAGACGACCCGCGGGGGCGGCCACTGCGCGTCGGGGCGGGCCAGATCGGGGGCGCTCGCGACGAAGCGCGCGGTGCGGCCGTCGCGGTAGATCGGCAACCATTCCGGCGAGCCCGGATCACGGCGCATCGTGGCGTCGCGCCAGACCGGGTTGGTGGCGGTCGGGCCGACGAACAGCACGCCGTCGGTGCGGGCGGCCATGTCCTGCACGCTCGAGAACGCCGCTTCGCCGCCGAAGGATCCGAGGCTCTCGCCGAACACCACCAGCTTCGGCCGCCGGTCCGGCGGCAGCGTCGCCCACTCCGCGTGCACCGCCTCGAACAGGGCCTGTCCGGCGTGGCGGGCCCGTTCCTGATCGACGAGGAACGACAGCCAGCTCGGCAGGAACGAGTACTGCATGCTCACCAGCGCGCTGTCGCCGTTGGCCAGATACTCCACGGCCGACGCGGTGGACTCGTTGATCCAGCCGGTGCCGGTCGTGGTCGCCACGCCGAGCACTGCGCGCTCGAAGCCGCCCGCCCGCCGCAACTCGGCGACCGCGAGATCGGCTTCGGCCTCGACAGTCTCGGCCGAATCGAGACCCGTGTAGACCCGGATCGGTGGCCGCGCCGGGCGGCCGTTGAACGCGGTCAGATCGACCTCGGTCGGTCCGTTGGACACGAAGATCCGGCCCTGCCTGCCCAGCGAGTCCCAGGTCACCAGTGAGCCGGGGCCGCCGGACCGCTCCGGGGAGACGGGCTGCGGGGTGTCCGCCGACGTCTCCTGGTTGACCGCCTTGAACGTCGAATTCAGCAGCGACATCGCCGCACTCGCCACCACGCCGTTGAGCAGCGCGATCACCACCGCCACGACAACGACACCGCCCAGCAGCACCGACACCCGCGGTGGCAGGACCCGTCCGAGCAGACCGCCGACCCAGCCCACCAGCGCCCGCCCCACCCGGACGAGCCCCATCAGCACCCCGAACACGATCAAGCCGATCAGCACCATGATCGGATACGCCGACCACGACAGTCCCGCCACGCCCATCAGCTCGCGCAGCTCCCGCTGCCAGCCCGCGTACCAGATCAGCGCCACGACGGTGCCCGCGATCGCCACGACGCCCAGTCCCCAGCGCAGCACGGGCGGCATCGGGATCGGTTCCCGTTCGAGCACCCACCACACGAGCGCGGCGATCGCGGCGCCCAGGCCGTAGCCGAGGGCCGCCGCCGCGCCGGACACGACGCCCTGGAACAGCGGCCCGCGCGGCAGCAGGGAGGGAGTCAGCGACAACCACACCAGGATCAGCGCACCGGTGAGCCCGCCGAACCCGTGTCCGCGTGGTGTCGAATTCATCTGTGCCCCTACGGTTCGATCAGCGACCACCGGGTGCGCATCCCGGTGCTGCACGTTCACCGGTACGGAGCAGACGCCGCTCTCCGCACGGACAGTTGAACTGTACGACCGGTCACGACCTCGCCGCCGGATCTGCTGCGACGCTGCTCCGAATCGTGATCCGGTCCCGGCCGGGGCTACTGGGCTGCGGGCGGACCCGGTTGTGGCGCGTCGTAGCCCGGAGTTCGCTGTCCGTCGCGCACACTGGGGTCATGGGTTCGCTGTGGATTCTGCTCGGCTCGGGTGCGATTCGCGCCGACGAGGTGTCCGAGATCGCGGTCGTCAAGACCGGCCGGGTGGTGGGTGGCCGGGTCGGGCGTGAGCAGTTCGCGGTGGTGGTGCGCTCGTTCCGGGGGTCACCGACCGCCGGGCGCGCACTGTCGCGGACCGTCTGGACCACCGCACGGGAGCCACGGGCCGACGAGGTCGCCCGGTCCCTGCTCGACCAGTTGATCGCCCGGGCCGACGCGGCGGGCACGCTGGCCGTCGACGCCTCGGGCACGGTCGAATTCACGAGTCCGCCCACCGAGACCCGCTGACCGGCTCGTGCCGCGGCGAACGAAGGCCCGCGTGCGCGGTGTCGGCGATCAGCAGGTGCTGTTCCGGGTCGTCGTCGCGATGTCGGTGGCGTTCGTGGTGTTCGGGTTCGTGGTCGACTCCCCCGGCGCCGTGCTGCGCGGTGTCGTCGATATTCTCAGCGCGCGCGACACTCTCGTCACCGACTTCGTCGTGGTCGGGGGGCTCGGCGGGGCGTTCGTGCAGGCCGGGCTGCTCACCCTGGTCGCCTGCGCGACCTACCGGATCACCGGCGCCGCCGCCGACGGACCGGCGGTGGCCGCTCTGCTGCTGGTGCTCGGCACCGCGCTCTACGGCAAGACCCTGCTCAATGTCTGGCCGATCCTGGCCGGAGTGGCACTGTATGCAATATTGCGTCGCGAGCGGCTGTCGGCCGATGTCTCGACCGCGTGGTTCGGGACGGCGCTGTCGCCGATCTTCGTCGAGCTGGCCTTCAACACCGCGCTGCCGGTGTGGGCGGGAGTCCTGCTCGGCGCGGCCACCTCGGTCCTGATCGGCTTCGTCCTGCCGCCGGTCGCGCGTCAGCTGTTCCGCGCGCACGACGGATTCACCCTCTACAACATGGGTTTCGTCGCCGGTGTGGTCGGCGCCGTGGTCGTCGCGGTGTACCGCGCGTTCGGGCTCACCGCGCCACCGGAGATGGTGTGGACCTCCGGCGACGACGGGCCGCTGTCGATCCTGCTGGCGATCCTGCTCGTCGGCCTGATCGGCACCGCGTTCGCGCTCGACCGGGCGCCGTGGCGCGCCTACGTCCGGTTGACCCGCCGCGACGGCCGGGCTCCGTGCGATTTCCTCGCCGACGACGGCGCGGCCGCGGTCCTGCTCAACATGGCGGTGATCGGCACGCTCACCACCGGGTACGTGCTGGTGATCGGAGCGCACCTCAACGGGCCGGTCATCGCGGGCATTCTCAGCGTCATGGGTTTCGGCGCGTGCGGGAAGAACGCCGTCAACATCGTGCCCGTCGTCGCCGGGGTGGCGATCGCGGGACTGCTCAAGCCGTTCGAACTGACCGACCCCGGCCTGATCTGGGCCGCGCTGTACGGCACCTGCCTGGCCCCGATCGCGGGTCGCTTCGGTCCGCACTGGGGTGTCGTCGCCGGGTTCTTCCACGCCTCGGTCGCCCAGGTCACCGGCGCGCTGGTCATCGGGCTCAACCTATACGGCAACGGATTCGCCGCCGGCTTCGTCGCCGCGGTGATCGCCCCGGTCGCCGCCCTGATCTCGCACCCACGCCGCGGCGCGGGCGAGCGGGAGAAACCGGTCCCCGCGGCGTGAGCCACCGGCCGTCCGTCGACGCGACGACAGGACGGCCGGTTCCGGGTCAGCTCAGGTTCAGGTAGACCGCCTTGGGGTAGAGGTAGCTCTGGACGTGGTCGCGGCCGCCCTTCCAGCCGTAGCCGCTCATCTTGGTGCCGCCGAAACCGACGGCCGGGTCGAGCACTCCGTAGCAGTTGACCCAGACGGTGCCCGCGGTGATGCCGCGCGACACCCGGTGCGCGGTGGCCAGATCCGTGGTCCAGACGCCACCGGCCAGGCCGTAGGGCGTCGCGTTGGCCAGGGTCAGCGCCTCGTCGACGTCGTCGAACGGGATCACGGTGGCCACCGGGCCGAAGATCTCCTCCTGCGCGATGGTCATGTCGTTGGTGGCGGCGGCGAAGACGGTCGGCTCGACGAAATAGCCCGCGGCGCGGTCACCGTCGACCCGGTGACCGCCGCTGATCAGTTCGGCCTCGCCGGACCCGATATCGATGTAGTTCAGCACCCGGTCGAGCTGGCGCTGCGAGATCAGCGGACCCAGCTGGGTGGTGGGGTCCAGGCCGTCGCCGACACGGATCGTCTTGGTGAATTCGGCCATCCGCGCGACGAATTCGTCGTGGATCGACCGCTGGACGAAGATCCGCGTGCCCGCCACACAGACCTGACCGCTGTTGGTGTACACGCCCATCGCCGCGCCGGGGACCGCGCGGTCGAGGTCGGCGTCGGCGAAGACGATGTCGGGTGACTTCCCGCCCAGCTCCAGCTGCAGCCGCTTCATATTGCCCGCCGAGGCCCGCACGATCGTCTGCGCGGTGCCGACCGAGCCGGTGAACGCGATGCGGTCGACGCCGGGATGCTCGGCCAGCGCGGCGCCCGCGTCCTTGCCGTATCCGGTGACCACGTTGACGACACCGTCGGGCACACCGGCCTCGGTGAGCAGCTGCGCCACCCGCAGCACCGACAGCGACGCGTCCTCGGCCGGCTTGAGCACCGCCGTGCAGCCGGTCGCCAGCGCCGGTCCGAAGATCCACCACAGACCGATGAGCGGCCCGTTCCACGGGATGATGCCGCCGACCACGCCGACCGGCTCGAGCGAGCGCAGGGTCAGGAAGTCGCCGGGCAGCGAGTTGGGGGCGCTCGCCACGGTGCCCGCGTCGACCTGGGAGGCGAAGAACTGCAGTACCTGCGAGGTCCACTCGCGCAGTCCCTGGGTCCGGGTCAGCGGCGCGCCCATGTCCAGGGTCTCGATCGTGGCGAGTTCGTCGAAGTTCGCCAGGACCAGGTCGTGGACGCGGAGGATGAGCGCGCGCCGCTGGTGCGGGGTCCAGCGACTCCATTCGCCCTCGAACGCGGCCCGCGCCGCCGCCACCGCGGCGTCCACGTCGGCCGCGCCGCTCGCGGCGATGGTGCCGAGCGTGGTGCCGGTGGCGGGGTTGATCACCTCGATGGTCTCGCCCGACGCGGCGGGCACCCAACGGCCCCCGATCAGGTTCTGCTGCGCGGCTCCGACGAAGGCGGGAACCGGATGAGTGGTGGTCATGAATTACTCCCTTTGCCCCCGGCCGAGCGCCGGGGGCGTTGCTGAAATCACCGGGCGGGCAGCGCCGCGCCGGTCAGTCGAACAGGAAGACGCCCTTGCCCGCGTCCTGCTTGTCGAACCACCGGTAGGCCTCGTCGGCCTGCTCGATGGTCCAGGTGTGCGAATACAACTCGTCGACCGGGAGATCGTGGGCGACCACGTACTCGGCGCAGCGCGCCTGCTCGATCGACGACATCGTCCAGGAGGTCAGCAGCGTCCACTGCTTCTTGTAGACCGCCTGGGTGGTGAACCGCACGTCCCCGGGCAGCCCGGTGAACACGGCCCGGCCGAAGGTGCCGAGCACCGCCAGCGCGTCGTCGCTCGCCCGCCCCGAGGTCTCCAGGACGACATCGGCCAGGCGCCCGCCGGTGAACTCGGCGACCGCGTCGGTCAGCGACTGCGCGCGCGAGTTCACCACCAGGTCGGCCCCGAACTTCGCACTGTGGGCCAGGCGCCGGTCGTCGACATCGACGGCGATCACCCTGGCGCCCATCGACGCCGCGAACATGGTCGCCGACAGTCCCACCGGGCCCTGCCCGAGCACGACCGTCGTGGTGTCCGCGACGCTGCCGAGTCGCTTGATCGCACCCCACGCCGTGCCGGTGCCGCAGCCGATCGCCGCGCCCGCCTCGAAGGAGAGGCCGTCGGGCATCGGCAGCAGCGAGGACTCCGGTACCAGGGCGAAGGGCGCGTGACCGCCGTCGACGTGCACCGCCATGGTCTTGCCCGGCGCGGTCTCGCACATCTGCGGCCACCCCGCCCGGCACCGGCGGCAGGTTCCGCAGCCGATGTAGTGGTGGATCATCACCCGCTCGCCGATCCGCGCCGGGTCGACGCCGGGGCCGACCGCGTACACCTCACCGCACGGTTCGTGCCCCTGGATCACCGCGTGGTCGAAATCGAACGCGCCGTGATAGAAGTGCAGGTCCGATCCGCACATCCCGGAGGCGCGGATCTTCACCACGACCTCGCCGTACCCCGGTTCGGGCTCGGGGAAGTCCCGCAGCACGATGGTCCCGTCACCCGGGAACACGACGCCCTTCATGTCACTCTCCTCTGGATATCTGATGTCTCGCGGTCGCTCATGCCGACCGCCCCGCCCGCAGGCGTGCCGTCGCGTCGAGGTCGACGCGCAGCCCCTCGGGATCGGTCCGCGGGTCGCCGACGACCACGACGCCGTAGTCCCGCGCGGCGCCCGCGATGCTCACGTACTCGTTGCGGACGTCGGCGAGCACGCGGTCGGCATCGCGGCGCAACGGATCACCCCAGCCGCCACCGCCATTGGTGAGGCAGCGCAGGACGGTGTTCGGCACGGTCGACCACACCGGCTCGGCGGCGAAGTAGTGATACCTGCCGTCGACCGGGTCGAGTGCCTTGGTCTCGGGATCGAGCACGCCGGCGACCGGAACACTGTCGGCGTACACCTCCGGACCGGTGCCGAGAATGCCCGGCGCCGTCCCGTCCGCCCCGGGCGGGAACAGCCACATCGCGCCGGTCGGCCCGGAGCCGCCGCCGTTGGCGCCCACCCCGGTGGCCTGTTTGGTGCGGAACGGCGACAGGTGGTGTTCCCCCGCGGTGAGCCACAGCGCGTCCTTCAGATTCGCCGCGCCACCGCGGAACACGCCCGCGCCGCCGGTGTCGATGGCGTGTTCCTTGCGCAGCAACACCACCGGCGAATCGCGTTCGATCGTCTCGGTCGCCGGATCGAGGTTGTTGAGGGTGAACAGCACGGTGTAGCTGTCACCGTCACCGGCCTCGGTGGCACCCCACGGGCCGTGCTCGCCACCGCACTGGGTGGCCGAGGTCCACGGCGTGCCGTCGGGGCGCACGCCGGAGGCGTTGTGGGTGTTGGTCGACCCGTAGTCGCCGCCGACGCCCTGCGTCCCCAGCACGGGATTGAGCGCGTCGAAGATCGCCGACGCGACCGCGCCCGAGGCCTCCCAGAACATCATGATGCCGCCGTCGGGCGGGAGCGAGGAGACGATGGTGCCCGGTGGCACCGCGAGGTCGACATTGCGCCAGGTGCCCGAGGTGAACGGCACCTTCGGATCGAGGAGCATCGTCAAGGCCACGCCCACCGCGGTCTTCGCGTCGAGGACACCGCAGTTGATGCAGGTGCGGGCCTGGGGCGAGGTCCCGGACAGGTCGATCTCCATGTCCTCGCCGCGCTTGCGGACCAGCACCCGCACGGTGTAGTCGATGCTGTCGTCGAGGCCGTCGGCGTCGATCAGCGCCGAGCCGGTGTAGTCGCCGTCGGGCACCGCCGCGATGGCGTCGCGCATCCGCTCGGCGGAGGTGTCGCACGCGTAGTCCAGGGTGCCGAGGTAGGCCGCCAGCCCGTACCGGTCGATGTTCTCGTGGACGAGCCGCTCCCCCAGCTTCAGCTGCTGGAAGATGCTCTTGAAGTCGGGCAGCAGCATGCCGCCCCAGCGGGTGTTGTCGAAGATCAGGCTGAAGGTCGACCGCACCGGCTCGTCGCCCGACCACAGCAGCATGGGCGGGATCACCAGCCCGTTCTCGTAGACATTGGCCTTGGTCGCCGAGAACCCGCCGGGCACCGTGCCACCCATGTCCAGCTGGTGCGCGCACATGGTGACGTAGGAGACGATCTCGTCGTCGACGAAGACCGGCCGGGTGAAGGCCACGTCGTTGACGTGCCTGCCACCCCGGTACGGATCGTTGCAGATGAGAACGTCACCGGGACGCAGGTTCTCGGGACCGTACTCCTCCACGGCATTGCGCACCGCGTCGCCCATGGTGCCGAGGAACACGACCAGGCTGTTGCTGACCACGGCCATCGGATAGCCCTTGTCCGCGGGACCGCTGATGGTGCAGGCGAAGTCGTACCAGTCGCGGATGATGGGCGAGAACGCCTCGCGCATGAACCCGGTCGACATGTGCTCGACCGCGTAGCGCAGCCGGTTGGTGAGCACGGTGGCGCTGAACCGGTCGCACCCGTAGCGCTCGTGGAACTGCGCGTCGGACAGGTCGCGCAGCCGGGGCGCGGCGGGAATGGTGGGGCTGGACATGGTCACTTCCTCCGGATCACGATCTCGCCGTAGGCGCCGACGTGGGCCTGCTGCCCCGCGCCGATATGGGTGGTGGACAGCCCCTCCTCGACGACCGCCGGCCCGTCGAACCGGTCTCCCGCGCACAGGGTCGCGCGGTCGTAGACGTGGGCCTGCTGGGCCCCGACGCCGTCCGCGTCGAGGTCACCGAGGTAGCGCAGCGTGACGGTCCGCACGGGGGTGAGTGGACCGTTCTGCGCGCCGCGGGTGTCGATCCGCGCGTACTCGACCTTCGGGGTGTCCAGGATCGCGCGGACGCGGAAGGTGACGCCCTCCACCGGCATCGCCTCGAACCGGTTGCCCGAGCGCGCCTCGTAGGTGTCGTGGAAGGCCGACACCATGAGCTCGACCGCCCTGTCGTCGATGAGGCCGCCGGGGACGGGCACGAACGGTGTCTCCCAGCTCTGTCCGGCCAGGTGCGCGTCCATGCTGCGCAGCAGGGTCACCGAACCGTCGCCCGCCTGCGCCCGCAGCTGCTCCTCCATCTCGACGAACAACGCGTCGATGGCGGGCGCCGCGCCTGCGGTGAGCATCAGGTACGCGCTGCGATTGACGGTGAAGACCTGGTCGGCCGAGAGCAGGCCTACCGCCGAGAACAGGCCGGGGTTGGGCGGCACGATCACCTGCTTGCACTGCACCGTGTCCAGCACGGCGGGCAGCAGCATCGGGCCCGCCGCGCCGAAGGCGACCAGGCTGTAGTCGCGGGGGTCGACGCCGTTCTTGATGGCGACGTTGAACACGCCCTCGGCCATGTTGTTCACCGCCATCTCGTAGGCGTAGCGCACGCGATGGGCCAGGTCGAGCTCGGTGTCGAGGCCCTCGAAGGCCCGTCGGGACGCGGCGGCGTCGAGCTGGAGCTCACCGCCGGCGAAGTCCGTCGCGTCGAGGATGCCGATCATGAGACACGTGTCGGTCGTCGTCGGCGCGGTGCCGCCGCGGCCGTAGCAGGCCGGTCCCGGCTGGGCCCGCGCGCTGTCGGGTCCCACCTGGATCTCACCGGCGGGACCGATCGCGACGATGCTCCCGCCACCGGCACCGATGCTGGAGATGTCGTTGGCCAGGGCATTGACCACGAGGTCGTGCTCGAGCTCGAAGGTGGTGTCGACGAACGGCTCGCCGTCGCTGACCACGCTGATGTCGCACGAGGTGCCGCCGACATCGGCGCAGAGCAGGTCGTTCTCGCCGATCAGGGCGCCGAAGTGGGCGCTGGCCACGGTGCCCGCCGCGGGTCCGGAGAACACGATCCGGAACGGCTGTTCCATCGCGCGGGCCGCGGGGACGAGGGTGGCCGCGCAGTCGGCGAAGTTGAGCTGACCGGCGAAGCCGAGCTCGCCGAGTCCCTTCTCCAGGCCGGCGGTGTAGTCGGTGTAGATGATCTTCATCAGGGTGTCGACCACTGTGGTCGAGGCCCGCGCGTACTCCTTGGCCAGCGGCGAGACCTCACTCGAGATCGAACACGGCACGTCCCCGAGCACCTCGCGCACCAGCTCGCGCAGCCGCAGCTCGTGCACCGGCGTGACATAGGCGTTGATCAGGCAGATCGCCACGCCCGCGACCTCGCATCGGCGCAGCACCTCGAGTTCGGCCCTGGCCTGGTCCTCGTCGAGGGCGAACAGCACGCCACCGTCGGCGGTGATCCGCTCGCGGATGCCGCGGCGCAGGTAGCGCTGCACCAGGGGCCGGGACGCGTCGCCGAAGCTGCGCCGCCAGTGCGGGTCGAGGATGGCCTCGGCCGGGCGCCAGACGCGGCCCATGTCGAGGATGTCGCGGTGCCCCTCGGTGGTCAGGAACCCGATCTTGGGCAGCCGGCGGGTGATCACCGCGTTCAGGCCGTGGGTGCTGGCATGGTTGAACACGGCGGCATCGGCGACGCCGAGCACTTCGGCGCCGCGCAGCACCGGGCCCGCGACCTCGGCGTAGTCGGTGGAGATCTTGGCGGTGTGGATCCGGCCGTCGCGCCAGGCGACGACATCGGTGAACGTTCCGCCCACATCGACTGCGATCATGGTTGTCTCCTCAGGTGTTTCGCGCTCAGACGAGGTCGGCGAGCAGCTGGATGGGGCCGAGCCGACGCCAGGGTTCGCGCGCCACCGAGTGCAGGCAGCGCTGACACTTGACGACTCGCACCCAGCCCTGTTCCGCGACAACGGGATACGCGCGGAGCTCGGCGGCGCCGCACCGTGGACAGGTGCCGTCGCGGGGTTCGCGGATCACCTCGGGCGGTGTCGATGCGTCGGGCATAGCTGGTCCTCCTGCGGCTGAGATGTACGGCCGAATGCCGTGAGGACGACGCTAGGAGTGGAGAGACCCAGGTCACAATCCGCGTAGCGAAGGGGGGATATCCACGGACCGAAACTAGCCAAACTCGCCCAGATTTTATATTATATTCATGTTAATGTGACCCCCATCACGCTCGAGAGGAAGGTCGATCGTTGCCCGCAGCACCGGTGACGTGCGCGAACGCTTTCCGCACCGCCGACCCGGCCGCCGCCCACGCGCACGTCGCCAGCACGTTCGCCCATCACGAACTCCGCCTCGACGAGCGCACCGGGATCGACTTCGCGCTGGAGTCGGTCCGCACCGAACGCCTCACGGTCGGCCGGATGACCTACGGCACCACCGCGCGCCTGGACGGCCCACCGATGCAGACCTGCTATCACGTGAACCTGGTCGTCACCGGGAACAGCACGGTGCAGCAGCGCGGTGAGCGCCGGTCCTTCGGCGCGGGCCAGGCGGGCGTGGCCTTCGTCCACGACGCACCGCTGTCGATCCGCTGGAGCGCCGACGCCGAGCACTTCCACATCAACCTGCGGCGGGACCCCCTCGAACGCCACGCGGCACACCTGCTCGGCAGGCGCGATCCCGAACCGGTCCGCTTCGATCTCACCTTCCCGACCGACTCCCCCGCCGGCCACGCCCTGGTGGCCGCCACCCGGTTCGTCTACACCGAACTCGCCCGCGAAGGCGGCGTCTCGACGATGCCGCTGGCCTGCCGCGACCTCGAGTCGACCCTGATGACCCAGGTCCTGCTCACCGCGCCCAGTCAGCTCACCCCCGCGCTCACCGGATCCGCGCCCAATATCGGCTCGTCCCGGATCCGCGACGCCGTCGCCTACATCCACGCCCACCCCGACGCCGACATCTCCACCGCCGAACTCGCTGCCCGCGCCGGTGTCACCGCCCGCGCGCTGCAGCTCGGATTCCGGGACGCGGTCGGCATGTCGCCCAGCGCGTACGTCCGCGCGGTACGCCTGGACCGGGTACACGACGACCTGACCTCGGGTCGCGCGCTGTCGGTGAGCGACACCGCGATGCGCTGGGGCTTCTTCCACCTCGGCCGCTTCGCGCAGCAGTACCGCGAGCGGTTCGGCGAGTTGCCCTCGGAGACGACCGCGTTGCGGTAGCACCGCCGGTTCACCGGGTCGCCATCACCCGTTCGTTCCCCTAACGAGAATCACGGCGATTCGAACCATGGCCCCGTCGTGCCCTGACGCCGTATACCTGTACCCCGAACCGGAGATTCCGAATAGTTCAGGGGGACAACATTGTTCGTGCGCGAGGGTGCCGATACCGTCTCGCCGGCGACGCAACGGGCCGTGGTCGCCACCGCCTGCGGCGCCGTCACCGCCGCGCAGATGGCCACCACGATCTACCTTCCCGGGATGCCCGCGCTGGGCGCCGACATCGGCGCGAGCGAGGGCGTGCTGCAACTGTCGGTGGCCGTGTTCGTGGTGTTCGCGGCGCTGCCCGTCGTCGCGTGGGGCCGGGCGGCCGAACGCTACGGCCGGGTGCCCGCGTTCGTCGCGGCCGGGGTGCTTTTCGTGCTCGCCAGCGCGGCACTGGCGGTCATCAGCAACGCCCCGGAACTGCTGGGGCTGCGCGTGCTCCAGGCGATCGGCGCCGGCGGCATCGCGGTGGTCGGGCGGATGATGATCAAGGACCTGTTCACCGGCGCCGACCTCGCTCGTCAGCTCGCGCTGCTGTCGATGGCGTTCGTGGTCGCGCTCGGCGGTGGTCAGGTGATCGGCGGCATCGTCACCTCCACGGTCGGGTGGCGCTACGGATTCGTCGTCCTCGCGATCCTCGCGGCGATCCCGGTGGTATCCGCGCTGCGCATCGCACTGCCGAAACCGGCGGTGACCGCGACCGTACGCGGCGTGGCCCGGCGCCTGTTCGGTGACCGGACCTTCGTCGCCAGCGCGGTGGCCGGTGGCATCGGCTTCGCCGTGATCGTGATGATCCAGCAGAAGTCCGCCTTCATCTTCACCGATCGATTCGCGTTGCCGCCCTGGGTCTTCGGCCTGTTCGGCGTGCTCTACGGCGCCGCCTATCTCGGCGGCGCCACCTATGTGCGCCGAGCCGTGCGCGGGGTCGGCGCGCGCACCATGATGCGCCGCGGCGCCTGGATCATGCTGGCCGGGTGCGTGCTGGTCACCGTCGTCTGGGCGGTGGAGCTGCCGCGTGCCGTCGCGCTGCCGATCTTCCTGGCCGGCTACGTGACCACCACCTTCGGGCAGGCGACGCTGTTCCCCAACAGCGCCGCGCACGCCGTCAGTCACCTGGCCACCGGCGCGGCCATCGCCGTCTCCTGGTGCGCCCTGATCCAGCAGGGCCTGGCCGGAATCGCCTCGCTGGCCGGCCCCGCGCTCACCGGGCTGCTCGCCTGGTCGCTCGTGCTCACCGCGCTCGCCGCGGCCAATGTCGCGCTGGTCGCGACCCCCGACAACCGAACCTGAACACCCTCATCGACGCTCGACCGCCAACGAAGGACTACCGAATGGGTACCCACCAGTTCGCCAACATCCGTAGGCAGCTGCACCTGAGCAACACCTTCTGGGACGACAGCACGGCCAACGGACTGGTCGACATCGTCGCGACCGACATGCGCGACGGTCTGGTCAACGACCGCGACGGTCGCACGATCGTGAACTTCTCCTCGTACTCCTATCTCGGTCTGGACAGCGACCCGCGCATCGTCGCCGGCGCGCACCGCGGCCTCGACGAGACCGCGACCATCAACTCCTCCATCTCCCGGATGCGGATCCGGTTGTCGCTGCTGGAGGAGGCCGAACAGCGCCTGTCGCGCACCTTCGGCGCCCAGGCGGTGACCGTATCGTCGTGTGCCGCGGCGGCCTGGGCCACCCTGCCGCTGCTGGCCTCGGGCGAACTCACCGACGGCCGTCCACCGCTGGTGGTGTTCGACAAGAACGCCCACTTCTGCCTCAACGCCATGAAACCGCTGGTGGCCGACGAGACCGAGCTGGTGACCATCGAGCACAACGACATCGCGGCCCTGGAAGAGCTGTGCCGCACCCATGCCACGGTCGCCTATGTCGCCGACGGCGTCTACAGCACCGGCGGCGGTGCGCCGCTGCGGGAACTGCACCGCCTGCAGGACCGGTACGGCCTGTTCCTGTATTTCGATGAGGCGCACGGCATCTCGACCATCGGGCCGGGCGGGCGCGGGTACGTCCTCGGCGCGCACGAGGGCTGGCGCGAGCGCACGCTCGTGATCGCCTCGCTCAACAAGGGTTTCGGCGCCAGCGGCGGCGTCATCTTCCACGGCGCCGAGGGCGATCATTCCCGCACGCCGACGCTGCTGCGCACCAGCGGGCCGCTGATGTGGTCGCAGCGGGTGAACACCGCCGGGCTCGGCGCCATCGTGGCCGCCTGCGATCTGCACGACGACGGCACCGTCGACACCCTCCAGCGCGCGCTGCGCGAGCGGGTGCGTCTGTTCGACTCCCTGGTCGACACCGAACTCGCCGGCGACGGGCTGCCCATCCGGTTCGTCTCCATCGGCAGCGAGGACGTCACCGTGGCCGTCGCCAGGGACATGCTCGAGGCCGGTTTCTACACCTCCCCCGTGTTCTTCCCGATCATCCGGCGCGGCAGCGCGGGCCTGCGCCTGATGCTGCGGGCCGATCTCGCGCCCGAGACGATCCACCGCTTCGCCGACATCTTGAGCGCGAGCCTGGCCGAGCATCAGCAGCGGGCGGAGCAGCCCGCATGACCGTCACCGTGGAGAACACCCTCGGCTTCGAGGGTCAGCGCACGCTGCTGCGCGAGCACACCGCCGAGATCGTCGCGCCCCGCCGACGTCCGGGCGACGCCAAACTGCCGGTGCGCGAACGGGTCAACCGCGTCCTCGACCCCGGCACGCCGTTCCTGGAGATCGGCCGCCTGGCCGCGCACGAGGTGTACGACACCGACCTGCCCGCCGCCGCGCTGATCGTC
Source organism: Nocardia sp. NPDC051833 (assembly GCF_040681225.1). Taxonomy (NCBI): domain Bacteria; kingdom Bacillati; phylum Actinomycetota; class Actinomycetes; order Mycobacteriales; family Nocardiaceae; genus Nocardia; species Nocardia sp. NPDC051833. The sequence continues at coordinate 454,060 of NZ_JBFAYK010000002.1, forward strand.
GGGATCGGCACCATCCACGGCCGCCCGTGCATGATCTTCGCCAACGACCCGCACGTCAAAGGCGGCACGTACTACCCGCTCACCATCAAGAAGCAGCTGCGCGGCCAGAAACTGGCCCGCGAGTACAAACTGCCGTGTGTCTACCTGGCCGACTCGGGCGGGATCTATCTGCCGCTGCAGGAGGAGATCTTCCCCGACGAGGAACACCTCGGGAAGATGTTCCGCAATATCGCGGAGATGTCGGCGCTGGGACTGCCGCAGATCTCGGCGGTGCTGGGTATCTGCACCGCGGGCGGCGCCTACATCCCCGCCATGAGCGACGAGACGGTGATGGTCAAGGACCTCAGCACCGTCTTCCTCGGCGGACCCCAGCTGGTCGAGGCCGCCACCGGCGTGGTCGTCGACGCCCAGACCCTCGGTGGCGCCGACCTGCACGTGCGCGAGACCGCGGTCGCCGACCATCTCGCGGTGAACGAGGTCGAGGCACTGGCGATGATCCGTGACATCGTCGCGCGCACCCCGGGTGACCGGGTGCATCCCCCGGCCTTCGAGGTACGCGAACCCCTCGACGACCCGGCGCGGCTGCCGGAACTGATTCCGGCCAGCACCAAGAAGGAGATGGACGTGCGCGCGATCCTGCGCTGCGTCGTCGATGCCGGATCCTGGGTCGAGTACCGCAAGGACTACGGCATCACCATGGTGTGCGCGACCGCGCGGATCGCCGGCTACGAGGTCGGCATCGTCGCCAACCAGGGCGTGATCTTCCCCGACAGCGCGCTCAAGGCCACCAACTTCATCCAGATCTGCCACCAGCGCCGCATCCCCCTGTTGTTCGTGCACAACGTGAGTGGGTTCATGGTCGGCGAGGAGTACGAGCGGGCGGGTATCGCCAAGCACGGCGCGAAGATGGTCAATGCCGTGTCCTGCGCGACGGTCCCGAAGATCTCACTGGTGATCGGCGGTAGTTTCGGCGCCGCCAATTTCGCGATGTCGGGCCGCTCGATGGGCGGCCAGTTCATGGCAATGTGGCCCAATGCCCGTTCCACCGGCGTCGGCGGCGAACAGGCCGCCGCGGTGATGGCGATCCTCAAACGCGACCGCCTGCGCCGCGAGGGCAAAGAACTCGGGGCGGCCGAGGAGGCCGCCATCAAGCAGCCGATCATCGACAGTTTCGAACGCCAGTCGCTGCCCACCTATATCGCCGCCCGCATGTGGATCGACGCGGTGGTGGAGCCGGAGGACACGCGATCGTGGCTGGCCCAGTGCCTCTCACTGGCGCACGAACGATGGGACCGGGCCGAGCCCGCGCCCGCGAACTTCGGGGTGTTCCGGCTGTGATCACCCGACTGCTCATCGCGAACCGGGGCGAGATCGCCGCCCGGATCGCACGCACCTGCGACCGTCTCGGCATCGAGTACGTGACGGTCGCCGTCGACGAGGACCGCGACCTGACCGGCCACGCCGGTGCGGTGACCACGGTCCCGCTGCCCACCGGCGGCTACCTCGACGCGGCGGCGTTGATCCGCGCGGCCACCGACACCGGCTGTGACGCCGTTCATCCCGGCTACGGGTTCCTCTCCGAGAACGCGGGATTCGCCCGCGCGGTGCGGGCGGTCGGGCTGGTGTTCGTCGGGCCGAGTTCGCGGGTGATCGAGACCATGGCCGACAAGGCCTCGGCCCGCCGCGTCATGGCGGCCGCAGGGGTGCCGGTCCTGCCGGGCACGGCCGAGGCGACCGAGGACATCGACGTGCTGGTCGACGCGGCCGCCGCCATCGGCTATCCGCTGATCGTCAAACCCGCGGGAGGCGGTGGCGGCAAAGGCATGTCGGTTCTGCGCTCGGCGGCCGGGCTGCCCGCGGCGCTGGCCTCGGCGGCGCGCACCGCGACCGCGGCCTTCGCCGACGGCCGCCTGCACCTGGAACGCTACGCCGAGCGGGCGCGCCACCTCGAGGTGCAGGTGTTCGGTGACGAATTCGGCAGCGCTGTCCATCTTTTCGACCGCGACTGCTCCTTGCAACGACGGCATCAGAAGGTGATCGAGGAAGCACCCGCGCCCGGGATTCCGGCGCAGGTGCGCGAGGCGATGCTCGCCGCCGCGGTGCAGGGCACGCGGGCGCTGCAGTACGTCGGCGCCGGCACCTTCGAGTTCCTGCTGGTCGGCGACGAGTTCTTCTTCATCGAGATGAACACCCGGCTGCAGGTGGAACACACCGTCACCGAGGAGATCACCGGCGTCGACCTGGTGGAGTGGCAACTGCGGGTCGCCGCGGGCGAACCGCTGCCCGCCGATCAGGCCGAGATCACGGCATCGGGCGCCGCGGTGCAGGTGCGGATGTACGCCGAGGACCCGTTCCGGTCGTTCCTGCCGTGCCCTGGCGAGCTCGAGGTCACCCACTGGCCGCCGGTGCGGGTGGAGCGGGCGTTCACGCGACGGCTGCGCGTCACCGGCGGGTTCGACCCGATGATCGCCAAGCTCGTCGCGACCGGCGCCACCAGGGCCGCGGCCCTGGCCGCCGCCCGAGACGCCGCCCTGGCGCTGCGCTGGACCGGCATCTCGACCAATCTCGGCTTCGCCGCACAGGTGCTCGACGCCCCGATCGTCGCGGCGGCCGACCACGACACGGCCTACCTGGACCGCATCGACCCCGTCACCGAGTTCGGCGACCCCGACGAGCTCGCCGCCCTCGCGGTGGCAGCGACACTCGCCGCGCCCGACCGGGCGACGCCGTGGTCGGCGGGCGCACCGGGCGGTGACCGCGTCTGGCTCGATCCCGCCGACGGCGACCTGGGCACCGTCGACCTCACCGTCGACGGCAGGCCGGTCACCGTGCGGGTCGGCGGCTACACCGGCGACGCGGTCCTGCTGCGCGCCGACGCCACCGCACCCGCCGTCCCCGCCGTGCACACCGGCGAGACGGTCACGGTGGACTCGGTGCCCGGCACCGTCCGGCGCCGCGGCGACGGATGGGAGTGCCAGATCTCCGGGGTCACCCGGGCGGTCCGGTTCGCCGAGTACCGCGCACTCGCCGGCGCCGACGCCGACCCCGAAATCCGTTCTCCCATGCCCGGAACGCTCGTCCGGCTGCATGTCGCATCGGGCGCGGCGGTCGAGCAGGGCCAGCTGCTCGGGGTGGTCGAGGCCATGAAACTCGAGCACGAACTCACGGCGACCCACGCCGGAATCGTCACGGTGACCGCCGCCGAAGGCGCGGTGGTCACGACGGATCAATCACTGTTTCTCATCGAGGAGAGGGGCGCCGCGCTGTGATGCGGACACGCCGACTTGCGACAGCTCTGATCGCGGCCACGGCCGTGCTGGTCTCCGCGTGCAGCGGAACCGACACCGCCGCACGCGAATCGGCCCAACCGACGAGCGGCGGCTCGGTGACCTGGGGGGTGGAAACCGAGCCGACCACGCTCAACCCGCACCTCAACGGCCAGAGCAACACCAAGATGCTGCTGCGCAACACCTACGAAACGCTGCTCGCGCGCACCGCCGACGGTGGCTTCGTGCCGTGGCTGGCCACCGGCCACGAGGTGTCTGCCGACGGACTCACCTACTCCTTCACCCTGCGCGATGGCGTGAAGTTCACCGACGGCACCCCGCTCACCGCGGCCGGGGTGGCCCGCAACTTCACCACCATGCAGGACGTCGCCTACTCCGGCGGGTTCTCCTCCGGCCCGCTGTCGAACCTCGCCGGCGTGACCGCCCGCGACGACCGCACGGTGGTCTTCACCCTGAAGAATCCGTACGCGCCGTTCCTGGACTTCGCCTCCGGCTTCGACATCATCTCCCCCGCCGCGTTCGACAAGCCACAGCTCAAGGCCGGTGGGCCCGAGATCGCGGGCACCGGTCCGTTCATCCTGGACCGCTACGTCAAGGGCCAGGAACTGCACTTCCGGAAGAACCCCGACTACAACTGGGCCCCGCAGAACGCCGCGCACCAGGGCCCGGCCTATCTCGACGAGCTCACCTACCGCTTCCTGCCCGAATCCTCGGTCCGCACCGGCGCGCTCACCTCCGGCCAGGTCGATCTCATCGAAGGCGTCTCGGGCAACGACGCGTCGCTGTTCCGGGACAATCCCGACTTCACCTATCGCACCGCGCTCAACAACGGCAGCCCGTACACGCTGTACTGGAACGCCACCTTCGGCGCGGCCACCGACGAGAAGGTGCGCAAGGCGCTCAACAACGCCGTCGACGTCGACGCGGTGCTGCAATCGATCTATCGCGGCCAGCGCACACGCGGCTGGGGCATCGCCTCCACCGTCGACACGCTGTTCTACGACAAGAGCATCGAGCGTGCCTACGGTGCCGACAAGAACGCCGCCAACCGCCTGCTCGACGAGGCGGGCTGGACGGCCAAGGACGCCGACGGGTTCCGGACCAAGGACGGTCAGCGCCTGACCATCGAACTGGTGCAGGCCCAGTCCACGGTCCGCGACCAGCGTGAGGTGTTGCTGCAGGCCGTGCAGGCACAGGCCAAGCAGAACGCGGGCATCGACCTGAAACTGTCCTATGTCGACCTGGGCACCTACGCGGAGCTGCGCAAGAACAACACCTTCGGCTCGATCGCCAACTCCGACACCCTGACCGGCGGCATCGACATCGAGAACCACTGGTACCCGCCCACCGCCAAGGGCACGCTGAACTACAGCCGCGCGGGTGACCCCGAGCTGTCCGGCTGGCTGCGGGCCGCCGCGGCCACGATCGACACCGCCGAGCGCGCGAAACAGTACGCCCAGCTGCAGCGCTTCGCGCTCGTCGACAAGGCCTACGGGCTGCCGCTGTACATCCCCGAGAACCAGATCGCGGCCGCGGCCCACGTGCACGGCGCGGGCTTCCGTCCGTACAAGCAGCTGCCCGAGAGCGCCTACGACATCTGGGTCGATCGTGGCTGACCCGGCGCCCGCACCCACCGCCGCGAGGTGGTGCCGGTGACGCTCGACGTCACCGCGCCCACCCCGGTGGCACCCGCGGCCGACTCCGCTCCCGGCGCTCGCGCCGGGGTGGCGGGACGGGTCGCGCTGCGGGTGCTTTCGGGCCTCGGCGTGCTGTGGGGCGCGGCCACCCTGTCCTTCCTCGGCGTGCGGCTCGCGCCGGGCGACACGGTCGACGTCCTGATCGGCGAGCAGCCGCGCACCCCGGAGGTGGAGGCCGCCATCCGCGCCGAATGGGGTCTCGACAGCCCCACCGTGGTCCAGTACGCGCGCTACCTGTGGAATGTGGCGCACGGCGATTTCGGGCGCTCCTATGTGCTGCAGCGGCCGGTGTCGGAGGTGATCGGCTCGCAGGCCGGGCCGACGCTGGCCCTCACCGGGGCGGCACTGCTCGTCGCGCTGGTGTTCGCCGTCGTCGTCGCGACCACCACGGCCCGGCGGCGGCGCGCCGCCGCGGTGGCGAACGCCGTGGAGCTGGCGTTGGTCTCGACACCGTCGTTCTGGCTCGGCATCGTGCTGCTGTCGGTGTTCAGCTTCCAGCTGAAGATCTTTCCGGTGGCGGCGAACAAAGGGCTGGCGGCGCTGGTCCTGCCCGCGCTCGCGCTCGGCCTGTCGCTGGGGGCGGTCATCTCCCAGGTGCTGCGCGACGGACTGGAGCGGGCTCTTGACGAACCGTTCGCGGTGACGGTGCGCTCTTGGTCGGTCAGCGAGACCGAGCTCCGGCTGCGGCACGGCCTGCGCCACGCCGCCCTGCCCGCGGTGACCCTGACCGGCTGGCTGGTCGGCGGACTGCTGGGCGGGGCGGTGATCATCGAGGAGGTCTTCGGCAGGCCGGGGCTGGGCCGGGTGACGGTGGACGCCGTACTCGCCCAGGACCTTCCGGTGGTGCTCGCCGTGGCCATCCTGTCGGCCTTCGTCTACGTGGTGATCAGCACGCTGGTCGATCTGCTGTACCTGGTGCTCGACCCGCGGCTGCGACGGGGCGGTGCGCGATGACCACGATCGCACTCCCGAGCGCACGACGTCTCACTCCCGCGCCCGGGGTCGCCGTCGCGGCGGTGACGGTGGGGCTCGTCGCCGTCGCGGTGCTGGCGCCCACCGTCCTGGCCGGCGCCGACCCGCTCGCCGCCGATCCGCTGTCGGCGCAGCTGCCGCCCAGCGGCTCCCACTGGTTCGGCACCGATCATCTGGGCCGCGACGTCTTCACCCGGGTGGTCCACGGCGCGCGCTACTCACTGCTCATCGGCGTCACCGCCGTGGCGATCGCGGTCGTGGCGGGCACGCTGCTCGGCCTGCTGTCCGGGCTGGCGCGGGGACCGCTCGACGAGCTGATCACCCGCTTCCTCGACGTGGTCTCCGCGTTCCCCGATCTGCTGCTCGCCCTGGTGCTGATCTCGTTCACCGGGCCCGGCACCACGAATCTGATCGTCGCCCTCGGCATCGCCTCGATCCCCCGGTTCGCCCGGGTCGTGCGCGCACAGACACTGGTCGTGCAGGAGTCCGGATATGTCGAACAGGCCCGCACCTTCGGGCTCACCCGGGCCACGCTGGTGTGGCGTCATGTGCTGCCGCACGCGGTGGCGCAGGTGCCGATCCTGGCGACCATCGGCCTCGGCACCGCGATTCTCGGCGCGGCGGGCCTGAGTTTCCTCGGCATGGGTCCGCAACCGCCGGAACCCGAATGGGGCGCCATGCTCGCCGAGGGCCGCAACTATCTGCGCAATGCCTGGTGGATCGCCGTGCTCCCGGGCGTGGCCGTCACCGCGACGGTGATCGCGGTGAGTTCGCTGGGACGGCACTGGCAACGGCACTACGACGGAAGGCCGCGGGCATGAGCCTGATCGACATCGCGAACCTGCGCATCGGATTTCCGGGGCAGGGCGAGGTGGTGCACGGCATCGATCTGCGGATCGCACCGGGCGAGGCCGTCGCCCTGGTGGGCGAATCCGGGTCGGGCAAGTCGGTGACGGCCCGCGCGCTGGTCGGCCTGTCCGGGCCGGGCGCGACGGTCCGGGCGGACCGGCTCGCGCTCTTCGGACAGGACGCGCGGCAACACCGAGACCGGCAGTGGCGCACGATCCGCGGCAGCGACATCGGTTTCGTGCTGCAGGACGCCCTCGTCTCGCTGGACCCGCTGTGCTCGATCGGCGGTCAGCTGGCCGAAGCGCAACGCGCCCTCACCGATCTGCGCGGGCGGGCACTCGCCGAGCGCAGCGTGCGGCTGCTCACCGAGGTCGGCGTGCCCGAACCCGAACTGCGCCTGCGCCAGTACCCGCACGAACTGTCCGGCGGCCTGCGGCAGCGGGTGCTGATCGCCACGGCGATCGCGGGCGACCCGCGCCTGATCATCGCCGACGAACCGACCACGGCACTCGATGTGACCGTGCAGCAGCAGATCCTGGACCTGCTCCGGCAGCGCAAGGCCGACGGCACCGCGCTGCTGCTGATCAGCCATGATCTCGCGGTGGTCGGCGAGGTGGCCGACCGGGTACTGGTCATGCGCGACGGCGAAGTCGTCGAGCAGGGCAGCACGATCGATGTCCTGACCCGTCCGGCACACCCGTATACGAGGAAACTGCTGGCCGCCGTGCCGTCGGCGGCCTCGCGCGGGTCGCGGTTGTCGGTACCCGCCGAACCCGCGCCGGACCACCCGGCCGCACCCGAGCGTCCGGCCCTGCCGCCACGCGTGGTCGACGAGACCCGGGTCGTGCTGTCGGTGCGCGCGCTGCGCAAGGCCTACGGCGCACGCACGGTGGTCGACGGTGTCGACTTCGACCTTTTCGCGGGCGAAACCCTCGGCATCGTCGGCGAATCCGGCTCAGGGAAGACCACGACCGCCCGGCTCGCGCTGCGGTTGGTCGCACCGTCGTCCGGGCGCGTCGAGGTCGACGGGAAACCGTGGAGCGACTACTCCGAGCGCGAGCTCCGCCCGTCGCGCGGCGCCGCGCAACTCATCGCGCAGGATCCGCTCAGCTCCTTCGATCCGCGCTACACCGTCGAGCGCGTCATCGGCGAGAGCCTGGACACCGTCGCCGTGCGCGGGGCGGCGCGCGCCCGCCGGGTGCGCGAGCTCCTCGACGCGGTCGGCCTCGGCCGCGACCTGCTCGAGCGTCATCCGCGCACGCTGTCCGGCGGGCAACGGCAGCGGGTCGCGATCGCGCGCGCCCTGGCACCCAGCCCGGCGCTGCTCGTCGCCGACGAACCGGTCTCGGCCCTCGACGTCTCCGTGCAGGCCCAGATCCTGGACCTGCTGGCCGATTTGCAGGCCGAGTTCGGTACCGCGCTGCTGCTCATCTCGCACGATCTCGGTGTGGTCCAGCACGTCGCGGACCGCGTGCTGGTGATGAAGGACGGGCGCGTCGTCGAGTCGGGTGCGGTCGACGACGTCCTGCGCGCACCGCGGCACGACTACACCCGCCGCCTGATCACCTCGGTTCCCCGGCTGCCGGAGTTCGCCGACCCGCACCGGGACTGACCGCCGGTGCGTCTCAGAACGGGTACTCCAGGCACAGCTCGCCCGCGAAACCGCGAGCCGCGTGCTCGCGCATGCGCCGCCCGTACACCGGGTCGGCGGCCAGGGCAGTGTAGGTCTCGAACACGCAGTGCACCAAGCCCGCCGCCTCCGCCGCGTAGACGTCGAACCCCGGGTACATCAGGCCGACATAGGGCATGTCGTCCACGTCGAGGGCCAGCACCGGGTACTCCCCCGCCGAATCCGGCTCACCGACCGCCAGCACCCGCCGCGAATCCGAGCCACCGGGCAGCAGGAAGCACTCGGGGAAACGGTCGGCCAGCGGCGCGTAGATCTCCCCCCACGGTGCGCCCAGCTCGTCGTCGACCAGTTCGTCCAGGGTGCGGGGCGCGAAGCCACCGTCGTCCGCGAACCAGCCGTGGCGCTCGAACAGGCCCCGGTCGAAGGCCAGCCATTCCCGCAGGCTCGGCGACAGCGGGCGCCCCGACGGGAACACCGCGCACGCCAGCTCGTCGGCGGACATCGGCCGCGGCGCGCCGTCGACCCACGGCATGTGGCCGACCCACGCGGCGGGCTCGAACATCGACCGGCCGGGATCGGCCCGCACCGCGTCGAGCACCCTCCGGGTCAGGCCGACACCGTGCTGGACCTCTACTGTCATGGCGCGCAACGTAACAGGCCACACCGACAGCCGCGAGCGCACCGGTATCGCGGGCAGCGCAGCCGGAACGGACGCGCGACAGGCCGCGTCGGTGCCGAAATGTGGGCTCCTCCGGGGCGACACTGGGATCCGTGGACACCGACTCCCCGGACAGCACCGCGCCACCGATCGCACGGGCGAGGATGCCCGAGTGGCTCCCGCGGGCGATGGTGCTGGCCCTGGTCCTGTTCGGGCTGTTCCTGCTCGCCGACTGGGCGTTCCGCCGGCTGCTCGGGCTGCTGATCGTGCTGCTGGTCGCGTTCTTCGTCTCGCTGGCGATGGAACCGGCCGTCGGCGTGCTGGCCCGCCGCGGCGTACCGCGCGGACTCGCCACCGCGCTCGTCTTCCTCGGCACCTTCGCCTGCGTGCTGGCCTTCCTCGCGGCGCTGGTGACGCTGCTCGTGGAGACCACGACGAATCTCGCCCACGAATCCCCCCGGCTGCTCGACGAAGGCATCGACCGGTTCAACCGAACCTTCGACCAGCACGTCACCACGCACGACCTCAGCCAGCGCCTGCTGCGCGAGTCCGATCTGATCGAGGGCTACGCCCGCACCGCGGCGGACAACGTCTGGGGCGTGTCGACCACCGTGCTCGGCGGGCTCGTCCAGATCCTCACCATCGCGTTGTTCAGCATCTACCTGACCGCGGGCGGGCCCCGGGTGCGGCGCACCGTGTGCTCGCTGCTGCCGCCGTCGCGTCAGCAGACCTTCCTGCACGCGTGGGATCTCGCGATCGACAAGACCGGTGGCTACCTGTATTCGCGGGTCCTGCTGGCCATCGTCTCGGCGATCGCGCACGGGGTCTTCCTGGCGATCCTCGGCATCCCCAACCCCGTCGCCCTCGGCGTCTGGTTCGGCGTGATCTCCGCGTTCATCCCGACGATCGGCACCTACATCGCCGCGATCCTCCCGGTGCTCGTCGCCTTGACGGTGGATCCCCTCGACGCGGTGTGGGTCATCCTGTTCGCGGTGCTGTACCAGTGGTTCCAGGACTACCTGCTCCAGCCCCGGATCACCGCGCGCACCGTCGACGTCAATGCCGCGATCGCGCTGCTCGCGGTGCTGGCCGGCGGCGCGTTGCTCGGCGCGGTCGGGGCGCTGCTGGCGATCCCGGCCACCGCGACGGTGCAGGCATTCCTGTCCGAATATGTCAAACACTATGCGGTGAGCGAGGATCCGCGCATCGAGCAGACGGCGTCGCGCCGCAAGCGCGCCAAGAGCGCACCGGCCCCGCAGACCGATCAGGACGCGGAGTAGGTCTGATCGCCGCTGATCTACCCGACGGTAGGGGCCACCGGCCGCTATGAATCTTGTACTGTCACAACAGATCAGAAGCTGCCTACCGTCAGCACTGCTCGTCCGGGTGACTGACGCCGTCGAACTCTGCTGAGGAGCCAGGTTCATGACCGAAACCGATACCCCGGTGATCCGGACCGACATCCCCCACTCCGCCCGGATCTGGAACTACTGGATGGGTGGCCAGGACAACTACGAGATCGACCAGATCGCCGGTGACGCCGGACTGGCCGTCGACCCCGACATCTCCACCATGGCCGTGCAGTCGCGCCAGTTCCTGATCCGCGCCGTCGGCTTCCTCGCCCGCGAGCGCGGCATCCGCCAGTTCCTCGACATCGGCACCGGTCTGCCGACCATGCAGAACACCCACGAGGTCGCCCAGGGCATCACCGCCGACGCGCGCATCGTCTACGTCGACAACGACCCGCTGGTGCTGACCCACGCCCGGGCCCTGCTGCGCAGCACCACTCCCGAAGGCGTCACCACCTACATCGACGCCGACTTCCACAACCCCGAGCAGATCGTCGCCGACGCGCGCAACGTCCTCAACTTCAACGAGCCGATCGCGGTGATGTTCATGGGCGTGCTCGGCCATGCCCGGACCTACGACGACCTGCTCCGGATCGTGCGGACCGTGGTCGGCGAGGTGCCTTCGGGCAGTTACCTGATCATGTGGGACGGCTCCGACGACAGCGAGGCCTATGTCACGCTGTGCGAGAACTACACCGGCACCGGCGGCACCCCCTACATTCCCCGGCCGCAGGCGCAGATCCGCGCGGTGTTCGACGGCCTGGAACTGGTCGACCCCGGCTTCGTGTCGATCACCCAGTGGCGCCACGACACCGTCGAGGTGGGCGAGGTGCTGCCGATCTCGGCTTACGGCGCCGTGGCACGCAAACCCTGAACCCCACCGGCCACCACCGGCAGCGCGCCACCACCAGCCGCCCTGCCGGTGGTGACGGGGACCGCTTGTCCGGCGAATGATGTTTCAGTACAGAAACATTCATGTGACATCCGATGGTCGGGGTAGCGAACGGCGAAGAGCGGAAGCAAAGATGAGGAGACCGCCGACTCGCCCCGGGGACCATCTGTGAGTCGAGCGCCACCGATGCCGCGTGTGGAGCGAGATCGCCTATGCCACAAGGGAGCCCGCCGGTGAGCCAAGCATTCTTTCGTGTGACGACCGAGGTCCGCACGCAGACCGAGATCCTGATCCCGGAGCCCGAGGCGGTCGCCGGCTGGGAGGGCGGACAACTCCGCGGCATGGCCGTCGGCGCGGCACTGGCCCGCGCGGTCGAACGTGAGGTCGCGGCCAAGGGCCGGACCGATCTGCGGCCGGTCCGATGGACACTCGACCTGTTCCGCCCGGTCTTCCTGCGCCCCTGCCGCATTCGCGTCACCGTGGTGCGCGACGGCCGCAGGCTCTCGCTCTTCGACGCCGTGCTGATCCAGGACGACCGACCGGTCGCCCGCGCCGGCGCGCTGTACCTGCGGCCCGGGGTCGATCCACAGGGCGTCTGCTGGTCACCCGGCACCATCGCCGATCCCCCGCCCACCGATCGGCTCCCCGAACCCGGCCGGAATCGGGTCTACTTCAGCGAGGACGCGGGCTGGGGACCGGACCCGCGCACCCACCACAATGTGGGCCGCACCGGAATCTGGCACCAGCCCATCGCGGTGGTCGCCGGCGAAGAGCCGACGCCGTTCCAGTTCGTCGCCGGACTGGCCGACGTGACCAATGTGATCGCCAATCTCGGCAGCAACGGCCTCGAATACATCAATGCCGACGCCACACTCACGCTGACCCGCCTGCCGGAGGGCAACGAGGCCGGGTTGCTCTGCCTCGATCGGCTGGCCGAGGACGGCATCGTGATCGGCACGGCCGCGGTCTACGACCGCAAGGGGGTGTTCGGCACCACGACGGTCAGCTCCCTCGCCAACGCACGCGGTGCCGCCGATCTGAGCGTCATCGGGACGCTGGCGCGGGCCGGGGCCGCCGAGGCGGGCTGATCACGGCGCGGCGCGTAGTTCCCGCCTGTAGAGCTTGCCGGAATCGTCGCGCGGGAGCTCGGCCACGACGCGGATCCGCGAGGGCAGCTTGTAAGCCGCCAGCTCCCCGGACAGCGCCGCCGCGACCTCGTCGGGATCGAGATCGTGGCCGGGACGGGCGACGAGGTACAGCGCCAGCGCCTCGCCGAGGTCGTCGCCGGACGGCACGCCGACCGCGGCGGCGTCCTCCACGCCCGGCAGTGTCATGGCCGCATTCTCGATCTCGGCCGGGTAGATGTTCACCCCGCCCCGGATCACCACCTCGCTGGATCGCCCGGTCAGGAACAGGTAGCCGTCGGCGTCGAGATATCCGGTGTCGCCGACCCACAGCAGATCGTTGTGGGTGACCGCCGATCCGGCCCGGTGCAGGTAGTCGAAACGCGGCCAGTAGTCGGCGCCCCGGACGAACACCCGCCCCGGCTGCCCGGCGGGCAGTTCCGCGCCGTCCTCGTCCAGGATCGCGACCGCCGACCCGTCGGCTGGACGCCCCACGCTGCCGGGCCGTGCCAGCCATTCCGCGGCGCCGATCCAGGTGATGGTGCCGGTCTCTGTACTGCCGAAGTACTCGATCACCGCATCGCCGAACCAGTCGATCGCGGCCCGTTTGATCGCGGGCGGGCACGGCGCCGCCGAATGGATCAGGTGGGTGAGGCTGCTGGTGTCGTAGCGCTCGCGCACCTCGGCGGGTAACGACAACAGCCGGGACAGCATCGTCGGCACGATCTTGGCCTGCTGGATGCGATGCCGCTGCACCAGCCGCAGGAATCGTTCGCCGTCCCAGCGCGGCATGATGGTGATGTCGGTGCCCATCCGCAGCGCGAGCACGGCCACCGCGTTCGGCGAGGTGTGATACATCGGCCCGGCCACCAGGATCCGGCCGCCGGGGGTCACCCCCATCCGCTGCGCGATGCCGCCCGCGATGGACAGCAGCTGGTGCGGCGTCATCCGTTCGCGCAGCACGCCCTTCGGGGTGCCGGTGGTGCCGGAGGTGTAGATCAGCCCCATCGAATCGGCCACGGCGCCGTCGAGATAGCCGACCGGCTCGGGGTGGTCGGCGATCCACTCCGCCAGGAGCGGATGCCTGCCCGTCGGCACCGACAGCGCGGGGTCGAGCCCGGCCTCGGACAGTGTCGTCGCCGGCATGGCGATCTCGACGATCCGGGCCGTGCTGCCCGCGCGGTCGCGGGCGTCCTCGACCGTGGCGACGAACTCGGTGTGCGCGAAGATCACGCGCGGGGCGCAGTCGGCGAGCACATGGGCGACCTCGCCCGCCCGCCAGCGGGTATTGATCGGCACCGGGTTCCCGCCCGCCGACGCGATGGCCAGCGACACCTCGAGGAATTCGATGTCGTTGCGGGCCAGCACCGCGACGCGGTCCCCACGGCCGACGCCGACGGCGAGCAGTGCCGCGGCCAGACGGCCCGCCCGGTCGTGCGCGTCGGGCTGGGCACGCACCCGGTCGCCGCAGCGGATGATCGGAGTCGCGGTGTCGGCCATCGCTACCTTCGCCTCGGGAGTCGGTGTCCCTCAGCGTATCCGGACCCCGGAGCGGGGACGGTTCCGCGTGACTCAGGTCGCCAGGTCGATGGCGACGGCGCGCCCGGTGCGGAACCAGTACTCGTGCAGCGCACGGATCTTCGCGCGCGAAGGCAGGCCGCGCAGGTGGAGCGCGCACTCACCGACATCGACCGGGACCACGGTGTCGCACAGCAGCGCGCGGGCGACCTCGAGCTCCGCCGGATCGGAGATCTCCCTGGCCGTGCCGTGGTGGGTGCCGTCGCGCAGTTCCAGGGTGACGCGAGGATCGGCGCGAACATTGCGCAGCCACGCGTTGACCGCCTGCGGCCGGTCGAGGGTGACCTGGGGCGGCATCAGCTGCACCAGATACGCCCGATCACCGGCCCGCATCACCCGCACGCACTTCGGGCGGGGCAGGCCGGTCTTGCGTCCGGTGGTCGTGAGGATGCCGTAGCCACGGGGGACGCGCAGCCGGAACCACGGCAGCATCCCGGCGCTGAGCAGCTTGCCGTCGCGCGGACCGCGGATCAGCCGACCGTGCTTGCCGACTTCCGCCTGCGCCGCCGCCTGACGGGCGCGCTGCTCCGCTGCCTCGTCCATCTGTCCATCATGCGCGCACCGGCCCGGGAGCGTCGCCGCTTCGCCGGTCAGCGCGACGGCGGGTGCGCGCCGGGATCGCGGTGCAGCAGCCACCACGCGACGATGAGATCGTCGGTCCGGCCGAGGTCGAGGCCGGTGAGCTCGGCGAAGCGGGTGAGCCGATTGCGGACGGTATTGCGGTGCAGGTACAGCCGGGCCGCCGTGTCGTCGATGCGCTGGTCGCAGTCGAGGTAGGTCCCGACCGTGCCGAGGATCTCGTCGGCTCCGCCGTGGCGGCGCAGCGGCGCCAGGTGCTTGTCCGCGAGCAGCCGCGCGATGTCCTCGGCCTCCCCGAGCAGCGGGAGCGGCCCCAGCGATCCGAGATCGACCAGGCCGCTCCTGCCATGCCGCATCGCGAGATCGAACGCGCGACGCGCCTCCCGGTAGGACGTCGCGGCGTCACCGAGCGGTACCGCGGATCCCACGGCGACCAGGCTGCCCTCCGGCAGCGTGTCCGGGGTCCGCGGCAGCAGGGCGACCAGGTGCTGATCCACGACCGTGTCCACGACCGGCAGTCGCGTCGTCGAACCGCGTGCCCGCAGGGCGGCGAGCAGCTCCGTGGCCGCGGCCGTGCCGTTCCACGCGGCACAGGCGATCCGGTACCGGTGCGCGAGATCGAGCCGGTGCTCGCGCGCCTCGGCGCGCAGGACCGCCGGGGCGACCGTGCCGTCGACGAGGCTGCGCAGGAAGTCGGCCCGCCGCGCGGCCCCGGTCACCGCCCGTTCCCGCAGCACCCGGTGGATCGCGGTGGCGGACGCGGTCGCCCATTCCCAGGTGAGGTCCTGCATCTCGTCGATCTCGGCGGCGGGCACCCCGTGCGCGGCGGCCCGGCGGCGGATCAGCTCGAAGATCCGGCGCGCGCCGATCTGCAGGCTGTGCGCCACCAGATCCAGCGGGATCTGCTGGTCGGCCCAGGATCTGGCCAGGGTGGTGAGCTCGTCGAACCCCGCCTGCGCGGCGTCGTCCTCGCCCAGTTGCCCGACCACGATGCGCAGCACGGCCCGGGTGTTGGTCTCGATCGAGCCCGCGTCGACCTGGTCGTAGACCGGGATGCTGTCGCGGTAGAGGCGCGTCAGGTCGGCGGCCATCTCGTTGAGTTCCGGATCGACCTCCGCGATCAGCGCGGCCACCCGGGCCGCGGCCTTGCGCCGCCGTGGTCCGAGCTCGAGCGCGGGCATCGGCGGAGTGGTGTGCATACGCACAGTCAACTCGGGTGGCGCGCCTATTTCAACGTCGCTGACCGGGGCTCAGAATGGCATGTGCACAGAGCGCGGCAGTGGGCGGCGCTCGATCACAGGGGAGGCACGCATGGTCGTCGGTGCTCGGTCGGGACCTCGGATGACGCCGGTGCGCTGGTCGCCACCGACGGCGACACGCAGGGCCGCGCAGCGCCGGAGTACGCCGCCGATGCCCGCGATCCGGCGGATCGAGCTCCCCGGCGCGGGCCCCGAAGACGTGGTGATCGGTGCCGACGGCCTCGTCTACACCGGCCTCGCCGACGGCCGGATCCTGCGCGTCGACCTCGCCACCGGAACCGTCGAGACGGTCACGCACACCGGCGGACGTCCGCTGGGCCTGTGCGCGGTCGCCGACGGGACCCTGCTCGTCTGCGACGCCCACCGCGGCCTGCTGCGCTGGACCGGGACCGAACTCGAGGTCCTGGTGGCTGCCGTCGACGACGGCCCGGTGAACATGGCCAGCAATGTCGTGCGGGACCCTCGCGACGGCACCGTCTATTTCACCGCGTCCTCCCGCCGCTGGCCGCTGGACCTGTGGATGGGCGATCTCATGGAGCACTCCGGCACCGGCCGCCTGTTCCGGTACTCCCCCGATGGAACGACCGAGACCCTGCTCGACGGTCTCCAGTACGCCAACGGCGTCGCCTTCACCCCCGACCAGGACGCGCTGATCGTCGCCGAGACGGCGGCCTACCGGCTCAACCGCTACTGGCTGCGCGGCCCGAAGGCCGGAACCCACGAGGTACTGGTCGACAATCTGCCCGGATTCCCCGACAACATCGCCCTCGGTTCCGACGGACTGATCTGGGTCACCCTGGCCTCCCCCCGCAATCCACTGCTCGATCTGCTGCTGCCGACCCCGCCCCTCCTGCGACAACTGTTGTGGCAGGTGCCCGATCGGCTCAAGCCGCGCCCGGTCCGCACCGCCTGGGTGATCGCGGTCGACCCGGACGGGACCATCGTCCACGACCTGCAGCGCGACGGCGCGGACTACGCGATGGTCACCGGCGTCGCCGAGGCGCACGGCACGCTCGTGCTCGGGAGCCTGGACGAAACCGCCCTCGCGATCACCCACCTCCCCGCCTGACCACCGGCGAGATCACCACCCGTTCCCCTTTCCCCGAAAGCAGAGACATGGACTTCGCACCCAGTGCCCGCGCCACCGATCTCGCAGGCCGAGTACGCGGCTTCATCGCCGAGGAGATCGCCCCGATCGAGGCGGACTACCACCGCGCTGTGGCCGCGCTGCGTGAGACCGGCGCCGACCCGTGGGACCCCCTGCCCGTGCTCGCCGACCTGCGCACCAAGGCACGCGCGGCCGGACTGTGGAATCTGTTCCTGCCCGCCGCCCACGCCGGCGAGTACGCCGCCCGCTTCGGCACCGACGGCGGCACCGGCCTCACCAATGTCGACTACGCCCCGATCGCCGAGGAGACCGGGCGCTCGTTCCTGGCGCCGTACGTCTTCAACTGCAACGCACCGGATTCCGGGAACATGGAGGTCCTGCTGCAGTACGGCGACGCCGCGCAGCGGCAGCGATGGCTCGAACCGCTGCTCGACGGCGGCATCCGGTCCGCCTTCGGGATGACCGAACCCGACGTCGCGTCCTCCGACGCCACCAATATGGCCGCCACCGCCGTCCTCGACGGCGAAGACGTCGTCGTGAACGGCCGCAAGTGGTGGACCACCGGCATCGGCCATCGCGACTGCGCGCTCATCATCTTCATGGGCCTGACCTACCCCGACGCCGAGAAGCATCGCAGGCACACGATGGTGCTGGTCCCGGTCGACACTCCCGGGGTGCGGATCGAGCGGATGCTGCCCGCGATGGGCCGCTACGACGAGCCGTTCGGCCACGGTGAGGTGTCGTTCACCGACGTGCGCGTGCCCGCCGCGAACATCGTGCTCGGCCCCGGTCGCGCCTTCGAGATCGCCCAGGGCCGTTTGGGTCCCGGCCGCGTCCACCACTGTATGCGGCTGATCGGACTGGCCGAGGCCGCGCTCGCCGCGGCCTGCGAGCGGGCGACGACCCGCACCGCGTTCGGCAAGCCGCTGGCCCGGCTCGGCGGCAACCGGGAACGGATCGCGCAGGCGCGCATCGCGATCGACGCCGCGCGCCTGCTCGTCCTCAACGCGGCCTGGAAGCTCGACACCGTCGGCGCGTTCGGCGCGCTCAGCGAGATCAGCCAGATCAAAGCGCACGTGCCGTCGATGGCGCAGCACGTCATCGACTTCGCCATGCAGATCCACGGCGGCGCCGGGCTGTCCGACGATGTACCGCTGTCGGCCGCCTGGACGACCGCGCGGGCGATCCGGCTGGCCGACGGTCCCGACGAGGTACATCTGGACATGGTCGGGCGGCTCGAGCTCGCCAAGTACGGGCAGGGGCGCTGACGTGGCACGGGTGCTGATCACCGGCGGCGCGTCCGGCCTGGGCGCCGCGCTGGCCCGACTCTTCGCCGCCCGCGGTGACCGGGTGGTGGTCACCGATCTCGCCGACGACGCCCCGGTCCCCGCGGGCGCCTCGTACCTGCGCCTGGACATCACCTCCGAGCAGGACTGGGACCGCGCCCGCGACACCGTGCGCTCCACCCTGGGCGGCCTCGACATCCTGATCAACAACGCGGGCATCGCGGCGGGCGGGCGCATCGACCGGGTGCCCGCCGAGGAGTGGGCCCGGGTCATGTCGGTCAATGTGCTCGGTGCCGCGACCGGGTGCCGGACCTTCACCCCGATGTTCCAGGCGCAAGGCAGCGGTCACCTGGTCAATGTCGCCTCGATGGCCGGTCTCGTGCACCCACCGGCGATGGCGCCCTATTCCGCCGCCAAGGCCGCGGTCGTCGCCCTCAGCGAGAGCCTGCGCTACGAGCTGGCGCCGCACGGCATCACCGTCTCGGTGGTGTGCCCGTCGTTCTTCCGCACCGACCTGGCGTCGTCGCTGAGCGACGCCGACCCGCTGATGTCCGAGATCGCCCGCCGCCTGATCGACGGCGCGACCGCCGACGCCGATGCCATCGCCACCACCGCACTCGCCGGCATCGACGCCGGCCGCTTCCTCGTCCTGACCGACCGGTCCGGCCGCGTGGCCTTCTGGACGAAACGCCTGCTGCGCCCGCTCTACGACCGGCAGCTGACCACGATGGGCCGTCGCATCACGGCGGCCGAGAACAAGGAGACTTCCCGATGAGCACCGGCACCATCGTCATCACCGGCGCCAGCGCCGGGCTCGGCGCCGAGATGGCGCGGCAATTCGCCGCGCGCGGTTACGATCTCGGCCTCTGCGCCCGCCGCGTGGACCGCCTCGACGACCTGCGCGACGAACTCGTCGCCGCCCATCCCGGCATCGTGGTCCACACCGCCGCCCTCGATGTCACCGACGACGCCGCCGTGCAGACGGTGTTCGAGAAGTTCCGGGCCGAGTTCGGTGCACTCGACCGGGTCGTCGTCAACGCGGGCCTCGGCCACGGCGCCGCCCTGGGCACCGGCGGGCACGCGGCCAACCGGCGGACCGCGCTCACCAATTTCGTGGGCGCGCTCTCCCAGAGCGAGCACGCGCTGGCGGCGTTCCGGGCGCAGGGTCGCGGTCACCTGGTCCTCATCTCGTCGTTCTCCGCGCTGCGCGGCATGCGCCGGTCGATGACGGTCTACGCCGCGAGCAAGGCCGGTGTCGCCGCCCTCGCCGAAGGCCTGCGCTCGGAACGCATTCCCGGCGTGGACATCTCGCTGATCTGCCCCGGCTACATCCGATCGGAGATGACCGACCGCAAGGAGGGCCGCACCACCTTCATGGTCGACACCGAACCCGGCGTCGCCGCGATGGTGCGGGCGATCGAGGCGCGCAAATCCGTCGCCTACGTCCCGGCGTGGCCGTGGGTTCCCCTGTCGGTCGTGGTGAAGCGGCTGCCGGTGTCGCTGCTACGGCGGCTGACATGACCCGGTCCCCCACCCGTTCCGACGCCCGCGCCGTGCGTGCCGAGGACGCCTTCGATGTCGCCGCCCTGGCGGCGTGGCTGCGCACCGAGACCGGCGCAACCCTCACCGGGCTCCCGCAGGTACGTCAATTCTCCGGTGGCGCTTCCAATCTCACCTATCTCGTGCAGTACCCCGAGCGGGAGCTGATCCTGCGCAGGCCGCCCGGCGGGCACCGCGCCGACGGCGCGCACGACATGGCGCGCGAGTACCGCGTGCAAACCGCCCTCGGCCCGGTGTTCGACTACGCGCCGCCGACGGTGGCGCTGTGCGAGGACGACAGCGTGCTCGGCTCGCCGTTCTACCTGATGGAACGGCTCGACGGCCTCATCCCGCGCAAGGAGCTCCCGCCCGAACCCGCCTGGACGGCGCCGCGGGTGCGCGCACTGTGCACCAATGTGCTCGACGTCCTGGTCGACCTGCACGCCATCGATCCGACCGCCGCGGGCCTGGACTGGATGTCCAAGGGCCCCGGCTATGTCACCCGGCAGGTGTCCGGCTGGTCGGACCGCTATCGCCGAGCCCGCACCCGCAACGTCGGTTCGTTCGAGTCGGTCATGTCGTGGCTGGCCGCCCACCAGCCACCCGATCGCGCGACAGCCCTGATCCACAACGACTTCCGCTTCGACAACATCGTGCTCGACCCAGCCGAGCCCACCCGGCCGATCGGGTTGCTCGACTGGGAGATGGCCACCATCGGCGACCCGTTGATGGACCTCGGCAGCGCCCTGGCCTACTGGGTCCAGGCCGACGACAACCTCGCCTTCAAGTTCTTCCGGCGCCAGCCCACCCACACCCGCGGCATGCTCACCCGCGACGAGGTGGTCGAATACTACTGTCGCCGGACCGGAATCGGGCTCACGGATCGCGAATGGGCCTTCTACGAGGTCTTCGGGCTGTTCCGCCTGGCGGTGATCTGCCAGCAGATCTACTACCGCTACTACCACCGCCAGACCACCAACCCGGCCTTCCGCTCCTTCGGTCTCGCCGTCCGGCTGCTGGAATGGCGCTGCCGCGCGGTCATCCGCCGTACCAGGTGAGTTGCCGCCGCACAGCCCGGCGTTCTTCTCGAACACCGGGCTGACCAGGGAGACGCCCAGCGGCTGGCCGGGGCCCACCGGAGCTAGTTCCTGAAGGCGTCTTTGATTTTCGCGGCGGACTGCTTCAGGTTGCCCTTGGCTTGTTCGATCCGACCTTCGGCCTCGAGGCTTCGATTTCCAGTGGCTCGACCGAACACCTTCTTGATCCGGCCCCTGTTGGCCTCGACCGAATTCGCGATCTTCTTGCGCATACTCATGGCGGTTCCTCGCTGTGTGAGAACCAAGTCAACGCCGCGCTCTCCCCGGTGTCAACGATGCTGCGCCAGGGAACACGTGAAGTCTCGACGGACGAGGATGCTGCCGCGGGATGCCCCGGCGTACGATCAGCGAACACACTGAGGCGGGGTAGTCCAACGAGGTGATGTCGCATGGTCGAGACGGATGTGCTGGTCGTCGGTGCCGGGCCGGTGGGCACGGCCGCCGCTGTCGAACTGGTCCGGCGCGGGGTGCGCTGCCGGGTCGTCGACACGCAGGCCCACCCACCCAGATACGCCAAAGCGGTCGGCATCCAGCCGCGCACGCTGGAGCTGTTCGAGCAGATGGGCGTTCTCCGCGACGTCCTCGACGCCGCGATCCTGATTCGCGGCCAGCTCGTCTTCGTCAACGGCGTCGAGTCGGGGCGGCTCGACCTGGCGCTGCCTCCCGAGGTGCCGTTCGCCTTCGTCGGGCTGCCCCAGTACGAGACCGAGCGAATTCTCTGGCAGCGGCTGGCCGCGCTGGGCACGCACGTGGAACGCGGGGTGACGCTGACCGGGTTCACCCAGGACGACGACGGCGTCGACGCCGTGCTGGCCGGACCCGACGGTGAGCACACGGTGCGGACGCGATACCTCGTCGGCTGCGACGGCGCGCACAGCATCGTCCGCAAGACCCTCGGTCTCACCTTCGAGGGCGCGGCGTTCACGGAGCAGTACATGCTCGGCGATGTCGAACTGGACTGGTCGCAACCGCGCGGCTACGGCGTCCGGGCGATGCACCAGACCGACGGCGTCACCGACGACGTCCTGGTGTGCATCCCGCTGCCCGGCCGCCACCGCTACCGCGTCTCGATGCGGGTGCCCCCGGAACTCGAGATCGGCGCGGGCGCCGACGGTGTCGCGCACGGCTTCGGCAGTGGTCCGGCACCCGAATTGGCCGATATCCAGGCGGTACTGGACCGGTTGTCGCCCGAGCCGGTGCGCGCGTCGCACCTGCGCTGGTCCTCGGTGTTCCGGATCAGTCACCGCATCGTCGACTCCTACGGTCGCGGACGGGTTTTCGTCGCGGGCGACGCCGCCCACATCCATCCGCCCACGGGCGCGCAGGGTATGAACACCGGCATCCAGGACTTGCACAACCTGGCCTGGAAACTGGCGCTGGCGGTCGCGGATCTGGCCGCGCCGCAGCTGCTGGCCAGCTACGACGCCGAGCGCAGGCCGGTGGGCGAAGAGGTCGTCGGCCGCACCGTGCGCCATGCCAGGGACGGCATCGGCGCGGGCGACCCCGACCCGGAGCACGTACTGCTGCGCGAAGCCCAGCTGCTCATCGACTACCGCGACAGTCCCATCGTCTTCGATTCCCCGGTCGGCGCACCGGCGCCGACGGCGGGCAGCCGCGCCCCGGACGCGACCGGGCTGACCCGCGACGCGGTGGCCTCGCCGTTCCGGTTGTTCCCCTTGCTCACCGGCCCGGACCACACCGTGCTCTGCTACGTGGACAGCACCGCCGACGCCGCGATGCTCGACGAGATCGAGAGCCGTGTCGACCTGCTCCGGGAACTGGCCGACGACCGGCTCGACGCCTATCTCGTCGCCGCGCCGGGCGCGGCCGTGGCGGCGGCCGTGCTGCCGGTGATCCATGATCGCGACGGTGACTTCGCCCGGCAGTACCACGCCGGACCCGGCGCGGTGTACGTCGTCCGGCCCGACGGCTATCTCGGATACGCGGCCTGCCCGGCGTCCGCGCACGACCTCACCCGCTACTTCGGCGCGATCTTCGCCCCCGTGCCGGAGGGTGTCGCCGGGACCGCCTGAGCGTGGGTCAGTGCTCCCCGTCCTCGACCCGGCGGCGCAGCAGACAGAACTCGTTGCCCTCCGGGTCGGCCAGGACGT
This sequence comes from Nocardia sp. NPDC051833, assembly GCF_040681225.1. Classification (NCBI taxonomy): domain Bacteria; kingdom Bacillati; phylum Actinomycetota; class Actinomycetes; order Mycobacteriales; family Nocardiaceae; genus Nocardia; species Nocardia sp. NPDC051833. The sequence goes on from NZ_JBFAYK010000002.1 coordinate 477,075, forward strand.
GCCACGATTCGGCGCCGGTTTGCCCGATCTCGACCGGTCGGGCCCCGGCGGCGAGCAGCCGCCGCAGTTCCGCGTCCTGATCGCGGTCGGTGGGATTCACGTCCAGGTGCAAGCGCAGCTTCTCGCGCTTCGGTTCCGTGCTGCGGCTGAACAGCAGGGTGGGCTGCGGGCCGCCGAACGCCGTTCCGGGCGGGCCGATCTGGATGTCGCCCTGGTCCCGGTCGAGTTCGACGTAGCCGAGGATCTCGCACCAGAAGTCCGCCAGCCGTTGCGGATCGGCGCAGTCGAGGACGAGTTCGGTGATCCGGCAGGCCATGCCAGCGACCCTACGCGCGAGCGGCAGCCACGGCCGGGGACGACACCCTCTGCCCGGCCCGCGGGGCGATAAGCTGACGCGTGATGGCGACAGGAAGGCGACGATGACCCCCAGGGCCGAGGACCCGCGACCCACCGCGCCGGTGTCCAAGCGCAAAGCGGCGTCGGCCGGACGCGCGGCACGCAGGCTCGGGGTCGAGGACTGGACGAACGCGGCGCTGCGGGTCCTGCTGCGCGATGGGGTCGCCGGCATCACGATCGCCAAGTTGTGCGATGAGCTCGGGGTGACCAAGGGCAGTTTCTACTGGCATTTCGACGGTATCGATCAGCTGTTGCAGACCACGGCCCAGTTCTGGTGCGCCGATCAGAACGATGCCGCGCGCGGCTTCCAGGGCCTCGAGGAACTGCCGCCCCGCGAGCGGCTGGCCCGCATGGGCGAACTGCTCACCGCGGAGCGGGTGTGGCAGATCGAGCTCGCGGTGCGGGACTGGGCGCGCACCAACGCCGAGGTGGCCGCGGCCGTCAAGGCGCTCGATCAGCGGATCTTCCACGCGCTGTCCGACACGCTCGTCGAGATGGGCTTCGCCGCCGATCAGGCCGAGATGCGGGCGGGCCTGATGTGTTTCGCCGGGATCGGCTTCGTCCACGGCAACCAGAATCTCCCGGTGCCGACCGAGGATCAGCGCCGGGAGTTCTTCCGGTTCATCACCAGCACGGAGTCCGCGGACTGACCGCTGGTCAGGTCAGCGCGACCAGTTCGTGCAGGGTCGTCCCGGTGCGGTGCTCGGTGCCCGCGCCGGTGCGCACGGCCAGCGTGAAGGTGGACTCGAACCGGAAATAGCCCGGATGCCCCACCAGCCGGTGCACGAGCGGTTTGATCAGCCGGGACCGGGCCACCGGGACATCGTCGAGCAGGTCGTGGGCGTGGATGACGCGCACGACGTCCAGGCGCAGCTCGAGGCTGCCGGGCACGGTCAGTTCCACCCATTCGGGGTAGGTCCGTCCGGCGGTGGCGTCGAAGCGCGCGGGTCCCTCGGCGAGGACGGTCTCGCCGGTGGACAGCACGATCTGCTCGTGGTGGGCCAGCATCAGCGGGCTGATCTCGTGCCCGCCCCGGCGCTGCTGGGTCAGGACGGAGGCGAACAGCAGGGAGTAGTCCTCGACGTAGAGCCGTCCCCAGTGCCAGCGCTCGATGATCTTCTTCATGTCGCCGACGCCCCAGTTGTGGTCGTGGTACCCACGCCCGGTGACCTCGTGACGCACGCCGTCGAGTTCGATCGCGCCGGTCACCCTGGCCCGGGGCGCGCCCACCATCCAGCCGAAGGAATCCCTGGTGCCGAAACGGGTTTCGCCCTTGCCGGGCATCCAGCTGGGCACTTCGTTGTGGAAGCGCAGGTCGAAGACGATGCCGTCCTCGGCCATCCAGAGGTGATGGACCGGCAGGCCGTCGGATCCGGTTTCGGTGCGGGCGGTGTTGTGGCCGACGCGGACATCGCACGCTTCGGCCGAGAACGACGTGTCGGCGCGGGGATAGCGCCGCGACACCTGACGGCGGGTGCCGTCGGGCGCGTAGACCATCATCTCGACCCACGGCCGCGCGGTGGGCAGATCCTCGGGCCTGCGCTTGGTGAGAAAGCCGATCACCACGTGCCCGGTGTCGAGGTGGGCGTCGAAATACCAGTGCTCGAAGGCGAGCCTGCTCGGCGAGGGATGGAGTCCGTTGTGCCGTGGCTCGACCGCTGTCAGGACACCGTCGCGGCGTCCCGGTCCGTTCCACACTTCGACGATGTCGCTTGTCATAGCTGCTTCCGGTAAGTTCATCGGCGCAGGGCGCCGCTGGCGTCGAAGGCCGCTTCCCGGCCCTGCATCTGGGCGCGATACCAGTTCTCGCGATGCCACAGCATCACCTTCTCGTGCACCCGCGCGAACGGCGGGCAGACTCGGCGGGCGACCTCCATGGCGGTGATCAGCGGGAACCGGACGATCGGCACGACGATCCACGGGAACGCGGGCGGCATCGTGTAGCGCCGGCGGGTACCGGGCGCCATGTACATCGCGGAGTACACGGAATTGATGCGGTAGTTGTACTTCTCGCGCAGCCGGGTCAGGCCACGGTGACCGTCGCGGGGCGCGAAGGCCGCCGGGTAGGACTCGATCAGTTCCGTGCCGTGCTGTCCCGCGTCGTAGGAGCGCGACACGATCGTCATGGCCAGCACCCGCAGCGCGTCCAGGACGGTCTCCGGGTACCAGCGCAACCGCACGCCGAGCAGGTGCCCCAGGTACTTCTGGAAGTGCAGCAGCGCACGGATTTCCGACGGCGTGGTCTGGTAACCCAGTACCCAGAGTCCCAGGCCGGGCGTCACACTGCCGCCGAGCAGCGTCAGCATCTGGTAGGTCTGGCTGATCGGCAGACCCCACCGTTCGATATCCCATTCGGGGTGACCGGCGACCTTCGCCCGCACCGAGACGTGCATGACCCGTACCTTCAGCGCGGTGGCGCGACCGGCCGAGCCCGGGGTGAGCAACGCGTCGGGGGCCGAGACGTCCATCCAGAAGCGGGTGGTCTCCAGGAACCGGCGCAGGGCGCTGTCCCCGGCGTAGCCGCCGGCGAGCGACAGCGGGGTCGCGACCGCCGCCTCGGTGTACATCTCGAGTGTCTCGGCGCCGGCGAAACTGAACAGCATGGTGCCCCAGCGCCGCCAGATGGCCGCACCCTGTTCCACCAGCTCCGGCACCACCCACTCGGGCACGGTCTCGAACTCGGCGAACAGCGCGCGCATGGATTCGGGAGCGTCGGGCACCGCGTCGATGCCCTCGGCCAGCGCGCGGTCCAGCAGCCGGCGTCCGGCCTTCGCGCCGATCGCACCGTGGCTCACCTCGGCGACGAACCGCTCGGCCACCGGGTCGCCGGTGAACAGGTCCGCGCACAGCGCCACGGCTTGTTCGTCACTGGGAAACAACCGCTGCCGGGTCACGGTGGCGAACAGGCGCTCGATCCGGCGCACCCGCGCGGTACCGCGTGCCTCCCAGTAGCGGAAGGCGGTGGGGCACTGCACCGGTGGCCGCTCGACCGCCGACCGGGGTGGGTCGGATCGGACCTGACTGTCGACGAATTCGGCCAATGCCGTGCTCCTGACGTGAAATTCGCTCCCCGGCTGTCGCGATAAGCAGACCATACTACGGAGAACACATATCCGTACCTGAAAGTATGGACGCGGGCGTCAGGGCACGATGCGGTACTTCAGCATCATGTCGTGATCCTCGTGATCGAGCAGGTGACAGTGCCACACGTAGCCCTGCAGATCGTCATGCGAGTGGCCCCCGTGGTCGGCGGTGCGGTGCGTGCCGTGGGAATCCGTGGCGTCGAGTTCGGTCGCGTTCCGGCGGGGGAAGGTCGCGTCGGGGTCGAAGCCGAGTTCGGCCGCGGTGGGGAATCGGACGATGATGCTGGTGACGGTGCCGCCGTCGACCCGCACGATGTCCTTCCAGCCGGCTTCCCACGGCTGCGGCGGCACCATCGGACCGGCCAGGAATCCCTCGGCCGAGGGCGCCCACTTCTGCCCGATCGGCGGCTGCGGATGCGCCAGCTGGTAGTCGACCGTGCGCAGCGGCGTCCGGCCGAGAATCCGGAAGGTGACCAGGTGGAGGTGGATCGGGTGCGGGTCGGGTGTGATGTTGATGATGTTCCACTGCTCGACGGTGCCCTGTCGCGGCCGCTCGATGTCCGAGCTGGCGAAAGTGAGATTGTTCAGCGACATGATCGCGGGCGGCACCCGCAGCTCGTAGGGCTGACTCACCGTCACCTGACGGACCACCGTCGGGGTCGCGAGCGCCGGGAGCACCGCGGGACGAGATCCCCCGCCGCGCAACCGCTCCGGCACGCCACCAACGAACCCGGGCCGATCCTGTACCCGGAACTGGCAGAACACCGGCATCGCGACTTCGCCGAGGACCGCCGCCTGGAAGACCGGGGCCTCGTCGTTGCACAACTCGACGGTCTCCCCTGGCGCCAGTCCGGCGAAATCGACCAGCACGTCCACCCGTTCCCCCGGCGCCAGCCGCAGCTCGTGTACCGGGACCGGCGCGTCCAGCAGTCCGTGCTCGGTGCCGATCACCCAGAACCGCATCCGGTTGCCGAAGAACAGATTCCACACACTGAACGAGGCCGCGTTGAGCATCCGGAAGCGGTAGAGACCGCGCGCGACCGGTAGGTAGGGCCAGATCTTGCCGTTGACCACCCCGACGTCCCCGACCGCCCCGCCTTCCCATCGTCCTTGGGGAACGACCGGCGTCGAGCGCACCGATTGCCGTCCGTCGGCAGTGAACAGCTTCTCCTGCAAGACGAGGGGCACTTCGAACTCCCCGGCGGGCAGACCCAGCGGGTTGCCGGGCGCACCCGTATCGACGTCGTCGCGGAGCAGCAGCATTCCGGCGAGTCCGGCGTAGACGTTCACGCGGGTGATCCCCATCGCGTGGTCGTGATACCAGAGGTGGCCCGCGTCCTGCGCCAGCGGGAAGTCGTGGTCGAGATCGCCGCCGGGATAGACGAGTTGTTCCGGATGCCCGTCGCTGTCCGGCGGCGTCACTCCGCCGTGCAGGTGCAGCGAGGACGGCGGCGCGGACCGGAAGCTCTCGGCGACACCGTGCAGGGTGGTGTCCATGTCGGCGGCCAGCGGATGGGCGCTCATCCGGTTCGCGAAACGCAGGCGCAGCGGCGTGCCCGCCCGATGCTCGACGGTCGGCCCCAAGTAGGTCGACCCGTTGTAGCCCAGCGCCGGCGATTCCGGCAGATCGCGATGGAAGCGATGGGAGGTCGTCGCCGCGACCAGATCGAGCCGGTCGCCGCGCACCACCGGCAATCGGGGCAGCTCGTCCACGAACGGTTCGACCTTCGGGGAAGGGAACAGCAGCGGACTGCGCGCCCGCGGCGGCACCGCGGCGGCCGACGTCTCGAGCAGCGCCGCGCCGAGCAGACCAGCCCCGGCGGCACGCAGAAACCCACGACGTTCGATCGGATATCCCATGGCCGAGCCCTTCCCGGGCTGCACCGTCGCACGCACCGCCGTGCGACCATACCATTGGGTACAGTTATCAGTACCTCATCGAATGTGGCGGGACCGAGCTGTTCATCACCTCGCCGGACAGCGCGACCGGCCGATCGGCCGCCTCGCCTCGGACGCCTCGAGCGGTCGCGGCGCGAACCCGGACATCGGTCTCGTCACCTCGGATGCCGATGCGGGACAGACGACCCCGTCCGCCGGACCGAAGTTCATCGTGGCGAGCGGTGCGCAGACGACCTGGGCGAGGGCGATGAGGCACAGCATCTCGGTGCGCGTCGGTGCCGCATCCAGGTCGCGGGTGCGCCGGAACGCCCGGGAAGCAGCGCCGCCCCGCACTCGGCCGAGAAAGCGTCGACGGCGGCTCACCGGGTCGACAGGCGGTCGTTGGCGACCAAGGCTTCCGAGGCAGCGAGTGCCACTATGCACGCGAGTTCGGTTGCGTACGGCGGGGCCTCGTCGAGCACGCTCAGCCACGCGAACAGCGGCGCGAGGAGCAGCGACCTGGTGATCGCAGGATCGGGGCGGCAGCGCAGCTCGCCACGGCGGATCGCGCGGTCGAGCAGGGTGGCGACCACCGCGCGCTCCGTCGCCGGACAGGTCGACGCGAACCGGGCGCTCAGCGTGCAGTCGCTGCGGATATCGGCCAGCAGACCCGCCACGGCCTCGCCACCCGATCGCCGCAGCCGGACGCCGAGGCCGTCGGCGAGGGCTCCCAGATCGCCCCGGAGCGAGCCGGTGTCGGCGGGCGGATTCTCGCGCAGGGCATGCAGCAAGGCCGCGAAGGCCATCTCCTGACGGGTGACGAAGCGCCGGTGGATCGCCGCCACGCTCACCCCGGCCCGCGCCGCGACCGCGTCGACGGCCAGACCCGCGTATCCGGACTCGTCGAGGATCTCGCGCATCGACTCCGCGATCGACTCGTCGATCCGCCGCTCGCGCGCACGGACATCCCCGCGTTTCACCGTCACCATGAGGGCAGCATACGAAACTGTTAGTTTCGATATCAAGCGTCTCGTAACCGGTGACCCGTTACTCGATCAGACGCTCGCTCTTCAACCAGTCGTAGGCGACATCGGCCGGGTCCTCGCCGTCGATGTCGACGCGGCCGTTGAGGTCCTGCATCAGTTCGTCGGTCAGCCGCTCGGAGATGGTGCCGAGCAGGGGCCGGAGTTCGGGGTGCTGCTCGATGACCACACCGCGGACCACGGCCGTGCCGCTGTAGGGCAGGAAGAACTTCTTGTCGTCGTCGAGGACGGTCAGGTTCAGGTTCTTGACGCGGCCGTCGGTCGTGTAGACCATGCCGAAATTGCAGGGCTGGCTCTTGGCGGTCGCGGTGTAGACGACACCGGCGTCCATCCGGGTGACATTGCCCGAGGGCACGCCGTTCGGATCGTTGTACGGGATGCCGTATTTCTCCAGCATCGGCAGGAAACCGTCGGAGCGGCTGAAGAATTCGTCGTCGACACAGAAGGTGCGCTCGGCCACCGGCAGGGCGGCGGCCTCGGTCAGCGACCGCACGCCCAGCCGCTGGGCGGTCGGCGCGGACGCGGCGAAGGCGTAGGTGTCGTTGAAGTTGGCCGGTGGGAGCCATTCCAGGTCGTAGTCGCGCTTCTCGACGTCGTGGACGCGCTGCCACAGTTCCTGCGGGTCGGCGATCGTCTCGGTCTCGTTGTGGTAGTTCACCCACCCGGTGCCGGTGTACTCCCAGAGCACGTCCGCGTCACCGTTGAGCTGAGCTTGGCGGGAGGAGGCCGAGCCCGGCGCGCCGGTCAGGTCGGTGACCGAGGCGCCCGCCGCGGCCAGATAGGTCGCGGTGATCTTGCCGAGCAGCACACCCTCGGTGAAGCTCTTCGACGTCACCACGATGTCCGCGCCGTCGAGCGGGCGGTCGCCGCCGGGCAGGCTCGCGTCGTGGAAGGTGCCCGACGAGCTCACCAGTCCGCATCCGGTGAGCAGGGTCAGACCGGCCACGAGCACCGGAACCAGCCGTCGTCTCATGAGACACCTCGCGGGGTCGCGGCCAGTTCGACGAGTCGGCCGAGCCAGTCGATGATCAACGCCAGCAGCCCGACCAGGACGGCACCGGAGATCAGCAGCTTGGGCAGGAACAGCGTGACGCCGGTGGTGATCAGGGTGCCCAGGCTGGTCGCGCCGATGAACGTGCTCAGTGTCGCGGTGCCGACCAGGATGACCAGCGCCGTGCGCACCCCGTTGAGGATCACCGGCACCGCCAGCGGCAGCTCGACCTGCACCAGCGTGCGCGTGGCGGAGAAGCCGATGCCGCGCGCCGCTTCGATGGTGCGCTGATCCACCTGCCGCAGTCCGACGATCGTGTTCTGCAGGATCGGCAGCACCGCGTACACGACCAAACCCACGATCGCGGTGCGGAATCCGGTGCCGAGCCAGAACGTGAACAGCACCAGCAGGCCCACCGCGGGCGCGGCCTGCCCGATATTGGCGATATTGACCGCGATCGGCTCGAATCGCTTCAGCGCGGGCCTGGTCAGCGCGATGCCGAGCGGAATCGCCACCAGCACCACGATCAGTGTGGCGACCACCGTCAGCCGGATGTGTTCGGCGATGGTGGTCTGCAGGTTGTCCCAGCCGAGGGAGGCCTGCTCGGTCGCGGTGAAGGTCGTCGACCGGTACCAGAGCAGGTAGCCCAGGCCGACCACCACGATGATGATCGGCTCGAACCACACGTCGATCGGCACGCGACGCAGCCTGCTCATGACGGTTCGGCCGGTGCGGTGCCGTCGTCGGCGGCGACGACCGGGGTCGGCGTCGGGTCGGACCCGTCGACATAGGTCTCGTACGAGGACGCGGGCTCGGTGGCGTGATTCTCGGCCAGCTTCGTCTGGATCACCTCGGTCACCGACCCGATGCTCAGCGAGCCGACGACCGCGCCGCGCCCGTCGGTGACGAGGGTGGCGCCCTGACTGGCGGCCAGCATCGCGTCGAGCGCGTCGTTGAGCGTGGAGGACTGCGCGACCACCGGCAGCCTGCGGTCCAGATAGTCGGAGACCTCGGGCTTGCTGGCGACTTCGGTGAGCGAGGGCCACGAGCGCGGCCTGCCCGCCGCGTCGACGACCACGACCCAGGTGTGCCCGGCCGCCCTGGCCCGCTGGATCACCGCCTGTGCCGGTTCGCCGATGCGCGCCGTGGTCACCGGGTCGTAGGCGACATCGCGCACCCGCGAGACCGTCAGATACGCCAGTTTCGCGCCGGATCCGACGAATTCCTCCACGAACGGTGTCGCGGGATCGGTGAGGATCTCCTCCGGGCGCGCGTACTGCTCGATGTGCCCGCCCTCGGACAGGATGAGCACCTTGTCGCCGAGCTTGGTGGCTTCCTCGAAGTCGTGGGTGACGATCACGATGGTCTTGCCGAGTTCGTGCTGGATCGCGATCAGGCTGTCCTGCAGGCGAACCCGGGTGATCGGATCGACCGCGCCGAACGGTTCGTCCATCAGCAGCACCGGCGGGTCGGCAGCGAGCGCGCGGGCCACACCGACGCGCTGCTGCTGGCCGCCGGACATGTCCTTGGGCAGCCGGTCGGCGAAGGTGGCGGGATCGAGACCGACCAGATCCAGCAGGTACTCGGTGCGCTCGGCGATGCGCTTGTTGTCCCAGCCGAGCACCCGCGGAATGGCGCCGATGTTCTTGGCCACCGTCCAGTGCGGGAACAGGCCGCCGGACTGGATCACATAGCCGATCGACTGGCGCAGCTTGTCGGGGTCCTCCCTGGTGACGTCGCGACCGCCGATGAAGATCCGGCCCTCGGACGGCTCGATCAGCCGGTTGATCATCTTCAGCGTGGTGGTCTTGCCGCAGCCCGAAGGCCCGACGAACGCGACGATGTCGCCGGCGTCGATCTCCAGATCGAGCCGCCGCACCGCCGGCACCTCCTGCCCCTTGTACCGCTTGACGACACCGTCGAGCGTGATCGACGCCCCGGTCACGGTGCGCTCCGGCGTTGCCGGGGCGGGCTGGCTGGTCACTTCGGTCATGTCAGTCCTTCGGCAATCGTGAGCCGTCCGAGCAGGACGAGCAGCGCGTCGAACACCAACGCGATCGCGACGATGAGGATGGTGCCGGTCAGCGCCATCTCGAGGGCGTTGGCGCCGCCGAGGCGGGACAGGCCGTTGAAGATCAGCGAGCCCAGTCCGGGGCCGAGCACATAGGCGACGATGGCCGCCACGCCGACGATCATCTGGGTGGACACGCGGATCCCGGTGAGGATCACCGGCCACGCGATCGGGAACTCGACCGTCAGCAGGATCCGCCATCGCGACAATCCGATACCGCGCGCGGATTCGATCACCGAGGGCGGCACCGACCGCAGCCCCACGATGGCGTTGCCGATCACCGGCAGCGCCGCGAAGAAGGCCAGCATGATGAACGACGGCACCACGCCGAGCCCGAACGGCACCAGCAACAGCGCCAGCAGGGCCAGCGAGGGAATGGTCAGCGCGACCCGACTGGAGGTGAGGGTCAGCGCCGAGGCCAGCGGCAGGCGGTAGACGGCCACCGCGACGAGGACGGCGACGAGGGTACCGACCAACACGGTCTGGAAAGCCAGCGAGGCGTGCTGGTAGGTCAGGAAGGTCAGCAACTCCCCCCGACCCCGCACATAGTTCCACAAGTTCACGGGAATCCCATCGTCGAGCCGGGCCGGTCAGGACCTGTGCGCGCGTGATCACCGGACGTACGTGTCGTCGAAGGGTAATCCATGACGTGCGTTCGGCCGGGGACCCGAAGTTCTGGAGGTGTTGCGATGCCGGTCGATTCCTACGCCGCGCGCCGGTGCTGGGCACTCGCGTAGCCGGCGGCGTCGCCCGCGATCACCGTGCTCGGCGTGCCGTCGACGCCCACCGGGACCGCGCCGGCCAGGGTGATGCGGGTCAGCCTGCGGTGCTCGCGGCCGTCGTAGTCGTCGACGGCGTAGTGCTGGGTGGCGCGGTTGTCCCAGATGGCGACGTCACCCAGCGACCAGTCCCAGCGGGTGGTGTGCTCGAGCCGGGTCACCCGATCCTGGAACAGCCGGAACAGCGCCCGTGGTTCCGAGCTCGACAGCCCGACGATCTCCTTCACGAAGCAGCCGAGCAGCAGGGCGCGTTCGCCGGTCTCGGGGTGCACCTCGACGACGGGATGCTCGGTCTCGAAGTAGGTCGACTCGAACTCGCCGCGGTAGGCGCGGTCCTTGTCGTCGGGCCGGTCCTCGATGTCGGCGGCGTAGTCGTAGCGGTTGGTGTGCCGGGCGCGCAGGTTCTCGGCCAGCAGTTTCAGCGGTGCCGGCAGCGCGTCGTAGGCGGCGACGGTCGAGGCCCAGGTGGTCGAGCCGCCATAGCTGGGCAGTGCGACGGCGCGCAGGATCGAGGCGCTGGGCACCCGGTCGACGAAGGTGACATCGGTGTGCCAGACATTGGAGCGGGTCTGGTGCGAGTCGATGGCCAGGCTCTTCGCCCCCGCCGAGGTGACGGTGGGGTGCGGGGTGGTCGGGGTGCCGAGCAGTTGCGCGAACTCGTACTGCCCGTCCTCGGTGAGGTGGTGCTGATCGCGGAAGAAGATCACCTTGTGCTCGTGCAGCGCGGCCCGCACCGTGCCGACGGTCCGCGCGTCGAGCTCGCCGCCGAGCCGCACGCCCTCGATCCGCGCACCGAGGTGCGCGCCGAGCTTGACCACCCGCACACCGGTCGCGGGGACAGTGGCGTCATCGACGGACATACGGGGGGCCTCTCGCTCGAACCGGGACGATCCGGTCCTACGAAACCATCCGCGCCACGGCGGGAACAGGATTGGACTCACGGCGAGCGGAACCCGCGTCCGACGCCGTGGACCTGCTACTGCGCGGCGTCGCGTACGTTGGTCGGCGCACACCCGGCTCGAGCGAGAGGCAGATTCCCCGATGGTCCTCACCGACGAGCCGCTCCTGCGCTCCCCAGGGCTCTACCTGGACGGGCGCTGGGTGCGGCCGGTCGACGGCGGCACCAGAGCCGTCCACGATCCGGCCGACGGTGGTGTTCTCACCATCGTCGACGAGGCGGGCCCCGCCGACGTGTCGGCGGCGATCGCGGCCGCGCGCGCCGCCTTCGCGACCGGTGACTGGCCCGCGACACCGAAGGCCGAACGGTCGGCCCTGCTGCTCCGGATCGCCGAGCTGCTCGACGCCCACCGTGACGACCTGGCCCGGATCGAGACGGCCGACACCGGCAAGACCCTGCGCGAGAGCCACCTCGACATCGACGATGTGATCGCGGTGTTCCGCTACTACGCGCACCTGGTCACCATCGACACCGACCGGCTCGTCGACACCGGGAACCCGGCGGTGATCAGCCGCGTCGTACACGAACCGGTCGGGGTGTGCGCGCTCATCGCGCCGTGGAACTATCCGCTGCTGCAGATGTCGTGGAAGATCGCGCCCGCGCTGGCGGCCGGGTGCACCGTGGTGGTCAAGCCCAGTGAGGTCACGCCGCTGTCGACGATCGCGCTGGTGCGGTTGATCGACCGGGCCGTGGTGCCCGCCGGCGTGGTGAATCTCGTGCCGGGCAGCGGCGAGGTGGTGGGGGCGGCGCTCACCGACAGCCCCGACGTCGACCTGATCTCGTTCACCGGCGGCGCGAGCACCGGGGCGGAGATCGCGAGCCGGGCGGCCCGGCACGTCACCCGCGTCGCCCTCGAACTCGGCGGCAAGAACCCGCATCTCGTCTTCGCCGACGCCGACCCCGACAGCGCCGTCGACGCGGTGCTCACCGGCGCCTTCCTGCATTCCGGGCAGGTGTGCTCGGCGGGCACCCGGCTCATCGTGCACGCCTCGATCGCCGACGAGTTCGTGGCCGAGCTCGCGCGCCGCGCGGCCGCGATCCGGGTGGGTCCGGGCCGGGACCCGGCCTCGCAGACCGGCCCGCTGGTCTCCCCCGACCATCGCGCGAAGGTGGAAGCGTATGTCGCGCTGGGCCTTTCGGAGGGTGCGCGGCTGGTCGCGGGTGGCCGTCGCCCCGACGACCCCGCGCTGGCGGTGGGCAGCTACTACCTGCCCACCATCTTCGACGACTGCGACCGCTCGATGCGCATCGTCCAGGAGGAGACCTTCGGCCCGATCCTCACGGTGGAACGCTTCACCACCGAGGCCCAGGCCGTCGCGCTGGGTAACGACACCGCCTACGGCCTGGCCGCCGGTGTCCGCACCGCCGACCCGGCGCGCGGCGAACGGGTGGTGCGCGCCCTGCGGCACGGCACGGTGTGGCTCAACGACTTCGGTGTCTACATGCCCGCCGCCGAATGGGGCGGGTTCGGCCGCTCCGGCATCGGCCGCGAACTCGGGCCGACGGGACTGGCCGAATACCAGGAGACCAAGCACCTCTGGCACAACACCGCCCCTTCCGTCGGCGGCTGGTTCAGCACCGGGTAGCCGGACCCGGAACGACTCGGCGACAGCTCACTTCGCGTCGCCGTAGCACTGCACCACCGCGGTGGTGAACGGGAACCGCACGGGGGTGGGCCCGAAGGCGAGCCGGCCCGCGGTGTCGGCGGCGGTGGCGATCACGTCGACGATCGTCGCGGCCTCCTCCTCCGGGCAGTGCACGATCACCTCGTCGTGCTGGAAGAAGACCATCTCGGCGCGCAGTCCCGCGCTCGCGATCGCCTGGCGGATCGCCGCAAGGACGAGCAGCGCCCAGTCGGCGGCGCTGCCCTGGACCACGAAGTTCCTGGTGAACCGGCCACGCGCTCGCGCCGCCGGCGTGCCGGTGAAGACCGCGCCGTTCTCCTCGGCGAGATCCGGGGACGTCGCCGTCACCGGCGGGCAGGTGCGGCCCAGCCAGGTGCGCACCAGCCGACCCTCCTCCCCCGCGTGCGCCGCGTCGTCGACATAGGCCACTGCGGCGGGATACTGCCTGCGCAGGCCCGCCAGATGGGTGAGGGCATCGCCCGAGGTCTGCCCGTAGATGGCGCCGAGCAGTGCGAGTTTGGCCTGCGCGCGGTCGCCCCCGAAGCCCCGGGTCGCCAGGTCGGCGTAGAGGTCCTCACCGCGACCGGTCACCTCCATCAGGGCCGGGTCGCGCGAGATCGCGGCCAGGATCCGCGGTTCCATCTGCGCGGCGTCGGCCACGACCAGCGACCAGCCGGGGTCGGCGCGGATCGCCTGCCGGATCACCTTCGGAATCTGCAGGGCGCCACCACCATTGGTCGTCCAGCGGCCCGACACCGTCCCGCCGGGCAGATATTCGGGCCGGAAGCGGCCGCCGTGCACCCACTGTTCGAGCCAGGACCAGCCGTGCGCGGTGTGCACGCGGTACAGGGATTTGTAGGCCAGCAGCGGCGCGACCGCGGGGTGATCGATCTGCTGCAGTTCCCATTTCCGGGTGGAGGACACCATGATTCCGGCCCGGGAGAAGGCCTTGACGATGTCGTTGGGCAGATCGGGCCGCACCCGCACCCCGCCGCCGAAGGCCCGCGACACCTCGTCGGCCAGCTCCGCCATCCGGCGCGGTTCCAGCGCGCCCGGGAAGCGTTCGCCCAGCATGGTGTCCAGCAGCGCGCGGTGGATGTCGGCGCGCCACGGGATCCCGGACCGGGCCATCTCGGCCGCGACGAGCATGCCCGCCGACTCGGCGGCCAGGAGCAGTCGCATCCGTTCCGGGTGTTCGGTCCGCGCGGTCCGGGCGACCTGCCGCTCGTAGACCGCCACCAGCGCGGTGAATTCGTCGGTGCCCGGCGGCAGCGGCACCGGGCCCGAGTCGAACAGGGAGGGCTGGGTCTCCGCGGCGCGCACGGGAGCGTCCGGCGGGACAGCCAGTCCGTGCAGGCGCGCCCAGGCGGCCGCCAGCGATCTGGCCTGGCCGGACTGACCTTCCTCGTGTCCGATCAGCAGCGCCTCGGCAGCCTCGACGTCGTAGCAGCGCTCGACCCGCACCCCGGCGGCCAGCAGGGTCCGATAGATCTCGGCGGTCGATCGCCACACCCACCGCTCGACCTCGGGACGCGCGCGGACGGCCTCGGCCAGCGACGGTTCGTCGAGGATCGGTCCCGCGGGCCTGCCGTCGGGGTCCAGCGGGCACAGCCGAGCGCCACCGTCACCCGTCTCCGCCACCGCCCATCGCACCCGCCGAGTGTGGCATCGGGGTCCGACACACCACGGCCGCGCTCACCGTCCCGCGGCCGTGAGCTGGTGATCCGCCTCGAGCAGCATCCACCCGCTCAGCTGCACCGACAGATCGCGACTCAGGTTCGCCGCCGACGCCGCGTCGGCGCCGGCGAGATGGAGCAGCGAGCTCGGATACTCCGGCGCGGCGATCGGGCGGGTCCAGTCCATACCGAACAGCGGCAGCCCGTCGACCTCGGCGCGATGCTCCCACGCGGCCCGCGCCGACGCGCGCACGATGGCCGCGGCGGTGGCATCGCCCAGCGCCAGCGCGGTTTCGGCCAGATACCGAGCGAGGATGCCCATGAACAGTCCGGAATCGTTCGCGGTGGCCGCGATGATCACGCCCCCGTTCGTCAGCGCGGTCGCCGTCGCCGCGACGAGCGCCGCCGCGCGGTCCCGGTGGACGACGTCACCGGTGCGCACCGCCAGTTCGGTCTCCAGCCCGATCGCCACGCCCTGGCAGTAGGTGTGGATGGTCCGGTTCACCTGTCCGTCGGGTTCGTGGACGCCGTCGAGGGTCAGTCCGGTGGCTTGGTCGCGCAGGCGGGTGTGCAGGAACTCGGCGAGTTGCCGTGCCCGGCCGAGATCGCCGAGCCGGGCCAGCGCGATCCCGGTCGGCCCCACCGCCGGGGTGTTGAAGTAGGGGTCGCCCGACCGCCACGGCACCGCGCCGACCTGCGCGTTCCAGCCGTCGAGCAGGTCCGACCGCAGGTCACCGATCGCGTCACCGAACCGGATCCCCAGCAGCCGATCGGCGCGTTCGAGCGCCAGCGCCAGCCACGCCATGTCGTCGTAGTACCGGTTGGTCCAGCCGGTGATGTTGCGGGTGCGGATGCCGAGCGCGAGCGCAGCGACCCGGTCTGTGCGGGCGGGCGTGGGGTCGCGGTGGGCGGCGTCGACCGCGCAGTCCACCAGGTGGGCCTGCCACCAGTAGCACCAGCGCCCGAACGACTGTTCCACCGGCGACGCGGGCCAGACCAGCGCGCCCAGACTCCGCTGCGGTAGGCCCCACAGCGCGCGCACGTGCCGGGAGACGATCGCCCGTTCCGCCAGCTCCGCCCGCTGCCCGGAGGTCAGCGCGTCGGCGGCGGGCGGGCGCCGGATCGTGCCCGCTCGCGGTGGTTGCCCCAGCACCCCGATACCGATCGCGGCACCCGCCGCGATCAGCGCACCGCGTCGGCTGATCCCCTCGCTCCGGCGAACCATCCGCTCGGACTCTCCTTCCGCACGACGACGCCCGAGCCGGGAACCGTACCGCCGGGGCGTCGGTCCGCGGTGGCCGGAACTTGAACTGTTCCGGTGTACCGCGAGAACGTTCGGCGGAGCCGGAGGCTGTCCGGCGGGTGTCGGCCGGGCGGTCCGGGCGGGGCGGTCGGCGCGGCCGACGAGATCGGCGGCCCAGCCGTTCACAGCCGACGAGGTCGGCGGGAAGTTCGGTGCCGTCGTCCAGGATCACCACGGCCTCGGCGAATTCCCGCACTCGACCGTGTGCCAATTTTATCTCGCCGTCGGCACCCAGGGCCGCGGTGCAGATGGTCGTGGACCAGGCGGCACCGGCTCAGTCCTGATCTCCCGCCGGACCACGTTTGTGGTCGCCGAACGGTTCGTCGCGTTCGCGCACGGCCTCCCGGAATCCGACAGTGGCCGAACGGAGTTGGAAGGCGTAGCCCTCGCGGGTGTGCCGGGAGATGCCGTCGAAGACGGTGCTGACCATGCCGGACGTGGCGACACCCTGGGCCAGCAGGCTCGAGTTGAGCGCCAGTTTGGCCATCATGAGCTGATTGACCGGCATCCGCGCGATCCGCTCCACCAGCGCCTCGGTGCGCGCGTCGAGTTCGTCGGCGGGCCAGGACTCCACCGCCAGACCCCACTCGGCGGCCTGCTTGCCGGTCAGGCAGTCGCCGGTGAAGAGCAGGCGTTTGGCGCGCTGGTCGCCGAGGCGGTGTGCCCACATGCCCGCCGCCGGGATGCCCCAGACCCGGGTGGGCGGATAGCCGATCTTGGTGTCGTCGGCGCAGATGATCTGGTCGCTGTAGAGGGCGATGTCGGTCCCGCCCGCCACCGCGAAGCCGTGCAGTTTGGCGACGGTCGGTTTGTTCGCGTGCAGCAGGCTGGCGAAGCCGCGATTGAACCGGCTCATCATGGCGTAGTCGAGCATCGGATCCCAGGTGCCCCAGGGATTGTGGTTGACCGCCTGCGCGATCGGGTCGACCGCGGTGCCGGTGACCTCGTCGGAACCGCCCGCGCTCGCGAAACCCCGCTCGGCGAACAGGTCCAGGTCGTAGCCGCCGCAGAAACCCTTGCCGCGACCCGAGACCAGGATGACGTGCACGCGCGGATCGAGATCGGCCCGCTCGACCGCGTGCGCGAGATCCACCGGTGTGTCCGGGGTGATGGCGTTGCCCTTCTCGGGCCGATCGAAGGTGATCCGGGCGATGCGCCCGTCCCGCTCGTAGGTCAGCGTCCGGTATTCCCGCTCGGCACTCGGGTCGGGCCGGTCGCGCCACGGGGACTCGGGCCCTTCGGTCCAGTTCTCGTACCACGCCGCGGGCCGCTGTCCCGCATGCGATTCGTAGTCCGACATGTGGCTGCCTCCTGGGTACACGGAACGTGACGGCGAGGCCGATGCTATCGGCAGGCCAGGCCACGGCCCGCCGATTTCGCCTCGTCGTCTCCCGCCGCAGCCGCGCTAAGGTCGAACGGCGTGGCCGTCCGTGACCGCGGGCGGGTTCCCCAGCCAACCGACACGAAGAGGCATGTCATGCACCTCGGCGGTACGACCATCCGGGCCCTGATCGCGGCGGCTGTCGTCGCGGCACCGCTGGGCGCGCTCGCGCCCGTCGCCGCGGCCGACCGCGGCCTGCTCGACGACGCGATCACCCTCACCAGCGGCGGCATGTGTGTCGGGCACGTCCATTTCGCGACGGTCTTCGGACCGGACACCCCGTATTTCGGCCTGGTCAGCGCGCTGCACGGGATCGGCCCGTGCGCGGTGGAGGTCGCGGTGAACTGGCGCAATCTCGACACCGGCGCCACCGGTACGGTGCGGCAGCAGGTCTACGGGACCGGCGGCACCCAGATCTCGTTCGATCCCGGGCCGGGGCGGATCACCGGCACGCTCACCACCGACGCGCCGCACAAGCCGGGCACCTTCGAATTCCAGCGCACCGCACCGTGATCCGCCGCGACCGGGGGTGGTGACCAGCCGCGGCGGAATCGAGGTGACGCTCAGGCGCGGGTGAGCGCACCCGCGTACTCGGACCGGGCGAATCTGCCCGCGGGCTGGAACCGGGCGAGCACCTCGGCCGCGGGCACCCCGGTGATCTCCTCGATGTAGGCGCCCGCCTGCTCGGCGGTGTCGATCCCGAGGAACGGCTGCGGCTGGTGCAGCAGGCCGACCAGCGCGCTCGCGAACCGGGGCTCCACCGCCGCGGCGGCGAAGAACTGGCCGCCGATGTCGGCGAAGTCCGGGTCGCTGAGGAACAACCGGGTCACCTTGGCGGCGGCATCGCTGCGCGCGGCGAGGAACTCGGCGTAGCGGGCGGCGATCCAGGCCTCGTCGAAGGCGCCGTCGTGCACGGCGGCCGCGGCGACCAGGCGTTGCGCCTGGATCAGTCCGCTCTGCGCGCCCTGCCCGGCGATCGGGTCGTAGGCGACGGAGGTGTCGCCCAGCGAGGCCACCGGATGACCGCTCGCGGTCCGGCCGACACCGGCCCGGACCACCGGTCGCACAGCGCCCTTCAGCCACGAGTGCGGGTCGTCCTCGATCACCCGGGTGGCCAGGACCTCGGGCAGGTCCCAGTCGATGTAGTCGCGGTACAGCTCGGTGACGATCCGGTGCGCCGACGCCGCCGAATCGGCCGCCCCGAACCGCGCCGCCCAGTCGCTGCCAGGCCGGGCCCAACCCAGGAACGCCCAGCTCGGGCCGGCGTCCTTGTGCAGGTAGGGCCCCCACCAGCCCTCGCCCTGATCGGCGAAGATGGAGAACCCGCTGTGCCCGCCGCCCGCCGGACTGCGATGGGCGAACACGCCGGGATCGTGGCCGAGCCCGGTGACGGTGACCGTGAGCAGCGAACGCTGGGGCGCGTCGTAGACGGTGCGCTCGGCGTCGACGGGGAACAGGTCGGACAGGCCTCCGCGGCCGGTCGCGACGAGGGTCAGGTCGTGCCGGGCGGCGATACCGTCGAGGGATTCCGGGGTGACCTGCTCGACGACGAAGCGCCCACCGCGTTCGCGGAACGCGGTGAGCCGCTCGTCGGCTTTGAGCCTGGTGTCGACCGCGACCCCGACGTAGCCGTCGAACACGCCGTCGAAGGCGATCAGCTCGGCGCGGGCGGGGTCGGCGATCCGGACGCTGAGCCCGGTGTGCCTGGGCGCCCTGGCGGTGTAGGTGTCCAGGCCGAGGGCCAGTTCGGCCTGCTGGGTCACCCCGAATTCCAGGGCGGTGCCGGTGGCGGGGACGTCGTCGCGGAGGGCCGGTTGGTCGCGGTCGCTGTAGAGCGTGACCTCGAAGCCGGCGTCGAGCAGACCTAGCGCCGCGGAGACGCCGGTCTGTCCGGCGCCGACGATCGCGGCCGAACGCGTGGAACGAGAAGCGGGATTCTGCGATGTCATATCGACATGGTTCTCGATTCCCTTCCGCCGCAGCAGGGTTGCGATCAGCGGGAATCGATGGCCGCGGCGACCGGGCCCGGTCGCGACTCCGCGTCGGGCAGGACGGTCGAGTTCCGGCCACCCACGCGGTAACTCGCGCCACGGTGGTCGTCCGGGAGCCGGTCGCCCGCACCGAACAGCGCCTGCCGCAGGGTGCCGGGCGCGTACTCGGTGGCGTAGGCGCCGCGGGCGGTCAGTACCGGGACCACGTGCCGCACGATGTCCTCGAACGTGCCGGGGGTGATCGCGTAGGCCAGGTTGAACCCGTCGAGGTCGGTCTCGGCCACCCAGTCCTGGAGCTGATCGGCCACGGTCTCCCCCGACCCGACGAACACCGGGCCCATGCCGCCGATACCCGCCCAGCGGCCGATGTCGCGCACGGTCCACGCGCGGCCGTCGTCATCGAACTCCTGGAACGCGGCGACCGCCGACTGGATGGCGTTGCTCCGCACGTCGCCGATGGGGTCGTCGAGGTCGTAGCGCGACAGGTCGATCCCCATCCAGCCGGACATGAACACCAGCCCGCCTTCCACACTCGTGTAGGACAGGTACTCCGCGTGCTTGGCGTGGGCGGCCTCGTCGGTGGCATCGGTGACGATGGTGGCCAGCGCGTAGATCCGGGCCGCGTAGCGGTCACGGCCCGCCGCCTCGAGCGCGTCCCTGACCCGCGACACCGTCTGAGCGAGTACCCGTTTCGACGGTGCGGCCACGAACACGGCCTCGGCGTTCTCCGCGGCGAAGCGCACCCCGCGCGGGGACGCGCCCGCCTGGTAGATCACCGGGGTGCGCTGCGGTGACGGCTCGGACAGATGGATGCCGGGCACGGTGAAATGCCGTCCGCGATGGCCGATGTGGTGCACCTTCGCCGGGTCCACGTAGACGCCGCGGTCGACGTCGCGCACCACCGCGTCGTCTTCCCAGGAACCCTCCCAGAGCTTGTAGAGGACCTCGAGATACTCGTCGGCCTGGTCGTAGCGGTCGTCGTGGTCGAGCTGGTCGTCGGCGCCGAGATTGCGGGCGGCCGAGGGCAGATAGCCGGTCACCACGTTCCAGCCGATCCGGCCGCCGGTGAGGTGGTCCAGCGTGGACAGCCGCCGGGCGAACGGGAAGGGATGTTCGAAGCCGGTGCCGGTGGTGATGCCGAAGCCGAGATGCTCGGTGACCGCGGCCATCGCCGTCACCAGCAGCAGCGGATCGGCCACCGGCACCTGGGCGCCCTCGCGCAGCGCGGCGAGGTCGTTGCCGCCGTAGACGTCGTAGACGCCGAGCACGTCGGCGATGAAGATGCCGTCGAAGCGGCCGCGTTCGAGCAGCTGGGCGAGCTCGGTCCAGTAGCTCAGCTCCTTGTAGCGGTGCGACTGGTCGTCGGGGTGGCGCCACAGGCCGGGCGACTGATGGGCCACACAGTTCATGTCGAAGGCGTTGAACCGGATCCGGCGGGTCATCGCGTCTGCCCGTCGGCCGCGACCCGCTCGCCCGCGCTCCAGCCGAAGGGCAGGTCGGTGCCGTTGAGCAGGTGATCGCCCACCGCCCTGGCCTTCTGGATGGCGGGGTTGTGCACGGAGATGGTGCGCGCGTTGCGCCAGTGCCGGTCCAGGCGCAGCCCCTCGGACACGATCGACGCGCCACCCACCTCGAACAGCAGGCTCGTGGCGGGCAGCACGGTGTCGATCACCGCGAGCTGGGCTCGCGCCGCGGCGAGTTCGACCGTGACGAGCGCGGCCTCGGCCTTCGCCCCGGCGGCGAGGACCTCGTCGAGCAGCTCGGCGACCGCGAGCACGTTCGCGCGGGCGGAGAACGCGGCCGCCGACAGGCGGCCGATCACCTGCTGCACCAGCGGATCGTGCCGGGGCAGGTCGGCGGCGGAATGGGTGTAGCCGCGCGTGCGTCGCGAGACCCACTCGCGCACATCGCTTTCCGCGCGCTGGGCGATCCCCGCGAGCACCGCGAGCTGGACCAGCTGCAGGTAGGCGGTCGCGTAGGTGGGTCCGGACACGCCGTAGCCGGGGCCGAGGATCTGGTCCTCGGTGACCTGCACCGCGGTGAATTCGGTGGTGCCACTGGCGGTGAGCCGCTGCCCGAAGCCGTCCCAGTCGTCGTGCTGACGCACCCCGTCGGCCTGCGCGCCGACCAGCACGCCGACCCGTTCACCGTCACGGTCGGCGGCGACGAGAATGTGGTCGGCGTAGAGCGAACCGGTGCTGTAGTACTTGGTGCCGTCGAGCCGCCAGTGCTCGCCGTCGCGGGTGAGCCGGGTGCGGTACCGGTCGACGGCGCCGACACCGGGTTCGGTGATGGCGTTGCCGACCAGGGTGCCCTCGGTGACCGCCCGCAGCCACCGCTCCCGCGCCGGGCCGGCGTCCGCCAGCAACTGGTCCTCGACGAAGGAGAAGTGCACGCGCAGGGCCTGCGGCAGGTTCGATTCGGCGGCGGCGAGGTCGATGAGCAGCCGGAACAGCTGGCGCACGCTCGCGCCGTAGCCACCGAACTCCACCGGCACCCGCAGCGCTCCGAAGCGGGCCGCGCGCAGGGCGGCGATCTCGGCATGCGCCAGTGCACGGTCGGTCTCGCGGGCGACAGCGCCCTCGGCGATACGGTCGAAGAGGGGACGGAAGACGTCGTCCAGTTCGGAATCGGCCACGCGTTTCGTCTCTGTGGAAGTCATTCCCCCACCATGACGCCGCGGGCCCGCGCGCTCACGGGTTGCGCGCAGCGGGATCGCAAAGCGGGCCGGGCCGCGTTGCGATCAGGCCGAGCCGGGGGCCTGTGCCCCGGCGGGGTCTCTGCGACGATGTCGGCATGAGCACCGCCACCCGACCGGGTGTCTTCACGACCGGCACGCTGGTTCTGCTGTCCGCGCTGTACTTCGCGCAGGGGCTGCCGTTCGGCTTCTTCACCCAGGCCCTGCCGGTGGTGCTGCGCGAATCGGGCTATTCGCTGGTGGCGATCAGCGCGTCGGGTGTGCTGTTCCTGCCCTGGGCGCTGAAGTTCCTGTGGGCGCCCTACGTCGACCGGTACGGCACCCGGCGGACGTGGCTGCTGGTATTGCAGCTGTCCGCGGCCGCGGTGGCGATGCTGCTGGCGTGCCTGGACCTGTCGTCGTCGCTGCGGTGGCTGTTCGTCGGCATCGTGGTGGTGAATCTGCTGTCGGCGACCCAGGACGTGGCCACCGACGGGCTCGCCGTGCGTCTACTCGGTCCGCGCCAGCGTGGACTGGGCAACGGCATCCAGGTCGGCGCGTACCGCGTCGGCATGATCGTCGGCGGCGGGGCGCTGCTGTGGTTGTTCGCCCTGGCCGGGTGGCGGGCGCTGTTCCTCGCCATGGCGGTGCTGATCGTGGCGACCACGGTGCCGGTGTGGCTGCTGCGCGAACCGGTCGCCGACCGCTCGCCGCGCCCGCATCCGGCCCGCCTGCTCGGCACCTGGTGGACCCGGCTGCGCAGGCCGGGCGTCCTCGCGTTCATCGCGCTGATCGGCGCGTTCAAGTTCGGTGATTCGATGGCGTCGGCACTGACCGGCCCGTTCCTGTCCGACGCCGGGCTCGATCTCGGCCAGATCGCGCTGATCAAGGGGGTGCTCTCCTCGGCGGGTGCCCTGGCGGGCGCGGCCATCGGCGGCTGGCTCGCCTACCGCTTCGGCCGCGGGCACGCGCTGTTGATCGGCGGGGTCACCCAGACCGCGAGCATCGCGCTGTATCTGTTCGCGGCCCTCGGCGTCGGCGGATTCGAACTGCTCGTCACCGCGAGCCTGGCCGAGCACGTCTTCGGCGGCGCCGCCACCGTCGCGGTGTTCGCGTTGATGATGGACGCCGCCGACACCGACCACGCGGGCAGCGACTACACCTTGCTCGCCTGCGCCATCGTCGTCGTCCAAGGGATAGCGGGGCTGGCGGCCGGGGCGATCGGCGACCTCGCCGGCTATCCCGCCCTGTTCGCGACGAGCCTGGTCCTGTCCGGACTCGGTTGTGCCGCACTGATTCTCGGGCTGTCGCGCGGTCTCGGGCCCGTCGGCGTGCGCCGGGCGCTCGCGGACACCGACGCGACCCCGCGTCCGGTCCCGGAACCGGCGGCCGAGGAGTCTGCCAGACTGGGCCGGTGAGCGATGCCGATGCGGGTACCTACGTCGAGCCGGGCGAATTCCGTCGCGATACGAACTACATCACGACGCGGATCACCGCCGACGGTCGCGACGGTTACCCCGTCGAACCGGGGCGCTACCGGCTCGTGGCGGCCAGGGCCTGCCCCTGGGCGAACCGGACGCTGATCGTGCGCCGATTGCTCGGCCTCGAGCCGGTGCTCTCGCTGGGCCTGTGCGGGCCGACGCACGACAAGCTCAGCTGGACCTTCGATCTGGACCCGGGCGGGTTCGATCCGGTCCTGGGCATCCACCGGCTGCGCGACGCGTATCTGGCCCGGTTCCCCGACTATCCGCGCGGGATCACCGTGCCCGCGGTGGTCGACATCCCGACCGGGCAGGTGGCCACCAACGACTACGCCCAGATCACCCTCGACTTCTCCACCGAGTGGACCGCCTTCCACCGCCAGGGCGCCCCACAGCTGTATCCGGAGCCGCTGCGGGACGAGATCGACGAGATCAACCTCGACGTCTTCCGCAACGTCAACAACGGCGTCTACCGCTGCGGATTCGCCGGCGCCCAGGACGCCTACGACGCCGCCTACACACGCCTGTTCGACGCCCTCGATCGGCTCACCGAGCGGCTGAGCACCCAGCGGTACCTGGTAGGCGACACCATCACCGAGGCCGACGTGCGCCTGTTCACCACACTCGCCCGCTTCGATCCCGTCTATCACGGCCATTTCAAATGCAACCGGAGCAAACTCACCGAGATGCCGGTGCTGTGGGCCTACGCGCGCGATCTGTTCCAGACCCCCGGCTTCGGCGACACGATCGATTTCGGTCAGATCAAGGAGCACTACTACGTCGTCCATCGCGACATCAACCCCACCGGCATCATCCCGGCGGGACCGGAGTTGTCGAACTGGCTGACGCCGCACCACCGCGAGGAACTGGGCGGTCGCCCGTTCGGCGACGGCACCCCACCGCCGCCGCCCCTGCCCGCCGAGCAGGTTCCGCCGATTACCTGAGATCGACTGTCCCACATCGACGCCGGGGCGCGTGGACACTGGGGGGTATGCCCGAACTGCTGCCGCCCGTGGTGGATCCCGATCGATTCGCCGCGACACCGCAACCGCATCTCTCCGGCGTCGACGGCCTGGCCCTGCGGCCGTGGGCCGAGGCCGATGCGCCCATCGTGTACCGGGCGTTCCAGGACGCGGCGATCAGCCGCTGGCATGTTCGCACCGCCGAATCCGTCGGCCAGGTGCGCCGGTGGATCGAGCGGTGGCGCACGGCGTGGTCGGCCGGTAACGGGCAGTGGGCCGTCACCGTCGACGACGAGGTGGCGGGGCGGATCGGCTTGCGCCGCAGCGACCTCGGCGAAGGCCACACCGAACTCGCGTACTGGACGCTGCCCGCCTGGCGCGGTCACGAGATAGCGCCCCGCGCCGCCCACATCCTCACCCGGTGGGCGTTCGAGGACATCGGGTTCGACCGCATCCAGCTCACGCATTCGGTGCACAACGCGCCGTCGTGCCGGGTGGCGGCCAAATGCGGATTCGTCCTGGAAGGAACGCTGCGCGGGGCTGGGCGCCACCGCGACGGCTATCACGACATGCACCTGCATGCCCGGCTGCGCACCGATCGCCCGGGAGCCCGCTGAACGATCGACTGCTTGTCTCCCCCTTCTACTGTATACACGAATCCGGGTCCTCATGAGGCGCGCAATCGTGGTCCATAATCGCTCGCGAAATACCGAAACCACCAGGTGAGGAGTAGCGGGGATGGCCTATGTACTGGATTTCGGGGAGATCGATCGCACCCGGGTCGCGATCGTCGGTGGCAAGGGGGCGAACCTCGGTGAGCTGGCCCGGATCGACGGAGTCGACGTGCCCGCGGGCTTCTGCGTCACGACCGAGGCCTTCGCCGAGGCGGTGACGGGCGCACCTTCGATCGAGGGTCTGTTCGAGGAGGTATCGCGGCTCGCGGCCGACGACCGGGCGGGTATCGCCGCCGTCAGCGCCCGTGTTCGCCGCGCGCTCGAAGACCTGGTCGTGCCCGAGCACATCGCGGCCGAGATCCTCGGCGCGCACGCCCGGCTCGGGGTCGACGGCGCCTACGCGGTCCGGTCCAGTGCGACGGCCGAGGACCTGCCGACCGCGTCGTTCGCGGGTCAGCAGGACACGTTCCTGAACGTCGTCGGACCCGCGGCGATCCTCGCGCATGTCAGCCGGTGCTGGGGTTCGCTGTTCACCGAACGGGCCGTCACCTACCGACTGCGCAACGACCTCGGCGAGCAGCCGGTGCGGATGGCAGTGGTCGTGCAGCGGATGGTGTTCCCGCGCGCCTCGGGCATTCTGGTCACGGCCGACCCCGTCACCTCCGACCGGACCGTGGTCTCCATCGATGCCGGATTCGGTCTCGGCGAAGCGCTCGTCTCCGGTCTCGTCAACGCCGACATCTACCGGGTCCGCGACGACGCCGTCACCGAGCGGACAATCGCCACCAAGAAACTCGCTGTCGAGCCGGCGCCGGAGGGCGGCACCCGGGTGCGCGAGATTCCCGAGGAGCACCGCACCGACCCCGTGCTGTCGGAGGCCGAGGTACTGCGGCTGGCCCGGCTCGGCCGCCGGATCGAAGCGCATTTCGGCAGTCCGCAGGACATCGAATGGTGCCTGGACGGTCCGGACCCGCGGATCGTGCAGAGCAGGCCGATCACCACGCTGTTCCCCGTTCCGGTGGCCGCCGACGCGGAGAACCGCGTCTACGTGTCGGTGGGCCACCAGCAGATGATGACCGACGCGATGAAGCCGCTGGGAATCTCGCTGTGGCAGTTGACGAGTCGCGCGCCGATGCGGGACGCGGGTGGTCGGCTGTTCGTCGACGTCACCGAGATGCTGGCGTCACCGGCGATCCGCACCGGTCTCATCGACGGGCTCGGCAAGTCCGATCCGCTGATCGGCGACGCGCTGCGGACCGTGGTCGAGCGCGATGACTTCCTGCGCCCGGCAAACGAGGACACCGCGGTCCGCGCGCCCGCCGGTGTCCCCGCACCGGGCGCGGCTCGCGCGCCGATCGAGGCCGATCCCGCCCTCGTCGCCGCACTGGTCGCCGACATCGACGGCTCCATCACCACGCTGCGGCGCGAGATCCCGGCCTACTCCGGCCCGGCGCTGATCGACTTCCTCCTGGCCGATATCCAGGAGTTGCAGCGGACGGTGTTCGCGCCGCGCAGCCTGCAGGCCATCATGTCCGCGATGGAGTCCACCGAGTGGCTCAACGACCGGCTGTCGGATTGGCTCGGCGAGAAGAACGCCGCCGACGTACTACTGCAGTCGGTTCCGGGCAATGTGACCTCGGAGATGGGGCTGGCCCTGCTGGACGTCGCCGATGCGATCCGGCCGCACCCGGAGGTCGTGGCCTACCTGCGCGAGGTGGAGCAGACGGGTGCGGAGCGCGACGACTTCCTCGATCAGCTGGGCGCACGCTCCGGTGGGGCCGCGGCCCGGGCCGCGCTCGAGGGGTTCCTCGACCGGTACGGCATGCGCTGTGTCGGCGAGATCGACATCACCCGGCCTCGCTGGAGCGAAAGCCCCACCACGCTCGTGCCCACGATCCTGGGCAATATCAAGAATTTCGGGCCCGGCGCGGGCAAGCAGCGCTTCGACGACGGCCTGCGCGACGCCGAGCAGGCCGAGCACCGACTTCTCGCGCGCGTGCGCGCCCTGCCCGACGGTGCCGCGAAAGCCGCGGAGACCGCGGCGATGATCGACCGCCTCCGCACGTACTCCGGGTATCGGGAGTATCCGAAATACGGCATGGTGAGCCGCTACTTCGTCTACAAGCAGGCACTGCTGCGCGAAGCCGACCGGCTCGTGCGCGACGGCGTGCTGCGCGACCCCGAGGACATCTACTACCTCCGGTTCGACGAGCTCGGCGAGGTGGTCCGCACGCAGCAGGCCGACGCCGAACTCATCGACCAGCGCAAGGAGGCGTTCCGCTCGTATCAGTCGCTCACCGCGCCCCGGGTACTCACCTCCGACGGCGAGGCGCTCACCGGCGCCTATCGGCGCGCGGACCTGCCGCCGGGCGCGCTACCCGGGATGGCGGTGTCCGCCGGGACGATCGAGGGCCGCGCGCGCGTCGTGTCCGATATCGGGCAGGCCGACCTCGACCCGGGCGACATCCTGGTGACGGCCTATACCGACCCCAGCTGGACGCCGCTGTTCGTCGCGATCCGTGGCCTGGTGACCGAGGTCGGCGGGCTGATGACCCACGGCGCGGTGATCGCCCGCGAATACGGCCTGCCCGCCGTCGTCGGCGTGGAGCACGCCACCACGCTGATCCGCGACGGGCAGCGCATCCGCGTGCACGGCGCCGACGGCTTCGTCGAGATCCTGACACCGGACGAATGACGCCGGCACCGGCGCTCGGCGGCCCACCTCCGGGCCGCCGAGTGTCCGGTCTAGACGACCTTGGCGTCGATCAGCAGGTTCCAGATCTCGCCCTGGTCGACGACCTCCACGCCGAGCTTCTCCGCCTTGGCCAGCTTGCTGTCACCGACACCGGCGCCGGTGATCAGCAGATCGGTGTTGGCCGAGACCGAGGAGGCCGCGGTCGCGCCCGCCTGCTCGCACAGCCGCTGGAAGGTCGGGCGGGCCACCTTCTCCCCCGACCGCGGGTCGCTGATGGCGCCGGTGATGACGACCGTCTTGCCCGCCAGCGGCGCGCCTGCCGCGACGACCGGGGCGAGGTCTTCCTCGCGCACGTCCAGGTCGACACCGGCCGCCCGCAACCGGTCCAGCTCCGGGCGCAGCCGGGTGAGGTGCGCGGTCAGCGAGGCGGCGACCTTCGGGCCGATGTCGTCCACCGCGACGAGCCGTTCCTCGCCCGCGTCGGCGACCTCCTCCAGCGAGCCGAATCCCGCCCGAGCCAACCTGGCGGCGGTGCCGTCGGAGGCCATCGGGATGGCCAGCCCGATCAGCGCGCGGCGCAGGCCGACCCGGCGGCTCGCGTCGATGGATTCGATCATCCGCGCGGCCGACACCTCGCCGATCCGATCGAATTCGAGCAGGCGCTCCTGGGTGAGGGTGTAGAAGTCCGACGGGTGCTCCAGGATGCCCGCCTCGGCGAGGCGTTCGATCCACACCTGACCGATGGCGTCGATATCGGCCGCCGCGCGCGAGGCCCAGTGGATGAGCCTGCGCACCGTCTGGGCGGGACAGGCGACGTTGGTACAGAACAGCTCTCGGCTGTTGCCCTGTTCGGTCACCGGCTGCCCGCACGACGGACACACGGTGGGCGGCACGATCTCGCGCTCCGCGCCGGTGCGCTTCGCCGCGTCGAGCACGCCGGCCACGAACGGGATCACGTCACCGGCGCGGCGCACCAGCACGGTGTCGCCGATCTTGATGTCGCGGGCGCGGATCACCTCCTGGTTGGCCAGCGTGGCCTTGGTGACGGTGGTGCCACCGACGAACACCGGTTCCAGCCAGGCGACCGGGACGATCTTGCCGGTCTTGCCGACATCCCAGACCACGTCGGCCAGCAGCGTGGTCTTCTCCTCGGCGGCGAACTTGAACGCGAGCGCACCGCGCGGCGAGTTCGACCGGGTTCCGGCCGCCGCGTAGGCGTCCCGGTCGGCCAGGCGCAGCACCGCGCCGTCGATGTCGTAGTCCAGGTCGTTGCGGCCCTGCTCGATCTCGGTGATCGCGGCCTGCGCCGCACTGGCGTCGGCGCACACCCGCATCCGCGCACCCTCCACGCCCAGCGCCAGCAACCCCGCGCCGAGATCGTGGGCGGCGCCTCCGTCGGCGGTGTCGAGGTCGAAGCCGAAGAACTGCAGGCGGCGTTCGGCGACCGTGGCCGGGTCCTTGGCCCGCAGCGTGCCCGCCGCGGCATTGCGCGGGTTGATCAGCGGTTTGTCCGGGTGGGCGGCGTTGTAGGCGGCGAAGGTCGACCGCAGCATCACCGCCTCGCCGCGCACCTCCACGCGCCCGGGGAGCTCGATCCGCTCGGGAACGCCGTCGACCAGGGCGCGGACCAGCATCGTCACGTCGTCACCGGTGGTGCCGTCGCCGCGCGTCACCGCCCGCACCAGGCGCCCGTCCTCGAAGACCAGCGACAGCGACAGGCCGTCCAGTTTCGGCATCACCACCACCGGCTGCCCGGGGAAACGCTGGAAGAACGCCTCGACCTGCTCGGGTTTCGTGGCCTTCTCGAGCGACAGCATGGGCCGCGCGTGCCGGACCGGTGCGTGCAGCACCGCGGGCGCGCCGACCTGGTCGAGCGGGTTCGGGTCGGGCGTGAGTTCGGGGTGCGCCGTGATCAGCGCACGCAACTCGTCCTCGATCGTGTCGTACTCGGCATCGGCGACCAGTGGCGAGCCCTGATAGTAGGCGTCGCGCAGCGCCACGATGCGATCGGCGAGTTCCTGGATACGTTCCCCTGTTTCCACAGCACGCGACGCTACCGATGCCCACCGACAGCTCCGGCGAGGAGGGTGCGCCACCCGCCCGGCCGCTCACGAAATCCTCACGAGGGCGGCGGCAGTATCGGTGCCGGATCAGGTGCCCGGCCACGCCGACCGAGCGAACCCGACACCCGCGGCGGCACCTCGCGCCCCGCGGACCCGCACCCCGAGCTGCCCTCGCGGTGCGGATCGCTTCGTGGCCGCCGCTGATCCGGCGCACCCGCCGACTGTTCCTCCGGCGGGTGCGCCTCTTCCCCGACCGTCGGCGCGATCAGGCCGCGGCGGTCCGCCGAATCGCGTGCAGCCGTTCCGATGTCGGCGGATGGGTGCCCAGCCAGCGGGCCCTGGCCGCGAGCAAGGCCGACTCCGGCGATGTCTCGTACGGCAGCCACTTCCGCAGTGCGCCATGGAGATCGCGGCCGTACCCGAACTCGACCGCCATCCGGTCGGCGGCGAACTCCGCGCGCCGCGAGCGCGCCGCCGCCGTCAGCGGTTCCAGAACGAGCAGGCCGATCAGGACGACGACGGCCGGCACGCCGATGCGCGGCGTCAGCACGACCGCCGCGACCACCAGCAGCGCGGCCGAGATCGCCGACCGGGTCAGGAACCGGACGGCACCGGGCCCCGTGCCGCGCGGACCGGGATCTTGCCGATCGCGCGCACCATGCGGGCCGGGAGCGCGACCCACTCGTCGAGCAGCCGCAACCGTGGATCGAGCATCAGGTGATGGGCGAGTTCATGGGCGAGCACCGCCGCCAATTGCCGTGGCCGCAGCGATCCGATCGCCCAGCTCGTCACCGCGACCATCCGCGCGGGCGCGGCGAACGCGTTGAGCGTGCCCGATTGCTGCACCCACAGCGAATAGGGCCAGCCGTCGACGCCGGCCGTCCGGGTGACGTCGGACCACGCGGTCGCGAGCAGGTCCGGTTCCGCGCCGACCGGCTTGCGGAAGCCGTAGGCGGCCGCCGCCTGGCCCCGGTTCGGGTGGAACCACACGGCACTGGCCACCGCACAGCCGATCACGAACCACAGCGCGAGCACGACCGCCGCCGCCCAGCGACCGACGGCGACGCCGACGACGTAGACCAGGACTCCGTTGAGCGCCACGCTCGGCAGCGTCAGCAGAAATCCCCCGGCGAATGCGCGAATCCTCCCCACGCACGCGAGTTTACGGCGAGCCACCGACACCCTGGTGAGCCCGACCACCAACGCTTGCCGCCCGGTAACCGGCGTGCCATGGTGGAGGCGAGCCCGGACTTCGGGCGACCGGACGAGGGGTGCCGTACCCGGAGTGCGACAAGACGGCCCGAGGAGGGCTGTGATGTCGTGGATTCTGCTCGTCGTGTCCGGATTCCTGGAAGCCGTGTGGGCGACCGCGCTGGGCAGATCCGAAGGCTTCACCCGGCTGGTGCCGTCGGTGGTGTTCTTCGTCGCGCTCATCGCGAGTATGGCCGGATTGGCCGTCGCCCTGCGCGAACTACCGGTCGGCACCGCCTACGCGGTCTGGGTGGGCATCGGCGCGGTCCTCACCGTCACCTACGCCATGGCCACCGGCGCGGAACCGATCACGATCGTCAAGCTGGTGTTCCTGACCATGATCGTGACCGGCGTCGTCGGCCTCAAACTGGCCCACTGACCTGCGAACCGGATGTCCGCTCGTCAGCGGGCCGGGGCGGTGTGGCTTCGACCAGTTCGCGGAGTGCCTCGACGTCGCGGGTGAGGTTGCGTTGCAGCATCCGTGCCAGGAGCGCACCGAAGGGCCGTTGCAGTCCGTGCGGTCGCACCCGCAGGTCGAGGCGGACCGCGCAGCGGGCGGGCGCGAGCGCGGTGACAGTGCGCGCGCCGTCCGCGTCCGCTCCGCTGACGGTGCGCCAGGTCAGGCGGGTGCCGGGGACGACGGTGCCGACCTCGCCCCGGGTCCGCCAGGTACGCCCGGCGAAGCGGAGTTCCTCGGTGGTCCGGGTCGCCGCGGTGGCGATGCCGGGTGGGTCGGCGGTCATCGCGACCACTCCGGTGCGCCACCGTGGGTCGTTGGCGTAGTCGGCGAGGACCGCCCAGACCTGCGCGGCGGGCCGGAAGACGGTCGTCGCGGCACAGAGTTCGAAGGTGCGCGCGTGCTGGGGATCAGACATGGTTCGGCCCTCACGGTGTCGGTGCGAGCGGCCGGTCGGCGGCTCGTCTCGACTGTCGCGCCCGGGTGTTTCAGTCCCGCTACAGCGACGGCGTCCCCGGCCCGAGCTCCGGCCGGTCGGCGCGTGCCAGCGCACCGACCAGGTCGATCACCGCAGGCCAGCTCATCGCCGCACCGTCG
Organism: Nocardia sp. NPDC051833; assembly: GCF_040681225.1. Lineage (NCBI taxonomy): Bacteria > Bacillati > Actinomycetota > Actinomycetes > Mycobacteriales > Nocardiaceae > Nocardia > Nocardia sp. NPDC051833. The sequence continues at coordinate 509,107 of NZ_JBFAYK010000002.1, forward strand.
GACAGTTCCTCCGGTCGCGAGTGGGCGGCCAGCAGCCGGTCCATCCGCGCGACGATCGCGGGATGGGCGAACTGGGCGTAGCGGCGCGGGTCGGCGCCGACCCGCGCGGAGTGGTGCAATGCCGCCGCGCGCACCCGCAGCGCCTGCTCCGGTCGGCCCCGCGCCATGAGCGCGTACGACGCGGCGTACACCGCCCCCAGCGCGTCGGCGATGTTCGACTGCCGGGCGAACACCCCCAGCGCGCGATCGAGGGCGGTGAGAGCTGCTGCGGCGCCGTCGGTGTCGTCCGGGTCGGCCAGGATCGCCCAGGCCAGCACCACATCGGCCATGCCTTCGCACCACAGGTGACCGCAGTCGGCGCTGCGTTCGCGGGCCACCCGCAACAGGCGCACGGCCTCGGTCCGACGGCCCTCCAGCAGCAGCACGGTGCCCGTGCCGAACTCCGCGCAGCCGCGGATCCACTCCGGCGTCGGCAGCCGGTCGACCTCCGCGACGAGCGCGTCGACCGCCACCCGCGCGGTCGCCGGGTCACCGAGCGCGGTCCACGCCAGCGCCCGATACATCAAGGCGGACAACCACAATTCCCGCTCGGTCTCCGGTCCGCCCAGGATGGCCATGGCGGCATCGGCACCCGCGAGCGCTTCCGCGGGCTCCCCGGCGTGGAACGACACGATCGACAGACCGAGCAGCCCGAAGGCGCGATCGGCGGCGGGAGCATCGGCCGCGGCCGCCAACGCGTCACGCAGCAGCGTGCGGCCGACCACCACGATGCCGAGCACACTCCACGCGAACTGCAGGGCCGCCACGGTACGCAGTGCCGCCACCGGATGGTGTTCGAGATCGTAGGCGATCCCGGCCCGGAGATTCGGCAGCTCCGCGGCCAGCGACCGATAGGCGCCCGCGGCGTGATGGCCGGTCAGCAGGGCCGATTTCTCGGCGGCGAAGGTGCGCACCCAGCGCGCGTGCTCGGCCCGGCTCGTCCCCGGGGCGGGGTCGACGCCACGACAGTAGCCACGGACGGTCTCCAGCAGGCGGTAGCGGGTGCCGGAGGGCGTGTGCTCGAGGGCGAGCACGGACCGGTCGACGAGCGAGGCCAGCGGGGCGAGCACACCCGCATCGGGGTATGTCGCCGCGGCCGCCTGCCAGGTGAATCCGCCCTCGAACGGCCACAACCGCACCAGCAGGGCCCGATCGCCGGAGGCCAGATCGTCGACGCTCCACCCGATCGCCGCGGACAAGTCGGCGTGCCGCGACAGCGATCCGTGCGGGGTCGGACCGAGCACGTCTCGCCGGTCGCGCAGATGGGTCGCGATCTCGGGCAGGCCGAACGCGCGTTCGCGCGCGGCCGCCAGTTCGATGGCCAGGGGCAGGCCGTCCAGCATCGCGCAGATCTCGTGCGCCGCCGTCCGATCCGCGGCGTCGGGCCGCCAGCCCGCCCGGCCGGCGCGCACCCGGTCGAACAGCAGGCGCACCGCGGCACCGTCGTCGCCGAGCTCGTCGAACACCGGCAGCGGCGACAGGGCCAGCACATGCTCGCCGTCGACACCGAGCGGCTGTCGGCTGGTGGCCAGGATCCGCAGGTGCGGGCAGGCGGCCAGCACCGTCACCACGACGCGGGCGACCGGTTCGACGAGATGCTCGCAGTTGTCGAGCACCAGCAGGCCGGGCGTCGCCGCCAGCGCCCGGCAGATCTGGGTCACGGGGTCGCCGGTGCGCTGGACCAGCGACAGCGTCGTCGCGATCGCGGTCGGTACGGCGTCGCCGTCGTCGACGTCACCCAGGCGCACGAACCATCGGTCGACGGGCGCCTCCGCCGCGGTCCAGTGTTCGATCGCCAACCGGGTCTTGCCCACGCCGGCGGGTCCGACCACACTCACCAGTCGCTCGGTGGTGAGCAGCTCGCCCAGCACGCGCAGCTCGTCGTCGCGGCCGAGGAAGGTCGACAGCGGCCGCCGGTGCGGTGGCCGGCGGCCGGGCGGGGAATCCGGCCGCGCACCAGGCGATTCCACCAGCAGACCCGGATCCTGCTCGAGCATCCGGCGCTCGAGCGACCGCAACGCGGGCCCGGGTTCCACCCCCAGTTCCGCCACCAGCAGCTCGCGCACCCGCCGCAGCTCGGCCAGTGCCTGCGCCTGACGACCGCTGCGATACAGCGCCGAGGCCAGCAGCTCCCAGCGCCGCTCCCGGAACGGTGCGGCCGTCACCGCCTCGCCGAGATCGGCCACCACCGTCGCGAGCTCACCGCACGCCAGCCGCGCCGCCGCCCGCTCCTCGATCGCGACCTCGTACAACTCCCTGAGCCGGATGCGCTCCGCCAGCGGACCGTCGGCCTGCTCCAGTTCCGGCCACGGGTCACCCCGCCACAGCGCGAGCGCTTCGCTCAGTACCCGCTCGGCGGACACGGGATCGTCGACGGCGAACTCGCGCACCCCGGCGGCGACCAGGTCGGCGAACCTGCCGAGATCGGTGCGCTCGGCCGGGAGTGCCAGCAGGTAGCCGGACCCCCTGCGGCGCACCAGCTCTCGCCCGGCGGGGCCCAGTGCGGACCGGAGCCGGGAGGCGACGACCCGCAAGGTCGCCGATGCCTGCCGTGGCTGCTCGGCACCCCACACGAGGTCGGCGAGGGCGGCATCGGAGAGCGGCGAGCCCGCACCGGTCGACAGCGCCGCGAGGAACCGTCGCGGCACCGGGCCGCCCAGATCCACGACGTGCCCGTCCACCTCGACCTCGATCGCGCCCAGTGCCCGCAGGAACACCACCACGAAACCCTATCCCGAGGCCGACACGCGATCCGGGATCCGCGTTGCGACCTTGTCGCCCCGCACCCCCGCTGGCACAATTGCTCGGAAATTGCCGAGGTCTCGCTCTTCCCTCCCGCTGAAGGGGTAGCCCATGCCGCAGACATCGAAGACGCGAAAGACCCATCGATCGGCAACCGGTCCACGACGTTCAGCGGCACGCGGGGGTACGTCCGCCGCGCTGCTCACGGCACTGGGTGTGGCATGGCTCGAGATACAGAGTGTCGGCGCGGTCGCGCTGGCGACGACGGTGCTGATCGTGCCCGGCACCGGTACCAGCGACCCGTCGGTGGCCCACGATTTCGAGAGCAACGCGTACCAGAACTTCGTCGTTCCCGGCGCACACGGTTGTACCGACAACGCTTGTCCCGGCGTCACCTTCGTTCCCGTTCCCTACGACGCGTCGCTGTGGCCGGTCATCTCGTCGAAGGGCCCCGAGGCATCGTCGGCGAAGTGGGACCCCTCGGTCGCCGACGGCGTCGCCACTCTCGGCGCGCTGGCCGCGCGTCAGCTGGGTGCGCCGGGGAACGGCGGCATCGTGATCTTCGGCTATTCGCAGGGTGCGACGGTGGCCAGCGCGGAGAAGGCCGCCCTGGCCGGGCTGACGCCGGCGGAGAAGAACCGGCTGGCCTTCGTCCTCATCGCGAATCCGAACCGTCCCAACGGCGGCATCATCGAACGGCCGGTGCGTTTCGGTGAGATCCCGGTCGCCGACATCAGTTTCGGCCCGCCCACCCCGACCGACACGGGCATCACGACCACGGATATCGCCATGCAGTACGACGGCATCTCGGACTTCCCCGCCTATCCACTCAATGTGCTCGCCGATGCGAACGCCCTGCTGGGCACCCTGCTGATCCACCCCTCCTACCTGCAGCCGAAGGGCGACGGCGCGGGCAGCGCACCCAAGGCGGGCGCGGCGATCTACGGCTACCGCGATCCCGCCGCCTTCGTCGCCCAGCAGAACTGCGATGAGCACCCCGAGAATTGCCAGCGCCACGGTGACACCACCTACACGACGATCCCCAGTCCCGAGGGCACCTTGCCCCTGCTGTACCCCTTGCGCGCGGTCGGACAGCACACGAACACCACGAATGTCACCGAGCCCGCCGCGGTCCTGCTGGAACCGGCGCTGCGGGTCCTGATCGAGACGGGATACGACCGCACCGACTACGCGGAGCCGACGCCGCTGCGGTTCGACCAGCCGCTGAACCCGAGCAAGACCGCCACCTTGCCGGTGGACCTGCCCGCCGCCATCGACGAGGGCATCGCCGACGCCCTCGCGGAAATCGACGACCCGGCACGCACGCCGGACCGGACCCTGCCCCCGGCCGCGGCCCTGGCCAATCTCGACGACCTCCTGCCCCCGAACCCGGTGACACCGCTGCTGCGCGACTTCTTCCCACCCGCGCCCTGAGACCACGCCGGAATCGCGGGATACTTGATACCGAAACTAATAGTTTCGTAGGCTGCCCTGGTGGCGACAGGGCGACGAGGGGCCGGCCGACCGCGCGAGGAACGCGTGGACGCGTCGATCGCGGCGGCGGTGCGTGCGGTACTCGACGAGCGCGGGTACGCGGGGTCGACCGTGGACGCGGTCGCGACCCGCGCGGGCGTGAGCAAAGCGACCATCTACCGCCGCTACGCGACCAAGCAGGAGATGACGTTCGCCGTCCTGCTGCACGATCTGCGCGCGGAGGCGCCCGCCGACACCGGCAGTCTGTCCGGCGATCTGCGCGCGCTCACCGCCCAGATCGCGACGCAGGTGCGCGGCGCGGGCACGGGCAACCTGACCGGCCTGCTCGCCGACATCCGCGCCGACCCCCGCCTGCGCACCCGTTTCGCGACGACCTTCCTGCCCGTGGAACGGCGCATCATCACGACGGTGCTCGACCGCGCGATCGCCCGCGGTGAACTGACCCGCGCGCCGGACCCGGCCGTCGTCCAGGCGCTGCTGCTCGGCCCGCTCTACTCCTGGCTGATCATGCTCGACGAAAACCCCACGCGCGCCACCGAACTCACCGGTCTCGTCGCCACGGTGGTCACCGAGGCGCTCACCACGAATCTGCTGCCGACCCGCAGATCACCCGCCGCACGGCCGGGGACCGAGCCCGGCGGGCCACGGCCACCACCGGCGCCACGCACGTCCCCATGGCCAGGACTCAACGCTTCCACCGAAGATCGTCCCGAACAGAGGAGTTCCATGAACAAGACATTCACCGCCGTCGCCCGCGTCGCGGCCGCCGGGGTCAGCGGCCTGGCGTTCGTCGCCGTTGTCGGTTCCGGCACCGCGCAGGCGGCACCGCAGGACTGCCGGGTCGAACGGGATCTCTTCGGCGCGTCGGCCACCTGTCAGCCCGACGGCGGAAGCAACTACGTCCTGCACCTCGACTGCTTCGGCTTCTACGCCAACGGCCCGTTCCCGATGTACACGATCGGCTCCTACACCGTGCTCAGCTACCCGTTCGAGCCCTCGGGCCAGCGCATCTCGGCCGCGTGCACCGGCGTGGGCCCGGGTGTCGTCGCGGCCGCCACCAACGCGTACGTCGAGGTCTATCGCGGCTAGCGAACCGCGCGGCGCGCCCGATGTCGGGGACCACTGACATCGGGTATCCGCGGCACCCCGGTTCGGCTAGGGTCCGAGCAGATCGACCCGCGCCGAGCGAAAGGAGCACGATGTCGCTCTCCCGTCGGCAGTTGCTCGCCGCGGCTGCGCTCGGCGGCGCCGTCACCACATTGGGGCTACCCGCCGCGAGGGCCGAGGGCCGGGTGCTCGGTGCAGGCGACCACGAGTACGAGGAGCTGACCCGACGCGGCTACAACCGCCGGTTCCAGGCCCGACCGGCGAAGATCTACCTGCCCACGACGACCGAGGAGGTCCGCACCGCCGTCGCGAGATCCGTCGCCGAGGGGACGCGGATCGCCGCACGCTCGGGCGGGCACTGCTTCGACGACTTCGTCGACCACGCCGCCACCCGGTCGCTCATCGACCTGAGCAGGATCGACGCCGTCTACTGGGACGAGCGCCTGCGCGCGTTCTCGGTCGGCGCAGGCGCCGACATCGGCACCGTCTACGACGCACTGCTCCGGAACGGGGGCGTCACCGTGCCGGGCGGGATCTGCCTCGGCGTCGGCATGGGCGGCCATCTCTGCGGTGGCGGCTACGGCCCACTGTCGCGGCGGCACGGACTCGTGGCCGACCACCTGGCCGGAGTGGAAGTGGTGACGGTCGACGCCGACGGCGCGGCGAAGGTGGTGCTCGCGACCCCCGACGGACCCGACCGCGATCTGTGGTGGGCCCACACCGGCGGTGGCGGCGGCAATTTCGGTGTGGTGACGCGGTTTCTGCTCCGCTCCCCCGGCGCCGACGGCACCGATCCCGCCGCGGCCCTGCCGAAGCCGCCCGGCGGCATGCTCAGCACGCGACTGATCGTGCCGGTCACGACGGAGGAGTCGTTCGTCCGCTTCGTCGGCAACTACCTCGGCTTCTTCGAACGGCACAGCGCGCCCGGCGACGAGTTCACCGGCCTGTACGCCCCGCTCATGATCAGGACGACCGGCACCGCCGCCGCGGAGCTGCTCGTGCTGCTCGACGCCGACGCACCCGACGCGCGCGCTCGACTGGACGCCTTCGTCACGACGGTGACCGACGGTGTCTTTCCCCCGGCGATCCCGACGCCGGTCGCCCAGCTGTCCTACCCCGACACCGTGCGTCAGGTGTACTACGCGAAGGGCCCGAGTGAGCTACGGGTCAAGGTGAAGGCCGCCTATCTGCGCACGGCGTACTCTCCCGACCAGCTCCGGATCTTCTATCGCTACCTCACCGATCCCCGGTTCCTCGGCGAGTCCCAGCTCGAATTCCTGCCGTTCGGCGGCGCGATCAACGCCGTCCCCGCCGACGCGACCGCCATGCCCGCGCGCGATTCGTTCATGACGATGCTCATCCACGCCGCCTGGCGCCAGCCCGCCGGCGACGACCGCTTCCTGCGCTGGGCCCGCGAGATGTACCGCGACGTGCACGCCGACACCGGCGGGGTCCCGGTCCCCGGCGACACCTACGGCGGCAGCTACATCAACTACCCGGACCCGGACCTGGCCGACCCGGCGTGGAACACCTCCGGTCTGCCCTGGCATGCGTTCTACTACCGCGACAACTACCCCCGGCTGCACCGGATCAAGACCGATCGGGACCCGGGAAACGTTTTCGCGCACCAGCTCTCGATCGGCAGGCCCGAGTGGGAACCGATCAGGTGAGGGCGAGCACTCGGCACGGTCCACCCGTACCGCCCGCGTGTTTCGGCGCGCCCACGACGACCGTCGCCCCGGACGGCGGAACCGTCGCGAGGTTCGCGAGCATCTCCACGCCGTAGCGGCCCGCGCCGAGCAGCGTGGTGTGCGCGCCGAAGTCCGGGTCAGCGCCGCAGTCCAGGCTGAGCGTATCGACGCCCGCCCCGACGATCCCGCACTGCGCGACAAGGTATTCCGCGGCATCGGCCGAGAATCCCGGCGCGTGCGGCCTGCCCTGACCGTCCAGATTGAGAAAGGTCGACGGTTCGACCAGGCGCCGCTCCCAGCCGGAATACATCGCGACGAAGGCCCGCTCGGGGATCTCCCCGAACTGTGCTCGCCATCGGTCGATATCGGCGACGGTGACCACCGCGTCGGCCTCGGTGGCGGCCTTCGCGCTGATGTCGATGACCACGAGCGGGGCGACCAGATCGTCGACGACCAGCGCGTCCGTCGTCGCGCCGCCGACGATCCGATGCGCGGGCGCGTCGAGGTGCGTGCCGGTGTGTTCCCAGTAGCCGAGGGCGAACTGCCCGAAGCCACCGGAGGCGTGCCACGCCACCGGCACCAGGGCGATCGGCGGATTGCCCGGCCACACCGGCAATTCCGGTGTGAGCGTGTGGGTCAGGTCGATCACGCCCCCGACACGCGGCGCGGCGGCAGCGGGAGCGGGAGCCGCCGCGGCGAGCGCGGTCAGGCCCGCGAGACCGAACAGGGCCCGCCGGCTGGGACGCGGCGCACCGTCATGGGCGAGACGAACGATCTCCGGCGAGCACATCGGCCCAAGATAGCCGAGCGCGCCGGGCCCGGCGCAGATCTACGCGCCGGGCGAATGCGCCTCCCCGAGATAAGTCGGACACGATGTCCAGGTAAACTGTGCGGCGGGCACGGTCGTGGAGGTATGTGATGGTCAGCTGGGACAACGCCGTGCGCAATGTGGGCGCGCTGCTCGGCCCCGGAATCGAGCCGTATGTTCCGACGCCGTCGGAGGTCGTCTACGACCATCCGCACCGGCGGTTGCGGCGCTATCGCCGCGGCACCGAGAGCACCGGCAACCCCGTTCTGCTGGTCCCGCCGCTGGCGGTGACCATTTCCTGCTACGACCTGCGGCCCGGCCAGAGCCTGGTCGAGTATCTGCTGGAGATGGGCCGCGACGTCTATGTCCTGGACTACGGCGAGATCGGCTACGCCGACCGGAACCTGGGTTTCGAGGAATGGGTCGACGACATCGTGCCGACCGCCGTCCGCCGGGTCAGCGCGGCGCACGCGCACGCTCCAGTCGACGTGATCGGCTGGTCCTTCGGCGGCACGATCAGCCTGCTCACCGCGGCCGCCGACCCCCGGCTGCCGCTCGCCTCGCTCACCGCGGTCGGCACACCGTTCGATCAGCGCCGCAACGGCCCGATGGCGCTCGCGCGCTCGGTCGGCCGCCTGACCTCGGGCCGGATCGTCACCGAGCCGGTCCGGCTCGTCGGCGGCATACCGAAACAGGCTGTGCGGCTGGGCTTCCGGGCCCAGGCGCTCGATCGTGAACTCACCAAACCGTGGTACATCGCCCGCAATGCCGGTGATGTGGAGGCGCTGGCGCGCATGCAGGCCGTCGACCGGTTCATGGACGAGATGCCCGGCTATCCCGGCCGGTTCTACCGGCAGGTCTATCGCCAGCTGATCGTGCGCAACGAGATGTGGAAGGGCACCGTGCATCTGAGCCCCTTTCACGCGATCGAGCTGGCCGCGATCACGGTCCCGGTCCTGCTGATCGGCGGCCGCCGCGACAAACTCGCCTCGGCCGCGTCCGTCGCCGCGGGGACCGAGGTGCTCACCGGCGCGCCGGTGCGCTTCGCCGAGGTCGACGGCAGTCACCTGGGCATCATCGCCGGTCCCGGTGCCCGCGACTCCAGCTGGGCCGCGATCCGTGACTTCCTCGCCACCGAGGTCCCCCAGTGCGTCTGAGCCGCTAGTCCAGCTCTTTCGCGAAGGCACCAAGGATGGTGTCACGCAGCCAGCGCTGCGCCGGGTCGGTGTCGAGCCGGGCGTGCCACGACAACCGCACCTCGACCGCGGGCAGCGGCGCTGGCACCGCGAACCAGCGGATACCGAGGGCCGGACCGTACTGCTCGGCGAGGCGCTGCGGAACGAGGCCGACGTAGCGACTCGACGACACCAGCAGGGCGGCGACCGCCGAGGTGGGCACCACGGCGGCGACCTGACGGCGCAGTCCGGCGGCCTCGAGCACCTCGTCGAGCGGACCCCTGGTCCGTCCGCGCCGGGACGCCGACACGTGCGGATGACGACACAACTGTGCCAGGGTCGGGCGCCGGTGCCTGCCCAGCGGACTGTCGGCGCGCACGATGCCGACGAGTCGTTCCCGGTACAGCGGCGCCGTCCGGATATCGGGTGCGGCGCCGTCACCGGCGCCGATATCCAGGTCGACGGAGCCGTCGCGCAACGCCTCCACGCTCTCGGTGCCCTCGGTGACGAACCGCAGGATCACCCCCGGAGCCAACGCCGCGGTGGCCTCCACCACGGTGGTCGCCAGGGTGGCGGCCACGCCGTCGTTGATGCGAATCGTGAAGGTGCGCTGCAGGTCCGCCGCGGCGATATCGCGCTCGGCACTGATCAGCGCCGACGCCTCGTCGAGCAGCGAGCGCACGCGGGGCGCGGTGCGCAGCGCGAACGGGGTCGGCGTCATCCCCCGGCCTGCCCGGACCAGGATCGGATCGTTCATCGCTCGCCGCAACCGGCTCAGCGCACGGCTCGTCGCGGGAATCGACAGGTGCAGCCGTTCGGCCGCCACGGTGACGCTGTGGTCCTGCAACAGCGCGTCGAACACCCGCAGCAGGTTCAGATCGAGCTGCTCCGCCATAGTTGCATCGTACGCAAAGTATTCTTGCCAAAGTTGCGTGGCAGGAAGTAACAGCAGGCACATAGCGTTTTTCCCATGCAATGGAATGTGCTCACCCGCGAGCGGATGCCGCGGGAATCGTCATCGGCGCCGGCCTCTGGCCCCGCCCTCCTCGCGATCATGTGCGCCTGCGTCGTCCTCGTCGTCGGCATGGTGGCCGCGATCAACCTCGCCGTCCCGATGCTGGCGTCGAGCGGCCTCCGCCCGTCCGCGTCGGCACTGGTCTGGATCGTCGACTCGTATGTGATCGTGTTCGCCTGCCTGGTGATTCCCGGTGGGGCGGCCGGAGATCGGTTCGGGCGCAAGGGCGTGCTGATCGCCGGTCTGGTGGTGTTCGCGAGCGGTGCGCTGCTGTCCGCCGTCGCGCCGAACATCGCGGTCCTGCTCCTCGGCCGGGCGCTCACGGGAGTGGGTGCCGCCGCCGTACTGCCCAATACGCTGGCGGTGCTGCTGCACGCCGTCGCCGCCGAGCGCCGGGGCCCGACCGTCGCGACCTGGGCGTCGATGACCGGCATCGGTGGTGTCGTCGGCAATGTCGGCGGCGGGGCGATCCTGTCCGGGGGATCGTGGCGGTGGCTGTTCGTGGCGGTGGTGCCGCTCGCGCTGGTTCTCGTGGTGCTCGTGGCCCTGTTCGCGCCGGTGTCACCGCGGCACGACCGGCGACTCGATCCGCTGGGAACGGCCTTGCTCGTCGGAGCCTCGGTGGCACTGCTGGTCGGCATCGTCGAAGGGCCCGAGGCGGGGTGGGGCAGCACGGTCGTGATCGCCGGATTCGGCTGTGCCGTGGTGCTGTTCGCGCTGTGGGTGTTCGTCGAGCTGTCGGTCGAGCATCCACTGCTGGATCCCCGTGTGTTCCGCTCGCCCGAGCTGCGCAGCGCGTGCCTGGGGATGACGACGATCTTCTTCGGCATGTTCGCGCTGTTCTACGTGAACGCCTCGTTCCTGCAGTACGGCAAGGGGTTCGGGGTGCTGCGCACCGGGCTGGGCATCGTCGCGCTGACCGTGCCGATCATCGTCGGCGCACGCCGGGTCGGCGGGCTGGTGCGGCGCATCGGCGCGGACGCGACGATCGCGCTCGCGTTCGTGTTCGTCGGTGGTGGCCTGCTCGGGTTGTCGACCTGTGGCGCGAGCACGCCGTATCCGGCCTATGCCGCCTGGCTCGTCGTCACCGGAATCGGTGTGACACTGGCCCTTCCGACGCTCTCGGCCGCCATCGCCGGATCGCTGCCGCCCGCGCAGGCCGGTGTCGGCGCCGGGCTCCAGGCCACCACCCGGGAATTCGGCAGCGCGCTCGGGGTGGCCGCGGTGGGCACCGTGCTCACCGCACGGTTCTCCGACCTGCTGCCGGCGGACCTGCGCGCCGCGCACGCACCGCACACCGTCGCCCAGGCGCTCGCCGTCGCCCCCGATCGAGCCGACGACATCCTCACCGCGTTCGTCTCGGGCACCCAGTCCGGGCTCCGCGTGATCGGCGTGGCGGTGCTGGTTCTCGGCGGCTCGGTGGTCGCGCAGTCCTTGGTCTCCGGGCGCGGAGAGCAGCGGTAGGTCAGCGAAACCCAACCTCCCACTCTGGATTTCACACTTTCTGCGGCCGCGAGTCGACCGCCTCCACCCCGTCCGCGCGAGTCGCGGGCAACCCTCGAGGAGTTTCACCATGCATGTCTTCATCACCGGAGCGACCGGATGGATCGGCTCGGCCGTCGTCGATCACCTGCTCGCCACCGGACACGTCGTCAGCGGCCTCGCCCGCTCCGAGACCGCCGCGGAGGTACTCGCGCGCAAGGGCGCCCGGCCGCGGCGCGGCGACCTCGACGACGTCGACGGCCTGCGCGCCGCCGCCGCGGCCGCGGACGCCGTCGTCCATCTCGCCAACAAGCACGACTGGACCGACCCGGCCGGAACCAACCGCACCGAACGCGCCGCGGTCACCGCGATGGCCGAGGCCCTGACCGGCAGCGACCGGCCGTTCGTCCTCGCCGCCGCACTCTCCGGCCTGACCAGGGGCCGCCCCGCAACCGAGCGCGATCCCTCCCCCGCCGTCGGCCCGGATTCACCCCGCGGCGGCAGCGAGAACCTCCTGCTCGCCTACGCCGACAGAGGCGTGCGCGTGATCAGCAGCCGATTCGCGCCCTCGGTCCACGGGCGCGGCGACACGGGATTCGTGGCGAGTCTGGTCGCGGCGGCACGGCGGCACGGCCGCTCCGCCTACCTCGGTGACGGTGACACAGCCTGGGCGGCCGTGCATCGCGGCGATGCCGCCCGGCTCGTCCGGCTCGCGCTCGAGGCGGCACCGGCCGGATCCGTCCTCCACGCCGTCACCGAGGAGGCGATCTCCACCCGCGCCATCGCCGACGCCATCGGGCGGATGCTCGACGTGCCGGTCGTGTCCATCCCACCCGAGGACGCCACCGCGCACTTCGGATTCGTCGGCCGGTTCTTCAACATGAACATGTCGGCGTCGAGCGCGCACACCCGGGAACTGCTGTCGTGGACGAGTTCCGGTCCCGCCTTGCTCGCGGACATCGAGAACGGCGCGTACGCCTGAGACCGGGCGCCGGCGCCCGCTGTGCTCCTCGGACAGCGGGTGACGGCGTCCTGTCCCGTCGGCGATCGCCCGGATGCCCGGTACGGCGGTCGCGCAGGTGTGACGCTCGGTACTTTCACCCTGTCGCGGACCGCGCGTCGATGGCAGGATCGGCTGCGGGAGTTGCCTGATCTACCCGGAGTGACGCTGCATCATGACCGAAACCCGCACCCCCGGCCCGGCTCGCCCGTCGAGATCCACCGACGGCGACCTCGTGAACGTCCGGCTCATCGCCCTGGCGATGGCCATCGGCTCGACCCAGCTGTTCATCCTCCCGCTACTGCTGCTTCCGCGGAACGCGGCCTGGGGCTGGATCCTGGTGCCGCTGGCGCTGACCACCACCCCGTTCTGGTCGCTGATCCACGAGTCCATCCACGGCACACTGCTGCGGGACCGCGCACGCAACGATCGTGCGGGCCGGGTGCTGGCCACCGTGTACGGCTCACCGTTCGCGCTGCTGAAAGCCGGTCACCTGCTGCATCATCGCTACAGCCGGATCCGCGAACGCGCCGAGATCTACGATCCCGCCACGACCAGCCGGTTCCGGGCCACGCGGTCCCACTACCTGCAACTCCTCGGCGGCCTGTATCTGCTCGAGCTGATCGCCCTGCTCCTCGCCGTGCTGCCGGCGCGGACCATCCGGGCGCTGGCCCGCCGGGTGGAGGCCCCCGAGTCGGTCGGTGGCCTCCTGCTCGAGCGGGTCGCCCAGCCCGCCGTGCTCGACAAGTTCCGCACCGACGCCGCCGCGATCGTCACCGTCCACGCGGTGGCGTTCCTGGCCTACGGCGCGCACGGCTGGATGCTGCTCGCCGCGATCGCCGCCCGCGCCCTGATCATCTCGCTCTCGGACAACGCCTACCACTACGGCACCGACCTCGACGCACCCCGCGAGGCGATGAACCTGCGCCTGCCCCGCCTGCTCGAACGCTGCACCCTCAACTTCACCCTCCACGACGTCCACCACCGCCACCCCGGCCTGCGCTGGCACGAACTCCCCACCCGATTCCGCGACGACGGCGCCCACTACCACCTCGGCTGGTTCACCGCCGTCGCCCGCCAGTTCCGCGGCCCCATCCCCCTCGACCGACCGACCGTGCGCCACGACTGATTCCCTCCCACCCCCCACCCGGGCTTGACCCGAACTATTATTCAGGTTTTACCGTGGCGTTCATGATCGAATCGCATACGTCGACGAAGACGATTCTGGTGACCGGCGCGACCGGGAACATCGGTCGGGAACTGCTGGCGCGCTTGGCCGGTCGGGACGATGTCCGGGTCCGGGCGGCGACCCGCGACCCCGCTTCGGCAACCTTCCCGCCGGGCATCGAGGCGGTGGCGACCGACCTGCGTGACGCCGAATCGCTGCGGGCGGCGCTCGACGGTGTGACGACGCTGTTCCTGGTATCGCGCGTGGGTGACGACGCGCGCATTCTCGCGGCGGCCCAGGCCGCGGGAGTCGAGCACGTGGTGCTGGTGTCCTCCATCACCGTGCAGACCCACCCCCATCTCGGACCGGCCATGGAGAACGCGGCGGTGGAACGGCTGCTCGTGGACAGCGGCATGGCGTGGACGATCCTGCGGCCCACCCAGTTCGCGTCCAATGCGCTGTGGTGGGCGCCCGCGATCCGCGAATCCGGGGGTGTCGAGATACCGTTCGCCGACATCGGGCTGCCGACCATCCATCCTGGCGACATCGCCGCGGTGGCCGCGCTGGCCGCGACCGAGCCCGATCATCGCGGACGCACTTACGCCCTGACCGGACCACAGCCGATCACCGCCCGCCGGCAGGTCGAGGTGATCGCCGCCGCACTCGGACAACCCCTTTCGGTCACCGAGATCGGCCGAGCGCAGGCCCGCGCGCGGCTGCTTCCCGCGCTGGACCCCGACACCGCCGACGCCCTCCTCGACGTCACCGGCGGCGACGTCACCGACGACCTTCGCACCGTCCACGACACCGTCGCCCGGATCACAGGCAGGCAGCCCCGCCCGTTCCACGAGTGGGTCACCCACCATCTCACCGAGTTCAGGTGAGAAACAACGACGAGCTGGTCCCGTGGCCGAAGCACGGGACCAGCTCGTCGTGATGGGGCTATCCGGTGGTGTCGATGATGGAGCCGACCAGGCTCCAGCGGTCACCGGTCAGGCGCTGGATCTGCAGGGCCTCGATGGGGAACGCGTCGCCGTTGCCGGTCTTCAGCGAGACTCCCGGGAGCAGCAGATCGATCGGGATGTTGTTCAGGTTGCGCATGGAGTCGCGCAGGCCCTCGCGGGTCGGGCAGGTGGCGGCGGCCATGGTCTTGGCGAAGCTGTCGGCACTGGTCCAGCCGATGATCGCGTAGTTGCTGGTCGGGTCGATGCCCTGGCCGTAGCGGGCCAGCTTGTCCTTGTAGTCGCGCATCGCCGGGTCGGCGTCGCGGGCAGGGTCGGCGGGGTCCTTGGTGTAGGCGGCCGACACCACACCCTGGATGTTCTCGACACCGACCGGCTTCAGCGTGGTCACCGAGTTGGAGACGGTGGTGATGACATGCAGCGGGTTCCAGTCACCGGTGCGCGCGTCGGCGGCGAGGGCTTGCGCGGTGAACTTCGGGGTCGAGAAGTTCAGCAGCACATCGGCTTTCGAGGCGGCCAGGTTGCGCACCTGCGGCTCCACCGTCGGATCGGTGACCTCGTAGCTCTGCTCGGCCACGATCCGCACGCCGCTGCCGGCCACCGCCGCGCGGAAGTTGTCGAGCAGGTCCTTGCCGAAGTCGTCGTTCTGATAGAGCACCGCGACGGTCGCGTCGGGCCGTTCCTGCCGGACGTACTTCGCGTAGGCCCGCGCTTCGGACCGGTAGCTCGGCTGCCAGCCGATGGTCCACGGATGCGCGGTATCCGAGCCCCACTTCGTGGCGCCGCCGGCGACGAACACCTGCGGGACCTTGCGCTGGTTCAGGTAGTCCCACACCGCGGACGAGGTGGCCGTGCCCAGCGTCGGGAAGATCGCGAACACCTGATCCTGCTCGACCAGCCGGCGGGTCTCCTCCACGGTCTTGGGCGGCTGGTAGCCGTCGTCGCGCACCAGGTATTCCACCTTGCGGCCGTTGATGCCGCCCTTCTCGGCATTGAGATAGTCGAAGTAGGCCTTCCCGGCCTTGCCCGCCTCGCCGTAGGCCGACGCGGGCCCCGACAGCGGGTACACCCCACCGAGTTCGATGGTGGTGTCGGTGATGCCGACGGTCTGCTGCCCCTGGCAGTCACCGCCCGCGGTCGTCGCCGTGTCGCCGCGACCACCACACGCGGTGAGGGCGAGCATCGCCGCCGCCGTGACACCGGCGACCCGGAATACCTTGGTTCTCATGGTCTTACGCCTTTCCGAGCAAGCAGGGTGAGGAGGTGACGAGGGAGCCGGGCGAGGAGTCCGGCCAGTCCGGTGGGTGCGAGATACATCAGGCCGATGACGACGATGCCGAAGATCACCCCGGGTGCGGCGTCGTTGACGTCCTGGGCCAGGCTCGGCACGTACATGACGAACGCGGCACCGAGCACCGCGCCCCACAGCGACCCGAGACCGCCGACGACGATGCCGGCGAGCAGCGTGATCGACAGGGCGACGGTGAACGAATCCGGTGACACATAGGCGATCACCCAGGTGTAGACGCAGCCCGCGATCCCGGCGAGCATGGCGCTCCAGGCGAAGGCGAGGGTCTTGTAGACCGCGAGCCGGACACCCATCATCTCGGCGACGATCTCGTTGTCGCGGATCGCCCGCAGCGCCCGGCCGACGCGTGATCGCAGCAGCCCGGCCACCGCCGCGAAGCTCAGTGCCGCCGTGGCCGCCGCCAGGAAGTACAGCCACTGGTCCTCGGCCAGACCCGTCCACGCCGGGGCGCTCGGCTTGGTGACGGTCAAGCCCATGGATCCGCCGGTGACCGCATCGAATCGCTTCAGCAGCGGCACCAGGAAGACCGCGATCGCCAGCGTCACCAGGGCCAGGTAGAGCCCGTGCAAGCGCAGGGCCGGGATGCCCACCGCGACACCGAACAGGAAGGTCACCGCGGCGGCCGCCGGGAGAGCGGCGAGATACGGTGCGTCCCAGTGGTGCATCATCCCGGCGGCCACATACGCACCGGCGCCGAAGAAGGCGCCGTGCCCCAGTGAGATCTGCCCGGTGTAACCGACGAGCAGGTTCAGCCCGAGCAGCGCGATCGCGTAGACCATCACCATCGAGAGCTGGAAGGTGTAGAAGGGCGCCAGCTGGAACGGTGCCACGCAGACCGCCACGGCCAGTGCCGTGAGGACGAGCGCGGTCCGGTGCGCGGTCACGAAGGCGACCAGGCGCGCACGCGGTGCGGGTGGCGTCCCACCGGGTTCGGCGGCGGGCGCGGTGTGGTGCAGTGCGGTCTCGCTCATACTCGCTGCACCGCCGGGGTTCCGAAGAGACCCTGCGGGCGCACCAGCAGGACGGTGATGATGATCAGCAGCGGCACGGCGATCTTGAGCTCGGTGCCGATCGCGTCGATATAGGCGCCCGCCAGTGTCTCGCTGACCCCGACGATCAGGCCACCGGCGACCGCGCCGACCGGCGAGTCGAAACCACCCAGCGTCGCCGCGGCGAAGGCGTAGATGAGGACGCCGCCCATCATGTTCGGTTCCAGGAACAGCATCGGCGCGGCGAGGATGCCCGAGACCGCGCCGACCAGGGCCGCCAGGCCCCAGCCGAGGGCGAGCACGACGCCGACGCGAATCCCGTTCAGCCGGGCCGATTCCGGGTTCGCGGCCACCGCCCGCATCGCCAGCCCGATCTTGGTGAACCGGAACAGCGCGAACAGCGCCACCATCACCAGGCCGACCACCGCGAGCACGCCGAGGCTCTGATAGCTGGCGCTCACCCCGCCGGTGCCGATCGCGCCCGCGGGGAACGGGCTCGGAAAGGTGTGCAGCTGGAACGACCAGATCCATCCCGCCGCGGCATTGACGAAGAAGTACAGGCCGACGGTGACGATCACCAGCGTCAGTTCGGGTGCGCCCTCGACCGGGCGGATCACCACCCGTTCGATGAGCAGGCCGCCGGCGAAGGAGACCGCGAGGGCGGTGAGCATGGCCAGCCACAACGGCATTCCGCTCTGGCCGAACTGCCAGGCGAGAAACGCCGAGAACATGGCCAGCTCGCCCTGGGCGAAGTTCGCCACGCCGGTGAATCGGTAGATGAGGACCAGTCCCAGCGCCAGGCTCGCGTAGATCGCGCCCGCGGTGAGACCGCCGAGGAGTTGTTCGAGAAATGCATGCATGGGTCAGGCCTGATATCCGAGGTAGGAACGAGCGATGTGGTCGTCGGCGTCGATCTGGGCCGGCGTGCCCGACAGCACTACCCGGCCGGTCTCCAGCACGTGGGCCCGATCGGCGATGGCCAGCGCGAGATGCGCGTTCTGTTCGACCACCACGACGGTGGTGCCGTCGGCTTCGTTGACGGCGGCGATGATGGCGAACAGCTCCTGGGTCACCAACGGCGACAACCCGAGTGAGGGCTCGTCGAGCAGCAGCAGGCGCGGCCGCATCATCAGCGCGCGGCCGAGCGCCAGCATCTGCTGCTGGCCACCGGACAGGCCGCCCGCCTGCTGCCGCAGTTTGTCTTTCAGGATCGGGAAGTAACCGAAGACTTTGTCCAGGTCGGCGCGGATCGCGGCGGTGTCGCGGCGGGTGAACGCCCCGACGCGCAGGTTCTCGGCGACCGTCAGCGGCGCGAAGGTGCCGCGCCCCTGCGGCACGTGCGCGACGCCGAGCCGCGCCACCGATTCCGGCGTCGATCGGCCCAGCACCACGCCGTCCACGCGCACGCTGCCCGCGCGCGCCCGCACCATGCCGCTCGCGGTCCGCAGCAGGGTGGTCTTGCCCGCGCCGTTGGGGCCGAGGATCGCGCACACCTCGCCCTGGGCCACCGACACACTCACCTCGTGCAGCACCTGCGCCGCACCGTATCCGGCGCACACGCCGTCGACGACGAGGAACTCGCTCATGCCGGGGTCCCCAGGTAGGCGGCGACGACCTCGGGATGCCGTTGCACCTGCGCGGGCGTGCCCTCGGCGATCACCCGGCCGAAGTCCAGGCACACCACCCGATCGCACAGGCCCATCACGAATCCCATGTGGTGTTCGACCACGATGACGGTCAGGGCGAATTCGGCGTGCACGGCGCGGATGAGCGCGGCGAACTCGAAGACCTCGCCGTGGCTGAGGCCGTTGACCGGCTCGTCCAGCATCAGCAGCCGCGGCCGGCAGGCCAGTGCCCTGGCCAGTTCGATCCGTTTGAGTGTGCCGAACGGGAGTCCGGCCGCCGGGTGGTCGGCGACCTCCAGCAGATCCAGGCGTTCGAGGACCTCGTGCACGTCGGCGACGAGCCGGGTCTCCTCGCGCCGGACCCCGGGCAGCCACAGGGCCGCCGCGCCGAATCCCGACGTCGCCCGGTGGTGCGCGCCGACCAGGACGTTCTCGCGCACCGACATGTGCTCGAACAGGCCGAGATTCTGGAACGTGCGGGCGATTCCCAGCCCGGTCAGCTCGTCGGGGCGCTTGCGCAGCAGATCGATTCCGCGATAGGTGACCGTGCCTGCGTCGGGCTTGCCGCGGCCGGTCAGGCAGTTGAACAGCGTGGTCTTTCCGGCGCCGTTCGGGCCGATCAACCCGAGCATCTCCGACTCCCCGACGTCGAAGCTCACTCCGTCCAGGGCGGTCACGCCACCGAATCGGACGGTGATGTTCCGTATTTCCAGCAAGCCGTCCTCCGCTCCCCGGATCGTGTCGCCACGATGTCGAGCTGTGCGCTGCCGACGCTGGTCTGCGCGTCGGGCGCCAGTATCAAATCAAGGGCCTGCGGCGGCGGGGAGGACGAACGAGTAGCACCGATGGGACGAGTGAAATGTCCCAATTGTCCCGGATGACCGGGACGGGATGCGGTAGCCGGTCACGGCACCGGACCCGGACAGACGACCACCGGCCGGGCACAGTGCCCGGCCGGTGGTCGTGGTGCCGATCGGATCAGCGCGGCGCCATGCGGATCGCGCCGTCGAGGCGGATGGTCTCGCCGTTGAGCATCGGGTTCTCCACGATGTGCCGGGCCAGCGCGGCGAACTCGGTGGGCTGGCCCAGGCGCGAGGGGTGCGGCACCTGCGCGCCGAGCGACTGCAGCGCCTCCTCGGGCAGCGTCTCGAACAGCGGGGTGCGGAACAGACCGGGCGCGATGGTGACGACCCGGATCTTGAAGCCCGCCAGGTCACGCGCGACCGGCAGGGTCAGGCCGACGATGCCACCCTTGGACGCCGAGTAGGCGGCCTGGCCGATCTGGCCGTCGTAGGCGGCGACGGAGGCGGTGTTGACGATGACGCCCCGCTCCTCGCCGACCGGTTCGGTGGCCGCCATGCGCTCGGCGGCCAGCCGGATCACGTTGAACGTGCCGACCAGGTTGACGTTGATCACCTTGGTGAAGTCGGCGAGCGGGAACGCGCCCTTCTTGCCGACCGTCTTGATCGCGTTGCCGATGCCCGCGCAGTTCACCGCGATCCGCAGCGGCGCCAGCGATTCGGCGACGTCGAGGGCCGCGGACACCGCCGATTCGTCGGTCACGTCCGCTGCCGCGAAGGCCGCGCCCTCGCCCAGCTCCTTGGCGATGGTCGCACCGTTGGACGACGGCAGGTCGACGATGACGACCTTGGCGCCCTGCGCGTGCAGTTCCCGCACGGTCGCCAAGCCCAGACCCGACGCGCCGCCGGTGACGATCGCGGACGCATTGACGAATTCCATACCAGTTACTCCTGTTCGATGAGGTGACTCGTGGTCGACCGCAATATTGACACACCTCGCCAAAACTGGTTGGCTTTCGCCGTGACGCCGCCCGCTGCCCGCCGCCCCGGCCGCCCGTCGGTGCTGGACACCCGGGCCGTCTCCGTGGGCGCGCTGCGCCTGTGGACCGAACGCGGTTTCGCCGCGACGAGCTGGAACGACCTCGCCGAGGCCACCGGGATCAGCGCGCGAACCCTGTTGCGGCACTTCTCCTCCCGGGCCGAGATCGCCTGGCTGGGGGTCGCGCCTGCCACGGATCGGCTGCGCGACGCTCTCACCGGCGCGGCCGAGGACGCGCCGCCCGCGCTGGTGGTCCGCACGGCGATCGTCGAATCGGTCTCGCGCGACCCGCGGATCCACGAGCTCGCGCCGGATTGGCTGCGATTGATCTCCTCCGAACCCGAGCTCGCCGCGACCGCGCCCCGGATCTACCAGCCCTGGATCGATACGCTCTCGGGCTATCTCGCCCGCCGGCTACCCGGCTCCCCCGCCGCCATCTGCCGGGCGCTCGCGACCGCCTACCAGTCCGCGACCTTCGCCGCGCTGATCGAGTGGGCCGAGTCCGGCGCGGGTGACGACTGCGCCGACTCGGTCGATCGGATGCTGCGGTGGATGGACGGTCACCTGCCGGGAACCGGCACCGCCCCGGACTCCTCGTCGCGGATCTCGGCCAGCGCGCCGAGCTGATCGCAGTAGTGCTCGGCCGAGGTCGCGGTCAGCGCGGCGCCGATCACCGTCGCACCCGCGCGGGTCGCCGCCGCGAGCTTCTTCCTTGTCCCCGTGGGGTTTCCGAGCGGGTCCAGGGAGCCGGCCGAGAGCACGATCTCGAAGCCGGCGGGCGGCTCGCGGCGGGCGAGCAGCGTGCCGATGTCGTCGAAGGTCAGCCCGAACGGGACCCAGCCGTCGGCGAGGTCTACCGCGCGCCGCAGCGACCGGGCCGTGCGGCCACCGACCCACAGCGGGACCGATTCCTGGACGGCGTGCGGTTCGACCACCAGGTCCGAGAACCGGTGATACGGGCCGTCGTGGTGCGGGACGCGCTGCGACAGCGCGGCTCGCAGCGCGACCAGGGCAGCGTCGGCACGGGCGCCACGGTCGTCGAACGGCACGTCGAGGAGCTCGAATTCCTCCTGGAGCGAGCCGACCCCCAGGCCGAGGACCAGCCGTCCACCGCTCACGACATCGAGGGTGCCGTAGCGCTTGGCGATCTCGAGCGGATGGTGATAGCCGAGGACGAGCACCTTGGTGGCCAGCCGGATCCGTTCGGTGCGCGCGGCCAGGTAGCCCAGGGTGGCCAGCGGATCCCAGTACGTCGCGCCACGCACCGCCGCGACGGCGGTCGGCACCGCGACATGTTCGCTGCACGTGAGGTGATGGAAACCGAGCCGGTCGGCGGCGACCGCGATCCGCGCCAGTTCGGCGATGCCCGCCGACTCCTCCCACGGGCTGTGCGCGCCGGGCACCCGGGTGACCACCGGGGTGTCGATCCCGATTCTCATCGCGCCGCCTCCCGAGCGCCCGGCGGCGGCAGGAGCTTGCGCGCCCCGGCGCTCGCCGCCAGCAGCAGCGCGGCCCGGTCGGTTCCGCTGTTGCGCTCGGCGATCGCGGCGAACTCCGTCACCACGACGACAGGTCCGTTCGGCAGGCTCGCCAGCCCCTGCGCGGCGACCTCGCGGGGTTCGGAGACCCGCAGGCCGGGCCGGTCCATCCGCAGGCCCGCTCGGGCCATGGCCGGGGTGCGGGTCACACCGAGGACCAAGTGCAGGACATCGACGTCGTAGTCGCGCATCTCCAGCCACAGCCCCTCGGCGAAGGTCCGCAGGAACGCCTTGGCCGCCGCGTAGACGCTGATCTGCGCCGACCCCAGATAGCCGCTGAGCGAGCCGACCAGCAGGATCCCGCCGCGGCGCCGCTCGCGCATGGGCGCGCCGAAGTGCTGGACCAGCCGCAGCTGGGCGGTGATGTTGAGGTCGATCACCTCGCGGAATCGGTCGATGTCACCGGTCACGAACTCGTGACCGTAGGTGTTGGCGCCCGCGTTGTAGACGAGCAGGCCCACGGTCAGGTCCTCGGTGAGGGCCGCGATGCGGTCGGGCGCGTCCGGGGCGAGCAGATCGACCGACAGGGTGCGCACCTCGACGCCGTGGGCGCGGCAGACCTCGGCGGTCGCCAGCAGCGGTTCTTCCTTGCGTGCCAGCAGCACCAGATGCGTGCCCGCGCGGGCGAGCTGCTCGGCGAACTCGGCGCCGACGCCTTCCGATCCGCCCGCGATCACCGCCCAGGGTCCGTACTTGTCGAGATCCATGATGCTCAGCTCCGTTCGGATCCGGTGCCGACACCGCCGAGCAGCTCGCGCGCCTCCGGCCTGCCGTCCAGCAGCCGGGCCACCCGGCGCTCCACCTGCCAGCGACCGTCGGCCTTGACCAGTTCCCAGCGGTTCGCGGTGATCCGGGCGACCCGGAAGTCCGCGGTCGTGCCCGGCACCTTCAGCACCAGTTGCGAATGGCCGATGGCCACCGCGCGGTCCCCGTCGACCTCGATGTGCGGCAGCCCGAGCAGGTGCGCCGAGCCGTTGGTGATGAAGCCCTGATGCGGTGCGCCGCCGACCATCGCGCGCAGTTCCGCACGCCCGCGCAGCATTCCCGAATCGACGTCGTACTCACCGTCTTCGGACCACAGTGCGGCCGTGGCGTCGGCGGCTCCGCTGTCCACCGCGGGACCGTAGGCGGCGATCAGCTCGAGGATCTGCCATTTGTCCTCCATCACCTGCACGCGTCGCAGCAGTGCGCCGATGTCCCCGGTCGTCTGTGTCATGGATCCCTCACGTCGTCGAATGGCTTCGACAGTAACCACGTTCCACCTGACGGTGTAAGAAATTCCTCCCACTCAGTGGGCCGAATCCGGTCAGGACAGGGCGGCCCGCCGCGCCGCGACCCGGGCCCACACCTGCGGGTCGGTGCGCGGACCGCCCGGGGTGTCGGCACCGTATCGGCGGATCTGGGCGTCGATGTCCAGCGGCGCGGTCAGGGAGGTGCCGGGCGCCAGCGCGTCTTCCACGTGCGCGTCGGGCACCAGCCAGCACACCTCGAACTCGATGCCGTCGGGGTCACGCGCGTAGAGCGCCTTGGTCGACCCGTGGTCGCTCGCGCCGGTCAGCGCGTCCGCGGCGGCCAGGGCGTCGCGGACCGCGGCCAGTTCCGACAACGTATCCACTTCCCACGCGACGTGATACAGCCCGACCGAGCCCTGTCCCGCACCGCGCGTCCTGGCCTGGAAGAGCCCGAGATCGTGGTCGTTGGCCGAGCCGGGGTGACGCAGGAAGGCGCCGCCGGGGAACCCCTCGGCGAGCCGCTCGAATCCGAGCACGTCCTCGTAGAACGCGATGCTGCGCGGCAGATCCGCGACGAACAAGACGATGTGGTTGATTCCCCGCATGCCCGGTGACCTCCTGGGTGGACTGTTCTCGACCCGTCACCGTCCCACGGAACCGCGCCGGGACGACATCGGGTGACCGCCGAGTGGGACTGTTCGCGCGGTCCTCACTTCGGGACCAGCCCGGACAGATCCGCGTCCCGGATCGGCGTGTCCGGATTCGCCTGCCCGCCGCACATCAGGTTGATCGCGGCGACCGCCAGGTCGACATCGTTCTGGTCCGCCGCCGCGTTCCCGCGGCCCTCTTCCTCGAGCAGCTTCGTGACCGTGGTGTGCTTCTTCGCCGAGTTCTGGGCGAGGTACTCACTGCACCGGGTCTCACCGCCCTTGTTGACCGCTTTCTCCAGCTCCGCGCATCCCGTCGACCCGCCCAGGGCGGCCAGGATCAGCGCGGTCGTCACGATCGTCGTTCGCAGGTCCATGATCACTCTCGTTCCTGTCGCATCCGTGCGCCGCGAAGGCCCTACACAGGGGGCATAGCCACGATCGACGACGGTAATCAGCCGCGCCACGAATACGCCCGCACGGCCGTCATCCGCGCCGCGCGAGCGCCACCGACAGCGCCTCGGCGCCCGCGCGGATCGTGTCGACGTACCGCTCGCGCTCGCCCCGGCGCACCGTCGATCGCAGCGGGCCGATCTGGACCTCGTAGGGCGCACCGGCGCCGGTGAGCACCGGCGCCGACAGATAGCTGACGGGCAGCGGGTGCTCGTCGGCGAGGTCGGCTTCCCGGTAGGGGCGCGCGGTCAGGCGGGCCAGCTGCCGCAGCACCCGGGCGCGGAGTTCCGGCTGGACCACCTCGCCGCCGACCGCGCCGAGCAACTCCGCGAGCACCTCCACCAGACCCGCGTCGGCGGAGTCCGGCCCGAAGATCGCGCAGCCGTGGGTGGTGACGAACCGCAGCAGCGCGGGCGCGCCCCGCCGTGCCGGACCGGTCGCCGCCGCCGACCACGCGCGGCGTTCGGCGTCCCCCCGCCACGGCATCACCGCCGCGCCCGCCGGGTAGGACAGCGGAATGGACTGTCCGACCGCCAGTCCCGGCACGATGCGCGCGCCCTGCGCGTACTCCTTGGCCACCACGGTGAGCCGTCCGTCGGCGATGCGGCTCAGCGTCACGCCGCACTGCGCGGCCACCGCCATCGCCCGTAGCTCGGCGCTCACCGTCGCGGCCGGGATCTCGGGGTCGGCGACGGACAGCGCGGCGAGCGCGGGGCCGGGACCGAAGCGCCGGTCGCGGTCGCGGCGCACCCATCCGGCGTCGGTGAGTTCGGTGAGTACCGCGGTGACCGTGGCACGGGCGAGCGAGAGCGCCGACGCGATCTCCGAGGCGGTCAACGCCCGGTCGCCGCGCGTCAGCAGTTCCATCACCTCGATGACCCGACGGGTCGGCGGCGACGCGGATTCCGGCATGACACCCCTTGTCTGCGGATGTGACCCGCCCTACACTGCTTCGACTATTCGCCACATATTAGTCGAATATTCGACGCACGAGAGGTGCACATGATCCTCGACCAGTTCCGTCTGGACGACCGGGTAGCCGTTGTCACGGGAGCGGGACGCGGCCTCGGCGCCGCGATCGCAACCGGATTCGCCGAGGCCGGTGCCGACGTGGTGATCGCCGCGCGCACCGAGGCCGACCTGCGGCGGGTCGCCGATCAGGTCGAGGCGGCGGGTCGGCGCGCGCACGTCGTGGTCGCCGACCTGGCCGACCCGGACGCCGTCACCGCGCTGGCCGACGCCGCGACCGCGCAGTTCGGCCGTCTGGACATCGTCGTCAACAATGTGGGCGGGGCACTGCCGCGACCGTTGCTCGACACCTCCCCCGACGATCTCACCGAGGCCTTCGCCTTCAATGTCGGAACGGCGCACGCCCTGGTGCGGGCCGCCGTGCCGAAGATGCTCGAGACCGCGGGCGGCGGATCGATCGTCAACATCACCTCGACCATGGGCAGGCTGCCGGGCCGCGCGTTCGCCGCCTACGCCACCGCCAAAGCCGCCCTGGCGCACTACACCCGCAGTGCCGCCATGGATCTCAGCCCCCGGATCCGGGTCAACGCGATCGCCCCCGGCTCGATCCTGACCTCGGCGCTCGACATCGTCGCGGGCAACGACCAGATGCGCACGGCGATGGAGCAGGCGACACCGCTGGGGCGCCTCGGCGAGCCCACCGACATCGCCGCGGCCGCGCTGTTCCTCGCCTCGCCCGCGGGCGCCTTCCTCACCGGGAAGGTGCTCGAGGTCGACGGCGGGCTCATCGCGCCGAACCTGACCATCCCCCTGCCGGATCTGTGAGGACGACACCATGGTTCACCGCGTAGTCCATTGGGGCACCGGCAATGTCGGGCGGCACGCCCTGGCGGGCGTGCTGGCCGACCCCCGCTTCGATCTGGTCGGCGTGCGCGTCTCCGGTCCCGACAAGGCCGGTCGCGACGCCGCCGAGCTCGCCGGGTCACCCACGCCCACCGGCGTACTCGCCACCGCCGACACCGCCGATATCCTGGCGCTGCGGCCCGACTGTGTCGTCTACACCGCCATGACCGACAACCGGTTGATGGAGGCGCTGGCCGACCTGCGCGAGCTGCTCGCCGCCGGGATCAATGTGGTGGCCAGCGCACCCGTCTTCCTCCAGTACCCGTGGCAGGTGCTGCCTGCGGATCTGCTCGGCCCGGTGGAACAGGCGGCGGCGCAGGGCAATTCCTGCCTGTTCGTCAACGGCATCGACCCGGGTTTCGCCAACGACCTGCTGCCGCTGGCCCTGCTGGGCACCTGCCACTACGTCGAGCAGGTGCGCTGCCTCGAGATCGTCGACTACTCGACCTACGACAATCCCGCGGTCATGTTCGACATCATGGGCTTCGGCAGGCCCATGCACCAGACGCCCCTGCTGCTGCAGCCCGGCGTGCTCTCGCTGGCCTGGGGCAGCGTGGTGCGCCAGCTCGCCGCGGGTCTGGACCTCGAACTCGACAGCGTCACCGAGCATTACGAGCGACTGCCCGCGCCGGAGACCTTCGAGATCTCGTCGGGCACCATCCCCGCCGGTACCGCGGCGGCCCTGCGATTCGAGGTCCGCGGCATGGTCGGGGACCGGCCCGTCACCGTGCTCGAGCACATCACCCGGCTGCGGGCCGACCTCGCACCCGAGTGGCCTCAGCCCGCCCGCACCGGCGGGTCCTACCGCGTCGAGATCACCGGCGAGCCGCACTACACCCTGGATCTGGCCATGTTCAGCGACCACGGCGACCACAACCACGCCAGTCTCGTCGGCACGGCGATGCGGGTGGTCAACGCGATCCCCGCCGTCGTCGCCGCGCCGCCGGGCATCCGCACCACGCTGGACCTTCCCCTCGTCACCGGTGCGGGCCTGGCCGATCCGGGCCGTAAGCCCGGACAGCGCAGGTGAAGAACGGCCGACCCGAGGGTCGGCCGTTCACTCGTCCGCGCTCGGTCCGGCGACACCGGCCTCCCGTCCCCACGCCGGCGGGTCCACGACGGTCGGCCGGATGTCGGCGGGCGGCCAGGTCGTCCAGGCGGCCGCGGCCGCGTGTTCAGCGATGGATTTTCCCCAGTTCCACATCGTTTCGCTCCTCCCCAGAGCTCCTCGGTGGTCTCACCAGGCTATCCGGCGATGATGTGGAGAGCTAACGATTATTCGCCGCGCGCGCCGCATCCGCGCGGCGCCGAACCGCTTCGTAAGCTGCGGGTGTGCGCCTGATCGACCTGACCCAGCCGATCCACACCGGCATGCCGGTGTTCCCCGGCGACCCGGAAGTCCTGCTGGAACCGGCCCTCCGGGTCGCCGACGACGGGGTGAACGTGCTGCGCGTGCACCTCGGATCGCAATCCGGGACCCACGTCGACGCACCGGCTCACCTCGACGATCGCCTGCCCACCCTCGACGAACTGCCGCTGGAACGGTTCATCGGGCCCGCGCACCTCGTAGATGCCCGTTCCGTGCCCGCGCGCGGCGCGATCGGAGTCGAACTGTTCGACCTCGATCCCGTCCCGGGTGCGGTGGTGCTGATAGTCACCGGCTGGTCGACCCGCTGGGGCACCGCCGGCTATCTCGGCCATCCCTCTCTACACCCGGATGCCGCACAGTGGTTGGTGGACAAAGGAATCCGGACCGTCGGCATCGACGCTCCCAGCATCGACCCGTCCGAGGCCGACGATCTCGCCCTCCCGGCGCACCGGATCCTGTGCGGCGCGCACGCGGTCATCGCCGAGAATCTCACCGGGCTGGACCGGCTGCTGACCGCGCGGACCGCGGGCGCCGCGATCGAGATCTCGCTGTTCCCGCTACGGCTCAGCGGGGCGGACGGTGCCCCGATCCGCGCGGTGGCCCGAGTAGCCGACCGGTAGCGGCCCGCCACGCGGCCGAGACGCTACCGACGCCGGCGTCGAACACCAGGATCGGCGCGGCGATGTCCCGGTTGTGGCGGCCGGGCCCCGGGTTACGAGAGCAGCCATCTGCCGAGACGACTTCCGAAGCCGAATCGAACCAACGCTGCGAGCTGTCGCTCGGTCGCCGGGGAATACGGGTACCAGATCGCTTCCCGTTTCGATCCACCTCGGGCGACCAGGACGGGTTGGGGATGCGTATAGCCACGCAGCCCCTCCGCGCCGTTGTTGATGTGTCCGAGCCCGCTGCTCTTGCGCCCGCCGAACGGCGCCTCCGGCACGCCGTAGATCACCGCGGCGTCGTTGTGGACGACGGACCCGGTGTTGAGCCTCGCCGCGATCCGGCGCGCTTTGGCGCCGTCTTCGGTGAATATCGAACCGCTGAGACCGTAGCGACTGTCGTTTGCGAGCTCGATCGCCGAGTCCTCGTCGGGCACCCGCATTATCGCCACGACCGGGCCGAAGGTCTCCTCTGTCATCAGGTCCATCTCGTGGGTCACGTCGATGACCACCGTCGGTGCGAAATGCAGGCCGTCTCCCCCGACCGGATCACCGCCGACCAGGATCGACGCGCCACGCAGTCGCGCATCCTCGAGATGGCGCCGCACCACCTCGAGCTGCCGGTCCCAGATCAGCGGTCCGACATCGGCGGCCTGGTCACGACGGAACCGCACCTGCGCAGCCTGCTCCCGCACCCGCCGGATGAATTCGTCGGCAACGCTTTCCACCACGTAGACGCGTTCCACACTGAGGCACACCTGACCGCAGTTGAACAGCGACAAGTACACGGCCCCGGCCGCCGCGCGCTCGAGGTCGGCGTCCGCGCAGACGATCATGGCGTCCTTGCCACCCAGTTCCAGGGCACACGGTGTCAGCGCCGCGCCGCACGCCGCGCCGACCTTGCGCCCCGTCGCGACGCTTCCGGTGAAGCAGATCTTGTCGACACCCGAATCGACGAGCGCGGCACCTGTCTGTCCGTCACCGTGCAGGACCTGGACGACGTCCTCCGGGACACCGGCTTCCCGCAGCAGGCGAACAACCCACGCACCCGAATACGGCGCGACTTCGGACGGTTTGAGAATCACGGCGTTGCCTGCGAGCAACGCCTGGACGACCGGATTCAACGACAAGACGAACGGCGCGTTCCACGGCGTGATCACACCGACCACACCGAGCGGCTGGTAGTGCACGAACAGTTTCCGGAACGGCCGGATATATCCGTGCAAACCGCGACGCTCCGGGTTCAGAGCGCGCGCCGCGTGCGCGCTCCAGTAATTGATGAAGTCGCAGGACGGAACCAGCTCCATCGTCAGCGCCTCGATGCGCGGCTTGCCGGTCTCGGCATGGACTGTATCGATGATCTCTTCGCGCCGGCGAACGAGGACATCGAGCGCGCCGCGCACGATCCTCGCCCGTTCCCGCACCGGCAACGCCGCCCACACAGGCTGGGCGGCACGGGCGCGGGCCACCGCGCGCTCGACGTCTTCCGTGGTGCTCACCACCAGTTCCCCGACCCGATGCCGATCGATCGGACTCTCCAGTGCGATCCGGCGTCGTCCGTCCGACGTCTCGGGCAGCGGTTGGGTTATGGCCATCAGTTCTCCTTGGAACGCCGCGACTCACGCTCTATTCTGGCCACCATTCCATACTAATGTCTAGAGTATTGTCCAGTTCACTGCCGCCGACCACGGTGCTATTTGGTCGGCAAAGCGTTCTGCAGACCACCGACATCGGTGATCTTCCAGTCCGCGTTGCGATCCAGCGTCAGCGAGTAGGTCACGGTGGTCTGGGCACCGGTCGGGGTTTGCGCGCTCGTCGAGGTCACCGTGAGATAGGCGTTCACCTTGTAGATTCCGCCGGCCTCGGAGATCACCTGCGCCGACAGCGGCGTCGCTGTGGACGTCCACTGCAACGGCAGCAGAATCTGTTCCAGTTGTGGGGAGGTGGCCTCGAACTTCGCCGCAAGTTCGGGGGTGGTGCCCGCTTTCAGCCGGTTCAGCCATGCTCTGGTGTCGCGGTAGTCGATCGTCGAGGCACCCACCGCGTAATTCGACGCGACCTGTTCGGCATGCCGGTCGTCAACGGACTTCGCCTCCCGTGCGGCCAGGTCGGCGTCGGCCGATCGGTAGAGCATCGCGAAAACCGCGGTCGACACGAGCAGCGCCACGATCGCGAACGCGGCTACGAGCGTGGTAACCGACAGCGACACCGTCCGCTCACCCACCCGGGGTAGTCGAGATCCGCGCGTCGCCGCGGACGCCTGATCGGTGGATGTGTCGTCGACCTCCGCTGTCGCGGTGTCGCCGACTTCGTCGGTCCGCGTTGTCATGTGCTGTCCTTCCGCCGAATCGGTGGGCTACGAGGTGGATCCGCTACTTGACGCCGATTCGGAATTGCAGGGTGCCGTCGGCATCGACGCCGTGGAGCGCCTGATTGATCAATGCGCTGATGTCCAGCGCCGGGGTCCGGTTCATCGCGTCGGTGACGACCGGTTCCAGCACCGGCCCCAACTGGGCGGCGGTCGGCCCGATCTGCTCGACGAGGGTGGTCATGTTCCGCAGGAAGGGCACCAGCCCGTCGCCGGTGAAATAGTCGGTGACCGGACGGCTTTCCGCGAGTGCCGCGCCCGACTCGACAATCCGGTTCAACGTGGTACCGAACGCCGCGAACTCGGGGCCCGCCGCGGCCAGCGACGGCCCCAGCCATTCGATGTCGCCGCCGAGCGCCTGAAGGTCGTCGAACAATTGCCGGACGGTCTGGGTGCGGCTGAGCAGCGTCGCGGCCAACAGCGACGTCGATCGTTGCAGGGTGTGCACGGCCGAATCGGTTCCGCTCAGCGCGCGATCGAAGGTGCCGACCAGATTCCCGATCACCGCGGGATCGATCTGTTCGAGCAGTCGCACCAGTTTCGCCGACAACGCGGTGATGGTCATCGGCATCCGGATCCGCTCGGTGGGCACCACCTGTCCGTCCTCGAGATACGGCGCGGCATCGCGCACCGGCGAGAACTGCACATAGGGCTCACCCAGCGCCGAGAGTTGTTCGATCCGCACCTCGCTGGCCACCGGAATCCGGTACCGGTCCTCGATCCGCAGGCGCACGAGGACACCGCCGGCTTGCTTGGTCACCGTCTCGGTACGGCCGACCTGCACCCCGGCCACCAGCACCGGGGCATGGGCGCCCAAGCCGCCCGAGTCGTCCAGGCGCATCTCGACGGTGACGAAGCCGCGCCGGGGATCGACGTGCAGCACACCGAACGCCATGTACCCGACGCCGAATATCAACACCGCGACAATCGACGAGAGCGACACTGCCGCACGGATATTCATCGCAGCACCCCGATCATGCGCAGAGTGTCGACAATGCGGGCGGTCTGATCTTCCGACGAGATCGCCGCGGGCTGCGGCGCGCCCACCGTCACACCGACAACGTTCACTTTCGGGCCCCGATCGGCAAAGGGAATGATCTTGTTCTGGATCAGGTCGACGACCTGTTTCATCGTCGAGGGCGAGTCGGCGTCGAGCGGGCGGCTGCCGAAGAGCATGGGCACGATCGCCCGGGTGGTGCCATCAAGGGATTGCACGACCGGCCCGAGCCAGCTCAGGCTGGGCGCGACCGGACCGAGAGCGGTGAGGACGAAGATGACGCCGATCTGAGCGTTGATGGAATCGACGGTGTGCGCAACGCCGTACGGCGTCAACAGGTCGTCGAACACCGGGACGTCCTCGCGCAGGCCATGGCCGGTCGCCGCGAGACCGTCGAGCACGGCACCCACGGAGCTCAGATTGCCGCCGAGGTCGACCAGGTCGCGGCCGAGTACCTCGGCGATGCGCGCGGTCTCGCGTGGATCATCGGGCATGATCGCGTTCATCTGGGTGACGATGGTCTGGATATCGGTCACCGCCCCGCTGCCGACGAAGGTGGCCAGCCCCGCGAAGATGTCCTCGATCGGCACCGAGGGGATGCTCTGTGCGAGGGGAATCGTGGCGCCCGGCGGCATCGGGGCCGCCGTCGAGTCCACCGGTACGCGCAACGCGATGTGCACGTCACCCAGTGGTGTCTCCTGCCGCAGCGCGGCTGTCGTCGCCGCGGGCAGCTGTACCGACGAGCGGACGGCGACATCGGCGACGACGTACCCGCGCCTGCCCTGTTCGGTCGGCGCGGTCGAGATCGGGTCGACGAGCCGCAGGCCGGTCAGCTGGCCCACCCGGACGCCGTCGGCGAACACCTTCGCTCCCGGCGGAAGATTGAGAACGTCGGCGAACTCGATGTGCAGATCGTAGGTGGGGCCGTCGACGCCGGCACCCGGCACCGTGATCTCCGCCGGCTGAAATCCGCAGCCGGTCACCGCGAGTGCCACGGTGAGTGCCACGGTCGTGCCCATACGTCGACATCGAGCGGTGAGCAGGGTCATCGCGCGCTCACCCCCGCCAGCAGAACCGGCAGCGGGGGCAGGGTGAGCGCGCCGTTGTCCGCGGTCAGGCAGCCCTGCCCGGTGATCGCTTGCACCGCGGCACAGACCTGGCCCGAATCCGGTGACGCCAGGACGAGTTTCGGTGCGGCGTAGCCGAGCGTGGGCCGCCCGGTGGCCGGATCGAGGGCCGTGGCGAACCCGGTCGCGATCGCCGGGATCATTCCGATGAGCTCGGTCAGTGATCCGACGCCCGCCTTCAGCAGGTCGGCCAGGCTCGCTGCCGAATCCAGCGCGCGCAACGCGGGCGAACCGAACATCATGATCACATCGTTGATCTGGGGTAACACCTGGCTCAGCGCGGCCACGAGGTCGATGATCGGCGGGAACGCGATCACATTGATGTCGTTGAAGGTCCGCGGCAGTCCGCTGACGGTCTCGCGTACCTGCGGCCAGCCGCCGCGGGCCCGCTGGGTCAGTTCGGCTACCGCGTCCAGCAACGCCCCGATGTGCCCGATGGCGGCGTCGGGGGCGGCCAGCGCCGCGCTCGCGCTGTTGATGAGTGCGTTGATCCGCTCGCCGGAGCCGTGGGTCGCGCGGTCCAGCGCCGCGATCCCGGATCCGAGCGCATCGCGCTGCGCCGGGTCGTCGACAGCGTTGAGCTGGTCGCTGAGCTGGGCCAGGGCGTCGAAGGTTTCCGACATGCTCTTCGGGGTCAGCGTTCTGGTGATGCACCGGCCCGGGCTCCAGCCGCCGTGCGTCGGCTCGTCGCCGATCAGCGCCAGCTTCCGGTCCGCGATCAAGGTGTCGCTGACGGTGACAGCGCCGACGTCCTCCGGCAGTCTGCGGTCGGCCCGCACCGTGAACCGCACACGCGCGATGGTGCCGACGAGTTCGACCTCGGTCACCTCGCCGACCGGTACGCCCAGCACCGTGACGGAGCTGCCCTGATACAGGCCGATGCCGTCGGGCATGTCGGCGCAGTAGTCGCGCGTCGCCGGGGCCGGTTTACCGATCGCCAGCACAGTTGCACCGGCGACGACGACAGCGACGATCATCGCCACCGACATCACCGCCCGTGATCCCAGGAATCGTCGCATCATCAGCAGGTCCCTCCGGGTACGGGCACACAGATGGCCGCGGCGGACTGGTCGACGGTGATCCCACCGCCGGGGGGCAGGAGCGGCAGCAGTTGCCGGTGCATGGTGCGCAGTGCCTCGAGCAGTTCGCCCAGCCGGGCCTCGAGCTGCGTCAGCGGGGGGATCGCATCGGCGAGCGTTCGGGCCCGCTCCTTCACGCCGTTGTCCCAGGCCCGCCCCAGGGGCGCGATATCCGACAGCACGACCGCCAGGTCGTTGAGGGCCTGCGCTACCACGACCTTGTGGTTGGCGATGATGTTCACCATCGTGCCCAAGGTGGTCAGCAGCTTCGCCAGCACAGCGGAGTTCTCCCGCATCGCCGTGAGGTACTCATCGGCCAGCGACAGCGTGCGCGAGACCTCGGAGTTCTGCCTTTCCATCAGCCCGACCAGGTCCGACGCGGCGCCCACCACGGCCCGGATCGATTCCGGGCTCTGGTTCAGCGATGTCGACAACTGGGCCAGGTTCTGGCGCAGCACCGCACCGTCTATCGCGCGGACCGGCTCGACCGCGTCCTGGAATGCCTGGGTGAGGTTGTAGGGGATGATGACCCGTTCCGGCGGGATGACGCCGGCTCCGAGAGGCTTGGTCCCGGCAGGCTCGACGGCGAGGTAGTAGCCGCCGACAACGGTCAGCATGCGGATGTCGAGCACGGTCTGGTCGCCGAGGAAGGCGTCATAGTCGGCGGTGAACTCCATCCGCACCCGGTCCGGCAGCAGCGTCAGCGATTTCACCTTCCCCACCGGGATGCCCGCGATCCGGACATCGTCGCCGGTCCGGATCGTCCCGGCCTGGCTCAGCTCCGCGCGGTAGGTCCTTTCCCTGGTGGTCCCGGTCAGCGAGACGACACCGACGGCCGCGACCAGCACGACCACCGCGCACAGGCCACCGAGGCCCCAGCGCAGATCGGTGTTCCTCGGTGCGGTGGCTACTCCGGTGCGCCGCACCGAGATCCGCGCGCGCAGGTTCATGAGTTGCACAGGACAATCCTTTGACCGGCGAGCAGGATATGGAGTGGCTCGGGAGCCTGAGCGGCGCCATGAGCGCAGCCCGCCCGCGGACCGGACGCCGGTACCGCCGCGGCGATCGACTCGATCAACCCGGGCATCCGCTCGAACACCGCGACCGCGTCGTACGGGTCCGGAAACGACTGCTTCAACAGTGCGTCGAGATCTCGATCCTCCTGCCCGGTGAGGCCGAGCACGGTCAGCATGCTGCGCAGCGGCTGGATCACCGGGGGGATCTGCTGGGAGAAATCGACCAGTCCGGGCAGCTTGGCGGCGATCACGGCGAACAGATCCGTCAGGCTGCCCAGCAGTTTCATCGCGTTTCCCGAATCGCCGCCGATGTGATCGGAGACCTCGGCCAGGTTGTCCACCAGCACCGACAGCACCGCCTGCTGGTCGGACGCGTACCGGCTCAGGTTCTCGATCGCGCCGAGCGCGGGGCCGATACCCGTGCCGTTGCCCTCCACGACGGCGAGCAGGCTGGTCGTGAAACGGTTCAGATCCTCGGGTGAGAGTTCGCGCAGCACCGGCTGCAGACCTTTGAACAAGGTCGTGATGTCGAAGGCGGGCACCGTCTGATCGACGCCGAAAGTCGATCCCGCGCCGCGTTGTTCGCCGGGCTGCGCGGGCTGCTCGACGTCCAGATAGCGGAACCCGGTGAGATTCTGATAGCGGACCGCGACCTTGGAATTGACGAACAGCGGGCGATCGGACCCGATGGTGAACCGCACCCGGGCCAGACCACCGTCGAGCTCGACAGCGACGACCTTGCCGACCTGGACGCCGTAGAGGCGCACGTCGTCACCCGGCCGCAGGCCGTTGGCGTCGGTGAACATCGCGGTGTGGGTGTCGGTGTCACCCTCGACCGGACGTGTGATCACCGTGAAGATCCCCGACAGGACTATCAGCATCGACACCGCCGTGACCACGACCCGGATCAGTAGCGCACGGGTTGTCATCGCGGTCCTCCCCCCGCGGGCAGTCGATCGACCAGCGCCGCCAGCGGACCCGCCAGCCCGGGGACGAGGTCGAGTTCGACGCGGGCGTCGAGCACCGGCCCGTCCGGACCGTCGCGGAACGCGCGGTCGAGCCGATCCATCAGTTCGGTCAGCTGCGTAGCCGAAACCGTCGGATCGCCGACCGATCCCGAGACTCGATCGAGCAGCATGCTCACGATGGGCAGCAATCCGCCGAAGTAGGGTCGCGCGGTGCCGAACAGGGCGGTGACGGCGGGCAGCAACTCGTTCTGGATGCTCGGCCACATGTAGCCGAACTTGTCGAGATGCTCTTGCTCGGCCAGGTAGCCGTTGCGGTAGCTGGCGTGCAGCACGGTCAGACCGCCGCTCAGCATCGGCGGCAGGCCGGCCAGCGCCGCGCCGTAGCGGTCGAACAGCACCGACGGCGGGAGCTGCGCGGTCTCGGTGTAGGAACGCACCGTCGTGCCGATCGCTTGCATGAGTGGAGTGAACGCGCCCAGGTCACGGGCCACGGTGTGCAGTAGTTCGGTGAGCTGAGGCGTCAGCACGTCCTCGGTCAGCTCACCGGTGTAGCTCAGCAGCGAGGCGAGAGTGGCGTCGCGGACTCGATCGGTCCGGCCCTCGGTGAGGTCGACCGTCGACCCGTCCGCGAGGATCACACCGCCGGTGTCAGGGTGCACCTCTAGTGCGCTGATGCCGAACAGGTTGCCCGGCACGTAGTCGATCGACAGCGCGCTGGTCAGACCGAACAATTGGGATCGGACCAGGTTCAGCTCGATCTGCCGTCGACCCGGCCCGACGACATCGATCCCGCTGACCGACCCGACCCGGACTCCGTCGAGCCGCACATCGGTCCCCGGCCCGATCCCGGCACCGACATAACCGACGATCAGGACGACGTCGATCTCCTCGGCCGACTCCGCATCGGGCAACACCCGCCACACCCCGGCGGCTATCAGTGTGAGCGCGACCGCGCACACACCCAACAACCGAGCTTTGAGTGGCCCGACTTCCGATCCAGACAATCCATAGACAGGCATGCCGTCACCCCGTAAACGTAATGGGAGATCGGAATCCCCACAGCAGAATTGTCGCGAGCATGTCCAGGGCGATGATCGACACCAGGCTCGCCCGAATGGCCCGGCCCGATCCGATGCCGACACCTTCGGGACCGCCCGTCGCGAAATACCCCTGGTAACAGTGGATCAAGACCACAGCGATCGCGAAGATCATCACCTTGATCGTCGCGGCAACGACATCCCAGGTGAGAATGAACTGATCGAAATAGTGGTCATACGTTCCCGAGGGTGTGCCATGCACAACCGTCACGATGAATGCGCAGGAAGAATAGCTCAGGATCAAGGCGACGACGAACGCCGGCGCGACCGCGATGATGCCGGCGATCACACGGGTCGTCACCACGAAAGGCACGGAACGAATTCCCAGCGATTCCAGGGCATCGATTTCCTCCGAGATTCGCATCGAACCGATTTCGGCGGTCATACGGCACCCGGCCTGCGCGGCGAACCCGACCCCCGCCGCGATCGGCGCCAATTCGCGGGTCACGCCGAAGGCCGAGATGAGTCCGCTGAGTTGCCCGAGCGACAACAGGTTCAGCGCGCTGAACGCCTCGATACCGATCGAGGCACCCATCGCCGCACCCATCAGCAACATCAACGGCACGACCCCGCCGCCGACGACGATCGAGCCACGGCCCCAGGTCATATCGGTGATGACGGCGACCGTCTGGCGCCGGTAGCGCATCAGCGTGTAGGGCACCGTCGAGATCACCTGCCAGCAGAACCCGAGAACGAATCCGAGCGAATCGACCGGCCGCAGTGGCGGGAACCGGCGCTGCAGCCATCCCGTCCAGCGAAGCACCGGCGGCCGGTAGGGCGCGGCCGCCATCACGCCATCCTGACCGGCAGGAACATCGTTACCACCTGGGTGATCGCGGTATTGAGGACGACGACGGCAGCAATGGACATCACCACGGCGGCATTGACCCCGTCCGCGACGCCACGCGGTCCCCCGTTGGCCTCCAGCCCCCGCTGACAGGCGATGACGACCACCAGGAAACCGAACAGAGTCGCCTTGATCAGCGAGACCCAGACATCGGCCGGCGTGGTGAAAGAACCGAAGGACTGCCAGTAGCTACCCGGTGTCACATCCATCGCGGTCACCGCGGCCACGAAGCCCGAGGCGATGCCGACGAAGATGATCAGGATGTTGAGCAGCGGAGCGACGAGCATCATCGCCGCGATCCGCGGAACAACGAGGCGCTGCACCGGATCGACACCCATCACACGCAGCGCGTCGACCTCTTCGCGGACAGTACGGGCACCCAGATCGGCCGCGATAGCAGCGGCACCGGCGCCGCCGAGCAGCATCGCCGTGGCCATCGGAGCCCCCTGCTTGATGACGCCGAGCCCACCGGCCGCACCGATCATCGAATCAGCGCCGAGCTGGGAAACGATATTGCCGACCTGCGCGGAGACGATGACGCCGAACGGAATCGCCATCAAAATACTGGGCACCGCGGTGACTTTGATGAGAAACCATGCTTGCCGCAGGGTTTCGTCGACCTGCACGCGCAATCGAAAGATATCGGAGACCCCGACGGCGACAGCCTGCGCACCCATTCGCAGCGCCCGCCCCAGTGTGGCCACACTCGATAAAACGGTGTCGGCGAAATTCTTGCGAATCACCGCCGCCGGCGTCGGAATCGACACCTCATCGACTTCGGTGTTCATCGTCATCGCGCGACACGCATTCTGAAGTCGAATGATTCGTGTGCCATGCCGCGACACTACCATATGATGTGGACCACATTCCAGACACAAATCCAGATTGGTGAGCAGATTACTGTCAGCTCGTCGGAACCCGCCGATCGACCGCGTCGACCAGCGCGAATGCCGAGCAGCTCCCGACAACGACGAGGGGGCGCGAGACTCGTCTCGCGCCCCCTCGTCGTCGGGGCTAGGGAAGCTCCACCGCGGCCAATCTGGCGCTGAGCCGGTCCAGGTAGGCCAGTACCTCGTCGGCGGACCGGTCCGGCACGCCGTAGAGGACATCGGTGACGCCCTCAGCGGCCCACCGCGCGAGCTTGTCGGGATCCGGCTTGAAATCCAGCGCGACCACGCGGGGACGATCGGCCCGACCGGCTTCGGCCCAGATCTTGTGCAGCATCGCGAGCCTGACCGAGATGTCGGTTTCGGTCGGCGTGGTGATCCAGCCGTCGCCGGTGCGCGCGATCCACCGGAAGGTCTTCTCGGTGCCCGCCGCGCCGATCAGCACCGGAATGTGCGGCTGCACCGGCTTGGGCCAGGCCCAGCTGGGACCGAAGCTCACATACTCGCCCTGGTAGCTCGCTTCCTCGTGAGTCCACAGTTCCCGCATGGCCTCGACGTACTCGCGCAGCACGGTGCGGCGCTTGTTCGGCGGCACCCCGTGATCGGTGAGTTCGTCGGTGTTCCAACCGAATCCGGCACCGAGGGTGACGCGCCCACCGGAGAGATGGTCGAGCGTCGCCAGCGTCTTGGCCAGGGTGATCGGGTCGTGCTCGACCGGCAGGGCGACGGCGGTGGACAGTTCGATGTGCTCGGTCACCGCCGCCGCCATGGACAGTGATACCCACGGATCCAGGGTGCGGGTGTAGCGGTCGTCGGGCAGGGAGGCATCACCGGTCGAGGGATGCGCGGCTTCGCGTTTGACCGGTATGTGGGTGTGTTCCGGCACGAAGAACGACCGGAAGCCGCGTTCCTCGGCGGCCTTCGCGGCGGCCGCCGGCGTGATGCCACGATCGCTGGTGAACAGTACTAATCCGAATCGCATGGGCGCTCTGTCTCTTTCGTTGTCTGCTCGCGCGCGGCCGAGCGGCCGGCTCGACGCCCGTAGAAGCTGCCGTCACCCAGTGACGCGCCACTGGCATAGCCGCCGGTACAGATGCCCGCGGTGCACCGGCCCGCGGCGTAGAGGCCAGGGATCGGGACGCCCGCGGTGTCCAGCACCCGTGCGTCGAGGTCGGTCCGCAGTCCGCCGAGCGGGAAACCGGCGGTGAACCCGCGCATGTCGAAGGCGGCCACCGGGGAACCGATCGGCTCGAGCCATTCGGGCTTCTTGCCCAGCAACGGATCCGCCCCTCGTGCCGCATGCTCGTTGTAGGAGGACACCGACTCCTGCAGCGAGCCCGCGGGCAATCCGATCTCGCTTTCGAGTTCGGCGATGGACTCCGCGACCCAGGTGGGCTGCTGACGGAAGAACGGCGTGGCCGTCACGGTCGCCAGGGCCGCCTCGTGGGCTTGTTCGTCGATGATCAGGAAGGCCTGGTTGTCCTGCTCGATCAAGGTGGCCTGGCCGATGCGACCGGGGTAGGTGTCCTCGGCGATGTATCGCTGTCCCCGCCCGTTGACAACCACACCGCGAGCGAGCATCTGCGGATCACCGAAGAAGGCGACCTCGGTGGCGTCCATGGCTTCCACCTGCGCGCCGAGCTCCTGCGCGACCTGGATGCCGATGCCGTCGTGCTCCTCGATCGCGGCGGCCGGACGGCCGAGCAGGCGCGGGGCGTACTCGGCCACCATCTCCTGGTTGTAGGCGAAACTGCCGGTGGCCAGGACGACCCCGGTGCGCGCGGCGACAGCGAGGTCCTTGCCGTACCGGCGGGCGAGCACGCCGACCACCCGGCCGCCCTCCTCGACGATCAGCCGCTGGATCCGGGTATCGAATTCCACTCGAACACCGAGCTTTTCGGCGGTCTCGACCAGCGGCTTCATCAGCATGTAGCCGCCGCCCTTCTCCCCCGTGCGCTTGTTCTGCATCTGCGGAACGTGACCACGCGGCGCGGGCGTCGCGATCGTGTTGAACGGTGCCGCGTTCTCGCCGCCGGAGTACATCAGGCCCTCGTCGTGCGGCGGTTCCCAGCCCGGCTCGCCCCAGAACTCCTCCTTGAACCGGACTCCGCAGTCGACGAGCCAGTGATAGTGACCGACGCTGCCCGCGCAGTAGTCGGCGATCTTGACCGGATCGGCACTCGGCCCGACGGCGGCCAGCAGGAATTTCTCCATGTTCGCCGCGTCGTCGTCGAAGCCGAGCGCCTGCTGCAACGGGGTGCCGCCACCGAGGTAGACGAAGCCGCCGGCCAAGGCCGCGGCCCCACCCCAGCCGCCGGTGCGTTCCAGGATCAGGACATCGGCGCCGGAGCGCGCCGCTTCGATCGCCGCGCAGACACCGGCGATCCCGTAGCCGGCGATGACGACGTCGGCCTGGGCATCCCACTCGTCGATCTCGACTGCCCGGTGGGGCTGTACGCCGCTCATGACTGCTTGCGGCGATGCTGGGACACCACGGTGCCGACGGCGTTGTCGAGCTTCATGCCCGGCGCCCAGCCGATGTAATGGGTCAGGAACACCGCGATCTCGCGCAACTGCGCTTCGTCGAGTTCGTCGTTGCGCAGTGCCGCGCCCAGCTGGATCTCGGCGACATCGAAAAGCCCTTGGGCACTGAGCGCCCCGAGCAACAGCAGCCGCCGGTCACGGATCGTCAGTCCCGGCCGCGACCAGATCTCGGCGAACAGGTGGTCGGCGGTGATAGCGAAGAGGTCACCGGGGCCGTCGGCGAAATCCCAGCCGTACACCTCGCTCATTTTCGCCAGTCCCCGTTGCCGGCGGCTGTCGCTGTCCGGCTGTCCATTGGTGGTCATGCGGTCTCCTTGCCTAGCAGCTGTTTTCCGACACCGAGCCCGTCGGCCAGCCGCGTGGCGGCCAACTGGGCCAGCGGGAGCGGCACGTCGAGTCGCTCGCCCAGTTCCACCGCCAGCGCGAGATCCTTCTCGCCGAGGTCGCGGACGTGGCCGAGTATGGGGAACCAGAAGTCGTCGGGGTCGACCGCGCGGGTGGTCTCGCGCAGCATGATCGAGCCCGGCCCGCCGGTGATCGCGTCCGAATGACGCACCACCTTGCCCAGGTCGGCGATGCTCAATCCGGCACTCTCGGCCAGTCGCTGGGCCTCGGTGGCGGCGGTGAACGCGACGAAGTGCAGCAGGTTGCGGGCCAGTTTCATGCGCGTGCCGGCGCCGACCGGTCCGGCGTGCACGATCAGGTCCGAGAAGCAGCCGAACGGTGCCCGGATGCTGTCCACCGCGGCGTCGCTGCCCCCGACCATGACGGCCAGGCTGCCGCGCTTGGCCGCACCCGCACCGCCGCTGACCGGCGCGTCGACGAATTCCACCCCGCGCTCAGCGCAGACCGCGGCGAGCTGCTCCGCGGTCCGGTCGCTGATCGTCGAGTGCACGGCGATGACGGTGCCCGCCGCGGCGGTGCTCAGCAGGCCGGCCGGCCCGGTGATGACATCGATGACCTGCGCGTCGTCGAGGACGGTCACACAGATCACCCGTGCCGCCGCCGCCAGCGCGGCCGGGTCGGCGGCCGAGGCCGCGCCCTGCTCGGTGAACGGCAGCGTCGCCGCGGGACGCACATCGCAGACCGTGAGCCCGCCCGGCCAGGCCAGCAGCCGCTTCGCCATCGGGGCGCCCATATTGCCCAGCCCGATGAATCCCACCGGGAGATGGCCGGATTCGGTCGTCATCGGATGATCTGCCCGCCGTCGACATTGAGGATCTGGCCGGTGACCCAGCTCGCGTCGTCGGACAGCAGATACAGGCACGCGCCGACGAGATCCTGCGGGGTGCCCATCCGCTTGATCGGGATGCGCGAGACCATATCCTTGACCATGTTTCCGGGCGTGACGGTCTGGGTGGCCTCGGTGTCGATCGGTCCGGGCGCGATGGCGTTCACCCGGATCTTCGAGCCGCCGAGCTCGGTCGCCAGCTGCTGGGTGAGACCGTTGATCCCGACCTTGGCCAGCCCGTAGAACCCGGAATACAGCCAGGCGGCCGTGGAGGATTGGTTGACGATGGACCCGCCACCGGCCGCGGTCATCGGCTGCCAGACCGCACGGGTCACATTGAGCGCGCCGTCGAGGTTCACGCCCATGAACTTCTTGTAGTAGTCCCACGGGACGGTGAGCAACAGGTCCAGCTTCATCTCGCCGTAGATGGCGGCGTTGTTGACCAGGTGGTTGACGGCCCCGAACTCGGCGACGGTGAATTCCGCGAGCGCGGTGGCGGATTCGGGATCGGACACATCGACCCGGTGGAAGACCGCGGTGCCGCCGTCGGCGCTGATCTGCTTGGCGACCTCCTCGCCGCGCTCGACATTGAGATCGGCGACGACGACGTTGGCGCCCTCGGCGCCGAGTGCTGCGGCGTATTCCGCGCCGATGCCCTGGGCCGCGCCGGTGACGATCGCGGTCCGGCCAGTGAAACGTGCCATGGTGTGTTCAGCTCCTCATGCTGGGGTGACAGTGAATTCGGACGGGTGTGGAATTCAGGCGGGGGTGGCGACCACTTTGGTTTCGAGGTATTCCTCGAAACCCGCGACACCCATCTCCCGGCCGATGCCGGATTGCTTGTAGCCGCCGAAAGGCGCGTCGGGGTGGTACCAGAGCCCGCCGTTCACGCTCAGCGTCCCGGTGCGCACGCCCGCGACCACCCGCTCGACGCGGTCGGGATCGGTGCCCCACACCGCACCGGACAGGCCGAAGGGTGAATCGTTGGCCAGCCGGATCGCGTCGGCGTCACCGTCGTGCGCGATGACCACGAGCACCGGGCCGAAGATCTCCTCCCGGGCGACGGTGGCGGTGTTGTCGAGTCCGGCGATCAGCGTCGGCTCGATGAAGTAGCCGTGGTCTTTGTCCGCGGGCCTGCCGCCGCCCACCACGATGCGCCCCCCTTCGGCGCGCGCGATGTCGAGATA
The DNA here is from genome assembly GCF_040681225.1 of Nocardia sp. NPDC051833. Lineage (NCBI taxonomy): Bacteria > Bacillati > Actinomycetota > Actinomycetes > Mycobacteriales > Nocardiaceae > Nocardia > Nocardia sp. NPDC051833. The sequence continues at coordinate 552,670 of NZ_JBFAYK010000002.1, forward strand.
GTGCTCCACCCGGTCGCGCTGCCGAGCCGAGATCACCGGCCCGCACACGGTTCCCGGGCTCGTCGGATCGCCGGCCCGCAGACCCGACAGCGCCTTGGCCGCGGCGTCAACGGCCGCGTCGTAGGCGGCGCGGGGCACCAGCAAGCGGGTGGTCAGCGCGCAGCCCTGGCCGGCGTGCACCGCGACCGAGAAGGCCGTGTAGCTCGCCGCCGTGGCGATATCCGCGTCGTCGAGCACGATGGCGGCCGATTTTCCACCCAGCTCGAGGAAGGTTCGCTTGAGGGTGGCCGACGCACTCGCCATCACCGAGCGGCCGGTCTGGGTCGACCCGGTGAAGGTGATCATGTCCACCCGCGGATCCTCGACCAGCCGGGCGCCCAGGGCGTGATCGTCGGAGGTGACGATATTGAGCACCCCGGCGGGGAAATCGGTGTGCTCGGCGATGAGCGGACCCAGGACCGCCGCGCACCACGGAGTGTCGGGAGCCGGCTTGAGCACCACCGTGTTTCCGGCGGCCAGCGCGGGCCCGATCTTCGCCAGGTTGATCTGGTGCGGGAAGTTCCACGGCGTGATGGCGCCGACGACGCCGACCGCCTCCCGCCGGATCACCCGCCTGCTCGAGATCCCCATCTGCTCCGCGACACCGAGATCGGTCTGCCACACATAGTTTTCGGCGAGGTCGGCGGAGAACGACAGATCCGCGATGGGACCCTCCAGCTGCGGGCCGCTGGTGAGCATGACGGGCGCGCCCACCTCGGCGACGGTGATCGCGCGCAGTTCCTCGATGTTGTCGCGCAGGACATCGCGCAGCTGACGCAGGCAGTGCGCGCGCAGCGCGGGATCGCGCGACCACTCGGTCTCGTCGAAGGCGGTGCGCGCGGCACCGATGGCGGCGTCCATGTCGTCGGCGGAGGCATTGGCGGCGTGCCCGAGGACTTCTTCGGTCGCGGGATTGATCGTCGCGAACACCCCCGCCCCGCCGGGGACGAGCTTTCCGCCGATCAGCAGCGGCGTGCCATCAGGAGGAACGAGGCCGTTCATAGAATCTCCGATACATGTCTGGACAGGTGTTCGGACCATAGTTCACATCGACTGCTGGGCGCAAGGCCGCGACGAGATGGCGACACTCGGCCGGTAATTGCACTGAACAATCATTGATGATACCGTCCAGACACATGTCCGAACTCGTATCTACCGGTATTGAAGCAACTCGGCGGCGGCTCACCGAAAAGCAGGCCGATACCGTCGACCGCCTGACCACCGCGACGGTCGAGGTCTTGGCGCGCGAGGGCTATTCCGGGACGACGGTCCGGCTGATCGCCGCCGCCGCGGGTGTCGGCACCGCCACCGCCTATACCTACTTCTCCTCCAAGGAGCACCTCATCTCGGAGGTGTTCTGGCGACGACTGATCGCCAGCCCCGCCATGGAGTCGAGCGATCCGGATCCGACCACCCGCGTCGTCACCGTCCTTCGCCAGGTGTCGATGCTGGTCGCCGACGAGCCATCCCTGGCCAGCGCCGTCGGGAACGCCCTACTCGGCGACGACCCCGACGTGGGACACCTGCGGGTTCGCATCGGCTGGGAGATCCGCGGCCGGCTCGCCGCCGCGCTCGGCGTCGACCGCAAGGACACCGAGCGCGTCTCGATGCTCGAACTGCTCTACTCGGGCGCCCTGCTGCAAGCCGGCATGGGGCTGCTGTCCTACCCCGAGGTGGCCGAGCTGCTGGAGGCCTCGGCGCGGCGCCTGCTCGCCGAGCCGGGCACCACGGACTGAACGTCACCGGCGGGCCGTTGAGGCCTTGTCGAACCAGTGCAATCATAGTACCGTCCAGACACATGTCCATCACTTGTCTGGACATGTCTCTCGGGAAGGATTGTCAATGACGCTGATCAAGCCGCAGCGAGTGTCCGGAGGCGAGGACGAGCACGGGCACCTCGAGGAATTCCGCACCGATCCCATCGCGCTCATGCAGCGGGTGCGCGCCGAATGCGGCGACGTCGGAACATTCGAGCTCGCCGGACGTGACGTCATCCTTCTTTCCGGCGCCGAGGCCAACGAGTTCTTCTTCCGCGCCAGCGACGAAGACCTCGACCAGGGTGCGGCCTACCCGTTCATGAAGCCGATCTTCGGCGAAGGCGTCGTCTTCGACGCGCCGCCCGAGCGTCGCAAAGAGATGCTGCACAATCAGGCGCTGCGCGCGGATCACATGCGCGGACACGCCGTCACCATCGCCCGCGAGGTGGACGCCATGCTCGCCCAATGGGACGACGAGGGCGAGATCGACCTGCTCGAGTTCTTCGCCGAGCTGACCATCTACACCTCCTCGTCCTGCCTGATCGGGGTGAAGTTCCGCAACCAGCTCGATGGCCGCTTCGCGCACCTGTACCACGAACTGGAACAGGGCACCGACGCCCTGGCCTACGTCGATCCCTACGCGCCGATCGACAGCTTCCGCCGCCGCGACGAGGCCCGGGTCAAGCTCGTCGAGCTCGTGCAGGCGATCATGGACCAGCGCGAAGCGAACCCGCCCACCGGCAAGGACGACCGGGACATGCTCGACGTCCTCATCTCGGTGAAGGACGAGAACGGCATCGCGAGGTTCTCCGCCAGCGAGATCACCGGCATCTTCATCTCCATGATGTTCGCCGGCCATCACACCACCTCGGGCACCGCGGCCTGGACGATCATCGAGCTGCTGCGCAACCCGCAGACACTGGCGACCGTCGTCACCGAACTCGACGAGTTGTACGCCGATGGCTCGGAGGTGAGCCACAACGCGCTGCGCCAGATCCCGAACCTGGAATCGGCCCTCAAAGAGGCGCTGCGCCTGCATCCTCCGCTGATCGTGCTGATGCGCATCGCCCGCGACGAGTTCGAGGTGTGCGGCCAGCGGATCGCGCCGGGCGACATGGTGGCCGCCACGCCGGCGATCTCCAACCGGATTCCGGAGGACTTCCCGAACCCCGACACCTTCGATCCGGGCCGCTACCTCGATCCGCGGCAGGAGGACATCGTCAATCGCTGGACGTGGATCCCCTTCGGCGCGGGCCGTCATCGCTGTGTCGGCGCACCGTTCGCGCTCATGCAGCTCAAGGCCATCTTCTCGATCCTGCTGCGGGACTGGGAGTTCGAGCTGGCCCAGCCGTCGGACACCTACCGCAACGACCATTCCAAGATGGTGGTCCAGCTGCAACAGCCCTGCCGCGTCCGCTACCGCCGTCGGCAGCGGTGACCCGCGCACCCCGGTCCACCACGCCGTCGGCCTTTCAGGAGGAAGCTGTGCCAGCGCCGTCCATCCCCGCCGGATTCGACTTCACCGATCCGGCACTGTGGGAAACCCGAAACCCTGTCCAGGAATTCGCCGAGCTGCGCCGCAACGCTCCGGTGTGGTGGAACCACCAGCCCGACGACCAGTCCGGCGGGTTCAAAGACGGCGGCTACTGGGTGGTCTCCAAACACGAACACATCAAAGAGATCTCCCGGAAGCCGGAGCTGTTCTCCTCCCAGGCGAAGGGCTCGGTCATCCGGCTGCCCGGCCAGATCACGGTCGACCAGATCGAACTCACCAGCGCACTGCTGCTCAACATGGATCCGCCGAAGCACACGAAGATCCGCCGCATCATTTCCAAGGGCTTCAGTCCGCGCGCGGTGGAAGGATTGCGCGCCGCCCTCGCCGCGCGAGCGCAGGCCATCGTGGCCTCGGCCAAGGTGGCGGGCACCGGCGACTTCGTCGAACAAGTCGCGTGCGAGCTGCCACTGCAGGCCATCGCCGAATTGATCGGCGTCCCCCAGGAAGACCGCCGCAAGCTGTTCGACTGGTCCAACCAGATGCTCAACTACGACGATCCGGAATACGGCGACACCGCCACGACCACCGTCAGTGACAACGCCTCGGTCGAGCTGCTCGGCTACGCCTGGAACATGGCCGAGCAGCGTCGTGCCGATCCACTCGACGATATCGTCAGCCGACTCGTGCACGCCGACCTCGACGGCGAAGCCCTCGGCTCCGACGAGTTCGGCTTCTTCGTGATCCTGCTCGCCGTGGCCGGTAACGAAACCACCCGCAACGCCATCACGCACGGCATGAAGGCCTTCGTCGACAACCCCGACCAGTGGGAGTTGTTCAAGCGACAGCGGCCGCGCACAGCGGCCGACGAGATCATCCGGTGGGCGACCCCGGTGACCGTCTTCCAGCGCACCGCCACCGCCGACACCGAACTCGGCGGTCAGCTCATCCGCGAGGGTCAGCGCGTCGGTTTGTTCTACAGCTCGGCCAATTTCGACGAAGAGGCCTTCGAGGATCCGTTCCGATTCGACATCCTGCGCGATCCCAACCCTCATCTCGCCTTCGGCGGCACGGGCGCGCACTACTGTGTCGGTGCCAACCTGGCACGGCTGGAGATCGATCTGATGTTCAATGCCATCGCCGACGCGATGCCGAACCTGTCGCAGGTATCGGCACCGGAGCGGTTGCGCAACGGCTGGATCAACGGCATCAAGCATTGGCACGTGCGCTACGAGTAGCACCCGAACGACAGGCGAGAACATGCGCATAGCCCTGCTGTCCTACCGCAGCAAGACCCACTGCGGTGGCCAAGGGGTCTACGTCCGGTATCTGAGTCAGGGCCTGGCCGAGCTCGGCCATCAGGTCGAAGTCTTCTCCGGCCAGCCCTATCCGGAACACCTCGATCCGCGCGTGCGGCTGACCGAGGTACCCAGCCTGGATCTGTACCGTGACGACGATCCGTTCCGCACCCCGCACCCGAGCGAGATCCGCGACCGGATCGACCTGCTCGAACTCGCCACCATGTGGACTGCCGGCTTCCCCGAGCCGCGCACGTTCAGCAGGCGCGCCGCGCGGCTGCTGCGCTCGCGCGCCCACGAGTTCGACATCGTGCACGACAACCAATGCCTCGGTGACGGCCTGCTCGACATCGCCGAACTGGTGCCGCTGGTGGCGACGATCCACCATCCCATCACCCGGGACCGGGCGGTGGACCTGGCCGCGGCACCCTGGCGACGTAAACCGCTGGTGCGGCGCTGGTACGGATTCCTCGGGATGCAGCAGCGGGTAGCCCGCGCGATTCCCGATCTGATCACCGTCTCCACGTCCTCGGCGGCCGACATCGCCGCGGACTTCGGGGTGTCGCCGCGGCAGCTGCACACGGTCCCTCTCGGTGTGGACACCGACCTGTTCCGGCCGCGCGACACCGGGCGGGTACCCGGGCGGATCGTCGCGGTAGCCAGCGCGGACAAGCCGCTCAAAGGTATCGCGCACTTGTTGAAAGCTCTCGCGCGACTGCGTAATACGCAGGATGTCGAGCTGCGGCTGGTAGCGAAACTGGAGCCGAACGGGCCGACCGAGAAACTCATCGCCGAGCTCGGCCTCGCCGACGTGGTCACCACGGTGAGCGGACTGAGCGACGAGCAGTTGGCCGAGCTGCTCGCCTCGGCGCAGCTCGCCTGTATCCCTTCGCTGTACGAAGGGTTCTCGCTGCCCGCGGTCGAGGCCATGGCCAGTGGAACCCCGCTGGTCGCCAGCCGGGCCGGGGCGCTGCCCGAGGTGGTCGGCGACTGCGCCGAACTCGTCGAGCCCGGCGATGTCGACGCGCTGACCAGCCGGCTCGACGCGCTGCTGGGAGATCCGGGTCGGTTACTGCATCTGGAGCGCGCGGGCCGCCGGCGCGCCCTCGACGTCTACAGCTGGGCCGCGGTCGGCGCACAGACCGTCGCGGTCTACGAACAGGCGATCGAGCGACGTCACCGGGTCCAGGCCCGATCGATACATCCCTTCACTTCGAACAGCCAGGAGCGCACATGCTGACCGTCGACTTCGATCGGCTGGGCATCGGCCCGGGGAAACGCGTCATCGATGTCGGCTGCGGGGCAGGCCGGCATTCCTTCGAGGCCTACCGCCGCGGCGCGGATGTGGTGGCCTTCGACCAGAACTCCGAGGATCTGGCCGGCGTGGCACTGATGTTCGAGGCGATGGCCGATGCCTGCGAGGCGCCGGAGTACGCGAAGGCCGAGACGGTGCGCGGCGATGCCCTCGATCTGCCCTACGGCGACGGAGAATTCGATGTCGTCATCGCCTCGGAGATCCTCGAGCACATCCCGCACGACAGTCAGGCCATCGCCGAGCTGGTCCGGGTGGTGAAGCCCGGCGGCACCCTGGCTGTGACGGTGCCACGCTGGTTGCCCGAACGGATCTGCTGGGCCCTGTCGGATGAGTACCACGCCAACGAGGGCGGCCATGTGCGCATCTACCAGGCCGACGAGTTGCGCGACAAGATCACCGCGCGCGGCGTGCGGTTCGTGCACCAGGACTTCGCCCATGCCCTGCACTCCCCTTTCTGGTGGCTCAAGTGCACGTTCGGGGTCGCCAACGACAAGCACCCGGTGGTGGCCGCTTATCACCGGTTCCTGGTGTGGGACATGATGTCCGCGCCCACGCTGACCCGGACCGCCGAAACCCTGCTCAATCCACTGATCGGCAAGAGCGTGGCACTCTACTTCACAAAACCGGTTGTGGCCCATGGTCTTTCCTGAGTTGCCGGCGGTTCCTGGGGTCCTGACCAGCCGGGATATCAGCCGAACCGGCGAATCCATCGCCGCCGCACAGGAACCCGACGGTGCGCTGCCGTGGTTCACCGGCGGCCACACCGACCCCTGGGACCACGTCGAATCCGCCATGGGCCTCACGGTCGCGGGCTTGTGGGACCAAGCGCGCGACGCCTACATCTGGTCGGCCAAGACCCAGCGCGACGATGGCTCCTGGCCCATGCAGATCCGCCAGGGCGTGATCGAGAACGCCGATGCCGACACGAACTTCTGCGCCTACCTGGCCACCGGGATGCTGCATTTCCTGACCGTCACCGGTGATCGCGGCTTCGTCGCCGACCTGTGGCCGACCGTGCGCGCCGGCATCGATTTCGTCCTCGACCTGCCACGGGGTGCGCACGGCGAAATCCACTGGTCGGCCGGTGAATCCGGGAGCTCGGGCGAAGCCCTGCTCACCGGCTGCTCCAGCATCTACCACAGCCTCGGCTGTGCGCTCGAGCTCGCCGACCGGGTCGGCGATCCCCGGCCCGACTGGGCGAGCGCGCGCCGCGGGCTCGGCGGCGCGCTGCGCGATCACCCGGAAGCCTTCCTGGACAAGAGCAGATACTCCATGGACTGGTACTACCCGATCCTGGCGGGAGCGCTGCGCGGCCGGGCGGCACACGCGCACCTCGAGCGGCACTGGGGTGAATTCGTCGTGCCCGATCTCGGCATCCGCTGCGTCTCCGACGCCCCGTGGGTCACCGGCGCCGAGACCTGCGAGCTGGTCCTGGCGCTGGACGCCAACGGCAACGACGCCGCGGCCAACGCCCTGTTCACCGCTATCCAGCACCTGCGGGAATCGGACGGATCCTATTGGACCGGCCTGGTCTTCACCGACGGGAAGCGCTGGCCCGAAGAACGGACGACCTGGACCGCGGCGGCCGTCATCCTGGCCGCGGACGCCCTGTCGCGCACCACCCCGGGCAACGGCATCTTCCGCGACGCGCTCCCCTCCTGAACCCCCGTCGGCACACCACCGCCGGGCGGCGAGCGCGACCACGAGTGCGCTCTCCGCCCGGCGGTGCCGTCAGACTCGCGCCGCGGCCTCGACGAACCGTCCGGGGCGGGTGACCAGCGGAAGATCCAGCATCGTCCGGATACCGGACGGCGCGGCCACGACGGTGGGGATCGCGTTCACGATGCGGCCCGCGGCGGCGACGATCGCGGCGTGGTTGTGGTCCCCGTTGCGGCTGGTCGGGCAGATGTCGACGTGATACGAGGGCTCACCGACGATCTCGACGCGATAGGAGCCCCCCTCCTGCGCGGGTCGCGGCCAGTCCGGGCACAGGTCCTCACGCAGCCTGGTGATGTGTTCGACGACGATCACCGGCCGGTCCGCGACCATGCCGCGGACCTGGAAACGCAACGCGGCCAAACCTCCTTCGGGAATGCGCCCGGCCGCGATATCGAACCCGGTCGGCGCCGCGACCCGCTCGTAGTCCTCGGTGATCGCGTCCAGTGTGAGACCGAGCCCCGAGGCGAGTTGCTGGATCGCGGGCCCCCAGGCGAGACTGAGAATGCCCGGCTGCAACAACATCGGGACCTCGTCGAGCGGCTGCCCGAAGCCCATCACGTCGAACATCACGGTCGCGCCGTCGTAGGTGGCGTAGTCGGCGATCTCGAGGCAGCGCACCTGCTCGACGGTCTGACACGTTCCGGTCAGCGCCAGCGGCAGCAGATCATTGGCGAAACCCGGATCGACGCCGGTGATGAACAGGCTCGAATCACCTTGCTCAGCAGCATCCTCCACCCTCGCGATGTATTTGGGCGGGAGCGCGTTCCAGGGATACTGCAGCATTCCCGGCGCCGAACCCACGACATTCACACCGGCGGCGAGCAGGCGCCGGCAGTCCTCGATCGCTTCCTTCAAGCGTGTGTCACCCATGGCGCAGTAGACGACACATTCCGGATCGGTGGCCAGGAGGTCATCGAGGTCACCGACCGCGGCGATCCCGGTGGTGACCTCCAGGCCCGCGAGGTCCCCGGCATCCCGGCCGAGTTTCTCCGGAGACGACACACAGACCCCGGTCACTGTGTAGTCAGGGCTCTCGATCAGACCGGCCAGCGCCAACCGGCCGACGTTTCCGGTGCCCACATGGGCGACACGGATAGGCATCCGTCCTCCTCATTCCGCGAGCGAACGATCGCGGCACACGACGCAAACACTCGTCCACTCTCAATTCCAGACACTAGTCTGGATTTCATTCCAGCTTGCATGTTAGCCTCTCCCGCATGGGACGTGTAGACGGAAAAGTTGCCATCATCAGCGGCGGCGCACGCGGGATGGGCGCAGAACACGCGCGCGCACTGGTCGCCGAGGGCGCCCAGGTCGTCATCGGCGACATACTCGACGACGAGGGCCGGGCGCTGGCCGAATCACTCGGTGACGCAGCGCTGTACGCGCACCTCGACGTCGCCGATATCGAGCAGTGGGAGGCCGCGGTCACGCAGGCGGTGAACCGTTTCGGCACGCTGAATGTTCTGGTCAACAATGCGGGCATCGTCAACGGCGGGCCGATTCAGAAGTTCGATATGGCCAAGTGGCAGCGGATCATCGACGTCAACCTCACCGGGACCTTCCTCGGTATCCGCGCCTCGGTCGACGCGATGATCGCCGCGGGTGGCGGCTCGATCATCAACGTCTCCTCGATCGAGGGGCTGCGCGGCGCGCCCTGGGCACACGGGTATGTGGCGTCCAAATGGGCGGTGCGGGGATTGTCGAAATCCGCCGCGCTGGAACTGGCCCCCCACAACATCCGGGTGAACTCACTGCACCCCGGCCTCATTCGCACTCCCATGACCGAGCGGATCCCGAACGACCTGCTCAATATCCCGCTCGGCAGGCCCGCCCAATCCAGCGAAGTGTCGCCGTTCGTGGTGTTCCTGGCCAGTGACGAATCGTCCTACTCGACCGGGTCGGAATTCATCGTCGACGGCGGTCTGGTGACCGCGGTGGCCCACAACGGCTCGTAACCGCCCCGAAGGAGCAGCGACAATGACCGAAACGGTCCGGGGCATCATCGCCCGCCATCCCGGCGCCGCCGTGGAAATGGTCCAGATCAGCCTCCCCGATCCCGGCGCGCACGATGTCGTGGTCCGGGTGCTGGCCTGCGGCGTGTGCCATACCGACCTCACCTACCGCGAGGGCGGAATCAACGACGAGTTCCCGTTCCTGCTCGGCCATGAGGCCGCCGGCGTCGTCGACCGAGTCGGCGCCGACGTCACCCATGTCGCGGTCGGCGATTTCGTCGTCCTCAACTGGCGCGCGGTGTGCGGCGCCTGCCGCGCGTGCCGGCGCGGGCGGCCGTGGTACTGCTTCGACACTGCCAATGCCGAGCGTCGGATGACCCTCGAGGACGGCACGGAGCTCACACCCGCGCTCGGCGTGGGGGCGTTCGCCGACAAGACTCTCGTCCACGAAAAGCAGTGCACCATAGTCGATTCCACTACCGATCCGGCGGTGGCCGGCCTGCTCGGGTGCGGCGTAATGGCCGGTCTCGGCGCGGCGCTCAACACCGGCGCGGTCGGCCGGGGCGACACCGTGGCAGTGATCGGATGCGGCGGCGTCGGCGCGGCAGCGGTGGCCGGTGCGAAACTCGCGGGTGCCACCACCATCATCGCGGTCGACCGTGACGCGGCGAAACTGTCCGCCGCCGCCGAACTCGGCGCCACGCACTTCGTCGACGCCACCGCGGACGATGCGGTCGAGCGAATCAAGGACTACACCAGCGGTTTCGGTGCCGATGTCGTGATCGATGCGGTGGGCCGACCCGAGACCTGGCGGCAGGCCTTCTACGCGCGGGACCTGGCGGGGACGGTCGTCCTGGTCGGGGTACCGACTCCGGACATGCGCCTGGACATGCCGCTGCTGGACCTGTTCTCCCATGGTGGCGCATTGAAATCGTCCTGGTACGGCGACTGCTTACCCGAACGCGACTTCCCTGTCCTGATCGAACTGTATCGCCAGGGGCGTCTGCCGCTGGACCGGTTCGTCACCGAACGGATCGGGCTCGACGAGGTGGAGAAGGCCTTCGCCACGATGAAGTCCGGCCGGGTCCTGCGCTCGGTGGTCACCTGGTGACCACCGATTCCACCGCCGCGCAGTCCACCGAGAACATCCGGCAGGTGATCACCTCGGGAACCTTCGAACTCGACGGTGGCAGCTGGGCGGTCGACAACAACGTGTGGGTGGTCGGGGACGGCACCGAGGTTGTCGTCATCGACGCAGCCCATGATGCCGCGGCGATTCGCGAGGCGATCGCCGGGCGAGCGGTCCGCGCGATCGTCTGCACGCACGCGCACAATGATCACATCGGTGTCGCGCCCACTCTTGCCCGATCGGTCGACGCCCCGGTGCTGGTGCACCCCGGTGACGACATGCTCTGGCGCGCGGTTCATCCGACCGCGCGGTACCAGCCGATCGAGGACGGCCTGCGAATCACCGTGGCCGGTACCGAATTACATATCATCCATACGCCAGGCCACTCCCCTGGGTCGATATGCGTGTGGGCGCCGGAACTCTCGGCCCTGTTCAGTGGCGATACACTCTTCGCGGGCGGCCCGGGCGCGACCGGGCGCTCCTTCTCGGATTTCCCCACCATCATCGGCTCGATTCGAGACCGCCTGTTCAGTCTGCCACCCGAAACGACCGTACTGACCGGTCATGGTTTGAGTACCCGGGTGGGCACTGCGGCACCCTGTCTCGACGAGTGGATCGACCGAGGCTGGTAGCTCGGAGACAAGGCGGTGACTCGCGATCGACTCGATCGCGAGTCACCCCAACAGGCGACGAGCGCACCGCTCCAAGCGATCTGCCGCCGCGGCGTATGTCAGATGTCCCATTCCCGCCTGCAGCATCGCGCCGTAGTACACCAACTCGAGGTCCTCGAGGTCCTCGACGAGCTCGGGGTTGTCCGATCCCAGCGCCTCGACCAGACGCTCGTGCAGGGCCGTGCCGATCCGGACCCGCAGATGCGCGACATCGGGGTCCTCGCCGAGCAGGGCTTGGCTCATCGCGGCCGCCAGGGCGGGCTCGTCGGCGACCAGCGTGGATACCTGCCGCAGCACCGCGATGGCGCGGGTCGCGGGATCGGCGTCGGGAAGGTCCTCGGGTTCTGTGGCGGTGAACCGCCGCCAGTACACCTCGGCGATGATGTGATCCTTGGAGGAGAAATAGGTGTAGGCGGTGGCCGTGCCGACACCGGCCTCGGCCGCGATCAATCGGATGGTGGTGGCCGCGTAGCCTTCCCGAGCCAACACGACGACCGCGGCGCTGGTCAGCCGGGCAACCGTCTCGGCCTGTTTACCGGTCAGACGGCGCCGGGTGGCTTCCATGGGGTTCGACGCAGGAGCAGACATATGTCCGAATACTACACCGACATCTGTCCAGAACGACAATTGTGCCACGCCTGTCGCCGGACCGGCGGTGAAATGGTCAGCGAATGAGGCGCTCGTTGTAGCTGCGGCGTGCGGACTGGTCCACCCCGTCGAGGAAGGTGTGGTCGATGCCGAGCCGCCGGACCATGAATTCACTGATCAACCGTGGCGTCACCTTGTCCATCGCGGCGAGCCAGCCGGCTCGGCGCGTTACCGTGACCCGCCGACGCGGTCGCGCAACCAGGCCCGCGACAGCCCGGGCGACGTCCTCGGGTTCGGCCAGCAGCCCGAAGGGCGCGCGCGTCCCGGCGATCATCTCGGTGCGGGTGAACGTCGGTAGGACCGCCGAGAAGTGCACACCACGACCACGGTGTTCCCGGCGCATCGCTTCGGTGAAACTCAGCACCGCCTGCTTGCTGGCGCAGTAGGTAGCCATCCCCGGGGTCGGGTTCTCGCCGGCGAGTGAGGAGATGTTCACGATGTGCCCGCGCCGGCGCGAGAGCATCTGCGGCAGTGCCAGTTTCGTCCCGGCGATGACGCCGTAGACATTGATGTCGAGTATCCGGCGGGTGATGTTGTCGGATTCTTCGACAAAGGGCCCGACGGGCATGACCCCGGCATTGTTGATCAGGACATCAAGGGGCCCGACCGCGTTCTCCGCGTTTCCGAGAAAGCGCTCGAACGAAGCCGGGTCGGTGACATCGAGTGCGAAGGCGCCCGCGAGCCCGAGGGCCGCCGCAGTGTCGGCCGCCGTGTCGAGATCGATGTCGCCGATGACGACCGAGCACCCGCGCGTCGCCAGCTCGGCGGCGATGGCCCGCCCGATTCCGCGCGCACCTCCCGTGATGGCGATCGTGCGCGCCGCGGTCGAGGTTGGACTCACACCCATGACCGCCGCCAGATACTCAGTTGCCTGCTCATCAAGTTTCCGCACCTCCTGGGCGATATGACTGTCGTCTCAGCCACTATCCATTGCCTTGCAGTGGTGTCCAGAATAGCATCTAGACTTGTGTCCGAAACAGTGTCTTCCACCGCTGAAATTGACCGACGGATTCCCGACGACGAGGCCGAGACCCGCGCGCGAATCCTGGATGCCACGATTCGTGTCCTGTCCCGCAACGGCTTCGACGGTCTCAGCCTCCACGCTGTCGCCGACGACGCCGGAATCACGACAGCCACCGTGCGGGCCTACTTCGGCTCGCGCGAACGACTCGCGGCCGAGACGATATGGCGCAGCCTGTCATCGGCCGCGCACAGCCCTCCACCGGCCACGCTCACGGTCGCGGCCGGTCCCGACCCCGACGACACCTCCATGCCGCTCACGATCTCTCGGATGGCGGAGGAGGCCGCCGATCTCGGTGACAACCCCGGGATCACCGCGCTACGGGATCGGCTGAGCGCTCGTGTTCGCCGACGTGCCCTGGCCGCCCTCGGACCCGATGCCGATGCCGAATCCGTCGACCTGCTCGAACGGGTATGCACCGATGCGCTCATCGATGCGGCCACGGGATACAGCTCGCGGATACTCGAGTTGCCTGCTACGCAAGCTCCGGAACAGCCGGTCACCGGCCGGTGAGCCGAGCTACCGGTTCGCGCCGACATGGCCGGTCGCGAACCGGGAACAGCAGGCCCACAACAGGTGGTGCACGCCCGGACGACAGAGCGCCGTACGAGCGTGCACCACCGTGCGCCGGGTTCAGTGCCGGTTCACGAGCGAGCCGACGGCGCGGCCCGGTAATCGGGATCGCGGGCGGTGGCGTAGTTCTCGGCCCAGCGATAGTCAGGTTTGCCACTGGGCGAACGAGTGACCGACTGCGCGATCCACAGGGTCCGCGGCACCTTGTAGCCGGCGAGATGGGTGCGCACGTGGGCGATGATCGATGCGAAGTCGGGTTCTGTCGAGGCCGACAGTGACATCACCGCCGCGACTTGCTGTCCCCATCTTTCGTGCGTGACGCCGACGACCACCGCGTCGAACACCGCGGGGTGCGCTTTCAGCACGCTCTCGACCTCTTCCACGAAGACTTTCTCGCCGCCGGTGTTGATCACCATATTGCCGCGCCCGATGAGCGTGATGGAGCCGTCGTCTTCCACCCGGGCACGATCGTCGGTGATCACCATCCGGGCACCGTCGACGGTCTTGAACAGCTTCCGGGACTTCTCGTCGTCCTTGTAGTAGCCCAGCGGCACCGCGCCCGTCTTCGCCAGCCAGCCCTGTTCCCCCACGGCGACCGGGCGGCCGTCCTCGTCGACGACCACGGCACCGCGGCCGGTCTGCACCCGCGGACCTCGCCCCGGATCATCGTGCTTGGTCGCGAAGCCGATGCCACCGAATCCGGTCTCCGACGATCCGATGGAATCGGTGACCACGGCGCACGGGAACTGTTCGAGCAGTTCGTTCTTCACCGGCTGGGACAGCAAGGCCGCACCCGAGGCGACGGCCACGAGGGAGCTCGCGTCCGGCAGCGCGATCCGGTACGCATCCAGCAGCGGCCGGGCCATCGCGTCACCGGTGACGACCATGATCGCGGGCCGTTCCCGCTGCACAGTCCGCCAGATGGCGGCAGGCTCGAATCTCGATTCGTAGACGATGGTGTTGCCGCTCCACAGCGCGGCGAAGGTGGGCATCATCCCCGCCGCGTGAATCAGCGGCGGCAGGATCAGCCACCGGGTGGGATCGGCTTGCGCGCCGGCGCGCGACTGCGCGAACTCGTCCGCCACCGGTTCCCCGGTATAGAAGTCGATACCGCCGCCGAGCACCCGCCACATGTCCTCCTGGCGCCACATGACGCCTTTGGGCAGGCCGGTCGTGCCGCCGGTGTACATCACGAACAGGTCGTCGGCGTGACGGGCCACCTGCGGCCGCGCCGTCGACGCGGCGAGCACGGACTCGTAGGGCACCGCGCCGGTGTCGAGGTGATCGCTGCCCAGATCATCGTCGACGACTATCGCGTGGCGAACCCGCGGCGCCTGCCGCAGCGCCTGCTCGACCGCCTCGGCATAGCTGCGGTGGAAGACCAGGGTATGGATATCGGCGTTGTCGTAGAGGTAGCGCAATTCTTCGGCGCGGTAGCGATAGTTGATGTTGATCGGCACCGCCCGCACTTTGAAGCAGGCGATGATCGTTTCCATGGTCTCGATGCTGTTGTGCATCTGGAATCCGACATGGACTCCGGGGCCGACGCCGATCGAGATCAAATGGTGGGCCAGGCGATTGGCCCGGGCGTCGAGTTCATCGAAGGTGACGCGCCGATCACCGTGGATCAGCGCGGTGCGCCCGGGCATCGCGTCTACCGCGTGCTCGAACAGGTCAGCGAAGGTGCACGCCATAGGAATTCAATCTCTCGGTGGTGCTGTCAGATCACGGTCAGCGGAAGTGGAATGCCACGGTCGGCGAATTGGAAGTTCGCACCGGTGCTGAACCGGGTGATGGCGACATCGCCCGACTCGGCGAACGGCTTCTCCGCCAAGAGGAATCCGACCGCGAGTTCATCGTCGGTGTCGTCGATGACGTGGACCGTGAAACGCGGATTCACCCCGCGCGCCATCGCCTCCAAGGGCGCCAGATGCGTGGCGTCGATCAGCGCGGGCCAGACCTTGTCGGTCATGGCCCCGCTGCGCTTCGGGATGCGCACGCGCACCCCGATCTCGGCGTGATCGACACGGACGCCGGTGTAGCACAGCGGGTTCCAGGCCGGATGCCGCCGCAGCACCTGGGCCAATGCGGCATCGTCGTCACCGAGACCCAGTGCCAGGCGCAGCCGCTCGGCGGTCAAGCCCGCGATGCCGGCGAACTGCCTGCGCCCGATGTCGGCGGCCGCTGTGTCCTCGGCCCTGGCACCGACCGCGATGAGGAATCCGAGGGTCAGCAGGTGGTGCTGGAGGCACACCTCGTCAGCCATGCGGATCAGCGCCGAGCGCGAGAAGTCGCCGAACCGCAGATCGCTGAGCAGCGGGCCCGCGTAGTCACCGAGTCCGGGGTCGAGTGGATCGATCGGATCCAGCACCACCTGGGCGGCTTGCGATCGCGCGACGGTCTCGAAGTTGGCCGGAACCGGTGGCGGGACATGCGAGTCGTCGATGACAACCGTCCACGCGCAGACCGGATGACGGTCCGCGGGCACCCGTGGCGGCCGATGGATCGGCCGCACCTGGGCGTGCGGGTTGGTGGCCAGGGCGGTGGCGTCGAAGGTTGGGTCCTCGATGTCGTGGCACATCGACCGCACATAGGACTCACCCATGGGCTCCACGTCTGCGAGCGCGCCGCAGTGATCGAGCCAGAACTCGCCGTGCCGGTGGTCGTGCACGCGGTAGCGGAAGTCCATGAACTGCGGTGGCGCCCCGATATCGAGTTGCAGCCCTTTGAAGATCGTCTCCACTCCGTCGCCGGTGAAGCCGAGCGCGCGCTGCATCCGCCGGGTGTAGACGGGACTGGCCACCTGCCATTCTTCGATGGCCACCTCGGCCATGCCCTCGCGGCCGAAAGCCGCGATGCTGTGCGCCATCCCGGAGCGGTCGATCAGGTGCCCGCTCAGCAATAGTTCGGGCACCAGGATCGCCAGTTCGCTCCGGCTCAGGTCCGCGAAACCGCTGGGCGCGCGGTCCGGTTCGCTCACCACAGCGGCACCGGGGCTTCGCCGATCTTGTACCAGCCCGGCAGTGGGTCACCGGAGACGGCCCGGGTGATGCGCTTGTTCATGCCCGGCGACAGCGCGTCGGCCGACATCATCTCCAGGAACAGCGAGCTCACATTGCCGAAGTCGAAGAAGTCCCGCTGCCAGGACCACTGGAAATTGCCCCCGTAGCGGAACCAGCTGCCGCCGATACCCGCCGGGGAGTAGTGGCTACCGTCGGGACGCGTGGTGTCGGCGACCTGCTTCCAGAAGCCGATCACGGTGCCGCTGCGGTCGTCGACGACCATCTCCTGGTACGGGTAGGTCCAGCCCTCGAGGCCGTCCATTTCCACACCGATGGCGATGTCGCGGATCTCGTCACGGCCGACCGCCATGAATTCCTGTGTCGGACCGTAGTTCCAGCCGTAGGTGGCGTCCTCGGTGTAGTACTGCGCCAGCGGGCGCCAGTCGCCCTCGGCCTCGCAGTCCTTGTTGGCCTGCAGCCAGCGGGTCACCATCTCGTCGAGCTCGGCGCGATCGAAAGCAGCCATGTTCTCAGTCCTTTCGGGGTTATCGGGCAGGTCAGTTGTCGTCGCCGTCGATGATCGACAGCGCGCGAGTGGGGCAGTAGCGCGCGGCGTCCATGACCGCGGCACGGGCTTCCGGCGCGGGATCGGTGTCGAGGATCTCGACCTTGCCGCGACGGGGAACGGTGAAGACCTCAGGTGCCTCGGCCGCACAGACCGCGTGGCCCTGGCACAGATCCAGGTCGACGACGATCTTCATGCGAGGCTCCCGTCGGTCCTCGGCTGCACTCGCGCCTCGGGTTGCACCTCGGTCAGCCGGATATGCGCGCCGCGCGGCGCCGACACCACGGCCAGGACGGCCGCGGCCAGATTGGACGCGCGCAGCATCTCGGAATGCCGGGCGAATCCCCAGGTGGCCCAGTCCTGCAGGACCGGCCCGATGATCTCGGCGGTGGTGTCGGAACCCATCGAGGTCTTGGTCGGGCCGGGCCGCACCACCGAGGCGCGCACGCCGGTACCCTCCAGCTCCATCCACAACTGCTGGGCCATCGCTTCCAGGCCCGCCTTCGCGGCGGGGTAGGCGCCTGAACGCGGGCGCGGCGACGGCGCGGTGTCGGAGCTGATGATGACGAAGTCGCCGCGTTCGCGCTCGATCATGCCCGGGAGCACCCGGTGGGCCAGCCGCTGCGGGCCGACCAGGTGGACGTCGACCTGGCGAAGGAACTGCTCGGGGGTCAATTCGTGGACCTGACCGAAGACCAGGTTCCCGGCCCCGGACACCAGGATCTCGGTCGGCCCGAACTCGGCTTCCGCGGCGGCGACAAAGCTGTCGACGGACCCGGTGTCGGTGACATCGAGGCGACAGGCCAGCGCCTGGCCGCCGTCAGCGCGGATCTTGGCCGCCAACGTCTCGCACTCGTCGAGCCGACGTGCACCGAGCACGACGGGATGGCCGGCCTCGGCCAGCGCCTGGGCGGTGGCCGCGCCGATGCCCGACGATGCTCCCGCCACGAGCGCTGGGCGGGAGTCGGGTTGGGGTGCGAAGCGGGGCATCAGTGGACCTCCGTAGTGATGGGAAGCGTGGCGAAGCCACGCACGTTCGTCGAGTGCACCCGCACGATCCCGGCGTCGTCGAGCGCGTAGTCACCGACCCGGGACACGAACTCGCGCAGTGCGATGGTGGTCTCGAGCCGCGCCAGGTGGGCGCCGAGGCAGAAGTGCACGCCGGCGCCGAAACTGGCCAGCGCGCCCTTCTCCGGCCGGTCGATCCGGAAGACGTCGCCGTCGGGAAACACCGCGGAGTCCCGGTTGGCGGACCCCATCAGCAGCAGCACTTTCGCGCCCGCCGGGATCGTCCGGCCGTGCATCTGGATGTCGGTGGTGGCGCTGCGGGCGACGATTTGACTGGAGGTGTCGAACCGCAGCGTCTCCTCGACCCAGTCCGGCACCAGGTCCGGGGCGGCGACCACCTTGGCGTACTCGCCCGGGGTGCGCGCGGCCCAGTACAGCGCGTTGCCCAGCAGTTTCGTGGTGGTCTCGTTGCCCGCGACCACCATCAGGAACATGAACCCGATGATCTCCTCGTCGGTGAGCCGGTCACCGTCGATCTCGGCGTCGAGCAGGGCCGAGGTGAGATCGTCGGTCGGCAGCTGCCTGCGGCGGGCGACCATCTCGCTGTAGTACACGATGAGTTCGAGCGCGGACTCGATGGCCGCGGCGGGCATATCGAGCACCCCGTCGTCGCGGTGGACCACCAGATCGGCCAGCCGCCGCACCTCGGCACGGTCGGCGACCGGGACACCGAGGAGTTCGGAGATGACGTCCATGGGCAGTTTGCCCGCGAAGTCCTCGATCCAGTCGAAGGATCCCTTGGCCAGCGCCGGTTCGAGGTGCTCGAGGGTCAGCTCGTGGATTCGGCTGTCCATCTCGGCGACCCGGCGCGGCGTGAAGCCCTTGAACACCAGCTTGCGCATCCGCATGTGCCGCGGATCGTCCATCGCCAGAAACGACATCGTCTTGTGGGCGTGCGGTCCCCAGGCAGCCGGATCGAGGGAGACCCCGTTGGCGCTGGACAGGCGCACGTGGTCACGGAATCCGGCGATGACATCGGCGTGGCGCGACAGGGCCCAGAAGTCCAGATCCGCGTTGTGGTAGAGCGGGTTCTGCGTGCGCAGGCGCTCATAGGTCGGATACGGATCGTCGTGAAACGCGTAGTCGTACGGATCGAACGTGAACGGCTCCACTGCGGCCGACGGCATCACGTGTACCTCGAATTCAATAGCGGGCGTGCCGGTCCCCGGTCATCCGACCGGGCCGGAGGGACAATTGACTGGACATGTGTCTGGACGGTATCACCGACTCGAGCCCATAACAATGCTCATCGCGAAATTCGCCGCGACGAGCTCACATTCCGCGACGCGCGAGGTCAACGATCTCCCCGGCACACACGAACTTGACCCGGGGCCGCCCCGCCAGAGCGCCCTCGGCCCGCTCGGCGGCATCGACCGCCATCCAGCCACCACGGTCGATACGCTGCGGACAGCGCTGCGTGAGCAGTTCCTCGAACGCCGCACGGTCGCGATCCGGCTCCGCCAGACTGCCGGCGAGGAAGTCCTCGATCAGCCCGGTCACCGTCTCCTCGGCATCACCCCGGTTCGTGCCGATGACTCCGCGCGCACCCCGCTTGATCCAGCCGGCGGTATAGACGCCAGGTACGACCGAGTCCGCCGCATCGACCACCCGGCCACGCCGGTGCGGAATCACGCCGGCGGCGGAGTCGAACGGAACATCGGGGATCGGATTGCCGCGATAGCCGACCGCCCGCAGGATCAGCGAGGTGGGTACGACTTCCGTGCGGTCGGTGGCGACAGCTGTCGCGCCGTCGGCCGAGGCGCGCAACTCGTTGTGGACGATCCGCACCGCGTCCACCGAATCAGCGCCGCTCACCTCGGCAGGGGAGACGAGGAACCGGAAGACGATGCGCTTGCGATCGCCGGCTCCCGTCTGTCGCGCGTATTCCCCGGCCAAGGTCAGCTTGAGCCGCAGCGCAGGATCGGTCGAGGGATCCGCGAGCACCGCGGCCACGTCGTCATCGATGTCGGCGGGATCGATCACCACGTCGACATCGAGCTCACCCAGCGCAAGGAACTCGGGCCCGGTGAACGCGGCGTGCGGCAGACCCCGGCGGCCGAGCAGCACCACTTCACGAATATTGCTGTGCCGCAGCGCTTCCAGCGCATGGTCGGCGATGTCCGTCCGGCTCAGCGTCGCCGGATCGGCGGTGAGGACGCGGGCGATATCGAGCGCTACGTTGCCGTTGCCGACGATGACGGCGCGTTCGCCCGAAAGATCGAAGCGCCGGTCGGCGAAGTCGGGATGTCCGTTGTACCAGGCCACGAACTCGGTCGCCGAGTAGCTGCCCGCGAGATCCTCACCGGGGATGCCCAGCCGGCGATCACCGGAGGCCCCGACGGCGTAGATGACGGCGTGGAAGTGCGCGAGCAACTCGTCGTGGGTGACGTCTCGGCCGATATCGACGTTGAGGTGCATCCGCACCGCGTCCCGCTTGAAGGCGGCGTTGAACATGTCTGTCACACCGCGGGTTTCGGGGTGGTCGGGGGCTACGCCGTAGCGGGCAAGCCCCCATGGCGCGGGCAGCCGGTCGAACATGTCGATCTCGACCCGGCCACGTCCCAGCAGCTGCTCGGCCGCGTAGCAGGCCGCCGGGCCGGTGCCGACGACGGCCACGCGCAGCGTCGCCGACTCCCGTGGCACACGGATCGGGTTCGGCGCGGCCGCGATGGCGGTGTCGAGTGGATTGCGCTCGAAATAGGCGGCATTGATGTCGGCGTAGCGCGCCAGAGCGGGTGGCAGTTCGTCGGCACCGAAAATGGCGTCCACGGGGCACGCCTCCACGCACGCACCGCAGTCGATGCAGGTATCGGGGTCGATGTGCAGTATCTCGGCGGTGGCGAACGCCGGCTCGTCCGGCCGGGGCCGAATGCAGTCGACAGGGCACTCCACCACACAGCTGGCGTCGTTGCAGCAACGTTGGGTGATCACGAAGGCCATGGGTGTCCTCACGTCTGGGGAACCGAGGAGTCGATTCATATGGCGGTAATGCGGTCGAGGTCGTGTGCCGGTGGCAGACAACAGGCCGGGAGAGCCCTCGCCTGGTCGGCGGTAACTCCGTTCAGCCCATGGCCATGCCCGTGCGCACCGCGAAGTCCTGCGCCCACCGGTAATCCGCTTTCCCGGTCGGTGAACGCACGATTTCCGAACATCGGAGAATCGCCTTCGGAAGTTTGTAGCGGGCAATGTGTTTCGCGCCTTCGGCGAGCAATTCCGCGTCGGTGACGGTGTCATCCATCAGTTCCACGATCGCCACGACCTCGCTCCCCCACCGACTCGACGTCCGTCCGACGACCACCACGTCCGATACGCCGGGATGCGCCGCGATGGCCCGCTCGACTTCCTCGACGAAGATCTTCTCGCCGCCGGAATTGATGGTCAGGTTGTCGCGGCCGAGCAATTCGATCCGGCCGCCGTCGACCAGATTCGCGCGATCTCCGGCGATCGCCCAGCGCTGTCCGTCGATAGTGGGAAACGTCCGTGCCGTCTTCGCTTCGTCGTCGAGATATCCGAGCGGAATCCGGCCGCGCCGCGCCAGCCAGCCGTGCGCCCCAGGCTCGGTGAGCACCCGGCTCATCTCTTCGTCGACGACAGCGGTGTCCGAGCTCTGGGGCGCGAAATTTCCGCCTGCTTGCGGGTCGGCGGAACCGTAGACCTGTGTCATCTGGATCCCCGATTCCGAGGAACCCACGGAGTCGATCACCATCACCTCGCGACCCAGCGCGGTCATCAGCCGCTGACGAACCGTCGGGGTGAGTGGCGCGCCGGCGTTGTGCACCGCGGCGAGCGTGCCCAGGTCGTAGCGACCGGCTTCGAGTTCACCCGCGATCGGACGCGCCATCGCGTCACCGACGATCGGCAGCGCGATCACGCGCTCTCGCGACACCGCCCGGAGCACGGAGGCCGGGTCGAAACGGTCCGTCACCGAGGGCAATACCAGCGTGCCCCCGTGGGTCACCGTCTGGAACAGCAACCACCCGCCGGCGCCGTGCATGAACGGGGCGGCGACCACGAGCCGGTAGTACCCCTCGGTCGCACGTGCCGATTCGACGAGCTCCGCGTAGGAGCCGAGCTGCTCACCGGTGCCGAACCGGGTGCCACCCATGGCGGCCATGTAGATGTCGTCCTGCTGCCACAGCACCCCCTTCGGCATCCCCGTCGTGCCGCCGGTGTACAGCAGGTACAGGTCCTCGCCACGAGGTGCGGGGAGCCCGTCCGTCGGCGGCGGGGTCGACACCGCGTCTTCGTAGGCGACGGCACCCGGCAGTAGTTCATGGTCACTGCCGTCGGCGACTTGGACGAGCAACACCGATCCGGGCAATTCGTCGAGAATCGCCGCGACCCGGGGGGCGAATTCCGCTTGGTAGACAAGCACTTTGACCTGAGCGTCGCGCAACAGGTAGACGAGTTCTCTTTCGACGTAGCGGTAGTTGACGTTGAACGGCACAGTGCGCGACCGGTAAGCACCGACGAGAATCTCCGGATATTCGGTGCAGTTGCGCAGGTAGATGCCGACATGGTCCTGGCCCGAGGCATGACCGGCCAATGACGACCGCTCGATCCGGCAACCGAACCCCCGAGCTGCGAGAAAGCCGGCGAATCCACTGCTGCGCCGGTCGGCCGCGCCATAGCTGATCCGCCGGTCGCGCCAGACTATGAATTCCCGATCAGGCACCGCCGCGGCGACGGCGGCGAAGACTTCCGACAGATTGAATTTCACGATTGAAACCATCCCGATGATATGGAACTTGATTCATCAATTGCACTCGGAAACCGTGGCCGGACAGACCGGTTCGGGCGCGAACGACGGCGATCCGCCGGACTGCTACGTGGCATCCATATCGGTGGCGATCATTCGATGCAGGTCCCCGATCGGCCACACCGGCGATGTACGGTGATCGCGGTAGCCCAGGACCTGCGGAGTCTGCCGTCGATACCTTCCCACGAATCCTCCTGCGGCAACGAAGATCTCGCCCGTGACGGACACCGCCGACGCACTGCTCAGATACAGATACACCGCGGCGGCGTAGTCAGCGGGTGGCGGATCCAGCGACGCGTCCATCGTCACCTGGTCGATCATCCCGCGGCGGTACAACTCCGTCAGATGGTCCTCGTAGGCCGACCCCGTGGAAAGCCGGGTCCGAGCGCCCGGGCAGACCACATTCGCGCGGACCGCCTTATCTTTCAACTCAGCCGCGATCGCCAAGGTGAGGCTGTTGACCGCGCCTTTCGCAGCGGCATAGCCGGTACCACCGAAGTCACCGAGGAACGCGAAGGACGAGGTGTTGATGATCGAGCCACGCTGCTGAGCCACCATGCGCGGGGCGGCGATTCGGCAGGTCGTGAATGTCGTCGCCAGATGGGAATCCAACTGCGCCTGCCAGTCCCGCGGATCGACCGAAAGAATCGAGGAACCGGACGGTTCCGCGATCCCGGCGCAATTGACCAGCACATCCACCGCGTCGCATTCGGCAACACACGTTCCGACCAGCTTGTCCGCGACCAGCGAATCGGCCGCCGACCCTTCGACACCCCACGCCGCGCCGCCCGCAGCACGGATCTCGGCGACGGCCCGGTCCACAGCCGCCCCGTCCCGTCCGTTGATCACCACTCCCGCACCGTTCATCGCCAGCAGGCTCGCCACAGCAAATCCCACACCGCTACTGCCGCCGACAACCACCGCCCCCCGGCCGAACATGATCTGCGGTCGGCTCACTCGACACCACCCGTGATGCCCGGTCCGCACACCGTCGGGACATCCGGACAACACTCGACGTCACATCGAGCACTCGGTTTCCGCCGCATCAGGCTCTCCTCACCTTGCACGTTCTCCGGAGGGAGTGCATGACCGTCAACCTCCGCTACGACCGGAACCGGCCTTCCAACGGAGGCCGTTCAGTGTCTGGACAGATGTCTATCACACATTCTGACACTTGTATACACACCTCTCGCACTCGGCGACAGCCACCGCCACGCATTCGAGTTCGGCGAAGGTGAGTGATCAGCGCCGCGCAGGCCCCATTGCGTCATCCCGAGGCGCGGCCGCCTATCCGGGGCGAGCCCGTCGACCTCACCGCCGGCGACTACCGGCCACGGCGCCGCGTGCGCTCACTCCCCGAGCAACGGCAGTAGCTGGTCGCCCTGGCGTTCGATCTCGCGCAGGTACGGCGTATCCGACAGCACGAAGTGGGTGATCCCCAGATCCCGATACTTGCGCAGCGACTCGGCGACGTCCTCGGCGGAACCGACCAGCCAGGTGGTACCCGCGCCGCCACCACCGTACTTGCCCGGCGCGGTGTAGAGATTGTCGTCGAGCACCTCGCCCCGCGCCGCCAGCTCCAGCAGCCGCTGCTGCCCGACGGCGGTCGGGCGCCGCGGATCCTGCGGTGCGCCACCACTGTTCGCCGCCATCTCGGCGACCCTGGCCTCGGCATCGGCCCAGGCCTGCTCGGTGGTGTCACGGACGAAGGTGGTGATCCGCAGCCCGAATTCCAGCGGGGCGTGCTCGCGACCCAGTTCGGCACTGAGCGCGCGCAGCCGTTCGATCCGTTCCCGGACGCCGTCGAGCGGTTCGCCCCAGAACAGTTGCACGTCGGCCTCGGTGGCGGCGACGCGTTCGGCGGCCGCGGAGGCGCCACCGAAGTACAGCGTGGGGTGGCGTCGCTGCCCGCGCGGCTCGATGCGTGGAGTCACCGTGGAATCGGTGACCCGAAAGTGCTCGCCCCGATAGGTGACGTTCTCCTCGGTCCAGAGCTTGCGGACCACTTGCAGGAACTCCTTGGTACGGGCGTAGCGGTGCGCCTGATCGCCCTCGCTGTCGCCGTAGGCGGCCAGGTCGTCCTGCCCGGAGACTATGTTGACCCGCACCCGGCCACCGGTGAGATGGTCGAGAGTGGCTGCGGCGGAAGCGAAGTTCGCGGGCCGCCAGTACCCGGGACGGATCGCGATCAGCGGTTCGAACGTGCGGGTCCGCGCCGCGAGCGCCGCGGCCACAGTGAGGGTGTCGGGGCGGCCCCAGCCGGTGCCGAGCAGGGCGCCTTTCCAGCCGTTGGCTTCCAGTGCCTCGGCATGAGCGGTCAGCGTGTCCAGGCTGTTGTGGTCGGCGGTGACCGGCTCACCCCGGTGGCCGGGGACGACCTGATTCGGGATGTACCAGAGGAATTCGAGACTCATGCGGGCCGTTCCGTTCGTGATCAGCGGGCGAGGTGTCGCGCGGTGCTGTCACGTTCCTTCCGACCGTCGTCCGCGAACTACCCGACGAAGGTCGGCCCGGTTCCTTGTCCGGAATTGTCGGCCCGGGTCACGCGGACACGCCGGTTTCCGACCACGCTCGCGACCCGGAACGGCGGCGGTGACCAGCGATGATGGGAAATAGAATCCCGCCGAAGGGAATTCCGGCGCGGAACCTCAGCGGCCGGTGCTGCCGTCGATCAGTTCGCGCAGGATATCGGCATGGCCCGCGTGCCTGCCGGTCTCCTCGATCATGTGCGTGAGCGCCCAGCGGACACTGGGTGCGGGGCGCCCGGGCCGCGGAATCGGTGCTCCGAGATCGGTACAGCCGTCGAGGATTTCGTTCGCGCGCTCGACCGCGGACCGGTAACGGGCGACGACGTCACCCACACCGTCCTCGGGCGCGACCCGGAAGGTGGCCTGCCAGTCGGTCACGGTGTCCCCGAGGAACATCGCGCGTTCGACGAAGGTCAGATGCGCGAGCACGCCGAGCAGCGTCGTGCCCGACGGCACGGCGGCGGTGCGCGCCTGCGGCTCCGGCGCGCCCTCGACCTTCGCGGCGATCGAGGTCCGCAGATAGTCGAGGAAGCCGCGCAGCACCTCGGCCTCGCCGCTGCCGGTCCGGGGCGGTGGGGTATCCCTGCGGCGGGTGCGTCGCGGTGTCGGCACGAGAGTCTCCTTCCGTCGCGAGCGTCGGCCCGCGTCGCCCTCGAGTCTCGCCATGCCCGCCGGGATCTGGCACGTGAAATTGCGGTTTCGGCAAAACGGCGAGCGCCCGCGGGGCACCGGCGATCGTGCTCGGTGCCCCGCGGGCGGGTGTCAGTTCCGGAAGGCGTCCTTGACCTTCTCGCCGGCGTTCTTCAGGTCGGACTTGGTCTGATCCGCGCGACCCTCGTTCTCCAGGTCCCGGTCGTCGGTGGCCTTGCCGGCGGCCTCCTTGGCCTTACCCGCCAATTCCTCGGCCTTGTTCTTCGCCTTGTCCGCAAAGCTCATCGCGGCATTCCTTTCGACGTTCGCTCGGCCACCACGGTGGCCGTGGGCCGTCTTGGGGACCCACCGCGGCGGTACCCGGGTCGCGCCGGGACAAACAACGGCGCCGGGTCCGCCTCAGCACCCGTCCAGCGTCGCCCGCGCGGATTCGGCCACCACGTCGGCGATGTCGCGTCGGGCGCGGAAGGCCTCGAGCTGGCGGCGCGCACCGTTGCCCCGGCCGATCAACGCGTCGATCGCCGCGACGACGAAATCGTGATCACCGCTGTCGACGAGCGCCGGCTCGATGTGCTCGACGAGGCGTCGCAGCAGGTCCCGATGCGGGACCACCCGGCTGTCGGCCATGTCGAGGCCGTTGCCGTCCAGGCCGGAATGCGCGGCGTTCCAGTAGGCGGCCCGCAGCACCTCGCCCGACACCGCGAGTGCCGCTTCCCGCCGGGCGATCGACCGCAGCCCGGAGCTCACGATCCCCCGGATCAACGCCGCCAGCAGCGCGGATTCGGCCGCGGTGGCCGGGATATCGCTGACCCGGATCTCCACGGTCGGGAACGACTCCGAGGGCCGGATGTCCCAATAGACCATCTTGTTGTCCAGGATGCTGCCGCTGGCCCGCATCATCGCCACGATCGCCTCGTAGTCGTCGAGCGAGGTGAAATACGGCGGCGGACCGGCGCTCGGCCAGCGCCGCCACAGAATGCTGCGCCAGCTCGCGTAGCCGGTCTCGCTGCCGCGGTAGATCGCCGAGTTGGCCGTCGTGGCGAGCAGGACCGGCAGCCAGGGCCGCACGTAGTTGCCGACGAGCACCGCGGTCTCCCGGTCCGGCACGCCGACGTGGACGTGGCAACCACACAGTCCCTGTTCGCGGGCGAGCATCCCGAACGTGCGCGCGATCCGCTCGTAGCGCGGGGTGTCGGTCACCGGAAATCGCTCGGGAACGGTCGGCGGGATCGCGACCGCGAGCAACCGGGCGTCGTGCTCGGCCGCGCACTCGGCGACCCGGCGCCGGGAGGCGCGCAACTCCCCCAGCAGTTCGCCGATATCGGAGTGCACTCGGCTGCTGGTTTCCACCTGGCACCGCGTCAACTCGAGCTGCAGGTCGATGCCGGCCTGCTGCGCGGTGGCGGCGACCTGGCGGTTCTTCGGGGCCGGCGCCCCGGTGCCGGGGTCGGTCAACAGGAATTCCTCTTCGACACCGACCGTGAGTACGTCCGCGTGCCTGCCCACCGCCCGCCTCCTTCGCAGGGATTCGACGAGGTACTTCCCGCCGCGACCACGACACAGCGGCGACATCTTCACGGTAGTCCAGGCCGTGGCCGAGGTGAACCCTGTCGGCGTCGTGTCGGGCCGCGGTCCGACGAGTTCGGGTCAGACAGCGGCGTCGGGCACCACCGACTCCTCGCTGTCCGATTCGTCCGCCTCCGCGGGTGGTGCTCCGGTGGCGGCGTCGATCTGCTCGCCGATGTACCGGATGACCACCGCGACCATCGCCACCACCGGCACCGCGAGGAAAGCGCCGGTGATGCCGTAGAGCGAGCCGCCCGCGGTCACCGCGAGCAGCACGATCACGGCGTGCAGCTCCATGCTGCGGCTCTGCAGCACCGGTTGCAGCACATTGCCTTCCAGCTGCTGGACCGCGATGACGATGCCGAGCACGATCACCGCGGTGGTGAACCCGTTGCCGACCAGCGCGACGAGGACCGCGAGCGCACCGGCGACGAACGCGCCGACCATGGGCACGAATCCGCCGATGAAGGTGATCACCGACAGCACCAGTGCCAAGGGGACGTCGAGGATGAACAGCGCGGTACCGATGCAGAGGGCGTCGACCATGCTGACGACGGCCTGGGTCCGGATGAATCCGCCCAGGGTCGCCCACACCCGTTCCAGGACGGCTTCGACGTGGCGGCCGCTGCGGCTGCCGAACACCCCGTGCATCCACGGCAGCAGCCGGGGCCCGTCCTTCAGGAAGAAGAACACCAGTACGAGCACCAGGAACACGGTGATCAGGAACGAGGTCGCGGTGGAGACGCCGGTGAACACCCCGTTGGCGATCTGCGCGCCGCTGGACTGCAGCCGCGCCACGATGGCCTCGACCGCGGAATCGAGTTGCTCGTCGCGGATCCGCAACGGCGGGCCCTGGATCCAGTCGCGGACCTGATTGACGCCCTCGGTGGACTTGTCGACGAGTTCGGGGGCCTGATCGGCCACCGACGGCACGATCAGCGCGACGACGCCGGCGACCAGCGCGAGGAATCCCAGCAGGGTCGTCGACGCGGCCAGTGCGGGCGGCCACCGGTGCCGGGTCAGCCACCGGGTGAGCGGCCACAGGATCGTGGCCACCACGATCGCCAGCGCGACGGGCAGAATCACCACCCACAGCCGAGCGGCGACCGAACCGAGCACCCACGCCCCCGCCGCGATCGCCACGATGCACAGCGACCACTTCGCCAGCCACAGCAGCCCGCCGCCGATCACCTCCCCTCGGTCGCGCAACGACTTTCCGTTCGACGCCGTCACTTGCACCGAAGGTTCTTTCACCGGCCCGCTCACGCCGCCAGTCTTCCACGCCGGGCCGGATCGCGACGCCGAGATCGGACGCAATTCCATCAAACTCATTTGATGTATTCGGTGCTAGCCTGGAGTGGTGACCTCGCCCCGCCGAACGGTTCCCCCATTCGTTCAGCTGGCCGCTCATCCCCTGCGATGGCAGTTGCTCACCGAGCTGGCCTGCGGCGACCTGCGCGTGCGGGAACTGGTGACGCGGCTCGGCGAACCGCAGAACCTGGTGTCCTACCACCTGCGATTGCTCCGCGACGGCGGGCTGGTCACGACGACGCGCAGCAGCCACGACGGCCGCGATACCTACAACCACCTGGATCTGGACCGTTGCGCCGACCTGATCGCCGGCGCGGGCCCCGCGCTGCATCCGGCGCTCCGGATGCACCCTGGCGCACCGTCCATCGAACCGCGGGCGGCGGCGACGGTGCTGTTCGTCTGCACCGGCAACAGCGCCCGCTCGGTGATCGCCGAAGCCCTGCTCCGGCACCGCGGTGAGCACCGCGTGACGGCGCTCAGCGCCGGAACCCGGCCGAAACCGGCGCTGCATCCCGACACCGTGCGCGTGCTGCGCGACGAGTTCGGCATCGATGTCGGCGCCCGGGTACCCCGGCCGCTCGAAGAACTGCGTGATCAGCGCTTCGATGTCGTGATCACCCTGTGCGACAAGGCCCGCGAGAACTGTCCCGATTTCCCGGACCACCCGCGACACATCCACTGGAGCATTCCGGACCCGGCCGCGCGGCACCGCGCCGACGAGGACCCCTATCCCCTGTTCCGGGCCACCGCGACCGAGATCGACACCCGGGTCCGCCACCTCCTGCCCACCCTCACCGCCCACCCGAAAGGCAGTGCGCCATGACCACATCCACCGACCTGGCCGCCGTCCGCTACCTCGTCGACGACGTCGCGGCCGCGATCGACTTCTACACCGGGCACTTCGGCTTCACTCTGCACACCGATGCCGCGCCCGCCTTCGCCGATGTCGTGCGAGGTCCCCTGCGGCTCCTGCTGTCCGGTCCGGCGAGTTCCGGTGCCCGCGCCACCCCGGCCGACCTGGCCGGGCCGGGCGGAAACCGGATCCACCTCCTCGTCGCCGACCTCGATGCCGAGATCGCCCGGCTCCGTAGCGCGGGCGTCGACTTCCGCAGCGACCCGGTGTCCGGCCCGGGCGGACGGCAGGTCCTCATCGCCGACCCCGCGGGCAATCTCATCGAGCTGTTCCAGCCCGCCGCACAGCGCCCGCGTTCGTAGCCGAACGCGGGCGCGCTCGTCCGGTGTCAGTGCTTGTTGCCGTACAGGGTGCGCACCGCGCGCCGGACGATGGCCATGGTCGCGGCCGTCCGCTCGAAGGTCAGCAACGCCATGCCCGGGATCGCGAACCGTTGCCGGGCCAGCGCATGCGGGCGGGCGAACTCACGCAGCCCCTCCTGACCGTG
This sequence comes from Nocardia sp. NPDC051833, assembly GCF_040681225.1. NCBI lineage: Bacteria > Bacillati > Actinomycetota > Actinomycetes > Mycobacteriales > Nocardiaceae > Nocardia > Nocardia sp. NPDC051833. Next base: position 583,137 of record NZ_JBFAYK010000002.1, read on the forward strand.
GATGCGCCCGATGCCGGACTCGCCCACCCCGCCGAACGGCAGGGACGAGATGGCGCCGAAGGCGAGGACCGCGTTGATCGAGGTGGCACCCGCGCGCAGCCGACGGGCGATCTCGAGCCCGTGCCGCTTCGAGTAGACCGTGGAGGCCAGCCCGAAGCGGGTGCCGTTGGCCAGCGCCACCGCCTCGTCCACATCGGCGACCGACCGCACGGTCAGGGTGGGCCCGAAGGTCTCCTCCTGCACCGCGGGTGACTGTTCGTCGACATCGAGCAGCACGACCGGGTCGATAAAGGGCGCCCGCACCGAATCGGGCCCGCCGACCACGGCGGTGCCGCCGTCGCGCAGCGCCTCCTCGATATGGCGACGGACCACCTCGATCTGGCCCGGCATGGTCATCGGGCCGTAGTCGGCCCCGGGATCGCTGCCGGCGCGCACGCCGTCGAGGTTCTTGCGCAGCTCCGAAACGAACTGGTCGCGTACGGATTTCACGACATAGACCCGTTCTACGCCGACACAGGTCTGGCCGCTGTTGGCGAAGGCGCCCCAGGCGATATCGCGGGCGGCGGCCGCGACATCGGCGTCGCCGGCGACGATCGCGGCGTCCTTGCCACCGCATTCGAGCAGCACGGGTGTCAGGGAATCGGCGGCCGCGGCCATGATCTTCTTCCCGGTCGCGGTCGACCCGGTGAAGGCGACCTTGTCCACCCCGGCGGTCACCAGCGCGGCACCGGTGGCGCCGTATCCGTTGACGGTCTCCAGAATGCCCTGCGGCAGCTCGGGATTCGCCAGCGCGAACGCCGCCGCGAAGTAGTTGCCGACGCCGGTGGTGTACTCACTCGGCTTGAACACCACGGTGTTGCCTGCGATGAGGGCGTAGGCGATCGAGCCGGTCGGGGTGTACACCGGGTAGTTCCACGGCCCGATCACCCCGATCACACCCAGTGGCCGCCATTCGACCGTGGCGGCGAAGTTCGCCATCAGCAGGCCGGGCCGCTCCTGCCGCGAGGCCAGCGCCCGCTCACCGTGGCGGGCGGCCCAGTCGATGTGGCCCAGCGCCAGGGTGAGTTCGAGGAAGGCGTCGTCGACCGGTTTGCCGTTCTCCCGCTGGATCAGCGCGGTGAACTCCTCGGCGTGCCCGGTCAGGTACGACGCCCAGCGCAGCAGTGCCTTGCGCCGCACCGAGAACGACTGCCCTGCCCAGAATTCCGCGGCGACCCGCGCCGTGCCGACCACCCGCTGGACCTGCTCCGGCGTGTCGATCGGGTACTCGCCGATCGGCTGTCCGGTCGCGGGATCGAACGACACCAGTACTTCCGCCGTGACCGGCGCCTGCTCGGTGGTACTCATCTCTGATTCCTCGTCTTCGATTCGGGTGGGTCAGCGCGTGGCGCTGTACATCGTATCGATCTCGGTGGCGTACTTGGCCGTGATCGGCTTGCGCTTCAGCTTTCCCGTCGGCGTCAGCTCATCACCGCCGGGCTGCCAGAACACCGGTGCGACAACGAACTTCTTGATCTGCTCCACCCGGGCCAGCTTCATGTTGGCGTCGCGGATTCCGGCGTCGATGATCTCGCGGATACCCGGATCGGTGGCCAGCTCGGCGGGGTTCGGGGTCAGGCCGTGCGCGAGCGCGTACGCGGCGGCGGCATCGGGGTCGAGGGCGATCAGCGCGGTGATGTAGGGCCGCGCGTCGCCGATGGCCACCACCGACCCGGCGAGCGGGCAGGCGACCTTCACGTAGCCCTCGATCTTGCTGGGCGACATGTTCTTTCCGCCGGAGTTGACGATCAACTCCTTCTTGCGGTCGACGATCGAGACGAAGCCGTCGGCGTCGACGGTGCCGATATCGCCGGTGTGCACCCAGCCGTCCGCGTCGATCGCCTCGGCGGTCTGCTCGGGGTCGCCCAGGTATCCCTTCATCACGATCGGGCCGCGGACCAGGATCTCGCCGTCCTCGGCGAGCGACACCTCGACCCCGCGCGCGGCGACACCGACCGTGCCGAGCCGCATCCGGCCCGGCCGGTTCAGGGTGGCGATGGCCGACAGTTCCGACATGCCGTACACCTCACCGACCGGCAGACCGAGTCCGAGGACGAACTCGAGCGCTTCCGGTGCGATCGGCGCCGCGCCGGTCGCACCGACGAGCAACTCGTCGAGCCCGAGCCGGTGCCGGATCTTGTGCAGGACCAGCCGATCCGCCACCCGATGCCGCGCGGCCAGCCACGGCGAGACGCCTCCGCCCGACCCGCCGAGCTCGGCACGCACCTGCTGCCGCCCGATGTCGATGGCCCAGGTCGCGAGAGTCCGCTTGACCGGACTGGTCTCGGCGGCGAGCTGTGCCTCCAGCGCGCCCTTGATCTTGTACCAGACCTGAGGCACGCCGACGAACGCCGTCGGCCGGGTATCCGACAGCGCGGTCACGATCTGCTTCGGGTCGGCCAGGTCGGTGACCGGTCCCCCGCCGATCATCGGGAAATAGTGGCACGTCCAGCGATTCACGATGTGCGCGTCCGGCAGGTAGGACACCGTCCGATGTTCGAACCAGGGATCGAGCATGTCGCGGACGCCGTCGATATTGCTCAGGATGTTGGCGTGGGTGAGCTCGACACCCTTGGGCGTTCCGGTGGTGCCGGAGGTGAAGATGATCGTCAGGACGTCCTCGGCGCCGACCCGCTCCCAGGCGGCGCGGAAGTCGAAGCCGGGCAGCGGGTTCGACTCGAGCTCGGCCAGCGACACCGTGTCGGCCCCGCCCTCGTCGACGACCACGACCGTGTCGACGGTGCGGTCGACGGCGCGGGCCGCGGCGATCTGGGGCAGGAACTGCTTCTCGCACACGATCACCCGGCTCCCGGTCTTCGCCAGCTGATAGGCGATCGTCTCGACCGGGTTGGTGTTGTAGATCGAGAAGGGCACCGCGCCCAGGTGCATCGCGGCGGTGTCGACGAGATGGAATTCGGGCCGGTTGGTCAGCATCAGCGCCACGGCGTCACCGGGGGCGACACCCAGATTCGCCAAGCCCGCGGCGATCTGCTCCACCCGGCGCGCGTATTCGCCCCAGGTGATGCGGGTGGTGTCGCCGGGTGTGCGCAGGGCGACGGCGTCGGGCATGCGGGCGGCGGTGCGCTGGAACGCTTCGCACAGGGTGGTCGGCAGGGCAACGGTCATCGGTCGGCTCCGGCAGGTCTCGTCGGGAAGGGGGTCGATCGGTTGCTGTTCACAACCCGGGGCGGTCGGCCGTGGCGGGGACCACCTGGTAGTCCGACAGCGCGAAGGTCCGCGTGCCGCGGCGATAGCTGGACACGGTCCCCGGCCAGTTGTTGGTGATGCGCCCGGCCGCGGTGCGGTACCAGCTCGTGCACCGGGTCCACGGGGTCCGTTCCAGCCGCCGCTGCACCCGGGTGTCGTACGCCTCGGCCACCTCGGCCCGCACATCGAGCACCCGTCCCGGGCGCCGGGCGATCTGCTGGACGGCCTGGCGGATGTAGCGGGCCTGGGACTCGATCATGTAGACGATCGACCCCACGCCGAGATTGGTGTTCGGGCCGTAGATCAGGAACATGTTCGGGAACCCGGGCACAGCCATGCCCTGATAGGCGCGGGCGCCGCCGTCCCACGCGTCGGTCAGCTCGCGTCCGGACCGCCCGGTGATCCGCATGGGCCACAGGAATTCGGTGCCCTTGAATCCCGTGCCGTAGATGATCACGTCCGCGCCGTGGACGGCACCGTCGGCGGTGCGCAGACCGTCGGGCAGGATCTCGCTGATCGCGCTGGTCTCGACGTGTGCGTTCGGCTGGGTGAGGGCCGGAAAGTAGTTGTTGGAGAACAGGCCTCGCTTGCAGCCTGCCGGATAGTCCGGCAACAGCGCGGCTCGCAGCCGCGGGTCCCGCACCTGGTTCTCGAGGTGCCGGGTGGCGATGCCGGTCACCAGCGGCCGGATCGCGGGGACATCGACGATGCCCAGCGACAGGAATTCGCACAGCGCCCAGACCGCGAACCGTTCCGCCAGCCGGATCGGTGGCACGGCGGCGAACACGGTGTGGTGCCAGGGCCGGTACTCGATGTCCGGCTTGGGCAGCACCCAGGCGGCCGACCGCTGGAACAGCGTCAGCCGCTCCACCTTCGGCTGGATGGCGGGCACGAACTGGATCGCGCTGGCGCCGGTCCCGATCACCGCGACCCGCTTGCCGGTGAGATCCACCTCGTGGTTCCACTCGGCCGAGTGGAACGACTCCCCCTGGAAATCGTCGATACCCGGGATATTCGGCAGCGCCGGCCGCGACAGCTGTCCCACGGCCGGGATGAGGATGTCGGCGGTGATCGTCGCGCCGTCCGCCGTGTGCACCGACCACGTGCCGGTCGTGTCGTCGAACGCGGCCGCCGTGACCTCGGCCCCGAACCGGATCTTCGGGATCAGACCGCGTTTCTCGGCGACCCCGCGCAGGTAGGCGTGGATGTCGGGCTGCTCGGAGAACCGTTTGGGCCAGTCGGTCCGGGGTTCGTAGGAGTACGAGTACAGCGGCGAGGGGATGTCGCAGCCCGCCCCGGGGTAGGTGTTCTCGCGCCACACACCGCCGACGTCGGCGGCCCGTTCCAGCAGCGTCACCCGGTCGAATCCGGCCTTCTGCAGTTCCATCGCCATGCCGAGGCCGCCGAAACCGGTGCCGATGATGACGATCGACGGGGTGGTGCGCGCGCTCATCCCAGGACTCCTCTGTCGCTGCTGTCGCTGTCAACGCTACGACCTGCGCGAACACCGGGGGCAAACAACGACGGCCAGCAAATCAATATTTTCGGCCATACTGAACGGATGCGTACCGTCGAAGAGCCGGAAGTCCGGACCTGGGACTTTCCGCGCGGCATCGCCAGCATCGCGGTGATGGCGGCTTTCGCGGCCGATCACGGCGTCACCGCCGATCGCGTGCTGGCCGGCACCGGCCTCGCCGGGACGGCCCTGACAGCGTCCGATCTGCAGGTACCCGCCGCGACCGAACTCGTCGTCGTGCGCAATCTCGTGCGCGAGCTCGCCCACGTTCCCGCGCTCGGCGTCGAGGTGGGGCGCCGCTACCGGCTCTCCACCTTCGGCATCTTCGGCTTCGCCTGCGTCACCAGTCCCACACTGCGCGAGGCGATTTCGCTGGCGCTGCGTTACTACCACCTGGGCTACGGATTCTGCACGCCGGTCGTCGAATCCAGCGACGGCGGGGTGCTGGCCCGGATCCACCACGAGCTCGTTCCCCCCGACGTGGTGCGCTTCCTCGTCGAACGCGACATCGTCGCCATGCATCGGGTGATGGGCGACCTGCTCGGCCACGAACTCGCCGTCTCGCGGATCGAGTTCGACTTCGACGCGGGCGACAGCGCCGCGCGCCTGGCCGAGGTGCTCGGCGCTCCGCCGGAATTCGGCCGCGCGCAGACGGTGTTCACCCTCGACCCGGCGGTGCTGGCCCAGACGCTGCCCCAGGCGAACGCCCAGACCTGGAGCCTGTGTGTCGCGCAGTGCGCCGATCTCCTCCAACGGCGCAGCGCCCGCACAGGCATCACGGCGGAGGTCCGCGAGCTGATCCTGCCCGGCGGCGAGTCTGCGGGCATCGCGTCCCCGCCGACCATCGAGGTGGTCGCGCGCGAACTGGGCACGAGCCCGCGCACGCTCCGACGGCGTCTCACCGAGGCGGGCACCGGCTATCGCGCGCTCGTCGACGAGGTCCGCTGCACGCTGGCCGAGGAGATGCTCATCGGCACTCCGCTCTCGATCGACGACATCGCGATCCGGCTGGGCTACGCCGAGGCGACGCCGTTCATCCACGCCTTCAAGCGCTGGACCGGGACCACTCCGTCGGCCTACCGGCGCTCCCGCGTCCGCTGAGGGGCAGCGAACGCCGACCCGGCTACCGCGGCGACCGGCCGCACCGGGCTACCGCCACAACCGATTCCGACACTGTTCCCGCAGTGTGACGACAGTGGTGTTGGTGAGCGTGCGCGCGGCGCGCGAGCCGAGCAACCGGTGCAGTCGGCGGTGGAATTCGTCGGCGCCGAGCCCGAATCGGACGAAGGCCTCGGCATCGTTGCCGCCGTAGGGCGCCCACGCGGTGGCGAATTCGAGCAGCTCGATGTCGGCGGCGCTCAGCACCGTCGGCCGGTCACCCATCAGGCAACATCCGTGCCGGTCGGCGCGTCCGGCGTCGACGCACGCCACGCCCGGTGCGGAATCGCTTCACACATGGCTGCACTCGCCGCCGCGGAACGAGGTCGCGTCACCCAGCCGCTGTCCGCCGTCGATCACGAAGGTCTCGCCGGTGATCCGGCCCGCCGCGTCGGAGGCGAGGAAAGCGATGGCGGCACCGATGTCCTCGGGCACAGCGTGGTCCGCCGCCGCGACGGCCGACTGCGGCTGGTCCGGCGGCGTGCGGACGGCACCCGGCGCGACAGCGTTGACCCGCACGCCGGGCGAGAGTTCCAGCGCCAGTTGCTCGGTGACGTGTTTCAGCGCGGCCTTCGCGGCGTGGAAGAGCCCGTGAGCGGGCTCGCCCGCCGCGCCGCCGACCGACACGGTATTGATCACGACCCCGCCGTGCTCACCCATCCACACCCGCGTCACCAGCGAGGTCCACAGGATCGGCCCCCACACGTTCACCCCGAAGGTCTTGGTGAAGCGCAGGTAGTCCTGGTCGAGGACCGGCCCGGCCGACGGGTTGCGGTCCGCGGCGTTGACCAGGATGTCGATGCCGCCGAAGCGGCTCATCGTGGCCTCGACACACCGCAGGGCCGCCGACTCGTCGATGCCACCGGCGGCGAAACCGACCGCTGCGCCCCGCAATTCGGCCGCGGCGGCATCGGCGGCCTCCTGTCGGCGTGCGGTGAGGACGACATTGCCGCCCGCCGCCACGATGGCCCGCGCGGCGGCCGAACCGATCCCCTCCGAGCCCCCGGTGACGATCGCGGTGCGTCCGGTCAGATCGAGTCCGGTCATGTCGGTCCACCGTCAGCGTCGGGTGTCCGGCGCCCGGTTCCGGCGGTGTCAGCGAGGCGGTCGATGAGGTAGACCCGCCCCGCGTCGTCGACACGCACCACGTCACCGGTGCGGAGCCAGCCGCCGACGATCGTCTCGGCGGTCGCCGCCGGGCGGTACCAGTATCCGGCGGTGACATTGGCGCCACGGACGACCAGCTCACCGATGTGCGGGACATCGCCGATCGGGACGATCCCGATGTCCACCGACGGCACCGCGTAGCCGACGGAGTCCGCGTGCGTGACCGCGTCCCGATCGGGCAGCACGGTGATCAGCGACGCCGTCTCGGTCGTGCCGTACCCGTTGGTCACCGTCGCGCGCGGAAAGGCCACGAGCAACTCGCGCACCAGCGACGGCGCGATCGGGGCACCGCCGTAGCCGACCATGCGAACTCCGGACACGTCCGCGGTGGCGAAGTCCGGGTGCCGCAGCAGCGCCGAGTAGACCGACGGCACCGTCACAACGAAGGAGATCCGTTCCACCGCCAGCGTTTCGATCAGCAGCGCGAGATCGGGCGTGGACTGGATCACCGCGGTTCCACCGACGTAGGCGGCGACCACCAGTTGCGAATGGCAGGCCGTCACCTGGAACAGCGGCATCGAGATCAGGGTCCGCAGATCCGAGCCCACCTCGCGGGGCAGCGTGCAGCTGCGGATCATGTTCTCGGCATTGGTGACGAAGGCCCCGTGGGTGGTGGGCACGCCCTTCGGGCGCCCGGTGCCGCCCGAGGTGTAGAACAGCGCGGCCAGGTCGTCGGCGCAGAGCCCCTCCGCCACATAGGGGTCACTGTCCGGCAGCGGGGTGTCCGCGGTGAGATCGACCGCGATGTCGGCGTCGGTGAGGACGAATTCCACCTCCGGGCCCGCCGACCGGGTATTCACCGCCACGGCGATGCCACCGGCCATGATCGTGCCCCAGAAAGCGAGCACCCACGTCGTCCCCGACGGGTAACGCACCGCCACCCGATCCCCGCGCCGCACCCCGACGGCACGCAGCCCACCGGCCGTCCGCGCGGCGCGCTCCCAGAGCTGCCGGTAGGTCAGCCGGTCGCCACCCACTTCCGCGACGGCTTCGGCGTCCGGACGCCGCTCGACGTGGGCGCGCAGGACATCGATCAGCGTCTCCGGGACCGAGGCGTAGCGCGGGGTTCCCGTACTGTCGCGCGTCACCTCCGACTGCGGAAAGGGATTGCGCGCACGCGTGACTTCGATGACGGCGATGGTCACGCGGCAACTCCGAACGCTCGATGGAATGGACATGGCGGTCGTGCATTGAATCGATCTCGAATTCAATTCGAGTTTAGGATCCGCGCGGAGCGCTGTCAAAAATCGGCAGATGACCCGGCGACTCCCCCGGACCCGACCAGCCGACGGGCGGGGTCAGGCCCTCGGCGCGTAAGTCTCGAGGTAGGCGGCGACGAGCCGCCGCGCTTCGGCGATCGTGGCCTCGTCACCGGAAGGCGACCGCCGGAAGGCGACGTCGAACAGCCGGTTACCCGCCTCGAACGCGAGCTCGACGGGGAGCAGCGGCGTCTCGGCGTCGACGAACTCCCGGTCGATGAGGTACCGCCAGAAGCGTTCGGACTGCGCTTCGTCGAACACCCGCGCCACCTCGGCGATCGCCGGGGGGCGCCCCACGAACCAGAGTTCGATGAAGCCGGGAAACTCCCGGTAGTAGTCGACGAGCAGGTCGATGATCACATCGGTGGCCTGGCGCAGATTTCGCGCCACCGGGCGCTCCAGCACCGCGACGATGCGGGCGTCCAGTTCGCGGACATGACGGTGCGCCAGTTCGACATCGACCTGGTGGCGATCGGCGAAGTAGTGATAGATCGACGCCAGCGGAATACCGGTCCGGTCCCCGATCGCTTTCAACGTCGCCGCGTCGTAGCCCTGCTCGCGCAGCAAGGAATCGGCGGCCTCGAGAATCGCCTGCACGCGCTCGATCCCGCGACGCTGCACGGGAGCGGGCCGGGCCGAGGTCTGCGGGGCCGCCTTGTTCTCGAACACGACTTGACATCGTAACAGCCGATGACCTTGATGCACCGCCCGTCTACGCGGACTCCCCTCCCCCTTCATCGCCCACGAGTGCGCCTTGACAGGGTCGGGACCCGCCCCTACCGTCAATCTCGATTCGACTTCGAATTCACTCGGCCTCCCTCATTCGCGCAAGGATGTACCCCGTGCTGAACCTGTCGGTCCTCCTCGAGGACTCCGCCCGTCGCCATCCACACCGCGATGCCCTCGTCCTGGGTGGGACCCGGCTGACCTATGCCCAGGTGGACGCCGCAGCCAACCAGGTGGCCGATCTCCTGGTCGCGCGCGGGATCCGGCCCGGCGACAAGGTCGCGCTCAGCTGCCCGAATCTGCCGTACTTCCCGATCGTCTACTACGGCATTCTCAAGGCGGGCGCGGTGGTCGTGCCCCTCAATGTGCTGCTCAAGAGCCGCGAGATCGCCTATCACCTGCGCGATTCCGGCGCGGTGGCGTACTTCTGCTTCGAGGGCAGCGCCGAACTTCCGATGGGCAGCGAGGGTTTCGCCGCCGCCGGGGTCGCCGAGATCGAGCACTTCTTCCTCATCACCGCCGACCCCGCGGCGCCCAGCCCCCTCACGGGGGCCGAGACGCTGGGTGCGGCGGTGGCCGGCGCCAGCCCGGTCTTCCAGGCGGTCGGCACCGAGGCCACCGACACCGCGATCGTGCTCTACACCTCCGGCACGACCGGGCAGCCCAAGGGCGCGGAGCTCTCGCATTCCAACACCCTCGTCAACGCACTGACCCTGAACCAGCTGCTGCGCAACCGTCCCGCGGCCGACAGTCACATCGTGTGCCTGCCGCTGTTCCACACCTTCGGCGCCACCGTGCAGATGCACGCGGGGTTCGCCACCGCGGCCACCCTGCATCTGGTGCCACGCTTCGACGCCGCGCAGGTCGTCGAGCTGATGAACACCGAGGACATCACCTTCTTCGCCGGTGTGCCGACGATGTGGTGGGGCCTGCTCAACGCTCTGACCGCCGAGATCGACGTCGAGCGAATCGCCCGCAACCTGCGCATCGGCATCTCCGGCGGCGCCGCCCTGCCCTTGGAGATCCTGCATCAGGTGAAAGATCGCCTCGGTATCACCGTGCTCGAGGGGTACGGCCTGTCCGAGACATCACCGGTGGTGTCGTTCAGCGACCCCGATCGCGGTCTCCGTCCCGGCTCGATCGGGGTGCCGATCTGGGGTGTCGAGATCAAGCTCATCGACGACGACGGGTCGGAGATCACCGAAGTGGGGGCTGTGGGCGAGATGGCGGTCCGCGGTCCCAACGTGATGAAGGGCTATCACGGCCGGCCGGAAGCCACGGCCGAGGTCATCCGCGACGGCTGGTTCCGCACCGGCGATCTGGCCCGCAGGGACCAGGACGGCTTCTACTACATCGTCGACCGCACCAAGGACCTCATCATCCGCGGTGGATTCAACGTCTATCCGCGCGAGATCGAGGAAGTGCTGCTGACCCACCCGGCGGTCAGCCTGACCGCGGTGATCGGGGTGCCACACGACAGTCACGGCGAAGAGGTCAAGGCCTTCGTGATCCTCGAACCCGGGACCACCGCCACCCCGGAGGAGCTCGTGTCCTGGAGCCGGGAACAGATGGCCGCCTACAAGTACCCGCGCATCGTGGAACTCGTCGACACGCTCCCCATGACGGCGACCGGCAAGATCCTCAAGCGCGAGCTCCGCTGACGGACGAACCGCACCTGCGCCGAGGCGGTGCCGCCGACACGCCAGCGGTACCGCCGGGGCGAGGGAACGTCTCCTACCATGGGATTTCCGATAGCAATCGTCTCGACCCACCGGCGGGAGAAGCATGTTCGTCGCGATAGCGGTGACGATGGCCATTATCCTGGTGTGGGCCTGCTACTCCCGCGCCTTCGCGCGCTGGAGCGTGACCGAGCCGGTGGCGATGATCGTGGCGGGCGCCGCCGTCGGGCTGACCGACGACGAGTGGTTGCTGCCCTCGATCGATACCACCGCCGCGCTGCGGATCGTCGAATTCCTGCTCGCGCTGTTCCTGTTCACCGATGCCACCGAGATCCGGGACCGGATCGCCAAGAACACCGGGGTGACCCGCATGCTGGTGGCGTTCGCGGTCAGTCTCGTGATCGCCACGGTCGCCGGGAAATACGTGCTGTCCGTGGATTCGTGGCCGCTGTTGCTGATACTCGCCTGCATCGTGATGCCGACCGATCTGGTGCCCGCCCAGTCCATCCTGCGGGACAACCGGATCACCAAGCGGGTACGCGACACCCTCAATGTCGAGAGCGGACTCAATGACGGACTCGTCGCCCCGGTCATGCTCTTCGCCCTCGAGGCGTATCGGCGCAGTACCGACTCCGACGAGGTGCTGGGAGCCTTCGGCCACGCGCTGCAGGCCGTGGTGAAGTCCGTACTGGTCGGCCTTCCCATCGGCGCGGCCGCCGGCCTCGCGCTGTCGGCGGCCGCGGCCCGCGGCTGGACCGACCCCAGGACCGTGCGCTGCGGCATTCTGGCCATCCCCGTGCTCACCTTCGCGCTGGCCATCCAGATCGACGGCAACGGGTTCGTGGCGGCCTTCCTGGCCGGGCTCGCCTACCGGGCCACCCACCGAGACATCCCCGGCGAACCCCTGGAACTGACCGAGGGCCTGGCCCAATTCCTCGGCCTGGGCCTGTGGTTCGTGGTCGGCGCGATCGCGGTCGCCATTCCCGGGCTGGACTGGCAGGTCGTCGTCTACGGACTGCTCGCGCTGACGGTCTTCCGGATCGTGCCTGCGGCGCTCGCCCTGATCGGTTCCCGCTTCACCGTGCCCGAGCGAATCCTGCTGTGCTGTCTGGGCCCGCGCGGCGTCGCCTCCATCGTCTTCGGTCTGCTCGCCGTGAACAGCCTGGCGGGCACGTCGGACGCGAATCTCGTCGTCGGAGCCACGCTGGTCGTCGTGTGCGGCAGCATCGTGCTGCACGGCATCGGCGCACCCCTCGTCGCCGCGCAGTTCGGTCGGCGCGCGCGGAACTCGCGCACTCGCTGAGAACCCACTGGCAGCTGTCAGCTATTCCTCAGTTTCGCGTGCCACCATCGGCGACACCGTCGACACCTCGACCTCTGCCACAGCGGTGTGGGGCAGTCGCCGATGCCCGTTGCCCCTGCTGTCGAGGAGTCGCTTGTGTTCACCCGTTGGGGCGACCTGGTCTATCGGTTCCGTTTCGCGGTGCTCGCCGTCGTCGGCGCCGCACTGCTGGCCCTGGGCGGCTTCGGACTGGGCCTGGAGAACCAACTCACCTCCGGCGGGTGGGACGACCCTGGTTCGGAGTCGTCGCAGGGCGCGAAGATCGCCGACCGCGCGTTCGGACGCGACCACACCGCGGACGTCATCGTGCTGTACACCGCCCCCGCGGGGACGACCATCGACGATCCGGAGTTCAGCGCCGAGGTCGTCGACAGCCTCTCCCGGGTGGTCGCCGAGCACCCGACCGCGGTCGACAAGATCAACGGCACCTATTGGACAGTGGGCACCACCCCCGGCGTGCCGTCCGTGTTCGGCTCCAAGGACAAGCAGCACGCCTTCGCGTCGATCGCGATCGTGGGCGACAACGACACCGAGGTGCTGCGCAACTACCGGGAAGTGAGCGACGCGTTCGCCATCGACGGCGTCCAGGTGGAAGTGTCCGGATTGCAGGCCGTCGGCGGCACCCTCAACGACACCATCGCCCACGACGTGCAGCGGATGGAGATGCTGGCCATCCCCGCGGTCGCGGTGCTGCTGTTCTTCATCTTCGGTGGCGTGGTCGCCGCCGCGCTGCCGCTGATCATCGGCGGGCTCACCATTCTCGGCGCCAACGGGATCGTCATGGGCATCACCCACGTCACCGACGTCAACTCGTTCGTGTCCGCGGTGGTGTCGATGATCGGACTCGGCCTGGCCATCGATTTCGGGTTGTTCATCGTCAGCAGGTTCCGCGAGGAACTGGCCGACGGCTACGACACGCGGGCCGCGGTGCGGCGGACGGTGATGACGGCGGGACGCACGGTCGTGTTCTCCGCGACGATGATCATCGCCAGCCTCGGTGGCATCCTGCTGTTCCCGCAGGGCTTCCTGCGCTCGGTCGCCTACGGCACCATCGCCACGGTCTCGCTCGCCGCGCTGACCGCGGTCACGCTGTTGCCCGCGATGCTGGCGGTGCTCGGCCCGCGCGTCGACATGCTCGGACTGAAGCGGTTCCGCAAGACCAGGACGTCGGAGGAGATCGAGAACGGCTTCTGGGGCAGACTCACCCGCTGGGTGATGAAGCGTCCGCTCCAGGTGGCCATCCCGATCGTCATCGGCTTGCTGCTGCTGATCATCCCGGTCGGGAACCTGGCGTTCGGTGGCATCAACGAGAAGTACCTGCCGCCGGACAACAGCACCCGGCTCGCGCTCGAGCACTTCTACGAGATCTTCCCGCTGAAGAAAACCGACCCGATCCAGCTCGTCTTCGTCTCCGACAACACCCCGGCGATCGGCCAGATCATGCGCGAGGCCAACCAGGCACCGGGGCTGGTCAGCTCGTTCGGTGTCCCGAGCAATACCGGGTCCACCGACCCGACGGTGTATCGGACCTCCGCCACCCTGGTCGACCCGACCGGCGATGCCGAGCCGACGATCGACTACCTGCGCTCGATCGAGGTGCCCGACGGCGTGACGATGTACGTCACCGGCCAGCCCGCGATCATGGCCGACAGCATCGACACGCTGCTCGACCTGATGCCGTTCATGATCATCCTGGTGCTGGCGATCACCATGGTGCTGATGTTCCTGGCCTTCGGCTCGCTGGTGCTCCCCCTCAAGGCCGTGTTGATGAACGTGCTCGGGCTCGGCGCGACCCTGGGCATCCTCACCTGGATCTTCATCGACGGACATGGTTCCGGCATCCTCAATTTCACGCCACAGCCGATCAGCGCTCCGGTGCTGATGCTGATCATCGCGGTGATCTACGGCTTGTCGACCGACTACGAGGTCTTCCTGCTCTCCCGGATGGTGGAAGCGCGCGCCCAGGGCGCGTCCACCACCGACGCGATCCGCATCGGCACCGCCCAGACCGGGCGCATCATCACCGCGGCCGCGCTGATCCTGATCGTCGTCACCGGCGCGTTCGCGTTCTCCGATCTGGTGATGATGCAGTACATCGCCTACGGCATGATCGCCGCCCTGATCATCGACGCGACCGTGCTGCGCATGCTGCTGGTCCCCGCGATCATGAAACTGCTCGGCGACGACTGCTGGTGGGCGCCGCAGTGGATGAAGCGGATCCAGCAGCGGATCGGGCTCGGCGAGACCACCCTCGACGACGAGCGGCCACCGCAGCACGCGGTGACCGTCGGCTCAGCCTCCGGTGGACACGGCTGACGGCCGCAGGAACGCCGCGACGCGGGGCGCGAGATCGTCGGCACGGGTGATCAGGCCGAGGTGGCCGTCGGGATAGACGTGCAGGGTCGAGTGCGGCAGGAGCCGGTGCATGATCCGCGCGTTGACGAGGGGAATGATCGGGTCGTCCGCGCCGGCCAGGATCAGCGTGGGCTGCCGGATCAACGGCAGGAACGGCAGACTGGTCCAGCCCGCCCCACCGATCAGCTGGAGGGCGTAGCCGCGACCGGGCGCCACCCGGGCGTGGCGGATCAGCAGCTCCGTCGCCAGCTCCGGTTCGTCGCGCAGGCGCCCGCCGTACAGCTGCGCGGCGATGGCCGCGGCGTAGGCGGGGTCGCGATACCGGCGGGGGGTGATCATCTTGCTCAGGACCCGCGGCCGAGCCGGGACCATCACCATGCCGGTCGCCGTGGCGACGAGCACCAGGCGACGGCAACGCCGGGGATTCTGGACAGCGAACTGCTGGGCCAGGCCCCCGCCCCAGGAGATGCCGAGCACGTCCACCTCGCGACAGCCGATGTCGTCGAGTACCGTGCCGAGCAGGCAGGCCATTGTCGCGAAAGTGTAAGGCAGCCTGGGCAGTTCGGATCCGCCGATCCCGGGAACATCGAACCGGATGACGGGGATCGCCGGGTCGAGCTCGTCGACGAACGGCTGGAGCAGATCCAGGTTCGCGCCGATGCCGTTGCACAGCACCAGCGGCCGCCCCTCCCCCGCCCGCACCGAGACCCGGACGCGCCGGCCGTTGATCCGCAGTTCGCGAACGGTGTCGACAGGGGTCACGCGCACTCCTTCAGGCAGTGGCCGGGATGGGCTGGCCGAACTCGGGAAACATCCGGATCGCTTGCAGCGCGGTGGTGAGGTCACCCAGATTCCGCGGGTCGTCGAGCGTGCCGCCCAGGTGCTGTTCCAGTCGATGGATGCGGCCGCGCACGGTGTTCTCGTGGCAGTACAGCAGACGTCCCGCCTCGGCGGCCGAGCCTCGCGCCTGGATCCACGCGGTCGCCGTCGCCAGCAGCGTGGTCCGTTCGTAGTCGGGCAAGGCGAGGACACCGCCCAGCACGCGCAGGACGAATCGCCGGGTGGTGTCCCGGTCGCGGACGAGCAGGTCGATATTCGGCTCGTCGGCCAGCTGACAGATGGATGCGGTACCGGGAGAGAGGGTTTCGAGAGCCACGTGTGCGAGCCTCAGGGCCCGGGGCGCTCCGTCGAGCCGGGCGAACACCGGACTCACCCCGATCCGGCCGATGGCCACCTTCCGCACCGCGGCGAGTACCTCCGCCGGATCGCGGCGACGCCCCAAGGAGAGGACGCCGATCTCGTGATCCGGTTGTGAACGCCACGCCGAACCGACATCGAGCTGCCGCAGGCGGTCCTCGAGATGCGGCAGCGGTGCCGAGTTGCCGTCCACCGCCTCCGCGACGAGCACGAGGAACGTCCCGTCGTAGGGCAGGTCGAGCAGCCGCGCGACCTCCCAGGCGCTGTGTGAACCCGAGCCGGGACCGTCGAGGATGGCCGAGAGGAGACCGGACCGCCGCCGGTCGGCGGCGATCATCCGTTCGCTCATCGCTTCCCGGTACGCCTCGGTCACCGCCAGCGAGACGTCGTCGGCGATCTCCCAGATCGTCGTGGCTGTGTCGAGGAGCGCGTCGACCGTCCGCTGCCCCGAGCTCCGTGCCGCGCCGAGCAGCCGCCGCCACAGGAACGCGAAGCCGAGACGGTAGGCCCGCAGGACTTCCGGCAGTGGCATGTCCTGCTCCGCGCGGGCGCGACCGGTCTCCCGGGGCGCCGACAGCTCGATCTCCCGATCACCGCTCAGCCGACCGAGGATCTGATTCATATTGGCTATCAGCGAGCTCTTCAGCTCACGCCGATCGACGATGTACTCCAGGCGATAGACCTCGATCCGATCGACGATCCGGACGGCGAGCTGGTCGGCCAGCACATCGATCCGTTCCAGCAGGCCGACGGCGAGTGTCGCCACCGAGGGAGCGGGACTGAGGGTGGACACCACGACAGGCTATCGACGACTTCCCCCGAACGCCGCAGCGAGAAGGCGGACTGTGGGCGCCGACACGTCCCCCGCCGATTTCCTGTCGGCGCCGACATTGGCGGCCGTGGCGCAGTGCGCCACTGTGGGATCACGCGTTCGGCACGGTGGCCGCCCCGGGATGTGGAACATCATGCGTTCGCCGCCGAAGCCGACTGCCACACCACTCCTCGATCGATTACCGCCGCGCCCTCGGATCACTGCGGGAGATCCACGCGGACCCATCGACAACCCGCTGCGCGAACCGACTCGCGCGGCCGTCCAGGAGTGGAGACGACATCATCACCATCGGCAGGAATCCACAGGATGCCGTTCATCGGGTCGTCGGCGGCGACCACGCCGGATCGGAGGGACTCAGATGACGAGCGCTCCGGAGGACACCGCGGTTCCGCTCGACCAGATCCTGACGAGGGCCGCGTTCGGGTCGGCCGGTCGCTGGCTGCCCGGCAGCTCGGGCGCACGCTTTCTCGACGCGCTGGCCCAGCACCCGGATCGGGTCAAGGCCCGGATCGGCGGGTTCGTCGACGAACTCGGCCGAATCGCGAAGGGCACCTCGGAGATCGCGCCGCGGCGCGGTGACCGCCGCTTCACCGACCCGGCATGGTCGGAGAATCCGCTGTTGAAACGCGTGGTGCAGGCGTATCTGGCCGCGAACGACACCGCCGAGGGCCTGCTGCGGGACGCGCCGCTGGAGTGGCAGGACGCCGAACGGATGAAGTTCGTGATGTCGAACATCGCCGAAGCCCTGTCACCCAGCAACAATCCGCTGATCAGCCCGGTCGCGTGGAAGGCACTGTTCGAGTCCGGAGGCGCCAATACGATCGCGGGCCCGCTCAACCTCGTGCGTGACATCGCGAGTTCCCCGCGGATCCCGTCGATGGTCGAGCCGGATGCCTTCCGGGTGGGTGCCGACCTCGCGGTCACACCGGGCGCCGTCGTGTACCGCGCGCCGATGTTCGAGCTGATCCAGTACCTGCCCCAGACCGAGACCGTGCACGCGGTGCCGCTGCTGATCGTCCCGCCGACCATCAACAAGTACTACGTGCTCGATCTCGCGCCCGGCCGCAGCCTGATCGAGTACCTGGTCAAGCAAGGGCACCAGGTGTTCGTGGTGTCCTGGCTCAATCCCGACGAACGGCACAGTGAGTGGGGCATCGATGCCTACGCCGCCGCGGCGATCGACGCGTTCTCGGTGGTCGACCGGATCATCGGGGCCGGCTCAGTGCACGTCCTGGCCGCGTGCTCGGGTGGCCTGATCACCAGCCTCGCCGCGGCCCACCGCGCGGCGAAGGGGTCCATCGGCGAACTCGCCGGCCTCACCTTGCTGGTCACGATGATCGATCAGCGCCGGGCCGGCGTCGCCGGATCACTCGTCGACGAAGGCGTCGCGCGAGCGGCGATCGCGCGCTCGGCGAGCAAGGGCTACCTCGACGGCCGCCACCTCGCGGAGGTCTTCGCCTGGCTGCGCCCGTCGGATCTGGTCTGGAACTACTGGGTCAACAACTACCTGCAGGGCAAGACCCCGCCGAAGTTCGACATCCTGTTCTGGAATGCCGACACCACGCGCATGCCTGCCGCCCTGCATCGTGACTTCATCGAGGCCGCGGTGCACAACAAGCTCGCCACCCCCGGGGCGGTCACCGTGCTCGGCACACCCGTCGACCTCGGCGACGTCACCGTCGACTCCTATGTCGTGGCGGGCTCGGCGGATCACATCTGCCCCTGGACCAATTGCTACCGCAGCTCCCAATTGCTCGGGGGGAAGGTGCGTTTCGTCCTGTCGACCAACGGCCACATCGCCGCGCTGGTCAATCCCCCGGGCAACCGCAAGTCGAGCTACCAGGTGTCGGACGACAATTCGCTCGATGCCGCCGAATGGCGCGGTGCCGCGACCACGGCGCAGGGGTCGTGGTGGCCGGACTACGCCACCTGGCTCGCCGACCGTTCCGGCCCGCGGATCTCCCCGTCACCGCTGCTCGGCAACACCGAGTTCGCGCCGCTCGGTGTCGCCCCCGGCACCTACGTGATGGCCCGGTAGCACCCCGGCCCGAGCGCGAGTTCGTCCGCGCTCGGGCCGACCGGCGCCGGTCAGCGAGCACCCTGATAAACTCGATATCGAGTCGAGTTCGTAAACTAGCGAACACCTGAAGGAGTGAGGGATATGGTTGTCGCGATCGAGATCCTCGTCATCGCCTGCGCCGTCATGATCACGTGGTTCGCGGGCTACGTGATCTATCGCCTCGTCACCGAGGAACCCAACCGCCGCTGACCGCGGGCCGTCAGATCGCCGGACGTTCGGCGGCCGGACGCGAGCGCACCGCCACCACCCCGATCAGGATCAGCACGGCGAGCGTGTCGAAGACCGTGCTGAACAGCGGCGCGTCCGGCCGGGTCGCCGGATCCGACAGTGTCAGCACGAGATTCGTCGCCTTGGTAGCGATGGCGGCCAGGGCGACGGGCACCCGCACCGCCGGGACGAACGCCGCCCAGACCAGCGCGGCACCCAGCACCAGCTGCATCATGCCGCGGTGCCGGAGCAGAGCTTCCTCCATCGGGGCCAGCTGGGTGAGCCCGTAGTACTCCAGGGCCGCCGGTGTCACCAGGGCGAGCACCGGCGTCATCGTGATCAGGCCGAGGACTACGAGGACGATCTTGACAGCACGGGAATCGGACATTCGACACGCTCCAATCATCAGCGATACTGATGATCAGCGTACGTGACTATAGTGGGGTGATGCGAGAGACGAATCCGGTGGCACGGATCACCCAGGCGCCGCTGTTCCTGTTGTTCCGGGTCGGCGACGCGGCGCGCGAGGCCGTCGAGCAGGCGCTGGAGCGTTACGACCTGCGCGGCAAGGACTTCCGCGTGCTCGCCTACGCCGCGACGGGCACGCACTCGCAGCAGGATCTGGCCCGATCGACGGGCCTGGACCGGACGACCATGGTCGCCGTCGTCGACCGCCTCGAGCGCACCGGCATGGCCACCCGCGAACGCGGCGCCGACCGGCGCAGGCACGTGGTCGTCCCGACCGCGCAGGGCCTACGCACCCTCACCGACGCCTTCGCCGACCTGGAGCGCACGCAGTCCGACTTCCTGGCTGCCCTCAGCCCGGCGACACAGCAGGCCATGGACACCGCGCTCACCCAGCTGTTCACCGCGCACGATCCGTCCTGCCGCCCACGGCCCGACGCCTGACAGGCTGCGGTCAACGCCCCCTGCGCGCCACCGCGAGGGCGAGTTCGGTACAGAGCGTGGCCAATTCGACACTCGACTGACGGGGGTCGCGCAGCCAGGCGTCGATGAGCTGATTGATCCCACCGACGACGAAGAGCGCTTCCTGGCGCCGGCTCTCCGGACTCGCGGGCGCGTCGAGGAACTCCGCGCTGTACTGCACGACGAGATCGGTGATGATGCCGACGGAGCGGGCCCGAAGCTCTTCGAGGCCCGCGGTGCCGTGGGTGTCGCTGGTGAGGATGCGGTGGATCCGCGGGTCGTCGGCGATGGCGTCGAGGAACGCCGTCAACGCCCGCAGCAGTTTGTCCCGCAGGCCGTCGGCCTGGGCCTGACTGGCCTCGACCAGGGTGGCGGCCAGCTCTTCGTGCACCTGCTCGGCGACGGCGAGCACCAGCGCGTCCCTGGTGGCGAACTGCTCATAGAAGTAGCGCGGCGTCAATCCGGACGCGGCACAGACGCGGCGCACCGTGACCTCGGTCAGCCCGGCCTCGCCCCAGACCTGCCGACCCGCGGCGAGGAGCTTGTCGCGGCGTTCGTCCCGGCGATTCGCCGCGCTCATGCCCCGATAGGGCCGGACCACCTCCGCACGCGCCATTGACAGCACTTTAGCAGGCGGCCTACTTTGGATATCAGTCGTTATCCAGTTTACGTCGCTCAACGAGGAGTGCCGATGCCTACCGTTCCCACCCGACACCCCGACCGGCCCCACCGCACCCCCGTGATCGTCGGCGGGTTCGCGGCCACCCTGGGTGTCCACGGCCCCGACGCGGATCAGTGGCGCCGCCTCGGCGAGGGACTGCTCGTCGGTGACGAGCCGATGGATCAGCTGGTGGAGTGGATGGTCACCGCGGGCAGCAAGCAGATGCGCCCGCTGTTCGACCGGGCACTCACCCACGGCATCGCCGCCGTGCCGGACGCGCCGGAACCGCTGCGCGCGTTCTTCGCCGAGGTCGAGGCGGTGCCGGCGTGGGTCGATCACGACAAGCTCGTGCGCGGGGCCAAGGTGCTGCTGAGCAGCGGGGCCGACGGTATGTACATCGCGCGCGACGTCGCCATGCTCGGCGGCTACCAGTTCTCCGGCTTCAACAAGACGCTGCTGCGCACGGGCGCCCTGGAGAAGGGCTCCAATCAGCGCTGGGCCGAGACGATGCAGTGGGCGATGGACGTCCTGTCCGAGGACGGGCTCGCTCCGCTGGGCCTCGGCTATCGCTCCACCATCCGGGTACGGCTCATCCACGCCTTCGTGCGACGCCATGTGGCCGCCATGCCGGATTGGCAGACCGGGGACTGGGGGCTGCCGATCAATCAGACCGATATGGCGGCCACGCTGGTCGGCGCCTTCATCGCACCGGCGATCGGCGCGCTGGGGATGGGCGTGCTGCTCACACCGTCCGAAGCCGACGACCTCGCGCACCTGGTCCGCTATGTCGGCAGCCTGCTCGGCGTCGAGGAGCAGTGGCTGCCGCAGTCGTTCCGCGACGGCGTGCGCGTCCTGGTGCACACGCTCTCGGCCCTGGCCGACCCGGACGAGTCGACCCGCCAGCTGGCGGTGCCGATGTCGCGAGATCCGCTGTCGTGGAACTACGACCGGCTGCCCGCCGTGCGCCGCCGCCTCGCCTACGCCCAGCATCTGTCGGTGACGGGGACCTTCCTCGGCCGCCGCACGATGCGCGCGCTGGGCCTGCCAACGGTGGTGATTCCCTGGTATCCGGCGCTCCGGATCCCTACCAATCTCGTCCGCTCGGCCACCCGGGTACTGCCCGGCGGACTGGACCGGGCCGCGACGCGCGGTGCGCGGGAACAGGATCGATTCATGCGCACGCTGGTCGGCGCCCGCCCGGCGATCGGCGCCTCCGCCGCCCGACTCACCCACGCCGCCTGACCGGACCGAGCCGCCGACCCGACGACGTGACCGCGTGACTCACCCCGCGCGCGAGCGGGTTTCGTCGTCGGGATGGCCGTCCTCCGGCTTGCCGAGGCCACGGTGCGCGCGGATCAGCAGGGCCGCGCGCAGGTAGCACAGTCCGGTGACATCGTTCAGGTCGAAGCCGGTCAGCTGCCCGATGCGCTTCAATCGGTAGTCGACGGTATTCGTGTGGACGAACAACTCGCGCGCGGTATTCGTCCGGCGCAGATTCGACGCGATGTACACCTCGAGCGTGCGGAGCAATTCCGGATGGGCCTCGAGGGAATCGACGACCGAACTCAGATAATCACGCGCCGCGCCCTCGCGCGTCAGCTGATATTCGAAAGCCAATTCGTGCGGGCGGTACACCTTGCTCGGACCACCGAGCCGGTGCACTATTTCGACCAGTTCGTGGACCTGCTCGGCGGCGCGCGGAATGTCAGCCGGTGCCGCGGGCGTCGTCACCGCGCGCACCGGCACCTGCGCCGCCGCGGACAATCCGATGACCAGCTCGTCGAGCTCGTGCTCGGAGAACTCCGCCGCGGGCAGCAGCAGCGTGCCGCCGTCGACGCTGAGCAGCGACAGCACCTTGCCGACACAGCGATTGGCCAGCTCGGCCTGCACGCGCCGCAACTTGCGCCGGGCGACCACGTTGGCGTCGAGCGCCGGGTCGAATTCCTCGGCGTGCGGCGGCAGCGCCAGGGCGATCACGTGGTATCGATCGGCGATCTCGATCCCGCATTCCCTGGCCATCGTCGAGGTGCTCTGCCCACCGAGCAGGGCCGAGGTCAGGGTGTGCACGGCGGTGTGGTGCTCGCTGACGACCGACCGCAGTTCCCGCACATAGGCCGCCGAGACGGCGGCGGTGATCGTGCTCTGGACATCGGTCAGCCGCCGGGCCACGCCGACGACGGTCGCGTGGTCGTGGTTGTTCACATTGGCGGTCACCAGGTCGAAACCGAGTTTGAAGCCCTCGTGCACCGCGTTGTGGATGGTGTCGATCGGAATGCCCTCGCGCGCCCAGCCCGCGGCCGCCGCCTGGATCCGTTCCAGACGCCCGGGGAGGTCGCGGCCGTCGAGCACACCGCCGGTCAGTTCCAGGCACACCCGTGTCACCGTGGTGACGTCACCGTCGAGGACTTCGGTGGGCAACGTCGCGCAGGGCGCCACATTCTCGATGAAATGGCCCACCATCTGGCGGGATATCGCCCGCACATCCTTCAGCGGGGTCGATACCGGACGGCCCGCTGCGGTCAAGAACGGTGTGAGGGATGCTGAGCCAGCCATGATGAATCCTTCCCACCCAGACAACTGGGCAAGCTCCCAACTTACCGCGTAGAACAAACCGCCACGTCGGGTTCGCTTGTGACAGGCGGTAAGGGAATACCGGAATGTTTAGGGATTCCCCCAACGGCACCGGCGCGCGAACCCGCCGTCCGGCGGTGATGAAACCTGACGGGACCGCGCAATCCCGCTCCCTACGGACGGTTCCACCACCACCGGAGGCATTCCGGCTAGCGGATCACAGGCACAAGCTCACCTCGAGCGGACCGACCGGCAGGGGCAGGCACACCTCGACCGACCCGGCCACCGGGGCCGGGGCCGCCGCGGTGGCGGTTCCCGCACCCAGGGCGCAGGCGGACAACGCCAGCACGGCGACGGCGAGCGGACGGGCAGTTCTGGAATTCATACAGTCAACCTCGATTGCATTCTTTCTGATCGCCCCCATCTCGGGGACATCTCGATCAGATCACAGAAAGATCGCGGCGGGTTCACTTCGCGGGAGTTCTTGATTTTCTCCGTAGAACTCGGGAAATCGTCATGGATACCTACAAGTCGACCAAACCCACCAGCAGCAGCCGATTCGGGTGCGGCAGTGGGGTACTGAACTGCTGGACCCGGATTCCGAAGGGCTGACCGGTCTTTCGGTTCCGCAGCCGGACGGTGGGGTCGCGCCGGTCCAGGTACACCCGGCCCGCGCGCCAGAGTCGCTGGAAGTCGGGCTGGGCACCCAGCTCGCTCAACAGGTTCCGCAGGTCGTCGCGGTCGCCGACGCGCCCGGCGTAGCCACGGAAGCAGCCGGTGATCACGGTGGCCTCGCGTTCCCACTCCTCGATCACCAGGCGGGCCCGCGGATCGGTGAACAGCCAGCGCAACAGGTTGCCCTTGGCCAGCAACCCCGGCAGGGCCGCGTCGAAGGCGGCATTGGCGCCGATCACGTCCCAGCCGCCGTTCAGCACGGCCGCCAGATGCGGGCTCATGGCGTCCACGGTGGTGCGCAGTTCCGGCTCGAGCTGCCGGGGACGCGCGGCGGCGGGACGCCGGAACCGTTGCTGCGCCAGGTGATACAGGTGCGCGCGCTCGTCGCCGTCGAGGGCGAAGACCTCGGCGAGCGCGTCGAGCACCGACGGGCTGGGATTGCTCGCGCCGCCCTGTTCGATCTTGGCGATGTAGCCGACGCTGGAGTGGATGGCCGTGGCCAGCTGCTGGCGACTCATGCCGCGCGGATGGTCCGGTCGGGTCGCGCGCCGATGGGCGCGGACGAAGTCGGCGAGTGTCGGCACCCCTGGCCCGTGCATGATCCTCCTCGATGGTCCGGCTCACTCTTGCGCGGCCGCACCGTCTTTCGCAATCTCGATCAGTGCCAGTGCGGCCCGCCCGATGCGCGCGGCGGCGCCCTCGGGATCGGGGCGGCCCACGTCGAGCCAGGCGATGACGGCGTCCAGGATGAAGCCGGGAATCACCTGGGTCGCCCAGTCCTGCCAGGGCCCGTCCGGGATCGCCTGGGTGAGATACCGCTGCGCGACCACGGTCGAATAGCCGCGCACCAGATCGGTGATGTCGCGAAAGTCCGGCTCCTGCACCGCATGCCGGAACAGCAGCCGGAAGGCGTCGGGATCGGCGGTCGCGGCGGCGAGCAGCGCGGGCAGGCTGGAGCCGCCGGGGTGCTCGGTCCCCATGGTGTCGCCGAGCCGGGTGTAGGCCCGCTCGAGCACCGCCCGGAACAGGTCGGCCTTGGACGCGAAGTGCCGGTACAGGATGACGTGGGTGATGCCCGCCTCGGCCGCGATCTGCTCGAGGCCGGTCGCGCCGAATCCGTTGCGCGCCAATACCCGCGTGGCCGCTTCGAGGATCTGCTCACGCCGTTCGGCGCGCGGCATGCGACGGCTCGGCGCGGGTGTGCTGCTGGCGGCCACGGACCTACCTCCTTGTTCAAGTCGAATGGTACAACTTCCTATGTTTAACTTCGCTTGTACAAGCGAACATATAGGAGTGAGTGATGACCACCGACGCACCCCAGCTCGCCTGCCCGATCCAGCGGGTCCAGACCCTCACCGGTGATCCGGCCTGGCAGGTCTGCGGCTACGACCGGGTCAAGAAGCTGTTCACCGACCCCCGGCTCGGTCGTTCGCATCCGACGCCGGAGACCGCCGCACGCACCACCGCCTCACCGTTCTTCGGCGCTCCCCTGGGCAATTTCGAGACCGAACCCGCCGACAACGCCCGGATGCGGGAGTTGCTCAACCCGTTCTTCGCCCCGCGCGCGATGCGAGCCCTGCAACCCCAGGTGGAGGCCTACACCGCCGAGCTGCTGGACGAGATGGCGGCCAACGGCTCGCCCGCCGATCTGCACGAGGCGCTGGCGGTACCGCTGCCGCTGCTGGTGATCAGCGAACTGCTCGGGGTGCCCTACGACGACCGCGGCATGATCCGGGAGTGGACCGCCGGACTGTTCGACAAGTACGACGCCGCGAAGGCGTCGCGGGCCGGCGCGGAATGGTTCCTGTACTGCAAGGAACTCGTCGAGCGCAAGCGTAAGGAGCCCGGTCCGGGCGTGCTGTCGAAGCTGTGCGAGGTCGAGGACATCAGCGACGACGTGATCGCCACCCTCGCGCTGGGCCTGCTGCTGGCCGGGCACGAGACCTCGGTGGTCGAGATCGGTTTGGGCACACTGGCACTGCTGCGCCAGCCGGATCAGTGGCAGCTGCTGGTGCGGCGACCGGAGCTGGTGCCCCAGGCGGTCGAGGAACTGCTCCGGGTGCACAAGTCGACCGGATTCGCCCGCTACGCGCGCACCGATCTGGTGATCGAGGGCGTCGAGGTGAAGACCGGGGAACTCCTGCTGCTCGACGTGGATTCGGCCAACCACGATCCGACCGTCTACACCGATTCGCGCAAGGTCGACATCCTGCGCCAGCAGGGCGCGCACCTCGGTTTCGGCTACGGCCCGCGCTACTGCCTGGGCGCGCCGCTGGCCCGGGTCGAGCTGCAAGCGGTGTTCGGGCAACTGACGCAGCGCTTCCCGACGCTCCGCTTGGACGCGGACCCGGAGACCCTGCCGCGGCGCGACGACGTCGCGACCAGCGGCCTGCTCTCCCTGCCGGTGGCCTGGTGAGAAAGGAGTCCGCGATGACCACGGAGTCGACCTCCGCCCGGTGCCCCGTCACCACGACCCTGCACCGGACCACCACCGCGCTCGGCCATGAAGGCTGGGTCGCCACCGGTCACGCCCAGGTTCGCAGGCTCTACGCCGATCCCCGGCTGGGCCGCGCCCATCCCACTCCCGAGACCGCCGCGCGCGCCTCGGACTCGATGTTCTTCGGCGGACCGATGGGCAACTTCGACACCGAGCCGGCCGATCAAGCGCGCCTGCGGGAGCTGGTGGTGCCGTACTTCTCCCCGCGGCGCATGCGCGATCTCACACCCCGGATCGAGGAGCTCACCACCGCGCTGCTCGACGAGATGGCCGCCACCGGCTCACCCGCCGACCTGCACACCGCCGTGGCGGTTCCGCTGCCCCTGCTGGTCATCTGCGAGCTGCTCGGCGTGCCCTACGAGGATCGCGACCAGTTCCGCGCCTGGACCGAGGGCCTGTCCGAGCAGGTCGAGACCGCGAAGGTGCAGGAGGGCGTGGCCGGGCTGTTCGCCTACTTCCTGACCTTGATCGAACGGAAGAAGGCCACCGGCGGCGACGACGTCCTCGCCCGGCTGTGCGCCCGGGGCGACCTGGGCGATCACGGCATCGCGATGCTGGGTCTGGGGCTGCTGTTCGGCGGGCACGAGACGACGGTCGTGGAGATCGGTCTCGGCGTGAAGCGCCTGCTGGAGAACCCGGAGCAATGGCAGGCGCTGGTGCGCGATCCGGACCTGGTGCCGACCGCGATCGAGGAACTGCTGCGCGTCGCGCCGATGCCCCGGATTCCCCGGTACGCCCGCGACGATGCCGAACTCGACGGGTGCCCGGTCCGCAAGGGGGACCTGGTGCTGCTGGACCTGGACTCCGCCAATCACGATCCGGCGGTCTTCCCCGATCCGGACCGGTTCGACGTGACCCGCACCGGCGCGGCGCACGTCACCTTCGGCCACGGGCTGCGGCACTGCGTCGGCGCACCGCTGGCACGCATCGAACTGCAGACCGTCTTCCGGCAGCTCGTGACCCGGTTCCCGACTCTGGAACTGGCGGTGGATCCGTCCGAAATAGCATTGCGCACAACCACTTTCACCGGCGGCGTGCGGGAGTTGCCCGTGCGGTGGTGACCGGCGGCCGGCCGGGCTCTTGTTAGGCTGCGACCCCCAGGGGGTCGCACGACTGACAGGAGCCACGGTTGTGCCGTACGCGATCTCCGCGGGCGCGAAAGTCCACTTCGTCGACAGCGGCGGCGACGGTCCCGCGCTGATCCTCGGCCATTCCTTCCTGATGGACCACGAGATGTTCGACGACCAACTGGCCGCGCTCGCGCCGCAGTACCGGGTCGTGGCGGTGGACGCGCGCTGCCACGGGCTGACCGAGAGTCCCGACACCGTCTTCAGTTTCTGGGATCTGGCCCGCGACGCCTGGGCCGTCGCCGACCATCTCGGGCTGGACCGGGTGGTGGCGGGCGGCGTGGGGCAGGGCGGTTTCATCGCGCTGCGCATGGCGTTGCTCAGTCCGCCGCGGGTGGCGGGGCTCGCCCTCGTCGGCACCTCGGCGCGGGAGTTCTCCGAGCCGCAGCGGGTCGGGTTCCGGCAGGTCACCGACGCCTGGGTGGGATCGAGCCCGCTCGCGGCGATCGCGAAGATGATCGCGGGGCTGGTGATCGGCAACGATCGCGCCGATCACCAACGGTGGCTGGACAAATGGCTCAGCGGTGACCGCCGCCGGGTCGCGCCCGCCGCCGACGCCCTGGTCAATGTCGACTCGATCGCGGACCTGCTCGGCGACATCGACTGCCCCGCGCTGCTCGTGCGCGGCGCCTCCGACCCGGCGTTCGCCGCGGAGGCGATGACCGCCCTGGCCGAGGGCCTGGGCGGGCCGGTGCGATTCCACACCGTGGCGGGCGCGGAGCACACCGTCAACCTCACCCACGCGGACGAATTCCACGAACTGCTCCGCGATTTCCTCGCCGAGCTGCGCCCCTGAACCCGCGCGGTAGTACTACTCGCCAGGGGTACCACCGGCCGGGAGGCGGCTGAGAGGTGGTCCAGCGGTGCTCTTGCCGGTACCCCGGCCCGCTTGCTGTATTCGATGGGTGATGAGGTTTGCTTACTTGTTCGGCGGTCAGGTCAGTATGACGCCGGAGACGATCGACGAATTCTGCCGGACCTGCCCGGCGGTGGAGAACGCCTACGACGAGGCGGCCGAGTGCACCGGATTGTCCGTGGACATCCTGCGCGGCCGGCATCCGGACGCGGAACTGCTCGGTACACCCGAGGATCGGCACAGTATCGGCGCCCTGCGGCAGGCCGCGCTGAATCTCGGTCTGGCCGAAGATCTCTCCGCCCGGGGCGTGGAGGTGGTGGCGACGGGCGGGCTGAGCCTGGGAGCGTTGATCAGCACCTGCGTGGCCGGGGCGGTGCAGCGGCACGAACTGTTCGGGATGCTGCGCCATCGACGACTGGTGCCGAGACCGGACGATATCGCGGGCCAGGGCATGGCGCTGCTGTCGGTGCCGATCGAGGACGTGCCCGAGCGCTACTACGGGCAGGCACGACCCGGGCTGTACCTGGCCGTCGACACCGGGCCCATCGACGGCGTGAACCGCTCCTTCGTGCTGTCGGGGTACACCGCGGCACTGCGCGAGCTCCACGCGGAGATCGAGGCCGCGGCCGACGCCCGGCACATGTTCGTGCTGGACGCCTACCAGGGCGCGTTCCACTCCCCCTTGCAGCAATACGCCGCCGAGTTCATGCGGGAGTTCGTGAGCGGCATGACTTTTCGGGATCCGCGCGTCCCGGTGTGCTCCCCGGTGTCGCAACGCAGTCTCACCACGGCGGCCGAGGTGCGGGATTTCGTGTGGCACAACAATCTGCTGCCCGCCCGCTACGAGCCGATCATCCAGGAAATGGACCGGCTCGACGTGCGGGGCGGGCTGGTGGTCGGCCCGGGGCTGCCGCCGCCCGCCGTCCAGCCGTTCCCGGTGGACGTGGTCGCCGAACCGGGCGATCTCGACCGGCTGCCCGCGTCCGGACCGGTCGCGATCGTGGAGGCCCGGTGAATCGCCTCGCCGGGCGCCGGGCGCTCGTCACCGGCGCCGGCTCGGGTATCGGCCAGGCCATCGTCGCGCGCCTGCTCGCCGAGGGCGCGGTGGTGACCGGGGTGGGGCGCACCGCCGCGGCACTGGCGAAGACCCGGCAGCTGGCGGCCGATCACGGTGCGGCCGAACGGTTCAGCTACGAGATCCTCGACGTCACCGACGACGTCGCGGTCGCGGAGGTGGTGCCGAGACTGTCCGCCGACGGGCTCGACGTCCTCGTCAACGCCGCCGGGATCATCCGCCTGTCGCATCTGCACGAGACCGGCATCGAGCTGTGGAACACCGTGCTCGGCACCAACCTCACCGGTCCCTTCCTGGTCACCCGTGCCGCGCTCCCCGCGCTGCTGGAGAGCGAGCACGCGGTGGTGGTCAACATCAGTTCCAGCGCGGCCACCTATGCCGCGCCCTACCGCGCCGCGTACGCCGCCAGCAAGGGTGGGCTGGAATCGTTCACCCGCACACTGGCTTTGGAGTACAGCAAGCACGGCCTGCGCGCGGTGTGCGTCTCGCCGGGCGGCATCGAGACACCGATGACCTACAGCCTCACCGATGTCCCGGCCGATATCGACGCCGGGCTGCTGAGCAAGATGGCCCCGGCCATCGGACCGCTGCTCGGCTCGCCCGAGATGGTGGCGGGTGTGGTGGCGATGGCGGCCTCCGACGACGCGGCGTTCATCACCGGCACCACCATCCAGGTGGACGGGGGCGCGCACATCTGAGGCTGTCGCCTACGGGACCCGCAGGATGCGCAGGGCAGCGCGTTCGATGCGGTCGGCGATCTTCTCGTAGGACTCGTAGCCCATGCCTGGACACCGCCGACGGCATATTCCGCGACGTCGTCGACCGCTAACCGCAAGCGGCGACGCGCTGCAGGATGCGCAGCGACCCGGTCACCGAGAGCTCGCGGAACTTGCCGCTGTCGAGCGCACGGCGGTAGATGCCGAACGGGGCCTGCCCGCCGTCGGCGGGGTCGGGGAAGACGTCGTGGATCGCCAGGAGCCCACCGCCCGCGATCCAGTGCACCCAGTTGTCGTAGTCGCGCCGGGCGGCCTCCTCGGTGTGGCCGCCGTCGATGAAGAGCATGGTCAGCGGCGTGCGCCAGAGGCGCGCGGCGGCGGTGGAGGACCCGATGATCGCGGTGACGGTGTCGGTCAGGCCGGCCCGCACCATGGTGCGCCGGAACGCCGTCACGGTATCGAAGACACCGGTCTCGGGGTCGACCAGACTCGTGTCGTGGTACTCCCAGCCCGGTTGGTGCTCTTCCGAGCCACGGTGATGATCGACGGTGACGACGGTCGCGCCGGTCGCCCGGGCCGCGGCGCCCAGATAGATCGCCGACTTGCCACAGTAGGTGCCGATTTCCAGAATGGTTCCCGTCCCCGCGTAGTCGCGGGCGGCGGCGTAGAGCGCGCGCCCCTCGTCTGCCGGCATGAATCCGGTGACCTGCTCGGCGAGCGCGAACAGCGCACCGGCCTCGGCGGAGATCTCGTCTACGGGTCCCATGACTCACGCTAACACAGCAATTGGAATACACTCCGGACTACCGTCCAGCAGATCGCCGGACAGTGATCGGCACAGGAGACACGTGATGAAGACTCGCCTCAACTGCCCCTGCGGTACCCAGATCAACGCCGACAACGAGGACGACCTGGTCACCCAGACCCAGGCGCACCTGGCCGCGAACCACCCCGATCACGACTACACGCGCGACGAGATCCTCTTCATCGCCTACTGACCACGCTACTTCGCGGTCGGCAGGGAGTTCTGCAGTCTGCCCACCTCGGTGATCGTCCAGCCCGCGTTCCGCTCGATGGTCAGCGAATAGGTGACTGTGGTCGGATCTGGGTCGCCGAGACCATCTCCCGCTCCCCCAGCGGCAAACCCGACTACCGCTGGGCGACCGACTACGTGGCGGGGCGCGCCGCCGACCACGCGGCGGACTGAGCTAGTTGGGCGTGTCGGCGACCTCGATGTCGAACTTCGTGTTGTCGCCCTCGACCGAGGTGACCGTCACCTTCACGTCGTAGGTGGCGCCTTGCTCGGTGAGCGTGCAGGTCATCGTCGCGCCCTTCTCGGCCTTCAGGTCCTCGGGGCAGGTGACCCGGTCCGGGGTCTCGCCCACCTGGTTCGCGAGCTGGGTGCTGATCTGCTCGGCCACCGCCTCCTTGTCGACGGTGGCGGTGCCGACCGACACCGAACATCCGGCGGATACCGCTGCCGCCGACAGCAGTGCCACGAGGACGGCGGGAACAGTGCGCAGTGCCCTCATGATCGAACCTCACTCATGCCGAGGGAAAAGCAGGTTAGCTGTAAAGTTACTCTCAGATCCCCCGTCCGGGAGGGAATTCGGGGCGACGTTGTCGAACTGTGCAATGTCGCGGCACGGGCCGGAAAATCACTCCGCAGTCCTATTCGATGTCATACCGCGGGATTACGAGAGGTGAGAATTCCGCCGATAACTTCGGGATCATGACGACGTCCTCCCTGGTTCCCGCATCATCTCCCTCGTCACCGCGGCGCGGCGCCGACGGTGACTACGCCCGGCTGCTGCGCCGCATTTCCGAGGCCGGGCTGATGCGCCGTCGGCCCGGCTACTACGCCGTCCGGCTCGGCCTCGTGGGGACCGCGTTCGTCGGCGGGTGGGCGGCGTTCTTTCTTGTCGGTGATTCCTGGTGGACCCTGCTGGTCGCCGCCTTCCTGGCCGTGACCTTCGCACAGATCGCCTTGGTCATGCACGATGTCGCCCATCGCCAGGTCTTCCGGCTGCGGCAGCCGACGGAAGTGATGGGCCGCATCGTCGGCAATGCCGGCATCGGCCTCGGCTACGGCTGGTGGCAGGACAAGCACACCCGTCATCACGCCAATCCCAACCACGAGGAACTCGACCCCGATGTCGCGCCCGACATTCTGGTCTGGTCACAACAGCAGGCGCGGTCCAGCCGTGGTCTGCCCCGCCTCATCGGCCGGGCGCAGGCATTCCTGTTCTTCCCGCTGCTCGTGCTGGAGGGCTTGAATCTTCATGTGGCAGGTGTCCGCGCGCTCAGTAATCGATCGATGAAACACCGCGCGGTCGAGGGCGCGCTGCTGTTCGGCCATTTCGCCGCGTACGCGACCGCGGTCTTCGCGGTGCTGCCCGCCGATAAGGCCATCGCCTTCATCGCCGTGCACCAGGGGCTGTTCGGTCTGTACATGGGCAGCATTTTCGCCCCGAACCACAAGGGCATGCCGACCCTGACCGGCGACGATCGTCCGGACTTTCTCCGTCGTCAGGTCCTGACCTCCCGCAACGTGCGTGGTGGCCTCGTGACCGACCTCGCGCTCGGCGGGCTCAACTATCAGATCGAGCATCACCTGTTCCCGAGCATGCCGACCCCGAATCTGGGTCGCGCCCAGGTGATCGTCCGGGACTACTGCGCGGAGATCGGCGTCCCGTACCACGAGACCGGGCTGGTCGCGTCCTACCGGGAGGCGCTCGTCCACCTGCATCGCGTCGGTGCGCCCCTGCGCGACCCCGACCGTCAGCCGAAGTAGCCCGCGTAGTCGCGGTACGGCACCTGGCCGGTGGGGCTCGCCTTGATCGCCGCGGCCATCTGCGGCGGGATCGGGGCCCAGTAGGCGGGCATCCCGGCCGCCAGCGTGGGGTTCAGGATGTAGATCAGGGCGAAGTTCACGATCCACAGCGGCGGCGCCATGGACATGCCGACCTCGGCGCTGACACCGCCCTTCGTGTTGGTCACCAGCTGCGCGGCACCCGACATCTGCTGTGCCGCAAAGCCATACGCGGCCTGGACCGTGTAGGCCGAGCGGTAGAGCGCGGTCAGGCTGTGGAGCGCGCCGTTGTCCCGCAACCAGTTGCCGACGAAACCGCCGGGCGCGATGAGGGTGTTCACCTGTCGGGTCGGTGCGTCGGCGTTGGCCGGGCTCTCCAGCAGTCCGCTGGGGTTCACGTACAGTCCGTAGCTGCCCAGCACCGAGGTCACGCTCTGCCCGTCGACCTCGGAGTAGACGGGGCGGCCCACCGTATTGGTGAGGATCTCGACACAGGCGACGATCACCGCGGCCGCGTCGAGGTTCCCGCCGACGCCGCCCCCGGACGTGAGGTCGAGATACTGCTGCTCGCTCAGCGCGTCGGCCCGGTTGAGACCGATCTGGCCCGCGATCGTGTCGGCCCACTCCTGACCGAGTGGCTGATTGAGCTGGTCCGGACTCGTCAGCTGCGTCGGCGCGACGTACTCGTAGGCGGGCGCGCCGGAGAAGGGAAGCGAGAACCCGGTACCGTCGCCGTTTGCCACCGGTTGGCCGGAGACCGTCTGCGTCCCCGCGACCGCGAGGAGGCACGCACCGATCATTGCCACGATCAGGTGGAACCCGTGTCCGACAGCGGACCGCCGCGCCGGGCCCGCCCACGATGTGCTGCGCATTTCTACCCCTCAGACAGTGTCGAACGAGGTGAAACCAGCTTCCTGGTCAGTCAAAGCCGTGGTCGCCACCGTGTCAACCCCGAGGCAGCCGCTCCCGGCTCGATGGTGCCGAGAAGTTGCCATCACCCGGGTTCTGCCGTGACCGGGGCGCCGTCGATATTCCGTTGCCGACGTCGCACCGCCGCCGCTAGGGTCGATCCCATGTGTGGCACCGCGATGATGAAGCCCTGGTCGTTCCGCTGACGGCGGCGACCGGACCTCTCTGACCCCCTATTCTTCCGCCGCCGTCCGAGCAGTCCTGCCGGGCGGTGTTTCCTGTGCCGTGCCCGGCTCCTTCCTCGAACGACGGAGCCCTCCATGTCGAATTCCCCCGCGCCACGACGCGTATCCACTCATGACCTGCCCGCGGGCGCGAGCGCGCACCTCAGGGCGATCGGTGTCCATCACACCCTCGGTGATCGTGCGGTCCTCACCAATACCTCGATCACCGTGGCCGCCCGGTCGCGGCTGGCGATCGTCGGCGAGAACGGCCGCGGCAAATCCACCCTCCTGCACATTCTGGCCGGGCTGATCCGGCCCGACACCGGATCCGTCACCCGGGTGGGCACCCTCGGAATCGCCCGCCAGTCCATTCCCTGCCGAGCCGGAGAGACCGTCGGCACGCTGGTCGCGGAGACGATCGGCCCCGCGTTGCGGGCGCTGCGTGCCCTCGACACGGCCACTCTCGCCCTCACCGAGGGTGTGCCGGGCGCCGATGACGCCTACGCCGACGCGCTCGACGCCGCCACCCGGCTCGACGCCTGGGACGCCGAACGCCGCGTCGATATCGC
This sequence comes from Nocardia sp. NPDC051833, assembly GCF_040681225.1. Classification (NCBI taxonomy): domain Bacteria; kingdom Bacillati; phylum Actinomycetota; class Actinomycetes; order Mycobacteriales; family Nocardiaceae; genus Nocardia; species Nocardia sp. NPDC051833. The sequence continues at coordinate 617,520 of NZ_JBFAYK010000002.1, forward strand.
CCTGGCCGCCCTCGGCGCGTGCACCGACCGGGACCGCGCGCTCGCGACGCTGTCGGTGGGCCAACGCGCGCGCGTCCGATTGGCCTGTCTGCTCGGCGCGGCGCCGGACATCATGCTGCTCGACGAGCCGACGAACCACCTCGACCGCGCCGGTCTCGAGTTCCTCACCGAACGGCTGCGCACCCATCCCGGTGGGGTGGCCGTGGTGAGCCACGACCGGGCGCTGCTGCGCGACGTCGGCACCGAGTTCCTCGACCTCGACCCCAGCCTCGACGGCCGACCGCGGCTGTTCAGCGGAGGCTACGCGGGCTGGCAGGACGGCAGGAATCGGGCACGGGCGCACTGGGAGCAGGAGTACGCCGACCAGACGTCCGAGCACGCACGCCTGCGCGAGGCGGTCGCCGAGGCCCGTGATCGGCTCAGCACCGGGTGGCGCCCGGAGAAGGGACACGGCAGGCACGAGCGACAGTCCCGAGCGCCCGGCCTGGTCCAGGCGCTGAACCGGCGCAGGGACGCGCTGGCGGCACACGCGGTCACGGTGCCGGAACCTCCACTGCGCCTGCGCTTTCCAGAAGCGGAGGTGCGGCCGGGAGCCGCGCTGGTGCACGCGCGGGGTGTCACGGTGGCGGGCCGCCTCGACGTGCCCGCGACGGTGTCGGTGGTGACCGGCGAGCGGCTGCTGGTGACCGGGGCCAACGGGGCAGGCAAATCGACGCTGCTGGCCGTCCTCGCCGGTCGGCTCGACCCGACCGGTGGTGCCGTCGACCGGCGGCCGACGGCACGGATCGCGCTGATCGGCCAGGAGGTTCCCGCATGGGACCCCGCGCTGACGGCCCAGCAGCTCTACGACCGCCACCTCGGCGCGCTCGACGACGCCGAGCCGGTACCCCTCGCCGCCACCGGGCTGCTCGAGCGGCGAGCACGGCACACTCCGGTGGGCAGACTCTCGCAGGGGCAGCAGCGCCGGCTCCAGCTCGCCGTGCACCTCTCCGCCCGCCCGGAACTACTGCTGTGCGACGAGCCCACCAATCACCTGTCGGCCACCCTCGTCGACGACCTCACCGCCGCCCTCACCGGCACGGGCGCGGCGGTGGTGATCGCGACCCACGACCGGCAGCTCCGCGCCGACCTGGCCGACTGGCCACGCCTGGAGCTCGCCCCGGCGCTGATCGCCGGCTAGCGCGGGCCGTCAGCGGCGAGTGGTCAGGTGTGGGCGGCGCCGTCGATGCGGATTTCGGTGCCACTGATGAAGCGGCCGTCGTCGGAAACGAGCATGGCGATCACGCCGGCGACATTCTCCGGACCGGCCAGTTCCTCTGGGTTGTCCTGCGGGACAACGGCGATCAGGCGGCTGAACAGCGACCAGTCGGAGTCCTGCGGGAGGTAGCCGGGCGTGGCGTCGGTGATGCCCGACTTGATGCCGCCGGGGGCCACGCTGACCGCCCGCAGGCCCTGCTTGCCGTACTCGAGGGCCAGCACGTGGGTGAGGGATTGGACGCCGCCCTTGCTCGCGGAGTACGCGGCCATGTACGGATGCGCGAAGGTCGCCGAGGTGGAGCTGAAGTTGACGATGGTGCTGCTGGGGTTGGCGAGCAGGGCGGGCAGGGCCTCGCGGGTCACCAGGAACGTGCCGGTGAGGTTGATGTTGATGATCTGATTCCACAGATCCAGGGACGTCTCGTGGGTATGCGCGGCGCGGAGCACGCCCGCGGCGTTGACGAGAGCGTCGAGCCCACCGAGGGTCTCGACGGCGCTCGCGACACCGGCGACGACGTCGGACTCGTCGCCGATGTTCATCTCGAGGGCGGTGAATCGGATGTCGGTGCCCGCTTCGGCGGCGCGCTTACCGGTCATCTGCAGGCCCTCGGCATTGACATCGGCACCGACGACGATCGCACCCTCGGACAACAGGCGGAGCACGGTGGCCTGGCCGATGCCGGATCCCGCTCCGGTAACCAGGATGCGGCGCTGTTCGAGACGGTTCATGAGATCTCTTCCTCGTCGTTCAGGGTGTTTCTGGCACAATATGCCACAAATGACACGACGTGCAAGGAAGTCATCGATGCTGGGTATAGTGCGCCGGTGACCAGGCAACGGAACCAGGCAGCGACCGCACCGGGGCGGCCTGCGCTCAACGAGATCCGCCGTGCGGCCACCCGGCGCGAGGTGGCCATGGTCGCGGCCCATCTCTTCGCCGAGAACGGCTACGCCGCGACGACCGTCGAGGACATCGCCGCGTCGGCGGAGATGGGGTTGCGGACCTTCTACCGGTACTTCTCCGGCAAGGAGGACGTCGTCGCCCCGCTGCTGGCCATCGGCACCCAGGCCTGGGCCGACGAACTGGCCGCCTGCCCGCCCGAATTGTCGCTGCGTGAGGCACTGAGCCGCTCCTACCGTGCCGCTACCACCGCGGCCCTGGTCGACGCCGACGTCGCCGACAAGCTCCTGCACCCGCTGCTGCGTGCCGCCACCGAACTCCCCGCCCTGCGGGCGACCTGGCTGCGCGTCCAGCAGGACTGCGAAGCCAGCCTGATCCCCATCATCGCGGCCCGCACCGGCCGCTCCTCCGACGATTTGGACGTCGCGCTCGCCGCCGCCATGGCCAATACGGCGGTGCGCCTCGGCACCGAACGGTGGGCCGCCGAGGCGGAGCCCGGCTCGGCCGCCGACGTCGTCGACACCTGCCTGGCCCGCCTCGCCGCCCACGCACTCCTGTAGCGGCGAGGTCGCTCAGGTGAGCGCTTCGTCGGCGAGGACCCGCACCGCCTCGTCGGGCGCGTAGCTCGCCAGTGCGACGACGAGGCTTCTGATCCCCGTCTGTGTGGATCGCGGCAACTGCGCGTGACGGGCCACATCGAGCTCGTTGGCCATCGTCAGCACGGCGAAGTCATGCAGCTCAGCGCCTTGGACCAGCCGGGAACCTCCGGTGAATCGATCGGCTACCAGCAGCGGTTGTCGCCCGAGATCACGGTAGGTCCGGTCGCGGTCGCACCCACCGTAGAGATACACCAGGGCCTCCGCGTCGTGCCCGATCACGTCCGCGAGGCGCCCTCGATCGATGGTCGGCAGGAGGGCGGTCGCGAATCCGTCCGTACCGTAGGACGCGTGGCAGATCGCGGCCAATCGGGTTCGCGGCGCGGCTTTCCACTCGACCACGAGGTCGTGCACTCGATGCAAGTGTGCGTACAGTGCACCACCGGGGTGGTCGATCTTCTCGGCGCCGAGGGCGCGCTACAGGTCGAACGCGTCCCGCACCACGCCGACGGCAGCGACCCAGCGGGCGGCGTGCCGTGCGACGATGCGCGCGAGCTCGGTGGGGGCGTCCCGAGCGACGAGATGACCGGCATCCGGCACCCAGGAGACCGGGACATCGCGATCGGCGAGAAAACGGTCCACTTCCGCGTCGGTCAGCGGCGACCGGCCGCCGCGCACGAGCAGAAGGGGCACGTCCGATCCGACGGCTGTCGCGTGCAGCGCGGACCCCGCCGCGAGGCTGTCGTCCGCGAGCTCGGCGTGCCGATCGCGAAGCCCGATCTCGCCGAGCCAGGCACGCACCCGATCCGGATCGGATCTCGGAACCACGTCCACCAGCACCAGCCCGGCCACCCGACGCGCGATATCCGGTTCGCCGAGAGCGGCGATGGCCGCGAGCCCGCCGACCGAGGCACCCACCACGACGACCGGCTGCGGCTCGCGCCGCACCATCTCGGCCACATCCTCAGCGAGCACGCGAAGATCTACCGCCTCCCCCGTGCTCTCACCATGACCACGCAGATCGAAGGCCACCGCCCGGAAACCGGCCGCGGCGACCCGCGACGCGACCGGACCCCACACGCCGCGGTGCTCACCCCCGGCATGGAGAAGCAGCACCGTCGGGCCCGCGCCGGTCACGGTTCCTCGCAGGAGGGCCCCATCCCGGGTGAAGTTCACGTCGGTCATGGGCGATCCGATCGCTCGATGTCACCGCTGACACCGGACAGCTTCGGATCGCCCTTGCGCACAGCAGAATCAGCCGCATTCATCGATGCTCCTCGCCGACCTCGGGAATGACGGGGTTCCGTCACGGACGTCGGGTCGACACCCACTCGCATACTCCGTCCCGAACGGTTCGGAGCAGGGGACGAGTTGCCGCCCTGTGCCCACGACAATCATCAGCGACACACCACCAACGGGTCAATCCTGTTGTCCAGGTATCGCCTTCGCCGATAGCGCGCCACACCCCGCGCCGTTCATACCCGGCGCATGGTGGCGTCGTAGGCCGCCTCGGCCATGTCCGGACGGTCCGGGTCGGGCAACCACGAACCGGTGATCGTGGCACCGTCGGTGCTGATGGTTCCGGTGTAGGTCATGCCGAGACCGGCATGCACGAGAGTGTCACCCTCACGGCGCCACCGGTAGTTCAGCGGTGCGCCGGAACCCGAATACACGTGCGCGGCGAAGCCGGAGGCGGCCTCGTCCGGCCAGATCAATTCCAGGCTGTGGATCTCCGTGTCCCCGATCCGCATCCTGCCGTCGAGCTGTAGGAGCCCGCCGTCCAGGATGCGTGTCGCGGTGAGCTCCCCGATGATGTCGTCGTGGTCGGACTTGTGGGTGCGCCCGGTGAGTTCCCAGGAGCCGAGCAGTACATCGAGATCGTTGGCGGTCATGTGCTTCCTCCCTCGGGTGGGTCCTCCAGCCTTTGCCGGCCTTCTCATTCGTAGGTCGAACGGGAGCCGCGGAGATCGACATGCCTGCCGGCCGAGATGGGGGCCTCCTCACCAGGGCACTGGTCCCGCGTCGTCGAAGAATCCGCCGGTCGGTCCGTCGTCGGGCAGGGTCGCGAGGTGAATCGCGATCGCCGCGCCCTGCCGGGGTGTGCGGGCGCCACGGAAATCGGTGAGGTCGGTGGCGGTGAAACCGGGGCAGGCGGAGTTGATCAGGATCTTGGTGTCGCTCAGCTCCTTCCCGTATTGGATCGTGACGGCGTTCAGAAAGGTCTTCGACGCCAGGTACGCCACGGGAATCGGGCCCATGTCGATGCCGGGCGTGGTGTGCAGGGCGAGTGAACCCACGCTGCTGGACATGTTGACGATGCGCGGTGACGCCGAGCCGCGCAGCAGGGGCAGCATCGCGTTGGTGACCCGGACGACGCCGATCACGTTGGTCTCCACCACAGCTCGCACCGTCGCGGGATCGACCGTGGTGGGAGTCTGCGGCAGAGCACCGCCGATCGCGGCATTGTTGACCAGCACGTCGAGCCCGCCGACCTGATCGGCGATCAAATCGGCCGCGGCCGCGACACTCGCGTCGTCGGCCACGTCGAGCGGGACGGCGAACGCGTCGGTCCCCGCCGCACGCAGCTTCTCCACCGCGGCCTCGCGGCGTTGCCGATCCCTCGCGCCCACCCCGACTCGCCAGCCGAGGGCGCCCAGGCCTGCCGCGATCTCGTATCCGATTCCTTTGTTCGCGCCGGTCACCAGCGCGATCGTGGGTTCACTCATGTCGTTGATCATGTTGCGGGCCCAGGTGTCGCGTCCAAGACCGACTAGGTGGCCGCCGATACCGCACGGGTATCGGTCGTGGTGAACGCCCGGATACGATCACCCGGTGGAGACGCGGGAGTTGCGATACTTCGTCGCGGTGGCCGAGGAGTTGCACTTCGGGCGGGCGGCGCAACGGCTCGCGATGGCGCAACCGCCGCTGTCGCGGGCGATCCAGCAGCTCGAACGACGGCTCGGAGTCGTGCTGCTGCACCGCAGTTCGCGCGCGATCACCCTGACCGAGGCCGGGGCGGTGCTGCTGCGGGAGGCTCGGCTCGCTCTCGACGCGGTCGACGCCGCCGAGCGCCGCACCCGCCGCGCCGCCGCCGACCTGCCCGGTGTCGTGCTCGCCACCAAGGCGGGAGCCGCCAGCGAACTGTTGTCGAAGCTGCTGGACGCCTACGCCGCCGAGCCCGGCGCTGTCGCCGTCGAGGTGATGCTGTGTGGCCCCGGCGAACCGGAACGACTGCTACGCAACGGAAGTGCCGACGTCGCGCTGCTGCACCGCCCCTACGACACGACGACCGGATTCGACACCGAGGACCTGCACACCGAACCGCAGATCGTGGTCCTGCCCGCCGGACATCCCCTCGCCCACCGGCCCCACCTCTCGATGGCCGAAGTCGACGCCTTGACCGACCTGCCCCTGCCGCGCTGGCCCCGGCGAGACGGCAGCTATCCGGACGGCCCCGGCCCGCAGGTTCGCGACCACACCCAGTTGGCCCAGCTGATCACCCTCGGACGGGCCTGCGCGGTCGTCCCCGAGTCGCTGCGCGCCCAACTCCGCGCCGACCACGCCACCGTGCCGGTGCCGGACGCGCCGACCGTCACGACCGTCATCGCCTGGCCACCGCACAGCACATCCCGAGCCGTCGCCGACCTCGTCCGTACGGCGACACGCCTCTAACCTCCGCCCGTGCCGTTGATCGACTCGATCGGCGCCCGGGCGGTGGGCAGTACAGCGGATCCGCGACCGGTCGACTGAGGGCGGCCCGCTGGCGCACGATCAGCCCGAGGACTCGGGAACCGATCTGCCCAGCCGGCGATCCGGTGGAGTCGGCGGGATCTCCGCCGTGCGGTGCTCAGTGTCGCCGGACGGGCTCGACAGCTGGAGGAACCGGGCCAGTTGCCATTCATAGCTCTGCGATGAACCGCGGATGGCGAGTCCGATGTCTTTCCGCACGACCTCATAGAAGCCGCGGCGCGCTTGACTTGCCTCTTCGACTGCCTGCGCCCAGGGGACATCGGAGATCCTGCCGGTTGCTATCAACTGGAGACGGAACCCGCTCTCGTGCCACCTGCGGCCTGCGACGACCGCGTCTTCGCTTCCCAACATCAGCACCGACTCCCACATCATCGTTCGCGCTTCCTCCGCGGCGGCGAGGGCGACCAGCCCTTCGTCGAGGGGAAGTTTGTCGATGTCGGGGTGCATCCCCTGGTGCGCGGCGATCCGGACCGAGAGACCGATCGCCTTCTTCACCGCGTAGGCGTACTCGGTGTAGGCGGCGAGTCTCTTCTCATCCCATCGGATCGCCTGAGCTCGGCGCCATCGTGTTCGCTCGGCGGCCGAGGTCGACAGGTAGGTTGCGACAACTCCGAGCAGCACGCCGATCAGGGCCGGCAGCTGCTGTACCAACGATGTCATCTCGAACCATCCCGACGGCGATGATGCGTGGTCGGTGGCGCACGTCCGTTCTCTCCCACGCGAATGTGTCAGCCTGCCCGATGAATTCTCCCAGTACGCAACATCTTTGGATAGGGTCACGGCCTCGGGCGGGCGGCGCGTGCGGCGCGCCGGGAGAGTGTGGCGAAGGCGTCGCGGAGTTCGCCGGGCCCGACGACTTCGATCTCGGTGTCGAATCGGGCCAGGGTCGCGGCGAGCGCGGCCCAGGACCAGGATCCCGTCAGGAGCCTGGTGCGCGCGGAGCCGAGTTCCTCGACGGTGCCGTCGCCGGCGAACGGCGTCACCCGGGCGGCGGGCAAGTCGAGAATCACCTCGCCGCGACACGGCCAGATGTTCGCGGTGCCGGAGCCTTTGAACCGCGCGGACAGGAAGGCGGCGATGTCGCCACCCGGTACCTCGCGTGGGGTGAAGCGGGGGCCGTTGGGGATGCGCAACACCATCCGATCGGCGCGGTAGGTCCGCCACTCCTGCCGCTCGGGATCCCAGCCGATCAGATACCAGCGACCGCCGCGGGCAACGAGGTGGTGTGGTTGCACCCGGCGCGCCGGCGGCGACTCCCCGGGTGTCCCCGCCGCAGACCGGTAGTCGAACCGGACCTCCTCCGCGGCGCGCACCGCGGCGCTCAGGGCGAGCAGCACAGTGGGGTCGACCTGGGGATCTGTTCCGCGTCCCGCCGATTCGACCGCGGTCACGTCGAGCGCGTCGACACGGTGACGCAGGCGCGCGGGCAGGACCTGCCGCACCGTCGTCAGCGCACGGGCGGCGGCCTCTTCGATCTCCGCGCCCGTTCCGACCGCGACCCGCAGCGCCACCGCGAGCGCGACCACCTGGTCGTCGTCGAACAGCAGCGGCGGCATTGCGCTCCCCGCCGCGAGCCGGTAACCACCGTCGGGGCCCTTCGCCGCGTGAATCGGGTAGCCGAGTTCGCGCAGCCGCTCGACGTCGCGCCGCACCGTGCGTTCACTCACGGCCAGCCGCTCGGCCAGCACCGCACCCGGCCAGTCGCGGTGGACCTGCAACAGGGACAACAGCGCGAGCAGACGACGAGAGGTCACGGTCGAGGACGCGATCGGCATGCTGACCAGCCTGCCACGAATAGCGGACGTTCCCTGTCCGGTACTGCTGACACGGTGGGCTTGTTGCCGGAGCCTCCGGCGACGAAACCACTTCCGAAGGGACCGCTCACCATGTCGGTAAACACTGTCGCGCACTTGAACTTCCACGGTCAGGCGCGTGCCGCCCTGGAGTTCTACCAGTCGGTGTTCGGCGGGCAGCTCACCGTCGCCACCTACGGCGACTTCGGGATGCCCGCGGCGCTGCCCGATGCCGCCAAGGTGGTCTTCGGTCAGATCGTCGCCGACACCGGGTTCCGGGTCATGGCCTACGACGTGCCGGGCACGGACGCGCCGGTCGCCCTCGACCAGCCGACCACCCGCCGCGAGAACGGCACGACCCTGACCACCGAGCCGTTCTTCCTGTCCGTCCGCGGCGACACCGTAGAAGCGGTCGGCGCGCTGTGGGAACGCCTCGCCGACGGAGCGAGCGTCATCGAGGACTTCGGCCCGGCGCAGTGGGCGCCCGGGTTCGGGATGCTGCGCGATCGCTTCGGCGTGACCTGGATCCTCGACGTCGCCACCGAGTACGCCCCGGCCTGATGCCCGTTCCCGGGGTGCGGCCATCGCGGTCGCACCCCGGCGGGATGGTCTGCTATCGCAGCGTCCCGGGGTCGTTCTCGCGCTGGTGATCGTCGAAGCGCGCGCGTGCCGGCTGGACCGCGGGCAGGGTGTCGGTGGTCCAGAGCAGCAGCGCGTCGATGAGTCCCTGCAGGGTCCGGCCGATCGGCGAGATCCGGTACTCGACAGCGATGGGCCGGGTGTGGGTGATCACTCGATCGACCATGCCGTTGCGTTCGAGACGACGCAGCGCCGCGGTGAGCGATTTCTGTGTCACCTCCGGGATCGCCCGGCGGAGCTCGTTGAACCGCAACGGCTGATGTTTCGATCAGCACCGGAACCCGCCACATCCACGTCGCCGGTCAGATCGCCCGCGACGCCGACGGCAATCCGGTCGCCCCCGGTGACCTCGCCGGCCAACTCGCCCACGCCCTGCGGAACACCGCCCTCGGCCTGGCCGGAGCGGGCGCCACCTTCGCCGACGTCGTCCGTCTCAGGTTCTTCGTCACCGACTGGACTCCCGACAAATACGCCGACTTCCTCGACGGCATCAACCAGGTCGCCACCGAACTCGCCCTCCCCGATCCCCTCCCCCCGGTGTCCGCCATCGGTGTCGACTACCTCTTCGAACCGGATGTCCTCGTCGAGGTGGAGGCCTACGCCGTCCTCGACTGACGCACTCCTCCACGGCGGCTTGGTCGACAATGAATTCCCCTCGCCGAGGGACGGATTGGCCCGGGGACAGCGCGGCGCTCGCCGAACACCTGTAGGACCTGCCCCTGGGCGTCAGTCCTGGGCGGCAGCCGCGCGCCACGCGACCAGGCGCCGGGTGGCATCATCGTGTTCGGCGGCGCCGAGCCGGTCGTAGAGCGCGACGGCGGCCGAGAGGTGCGCGAGGGCTTCGTCGATGGCCCCGCGCCGGCGGGCGACCTCGGCGAGCCCGGCCAATGCGTGCGCTTCCTCGTAGGTGTCGTGCAGTCCGGCCGCGTCGGCGAGTGTGCCGGTGAACAATTCGGCAGCGGTGTCGAGGTCGTCGCCGCGTGCGGCGAGCCCCGCCAGGAAGTTGACCGCGTAGATCTCACCGGCGCGCGTGCCCACAGCACGATAGATGTCGCGTGCCTCGGAAAACAGCCGACCCGCCTCGTCGCGGTCGTCGTCCAGATCGCGGATCCGACCGAGCGCGACCAACGCGTTCGCTTCACCGAAACGGTCGCCCGCCGCACGGTAGTCGGCCAGTGCCGAATCGGCGTGCGCGGCGGCAGCCTCGGCATCGCCTGCCGTGCAGTGCAGATGGGCCAGCTCGACGAGCGCGCTGGTCGCGCAGATGCGATGGCCGACCTCGCGTCCGATGGTCAGCGAACGGGTCTGGAGGTCGAGGGCCCGTCGGTAGTCGCCGCGACGTCGCAGGACGAGTCCGAGTTCACCGAGTGCGTAGGCTTCGCCGACCAGGTCACCGGCCTGCGCGTGCAGCCGCGCTCCGTCTGCCAGTAGCTCGGCGGCGGCGGCGAAATCACCGGTCAGCCGGTGGACGCGACCCTGTTCGACCCGGCAGTTCGCCTGCAAGGCGGGGTTGCCGGTGTCGCGGGCGAGCGCGCTCGCCACATCCTGCTGGGCGACAGCCGTGGGGTAGTCGGCGGCCAGCCGGTGGCCGATGCCGAGGTGGTGGACGGCGTCGGCCTCGCCCCGGCGGTTGCCCAGCTGCCGGAACGCGGCCACGGCGCTGCGGTGCACGTCGATCGCGGCCGGGTAGTCGCCGGTGATCTGGTGCAGGATGCCGATCGCGTGCAGGGCCTGCGCCTCGCCGAGCGGGTTGCCGATGGTGCGGCACAGGTCGAGTGCCTGCTCGTGATAGGCGACGGCGGCCGGGTAGTCGCCGCTCAGTCTGCTCAGCGTGCCGAGTTCGTTGACCGTCTCGGCCAAGCACAGTGGATGATCGATCGCCGCATAGAGCTCGCGGGCGGCGGTCAGCTCGGCGGCAGCCGTCCGATAGTCGCCGGTGATGATGGCGACGAGTCCGAGGTTGTATCCGGCGGTGGCCCGGCCGAGCCGGTCGCCGGACTCCTCGAAGATCACGAGCGCGGCTCGCAGCAGACTTCGGGCGTGGTCGAACTCGCCGAGTTCGTGCAGGACGTGACCGATGTTGTTGAGGGCGTTGCCCTCTCCGGTCCGATGTTCGATCCGACGGTAGGTCTCGAGCGCTTCGGTCAGCAGATCTCGTGCCTCGGCGTGTGCACCGGTGAGATCCCGGACGACGGCCAGATCGTTGAGGGCGTTGCCGTAGGCGAGCTGGTCGCCGCCGGTCCGCGCGTATTCGGCGACCCTGCTGTGCAGACGGGCCGCCTGTTCCCAGGGACCGTCCAACCGGAGCAGGCCCGCCAGGGACGAGGTCAACCGGAAGAGGTGCTCGAAATGATCGATGCCCCAAGCATACTCGACGCAGGCGAGCAGGTTGGTGCGTTCCGCGCGCAGCCAGCGGAGAGCGGCGGCGAAGTCACGGGGGCCGGAACGGCCGGTTGTGGCAGTCCCGACACCCGCTCGGCGGGTAGGGCGCGTGGTGGCGCCCAGAAACTGCTCCGCGAGTTCGGCGATGTCGGCATAGTGGGCGATGAGGCGGCGCACCGCTTCGGCGGATTCGAGCGCGGGATCGCGCGCGAGCAGGGTGCGCGCGTATTCCCGCAGCAGATCGTGGGTGCGGAAGCGGCCAGGTGACTTCTCATCGACGAAGTGATCCTCATAGAGCGCTTCGAGTTCGCGCCGCGCGGTGGCGACGCTACAGTCGTGGAGAGCGGCCGCGGCGTGCGCGTCGATATCTGTTCCAGGATGCAGGGCCAGCCGCCGGAAGAACTGTTGCCGTCCGGCGGGAACGGCGCGATACGACATCTCGAACGCCGCGCCGACCGCGCGGGTCCCGGAGGTCAATTCACCCAGACGATCCTCGGCTCCGGTGAATTCCGCGGCGTAGTCCGCGATCGACCAGCTCGGATGATGGGCGAGGCGACCGGCCAGCAGGACCAGGGCCAGCGGCAGGCCCTCGCAGCACTCGACCAGCTGGGCGACCGCGGCCAGATCCGCCGCCGGCCATGTCCGGCGTCCGGACAGATTCCGGAACAACTGGGTGGCATCCTCCGTGGGCAGCATGTCCAGCGGCGTCGGGACGGCGTCGTCCATGGCGACGAAGCGGCGCCTGCTGGTGACGAGAGTGAAACAGCGACTGCCACTGGGCAGGAGGGGGTCGACCTGCCCTTGGTCGCGCGCGTCGTCGAGGACGACCAGGATCCGCTGATGACTGACGCGATCCCGCCACAGATCGCGTCGGGCGTCCAGGCCGTCGGGAATGTGTCGCGGGTGGATACCCAGATCGATCAGGAGGGTGGCGAGCACGTCGGCGGGTTCGGCCGGTGTCGCTCCGGGCCGGTGGCCGCGGAGGTCGACGAAGAACTGGCCGTCGGGGTAGTGCGGCGCGAGAGCATGCGCCACGCGGATGGCTACCGCGGTCTTGCCGATCCCCGCGGTGCCGCTGATGGTACCGATGGCGGTGTGCCCACTCGCCGCGCCGGTCACCAGGGACGCGATAACTTCTTCCCGATCGACCAGCGTGCGCAGGTCCCGCGGCAACAGATGCACGGCAGGTCCCCGTGGCGCGAGCGCCGTCTCCTGGACAATGGTCGCGTGGACATCGCGGCCGGCTTGGATGCTGGTGCCGCCGTCCACCGAGGCCACGAGCTCGACCCGGGGCGGTTCGGCCGTCACGGCAGTGGCGGCGGACCGGAGAGGTGGGCGTCACGCCCGGCCTGAATGCTGATACCGCCGCTGACCTCCGCGTTGAGCGTCACCGAATGGTCCTCGACCGGAACCGCGCCCGGCGCTGCGGGCCGCAGGTTCTCGTCGAGGACTCGACGCAGTTCGACGGCCAGTTCCGGGTCGTGCTGGAGCAGTCGACGGAGGCGGTGCTGCCATGATTCGGCCAGCACGGCCTCGATGGTGGTGTCGCCCGCGGCCTGGGCTGCCTCCAGACCGGGGCGCTGGCGTTCGAGATCGCGCCCGACCTCCTCGGCCTCCTCCGGATCACCGTGCCGCCACAGGCCCACGATCGCATCCCGTGCCTGTGTCCAGGTCTGGGTGGTCAACGCGGTCACCAAGGCGGACCCGGCAGCGATGATCAGTTCATCCATTGAGAGTCCTTAGAACACAGGATGTTTCGATCGAGAATACCGGGCCGGAGCCTGCTGCGGTCGCAGCTCGACATCGGTCATCGATCTTTCCGGTTCGCCGGGGCCGCACCGTGGTCACAGCGATTCGGGGGCTCGGGTCCGGGTTGTCCCTGATGTGCGCGAAGGCCTTGCGATGCAAGGGTGTCAACCATGCATCTGCGTAGGTTCGTGCTGGTGGTCGGGGTCGCGACGCTGCTCGCGGGCGGGGGGCAGGTCATCGCCCACGCGACACCGGCCGACCAGCTCCGCCGCGACACCGAGGCCCTCCACGCCCTCGGCGTCAGCGGCGTCCAGGCCAGGATGATCGCACCGGACGGACGGCACACCGTCGCCACCAGCGGCACCGCCGACCGCACCACCGGCCGTCCCGTCCCGTCGGACGGCTACTTCCGGCTGGCGAGCACGGCCAAGGCGTTCGTCGCCACGACGGTGCTGCAACTGACCGCCGAGGGCCGGGTGTCCCTGGACGACACCGTCGACCGGTGGCTCCCCGCGGTGGTGCGCGGCAACGGCAACGACGGCTCGCGGATCACCGTGCGCCACCTGCTCCAGCACACCAGTGGCCTGCACGACGACCTGCCCGGGTACACCACGCCGCAGGAGTACTACGCGCAGCGCTACGACGTGTACACGCCCGAGCAGCTGGTCGCCCGAGCCATGGCGCACCGGCCGGACTTCGCGCCCGGCACGGGCTGGGGGTATTCGAACACCGGCTATGTCCTGCTCGGCATGATCATCGACCAGGTCACCGGCCGTCCGGCGCACCAGGAGATCGAGCACCGCATCCTGCGCCCGCTCGGCCTCGACCAGACCACCTGGGCGGGCACCTCCCCCACCCTGCCAACGCCGCATGCCAGGGCGTATCAGCTGTTCGGGCCCGACGCGGAAGTCGATGTCACCGAACAGATCCCGGTGGATCCGGACATCCTGTCGTTCGTCACCACCACCCGCGACGTGAATCTCTTTCTGCGCGCACTGTTCACGGGACGTCTGTTGCCCGCCGAACAGCTGGCCCAGATGCGCCAGACCGTCCCCGTGAGCGAGGACCTGCAGCGGCTGTGGCCCGGTGGACGGTACGGGCTCGGCCTGGTCGAACGCCCGCTGAGCTGCGGCGGCAGCTACTGGGGTCACGAGGGCGGCGACGGCGGTTACATCACCCACAACGGCGTCACCGCCGACGGCACACGCAGCGTCGTCGTGTCCATGTCCGAAGCGTTGGGCGATAGCCCCGAACACATTCAGGCACAGGAGAACGCGGCGAGCACACTGGTCGATCACGCGCTGTGCGGCGAGCAGTGATCGCAACACCACCGCCGATCAGCGGCTAGTTGTTGGCGCGTTGGATGGAGCGTTGGACCAGGCCGCGGATGCCGGGGAGCTGGATCGCGCGGAGCATCATTTCGCCCGCCCACACATGGGTGCGTGTCGGCGGGGCGAATCGGCTGATTCCCCTGCGCGCCAACGCCTGTCGCTTGTCCACCTCCGGCCGCAACGCCGTCTCCCAGGCGTCGAGCGCGGCGGGGATGTCGTCGCCATGTTCCGCCAGCGCGGTGCCGAGCCGGTCGGCACCGTCGAGGGCGAGGGCGGCGCCGTAACCGGCGAAAACCGTGACGCACCAGGCCGCGTCGCCGAGCAGAACGATCCGGCCTTGGCTCCAGCGGTCCATCACGATCTGGCCGACCGAATCGAAGTAGGCGCTGCCGGGCTCGGCGGCGAGCTGACCGAGTGCGTCGGCGACACCGCCGCCGAGATCCCCGAACGCTCGGGTGAGCGCGGATGCGGCGCCGAGATCGAGTTCGGTGGCGGAGTCGGCGTCAGGGCAGCGGTAGGCGAAGAACGCCGAGGACCTGCCCAGCCCCAGGTTCATCACCGCGGCCGTGCGGCCGGGACCGATGAACGTGGCGCCCACCCCATCGGGCATCCGGGTGGGAGGTGTATCCAGTGGAAACGCACCGACCATATGACCCAGGTCCACGAAATACTCGGACTCGGCGCCGAAGACGAGCTCGCGAACCCGGGAGTGCACGCCGTCGGCGCCGACGAGGAGTTCGGCGCGGAGATGGGTGTCGTCGCTGAGGGTGACGTCGACCTCCTCCGGGGTCTGGGTGATGGCCCGCACCGTAGTGCCGAAACGGATATCGGCGAACTCGGCGACGGCGTCGTACAGCGCCGACTCCAGATCGCCACGGAACAGGCTCAAGGCCTGGTCCCCGACAGCGGCCTCGGCGACGGCAGCGGGAATCCGGAGTTTCTCCCGGCCGTCGGCGTGGACGAGGACCGAGGTGAAGAATCCGATATCGCGCGGGTTCAACGCCGGGAGCAGCCCGAGCCGCTCGGCCGCGTCATATCCGGGCCCGTGCAGGTTCACCAGGTAGCCGCCACTGCGGCGACTCGGCGCACGCTCGACCACGACGACATCCCAGCCCTGCTGACGCAATCGCAGCGCGGCCGCCAAACCGGCGATCCCCGCGCCGACGATCACCGCCCGCCTGCCCGATGGCTCGGCTTGCCTGCGCGCAGCGCTGTCGAAAGCTTCCATTGCGACTCCTCGGTTCGATGTGATGTCGACGAAAGGAACTTCCGCCGTGCGTCAACTAGTAGTTGACGCACAGTCAATCGTCAACCATCGGTTGACGCAGGGTTCGGCAGGCATCCTGGACGCCCGCGATCGCGCGTGCCCACTCGCCGATGCCATCACACTCATCACCCGGCCCGATCCCCTCGACCGAGTCGGGCAGATCGCATCAAGACATCTCCGTGCCACCACAGTTATTGCCGCAGAAAATGATTCGCCACAGCGCCAGCCGCCGCGGCGATGCGATCAACCGTCACATCCCCAGGTAGCCCTCGGCTACGAAAACGAACCGCAACCGGGACTTCGTCGTTACAGTAGTAAACATGAGTGTCTACAACTTTCGTCGAACGGCGTCGTGAGCACCGATCCGGACGAGGTCCCGTCCGCGTTTCCGAAAGGCCCGCACGGATATTCGCCGGACGTCGTCGCCGCTTCGCAGCGTTCGCGGATCTTGCACGCGATCGCGGATGTCGTTGCCGAGCGGGGATACGCCGACACCAGCGTGGCGAATGTGCTTGCGACTGCCGGGGTATCGCGAAAGACGTTCTACGAAATGTTCAGCGGCAAGGACGACTGCTTCGCCGCGGCATTCGACGAAGCGCAGCGAAACCTCGCCCAGGCGATCATCGAGGCGACACTCGGCGTACAAGGTCCCGCGGAACGACTCGAAGCCGGGTACCGGGCGCTCTGCACCGCCCTTGCCGGGAATCCCTCGATGGCAAGGATATTCATCGTAGCGGCACCGGAGGCTGGGCGAGTGGTGGCGCCACTCCGGGCCCGCTGGATCGAGGGATCGGTACAACGCCTTCGTCGGCTCTACGCCGACACGATCGGTGACGACTCCGGCTTGCCGTCGGAACTGGCCGAGTACATCGCCCGCGCGGTCGTCGGCGCGGTCGATGCCCTCATCACGCATCATGCCGAAACCGAAGGCGTGGAGAGTCTTCCGCGGCTGGTTCCGCGGCTCGTCGAGGTTGCCGAGACCTTGATGTACAACCTCGAAAGGACGTCCGATGAAGCGAGATGACGCGATCGCGCAGAGCACGGCGGGGAAGTTCGTGCGCGTCTCGGCCGTGGCCGTGGCGACCGTCGCGATCGCGCTGTCCGCGGCTCCCGCGCACGCGGACGTCACTACCGGATTCCTGTGGGACGCGCCGGTGGAGATGCGCGCCGGCGCACTGGCGTGGATGCTCGCGTCGGGCGACCTCAACGGTGACGGCAAGCCCGATATCGTCGCCGCGAACGCCCTGGGGAGTGGAGATTCCGGCCTGTCGCTGTTCCTCAACAGGTCCGACGTGGGTGGGACGGCGCGATTCGATCCGGCGATCGGCCTCGCCGGCGATCTGCTGCCCCAGGCGGTGGCGATCGCCGACATGGACGGTGACGGGCGCAAGGACATCGTCGTCGCGGCGGGCAGCGCCGAGCTGCGGAGCGGTCGGGTCTCCGTCCTGCGCAATACCGGAGAACCGGAACAGTCCGTGCCTACCTTCGTCCCAGCTGCTTCGTTCGAGACCGGAGCGATTCCGCAGCAGGTGAAGCTCGCGGACATGAACCAGGACGGCACGCTGGACGTCGTCACGTCCAACCTGGGCGCGGTGGTGAGCCGGTCGGTGTCGATCGGTCTGCTGAAACCGGACGCCCCTGAGCAGCCGCTCGCGTTCGAAACACCGATCCAGCTCGACGGCGGCCTCTTCAACGAGGGATTGAGCGTCGGGGATCTCAACGGCGACGGCAAGCCGGACATCGCCAGCGGCAATGTCGGCACCGCGGATCTGCGCGTGTGGATGAGCACCGGGCCCGAGCACGAGGTGCGGTTCAGTCAGCCGACCAGCTACTACCCGGGCGCGGCCTTTCCCGCGGGCGTCCTGATCGTGGACATGAACGACGACGGCAGGCCCGATATCGTGTGCGGTTGCTCAGCCGATCCGTTCGGCCTGTTCGGTTTACCGGTCATGACCAATCGAACGACGCCGGGGGCAGCGGTCGGTGATTTCGCCATCGCGCTGAACCATGCGGGCGGCACCGGAACGCAGGGTCCGGCCGCCGCCGACTTCGACGGCGACGGCAAGCTCGACATCGCGGCGGCCAATTTCTACGCATTCGGGTTCAATACCGTGTCGGTGGTGCGAAATATCTCGGGACCGGACTCGACGGGCGTGCACTTCTCGAAGGCACAGGACCTCCCCGGCGGTGCAGGTGCGCAAGATGTGGTGGCTGACGACTTCAACGGTGACGGAATCGTCGACCTGGCGACGCAGAATGCCCTCGGGCCGGGCCCGGGTTCGTACGTCAGCGTGTACATCAACCGAACTCCGCAGAAGCGCTAGGCCATATCCCTCGGCCTCGATCTACCTGTCGACTCCGACGAGCATCACATCGGATAACGCAAGATCGCCGCGGCCGGCCCACCACCGGGCACCTCCGACCCGCGCACCGCGAGCACCCGGCCGTCCGTGAGCAGTACCCGGCGCGCGATCTCGTCGAGCACATCGAGACCTTCGGCGTCGGAACCGAACTCGACCGCACCGTCGTCGGCGGCCAGCGTGCCCGGGAGCGCGGTCTCGATGTCGACGAACAGGATGCCGACGATGCCGAATGTCGCCGCGCGGGCGATGTCGGCGATATCGGACAGCGCACGGCCCTCCGACATCCGCTTGTCGAACAGCGTCCTCAGGTCGGCGAGCTGACCGGCGTAGTAGCGGTCCAGGATCGGTCTCGTCTGGGCGGCGAGCTCGTCCGGGCCGAGATGCTCGGGGTTGCCCGCCAGGCTCTCGTCGAGCAGATCCGGATAGCTGTTCACCGACCGGAACAGCGAATCGGTGGGCTCCGTGGCGGCGAGCACCAGCGGGACGTCGCGGCCGGTCAGCGTGGTCCGCAACTGCTGGTCCACGGCGCGCGCGTACTGCCGCACCCGCATCTTGCGTCCCTCGTATCCCTGCACCCGGCCCTTCGGCGCCCGATCGCCCAGCGAGGACTTCCCGGCATGGTCGGAGGCGCTACTCGGCAGATCGCGTGGGGTGACGTCGACCGCGGGGCCCTCGGCGTCGACATCGATCAACCGGGCGGCGCCCTCCGACAGGGCGAGGACATAGGCCGACTGCGGAAAGGTCACCGTGCGCAGCAGCGGCTTGAGCAGGAATCGGTCGGCGACCGTGGTGGACGCCGGCAGCCGATTCGGCACACGGTAGGTCCGGATCCGCTCGGGGGTGGCCAGGACGACGAGCGTGCGCGACTGGAACCGCCAGAACTCGGGATCGTCCAGCAGGTCGTCGAATTCCTCCGACAGCGCCGCCCGCTCCCCCGCCGAGGTGACCCGTTCGAGCGCGTCACGCACCTGATTGGAGAAGGCGACGCGGCTGATGTCCGGTTCGGCGGGATCGATCTCGGTCGGTGTGTAGATCGACACCGACCAGGGCGCTGTCATCGCGGCGAGGACGGCCATCTCACGGCGGGTGGGGACATCGGTGTGCAGCACGCGGACTCCTCGATAGTGTCGCTTTCAGGTGCACAGGTCGTCGAATCATCAGTATCACCAGACCGTGCCCGCGTTCGGGCTACCGAAGACCGAGTTGTTACCAAGTGGTTGCCAGCCCTGCCTAGTGCCAGGACCGGAATGCCCGGCAAGTGCCAAATATCCCGTTATGCCCTGGATCCACACCCGAGAATCGCGATGACCACCTCGGTTTCCCGCGTCGCTGGATAGTCGCCGAACAGCGGAGAAGCACTCGGTAACGATCTTCGATCGGGACGCTCAGCGCTCTGTCGCGCGATGAACGACCATGACCGGGCACCGCGCGTGCTGGACCAGCGCATTGCTCGTCGACCCCAGCAACAGGCCCCGGAAACCACCGCGTCCGCGGCTCCCGGTGACCACGAGCTGCGCCTCGACCGACCATTCGAGGAGATGATGGGCCGGGCTGTAGCGATAGACCCGTTCCTCGACGTCGACCGCGGGGTGCGCGGCCCGGCCCGGCGCCAGCACCTCGATCAGCAACCGGTGCGATTCCGCGATCGAGTCGGCGTCGTCGACAGGATCCGGCAGAGCGGCCGCCTTCTCGTAGCGCAGGTCGTCCCAGGTGTGGACAGCAACCAAGCGCACGCCGCGCAGCGCAGCCTCGGCGAAAGCCGCTGCCGCCGCGGCACGACTGGGATCGCTGCCGTCCACCCCGACCACGACCGGTAGATCGGTGCGCGCGGCGAGATCGCCACGCACCACGACGACAGTGCCTGCCGCGTACGCGGACACCGCGAGCAGCGTGGAACCCAGCCGATTCCCCCCACGCCCGGCACCGATCACCGTGAGATGGGCGCCGCCCGACCGCGAGACGAGCGCGTCGGCGGCGTCGTCGTCAGTGAGTTCGACTGCCACTGCCAAGCCGGGGTCGATGGTGCCGACCAATCGACGCGCATTCTGGAGACGTTCCTCGCCCTGCGCGCGGACGGTGTCCGACAGCGAGGGCGTGAACAGGTCGAAACGCCCGAAAACCGACTGTACGGAGCTGATTTCGAGGGCGCACAGCAGCAGGAGCGGACGCCGCCGAGCCACCGCGGCGCGGGCGGCCCACCGCACCGCCGAATCACTGTGCCCGTCGATACCGACCAGGACCGGCGCCGACTCACGATCCGGAGTATCGGATACCGGGCTGCCCATGGGCGCGACCTTTCGCGTCGAAGAGACGAGGTGCTCCTGGTGGTGCTCGACCCATCCTAGAAGCTCCCGACCCGAGGACGAGTACGGAAAGACTCAGGCGCGTGGCAGCACTCCCAGCAGCGCCGAGGTGAACGACGCGCGCAGAGCGTCACGCAGATCTCGGTGGAGCACACCGAGCGCAGGCTCGTCCTCGTAGGCGGCGAGCACGCTGGGCGGCGGCGAGGCGTAGGCCGACAGGGCGCCCGCCGAGACGAGGCTCATCAGGCAGAACAGTTGCGCCTGGTCGTCGTCGAGCTCGGGGACGTGGCGGCGCACGAGTTCGGTCATGGCCGCGAGTCGTGCGAGGGAAGACCGCTTGTGCCGCTTGACCACCTCGACCGAAACGTTGTGCTCGAGGACGCCACCCTGCGCACCGAAGAGGTCGCACAGGACGACCCGGTCCGCCAGTGAACGACTGAGGACATCGGCGAGTTGGCCTGCCCGCGCTTCCGGCGCCTCCTGCGCGTCGATGCCCGCGACCAGTTCATCGGCGAGGGCGGCAAGCCAGCTCTCCAGAAAGAAGTCCAGCAATTCGAGCAGCACCGCCTCGCGCGACTCGAAGTACCGCAGGACATTCGATTTGGCCAGGCCCACCCGCCGGCTGAGCTCGTTGAGGCTCACCGCGGCTACCGGCATCTCGGCGAGCATCTCGGCCGCCGTGTCCAGGATCGCCTGTCGGCGGATCTCCCGCTGCTCCTCGCTGCGCGCTCGCTGAAACATCACGCCGCCATCGTAGCTTAGAGACCGCCGGTCTCTTGACAGCAGACCATCGGTCTCTTACGGTGGAGAATATAACAGACCGCCGGTTCTTTAGGAGAAGTCATGAGCAGCAACTGGACTGAGCAGCACATCCCCGATCAGCACGGCCGGGTCGCGATCGTGACCGGAGCCAACACCGGACTGGGCTTCGAGACCGCTCGGCTGCTCGCCGCGCGCGGCGCGACGGTGGTGCTGGCCGTCCGCGACGTCGAGAAGGGCAGGCAAGCGGCCGCCCGCATGACCGGTGAGGTCGCCGTCCAGGCTCTCGACCTCACCTCGCTGGAATCGATCCGGTCCGCGGCGGCCGACCTGCGCGAGGCCCACCCACGCATCGACCTGCTGATCAACAACGCTGGCGTGATGTACACCCCGCGACAGACCACGGCGGACGGCTTCGAATTGCAGTTCGGCACAAACCACCTCGGCCATTTCGCCCTCACCGGCCTGTTGCTGGACCGGCTCCTGCCGGTCCCCGGCTCCCGCGTGGTGACGGTCAGCAGTACCGGACACCGCATCCTGGCCGGCATCCATTTCGACGATCTGCAGTGGGAGCGCTCGTACAACCGCGTCGCCGCCTACGGCCAGTCCAAACTCGCCAACCTGATGTTCACCTACGAATTGCAGCGTCGGCTCGCACCGCACGGCACCACCGTCGCGGTCGCCGCCCATCCCGGCGTGTCCAACACCGAGCTCGTTCGCAACTCGCCCGCGGCGTTCCGCGTGCCGGTCACCTGGCTCGCGCCGCTGCTCACCCAGAAGCCCGAGATGGGCGCCCTGCCCACCCTGCGCGCCGCCACCGACCCGGCCGTCGGCGGCGGCCAGTACTACGGACCCGGCGGACTGGGTGAGATCCGTGGCTATCCGAAACTGGTCACCTCCAGCGGCGATTCCCACGACCGAGCCGTCCAGCAGCGCCTGTGGAGCGTTTCCGAGGAGCTCACCGGTGTGACGTTTCCCTGCGGTGAGGCAGTGACTCCGCTCCGCAGCGATTCCTGAGGCCGTCGAGTCACAAGCTAGGACAAATATCGTCCTAGCTGTGCGGAAGAATGTGCGGGGTGTTGGAAACTTCGGCTCGCCTCCTCGAACTCCTTTCGCTCCTGCAAACACCCCGCGTGTGGACCGGCGCCGACCTGGCCGAGCGCCTCGACGTCGATACCCGAACCGTCCGCCGCGACATCGACAAGCTCCGCAACCTCGGCTATCCCGTGCACGCGGTCTCCGGTGCGGCCGGATACCGCCTGGGAGCGGGAACCAAACTGCCTCCGCTGCTCTTGAACGACGAGGAGGCGGTCGCCGTCGTCGTCGGATTACGCACCGCGGCGAGCGGAACGATCACCGGTATCGAGGAGAGCTCGCTGCGGGCCCTGGCCAAGCTGGAGCAGATCCTCCCGGCCCGGCTACGTCACCGAGTCTCGGCGCTCCAGGCAGCGACAGTCAGCATGCCGGCGGGCACGCCGTCGGTGGACGCGGATGTCCTCACCGCGATCGCCGCCGCGATTCGCGACCACGAACAGCTCCGCTTCGACTACCGCACCCATGACGGTTCCGAGATCCGGCGGGCGGCCGAACCGCATCGGCTCGTGCACACCGGACGGCACTGGTACCTGGTCGGCTGGGACGTCGAGAAGCAGGACTGGCGCACCTACCGGGTCGACCGCCTCCGCCTCCGCGTCCCCAACGGGCCTCGATTCACCCCGCGCGAGGCACCCGAGGTCGACCTGACCGGCTGGGTGTCCCGCGGGGTCAGCACCGCCCCCTATCGCTACCAGGCACGCATCACCCTCGAGGTGTCGGCTGCCGTGGCGGCGGATCGGATCCCGCCGACGGTCGGTGTCATCGAGGCGATCGACGACGGGCACTGCCTACTGCACACCGGCTCGAACTCACTCGATGAAATAGCCGTCTACACCGGACTTTTCGGCTTCGGGTTCCAGGTTCACGAACCGCCCGAACTCATCGACCACCTTCGTGCGCTGGCGGACCGCGTCACCGTGGCCATCACTCCCCGCGACAACGCACACCCGACCCGGTAGCGGTGGTACAACGGGTACCGGCGAACCCAACACACGACCGCACACCGTGGGCATCAATCCTTGACGACTTGGGTACCGCCCGCGAAGTTGTCGTGCCAGCCCTGCTTGGTCGAACTCGAACTCACCGTCACCGCGATGCCGATCGCCGCGATGAACCACAGCAGGCCGCCGACCCAGGGAATCAGGTTCAGCAGCATATACGCGTTGCGCTTGGCGGACTCGGCCAGATCCGGTGTGCTCGCGCCACCGGCGCCGTTGACTCGCAACCCGAGGATCTTCTTGCCCGGCGTCGATCCCGTCGCTACTTCGAAGGCCACGAAGTACAGTAACCCGAATCCGGCGCCCGGCAGGATCGCAATCCAGCTGGGGAGATCGGTGACTCGCTCCAGTAGCCAGAACAAGACCGCGCCGATCAGTCCGGCGATGATCCAGTCGATGAACCGCGCTGCGGCCCGACGTCCGATTCCGGCGGGTGTGATGCCGACTGCGTTGGTCATGGTGTCCTCCTCGACGCGCTCACACGTCACCGTCCTCGACGCAGAAACCGCCAGTCACGGTGGCACACCGAGTATCTCACCGCTTCGCACGGCAGGGACACGGTCAGGTGGATCGAGACCACGTCGAGTACGGAGACGTACGGTAGCGACCGCCTGTCGACTACGACCCGCTCGTCGCCGTTCGTGCCGTGCCCTGTTGGAAACGAGCCTCGGTCGACCGTCGCTCTACTCGGCATCACCGACACCGCCGCTGTCCTCGATCGGATCTCCACCACCCCTGGACCTCGGCGAACCGACGGCGACCTGTCTGTCCGGCACCGCCGAACTGTTCGCGGACGCCTGATCGTCTTCAGCCAGGGGGCAGCGCGCCCTGATCGGTGGCAGGCTCTGTCGCGCCGGCATGGTCTGCGGAACGCGGGCGAGGCCGGTCAACTGTCGCGCGAATGGTCTGTTCTCCGGTAGTTTCCCGCCTGTGGGTGGCGATGTTGATATCGAATGGGCCAGGTCGATCGCCCGCGCAGAGTTGGAGCATGCCCTGCCACGCCGTTGGTCGCACTCACAGGGTGTCGAGCGAGCCGCCGAGAAGCTCACCGCCTGCCTGTCGGCCGCCGATGCACTCCTACTTCGAGCTTCGGCCATACTGCATGACGTCGGCTACGCCCCAAGACTGGCGCGGACGGGCTTTCATCCACTCGACGGTGCCCGATTTCTGCGGGACGAGCATGGCGTGGATGAGCAGCTGACGCGACTCGTGGCTAACCACAGCTGTGCGCTGCTGGAGGCAGAGGAGCGCGGACTCCGCGGCGAGCTGGAAGCCGAGTTTCCTCTCCCTCATGACCGCCTTCTGGTAGACGCATTGATATACGCCGACATGACAACAACGCCCGACGGAAGCCAGACGACGCAGTCCGCGCGGATCACCGAGATCATCGGCCGCTACGGCCCAGACACATTGGTGGGCAGATTCATCCAACGCGCGGAACCAGAGATCATGGCCGCAACGAGAAGGATCGAACGGGCGCTGCAGAATCAGCCGAGGTAAGGGTAGCTACCAGACAGATAGTCACCGATTTGTTGCCGCATACTCGGGTGGATGTCGTAGTTGTCCAGATCATCGGAAGCAACGAACTTCACCCCGTCGGCTTCGTCGTTGATCGTCGGCTTCCCTGACACCGGTCGCCCGATATAGGTGTTCTCGTACTGCTGGCGCACCTCGCCATCGGTGTAGGCGACGATGTGGTGGGGATTGCTGTAAATGCCCAGGAATCCGGTGATTTCAGCGGTAATCCCGGTCTCTTCACGGCATTCCCGGATAGCACATTCGGCTGCAGTTTCACCGAAGTCCATCGCGCCGCCCGGCAACGCCCACTGGCCTGTGTCGCGACGACGTTGCAGCAGAATCGCCCCGGCAGCGTCGGTGACCAGCAGATTGCACGCCACGACAAGCGAATTGGGCTTCGGGGCCTTCGGATCGTAGTAGTACTCGATTCTGCCCATTGTCGACCTCTCAGTCCGGAATCCAGGGCTGTGCATCTGCCCAGATCGCGTCGAAGCTCTCGGCGTAGTTGTCGAACCAGCCGCCATCGTTGACCCGTTTGAGCTGGAATACGGGATTGGCACTGGCTGGCTGCCCCCAGATGTGTGGATTCACCAACATGGTGTCGTCGTATCGAAACAACGAGTTGTAGAGCGTCGTATCATGTAGTCGCACCTCGCACCGTGCAACAGACGGGAGTGAGCGGTAATAGGTAAGCGAGGCACGGATCTTCGCGGCCAACGTATCCCGGCCGAGACCTTCTTCGAGACCACGTTCGAGGACCGCCCTGCCGCTGGGGTCGCCGAAGCACAACCTCACTCGGACCCCCTGGCGTGCTCGTTCGGTGAGCGTGTGGGCGACACGGGGATTCGACTGCGCCAGGAACGTGCCGGAGAACACGAGAACGTCGATCTGCTCGGTCGCATTACCCAGCAGAGACAGCCAGATCTCGCGAGGCACTTCAGCACGATTGTGAAAAGTGGCGACAAGTTCGACGTTCGTTGGCGCGGCGCTCTCGGCAACGGCAGGTGGCCAAAGGAATCCCTCTTCGACCCGCAGGTGATGCGCCACACGTCGGCGGTGCCGAGGATGCGGGACCCTGCCACCGAGCCAGCGCCCGACCGTCTTCGGATCGACCTCACAGACATCGGCCAGCGACTCGGGCGCGATCCCGCGCTGATGGAGCACACTCTGCAGCCGGATGTTCACGCCTTCCATAGAAGCCGACGCGACAGGCTCGAGCAAGCACAGGCTCCGAACCAGGAATCGAAACGTCCCCGGACGTCCTGGGCGACGTCCCAAACGCGGTTACGGGGTCCTGCTGCCGACGGCCACGATGTTGGCCTCACCGAAACCCAAGGCGGCCAATATGATCACCGAACGAACCGGCATCCACACCATCCGACGCCTCTACTTGCAGCTGCTCTATCGGTGCAACTTCGAGTGCAAACACTGTTTCCACGGTGAACGGCTCGAATACGCCGACGCATTCACCGCCGCACAAGCCTGCAACCTCCTCGCTCGCATGCAGCGCGACTACGCCACCGAGGCCGTGGTCCTGCTGGGTGGTGAGCCGTTCCTGTACAAGGAACTGCCGCGTGTGGCCCGCTATGCCAAGCACACCCTGGGGTTGGCCGTAGAAATCTGCACCAACGGCTACCGCATCGGCGCCCGGCTGCGCGAGATCGCGCCGTGCATCGACCTGTTGCGGATCTCGCTCGAAGGCATCGGCGCCACCAACGACCGCATCCGCCGCAACGGCAGCTACACCACTGCCATCGAATCCATCGCTCTTGCGCACAGCCTCGGCGTAGCCACTGGTGCAACGCTGACCGTGAACCGATACAACATCGACGAAGTCGTCGACCTGGCGAGAACCCTCCAATCGCACGGGGTGGCGCAACTCAAACTGCACCAGCTCCGCGCTGTGGGCAACGCGGCACAGCACCCGGACATGCTGATCACCGACCCTGCCGCCTACACCGACCTCCGGAACCGACTCGGCGAGGCTCACCTGAACATCGCGGTGATTCTCGACGACGACCTCAACGAATCACCGACGTGCCCGACTTCGGCCGGCAACGACACCATCGACCGAATCGAGACCGACCCCCGCGGCGCACTCACCATGTCCTGCAAGGCCGTAGGCAACGACTCACACGCCTTCTGGTACGACAAAGACTCTGACCGCATCGAATACCGACCATCCGCGCACGACGAGATCGCTCTCGGAATCCCCGACGTGGTGTATGGCCGTGTCTGAACACGTGCTGTTCGAGAGCATCGAAGGACTCGCGGGCACCGGCAAAACCACCGTCGCGCCGCTGCTGGCACAGGCCCGGCAGGCCGTCTTGGTCGCGACGGTCCCTGCGAACTTCCAGTCGCTCCGCCGGAAGCTGGACAAGTCGAGCAATGCCGACGCGCGCATGTGCCTGTTCCTGTCCGCTCTCCTGACCGCGACAGACCAGATTGTGCGCTATCTCGAGGCCGGGGTCCCCGTCGTCGTCGAAAGCTATTTCGCGCGCTGCATTACCACTCATCGCGAATACGGTGCCACGCTCGGCATCGTGCTGCCCGCTGAGCTGCCCGAACCAGTGACCTACCAGCTGACATGTGCACCGCACGAACGACTGCGCCGTCTTGCGCACCGCGACAAAGCTGTCACCAAGTGGGACATCCTTGCCGAACAACACTCGGAAAGCCTCACCGCCGCTATCGGCGAATGGGCCACACATCGCATCGACACGACGGCGAGCGCACCCGCCGATGTCGTCCGAACCATCCTGTCCCTCAACCGAAATGGGTCCGAAGATGCAACCCGCTAGCCTCTGGGAGCAAACCCTTACCTTCTTTCCGCAATTCCTGCGTGAACTGGACGACCGCTGCGGCCAGGGCGCGACGGTGACCGTCGTCGGCGCCGGCGACGGCAAGTTCGTTCTGCCACTCGCCGCCGCCGGGTACACGGTCATCGCCGTCGAGAGCGACCCGCAAGCGCTACTCGGCGGCGAGGTTCTGCTACCTGGATCCGGTCTCGCGTACGCACCCAGCTTGGCCGAACGTGTCGAGGACGCCGGGCTGACAAACCGCGTGCGGATCGAACCACACGACTTCTTCGACGCCGAGCTGCCTGAATTGCAGGCTGAGGCTGTGTGGACGAGTTGCTCGTGGCACTACAGCGCCAACCACCATCGTCCGCTGAGCGAATTCATCGGACGAATGACCGACCTCCTCACCCCCGGCGGGCTCTTCGGCGCCGAATTCATGATGCCGGTCGAGGATCACCAGTACCGCATCGAGCACTACACCACCCCGGACAAGCTGTTCCGCTACTTCCCCGGTGAGACGTGGGAAGTGTTGCTCACCTTGAGAACGGATCCGTTCATCGAACGGCCGCACGTCGGGCAACTCCACGACCACACGCACCGCATGGGTGTACTTTTCGCTGCACAGTCCGAACTCCTCGACGAAGGGTCGCGAGCTCGATGAAGCACGAATACGAAGCCACCTTCTTGGCGATCGACGTCGAGGTGATCAAGGCGAAGCTCGAGGCGCTCGGCGCCGCTCAACGATTCCCTCGAACCCTGCTGACCCGCAAGATCTTCGACGGCGGGGCGGTGCCCGAAGGAGCCTGGGTCCGCCTCCGGGACGAAGGCACCCGAACAACATTGACACTCAAGCGCGTCACCGACTCCACAACCATCGACGGCACCACCGAGGTCGAGACCACAGTCGGCGACCTGGACTCGATGGCCGAGATCCTCACCGCGATCGGGCTCACAGAGACCCGATATCAGGAGAACTACCGAGAAGAATGGAGCCTCGGCGACGTCGTCTTCGACCTCGACACCTGGCCGGACCTGCCCACCTTCCTCGAAATCGAAGGGCCCGACGAATCCTCGGTCCGCCGTGCCGCCGCGGACCTCGGACTCGACTACACCCAAGCGAAGTTCGGCAGCGTAGACACGATCTACCTGGTGGAACTCGGTCGGGACATCCTGACCGAACCGACCCTGCTGTTCAGCCACTCCACCGCGTAGCCCTGTCGCGGGCCCTGACAGGTGATGGCCCGCCAATGCCGGTGCGCAGCCGCCGACGGCCAACGTGGGTTTCTCCCCGGCCCGCCGGCCTAGCGTTGTGATCAGGAAATGCTGCGGAAGAAGGTGCGGATGTCTTCTGCGAGTAGTTCCGGCTCCTCCATCGCGGGGAAATGGCCGCCCTCGGTGAACTCGCTCCAGTGGGCGATCGCCTTCCACGGGTCCAGTGCACGGCGCATGAGTGGGTGGGTGTCGAAGACGGCCCATGCGGACGGCACGTCGGCGGCCATGATCCAGTCGAGTCCGGAGTGCTCGCCCTCGTAGTAGAACTGCGCGCTGGACTCGCCGCTGCGGGTGAACCAGTACAGGCTGATGTTGGTGAGGAGCTGGTCGCGGTCGACCGGCGGCCGGGAGGCACCGGACCAGGTCGTGAATTTCTCGGCGATCCACGCGAGCTGACCGACCGGCGAGTCGGTGAGCGCCGCGCCGATCGTGTCGGGGCGGTGGTTCTGGATCTCGAGATATCCCCGCTCGGCGGCGACCTCGGTGCGCACCGCCTCGAGCTGGGCGATCTCGTCCTCGGACAGACCGTCCGGGAGCGGGAGCTTGTCGCCGACGAACGCGAGCAACCGGGAGTCGGCGCCGGTGTGCGTGCCGATGACCCGTTCGGGGTGCAGCGCCGCGAGGCGGCCGATGACACCCGATCCGATATCGGTGCCGTGGGCCGCGAACCGCTCGTAGCCCAGCCGCGTCATGATCTCGGCGTAGGCCTCCGTGGTCCGTGCCAGCTCCCAGCCGGTCCCCGACAGTGGGGTGGAGAACCCGAAGCCGGGCAGCGACGGGACGACGAGGTGGAACTCGTCGGTCAACAGCGGGATGAGGCGCTGGTACTCGACGAACGATCCGGGCCAGCCGTGGCTGAGGAGCAGCGGGATGGCCCGCGGGTTCGCCGAACGCACCTGCACGACGTGGAACGTCTGGCCGTCGACAACCGTCGTGAACTGTTCGTGCTCATTGAGTTTCGCCTCCTGCGCACGCCAGTCGAACGCGTCGCGCCAGTACTCGGCGAGTTCCTTCAGGTACGGCAGCGGGATGCCCCGGCTGAAGTCGGTGCGGTCGTCTCGGCCCGGCACGGGGATCGGCCAGCGCGTGTGGGTCAGCCGGGCGCGAAGGTCCTCGATATCGGCCTGCGGGATGTCGATGCGGAAGGGAGTGAGTGCGCTGTTCTCGTTCATGCCACCCAGGCTCCCGGGTAATGCGGCAGGATAGCTTCCGCAATTGCTGGAATGATCGAGATTGTGTTGGAAACCTCGGCCCGCCTGCTCGAGCTGTTGTCGTTGCTGCAGCTCAAACGGGACTGGACGAGCGCCGAGCTCGCCGGTCGGCTCGCGGTGAGCACGCGGACGGTGCGCGCCGACATCGGCAAGCTGCGGTCGCTCGGCTATCCCGTCGACGCGCGTCCCGGCGTCGCGGGTGGGTACCGGCTGGTCGCCGGGACGGCGATGCCGCCGCTGCTGCTCGACGACGACGAGGCCGTCGCCGTCGCGGTCGGACTGGGTGCGGTCGCGACCCAGCGGCTCGGTGTCGAGGAGACATCGCTGACCGCGCTCGCGAAGCTGGAGCAGGTGCTGCCGTCTCGCCTGCGTCGGCGGGTCGAGGCGGTGCGCGAGGCGACGAGCGTTGTTCCAGGAGCCGAGCCGCCGCTCGATCTGTCGGGCCTCGCAGCGGTCGCTACCGCGATTCGCGGTCATGAGCGGCTCCGGTTCGGCTACACCAAGCCAGGGGGCAGCGAAAGCGCCCGCCACACCGAGCCACAGCGGCTGGTGAGCTGGGGTTCGCTCTGGTACCTGCTCGCCTGGGACCTCGACCGTGCCGACTGGCGGATCTTTCGGGTCGACCGCATGGTCGCCCACACGCCGACGGGCGCGCGGTTCCAGCCGCGCGTGATCCCGGCGGACGAGGCCGTCGACTACGTCGTGCGACGCGTCAGCAAGGCCGCCTGGCAGTACCGCGCCCGCGTCCTCGTGCACGCTCCCGCCGCCGAGGTCGCCGCGAAGATCCGGATCCCGGTCGATATCGAGGTGGTCGACGAATCCACCTGCCGGGTCGAGCTGGGTTCCACCGACCCGGACCGGCTCGCACTGTGGGTCACCCAGCTCGACCTCGATATCGAGGTGATCGACGGCGACGAGCTCGCCGAGGCGTTCGATCGCCTCGCGGCGAGGTTCCGCCGCGCGGCGAGCAGCCCACCCGCGAGGTGATCACCCGGCGAGGTTGACGATGCCGCGGACGGCGAACAGCGTGCCGAAGCCGAACAGCACCGACAGGGTGAGGGCCCTGCTGTGCGCGAGCATCCATTTCTCGAGGACGGCGAGGCCGTGTTCGGCATGCTCGCCGACGATGATGAAGATCCCGATCGGAATGATGAAATCGGCGACGGCCGCGACGAGCAATACCAGGGTGGCGACGAGCGCCGCGCCGGTACCGACCGCCGCACTGGAGATGGCGCTCATCCCCGCCAGCATGATGAACAGATTCGGGTTGAAGACACCGAGCACCACGCCCAACGCGAAAGCTTTACGCGGACCGGCCGAGTCGAGTTCGGCGAGTAGTTTCGGTCGCTCGGCGGTCGGTCGGGGTTTGCGGTACAGCAGCCAGCCGCCGATCGCCAGGAACAGCAGGCCCACGAT
Organism: Nocardia sp. NPDC051833; assembly: GCF_040681225.1. Lineage (NCBI taxonomy): Bacteria > Bacillati > Actinomycetota > Actinomycetes > Mycobacteriales > Nocardiaceae > Nocardia > Nocardia sp. NPDC051833. The sequence continues at coordinate 648,921 of NZ_JBFAYK010000002.1, forward strand.
GAGTCCGGCGTAGGCGGAAGTCCGGGCGGACGTCGCCGCCGGATCGGACGCGCCACCGAGCACCGCGGCCAGCGCGACCAGGAAGTAGACGACCAGGAATCCGGCGCCCAGCATCGACGCGTTGCGTACCGGCTCGCGCGAACGCAACAGCAGGACACAGCCGATGACCGCACCGGGGGTGATCATCAAGCCCAGGATCTCGGGCAACAGCAGGAGCAGTAGTCCACCCACGTCAGGACCTCCGTCGCTGGTCGATCCGGACCTCGGCGTCGGCGTAGGCCGACAACGTCGATTCCCCGATCGTGCTGGATGCCGGATAGAACTCGATCTCGATGCCTTGACTGTCGAGCAGTTCGTCGGTCCAGACCGCGCGGATCTGCGGGTCGATCCCGCTCAGGTAGAGGCGTCCGCCCACCTCGTCGAGGCGGCGCGCGTAGTCGGCGATGATGTGCAGGAAGGTCGAGCTGACGCTGGCGCGGCCCCGCAGGCGCAGGATGACGACGCACCCCGTCGCTCCGGTCGGGTCGGGCAGTCGCGTCTGCAAGGTCCGGGCGCCCGCGTAGAAGAGGCTGCCGTAGACGTCCAGGATCACGATCTCGTTGTCGGACAGGCGTTTCGGCACCGTCGACTCGAGCAGGTGGTCGCCCTCCACCCGCAGGCGCACGACCTTCAGATCGATGGCCTCCTGGTTCATCTGCATCAGCAGCGAGATCGCCACACCGACCCCGACCGCCGAGGTCACCGGCAGCAGCAGGGTCGCGACGAAGGTGACGCCCAGGGCGGTGCGCGAGATGGTGCCGCTGCTCCAGATCGCCATCACCCGGTCCGGATCCATCGAGCCGACCGCGGCGACGATGAGGATCGCCGCCAAGGTCGGCATCGGCACCCGGCCCACGACACCGCTCAGCGCGACGAGGATGACCAGGATCCACAGTCCCGACCACATCGCCGCCCACCTGGTCCGCGCGCCGGAACTCACGTTGATCGCGGTCTGGCCGACCGAACCACCCACCGGCATCCCGCGGAACAGGGCGGCGAAGACATTGCCGATGCCCTGCGCGCAGAAGTCACGGTCGGTCTTCGCGCGGGAACCACTCGGGTTCGGCGACGATTCGGCCACCCCGGCGCCCTGCACCAGGACGATGACGGTCACCGCGAGCGCACCCGCGATCAGCGACGGCGACAGCACACTCAGCTCGGGCACCTGCGGCAGGGGAAATCCGCGAGGAATCTCACCGGAATCCGAGACGGTCGCCACGCCATCCCAGCCCAGACCGATCACCAACGCGGTCGGCACGATGAGACCGGCCAGCGAGGCGACGGTGCGGAACCTGGTGCGGGCCAACGCGACCAGCAGCACGATCGCGAGCCCACCGACGACGGCCGAGGGCCAGTGGATCTGCCGCGGGTGCAGCACCACGTGCACCGCCTTCAACGCGGCCACCGACCCCTCCGACGGCGCGCCGACCAGCACGGGCAACTGGCCGAAGACGATATTGGCCGCGACGCCGAGCAGGAAGCCGGTCATCACCGAATGGGAGACGAACCGGGTGTAGCGGCCCAGCCGCAGTGCGGCAGCGGCGATCATCGCGATGCCGCCGATCAGGGTCAGCACGACCATGGCGGCCGAGCGGTCCTCGGGGTCGAGATCGGTGAGCACCGAGCCGGCCGCCAGGGCCGACGCGCTGGTCGTGGTGATCACCATGAGCCGCGTGCTGGTGCCCATCCCACCGAAGAAGCGCCCGGCCAGGCTCGCGTAGAGCCCGTGGACCGGGCTGACGCCGGCCAGCATGCCCGCCGCCATGCCGTCGGGGACCCCGCCGATCGCGCCGGGAACTCCCGCGACGACATCGGCCTTGGTCATGCGCTGCCCCGCGAATGGGTTACGCATGCCACGCACCTGCCGGCCCACCGAGCAGTCCCTGTGCGGCGATCATCTCAGTCCTCGAGTCTGGCGCCGACCGTGTGCACAACGATCACTTTCGGGTCGAACGGCACGAGATCGTCCACCACGTCCTGTAACTCGGCCACCGGTGGTAGCTGCTGCGGGCCGAGCACCGAGACCGTCGCGGTGTCGCCCTGCAGCGTGACGTCGATGACCTGTGCCCCCGGCGCGTCACCCAGCCAGTCCCGGGTCGCGTCGGCGATCTGCCTGGCCCACAGGGTGGACAGCGAATTGATCACCATCGGAATCGCGACCAGCACCAGCGCGGCACCGAGCACCAGATACGCGCGACCACGCCGGGCCGAGGAAGCCTCCGCCTCCCCCGCGTAGCCAGCGATGAGCAGCACCGCCGTCACCGTGATGATCATGGCGAGGACGTTCGACGCGAACAACACGAACGCGCCGAGCGCGAGCGAAGGCGCGTCCGAGCCCAGGCAGACCCCCACCACACCCAGTGGCGGCACCAGCGAGATCGCGATCGCCACACCGGGCAGCACATCACCGACATCACGCCGGGTGATGGCCACCGCTGCCACCAGCCCGGTGGCCAGCGCGGCGGTCAGATCCATCAGTTTCGGCGAGGTCCGCCCGACCACCTGTGCGTTCGTCAGCACGTTGACCGGATTCGGCAACACCTGCGCGAACACGAACCCGAGCGCGACGACCACCACGATCCCCGCCAGCACCAGAATCAGGCTGCGCCCGACCAGTGCCGCGCGTCCGGTGACCACGCCCAGCGCGACACCGAGGATGGGCACCGACAGCGGCGCCACGATCATCGCGCCGATCACGGTGGCGGTGGAGTCACCGATGACACCCGAGATCGCGATCACCGCCGAGAGCACCAGCATGATCCAGAACGCCGACCGCTTCGCGGTGACCGCACCGACCGACAGATCGAGTTTGTCGGTGAGCTCGTCCAGCGATCGGCGTTGATCCGCGGGAACCAGGAAGTCCAGTGCGGGCATCACGGCGTCACGATCGAGAAATCCGGATCGGGGGCATCGAGGTAGCCGACGAGTTCGGTCAGCGTGCTCGCGTCGCCCTCGACCGTGACCCGACCGGCGGTGATCATGTCCGGCAGCGACTCGCCGCCGAGCAGCGCCGCCCGCAGGTCTTGCTCGGTCAGGGCGAACCTCGCGTCCGCGGGTGGGAGATCGCCGTCGACGTCGAAGTGGACGAGCAGCCCATTGCGGAGGTGCGTGCGATGCACCGGCCCGCCCTGCACCCGCCAGTCGATGACGATCGTCGCCGACCAGGCCCGCGGGCCGTCGATCCGCAGGGCGAGGGCGTCGAAGAGCTGCTCCACCGACAGCGCCGCCTGAATATCCGGCGAAGCGGTCACCGTCGGTGTTCCGACTTTGCCGTTGCGCAGTTCGTAGGCGCCCATCAGGAAGAAGTTGCGCCAGGTGCCGTTCTCGGACCCGTAGCCGAGCTGCTCGAGTGTGTCGGCTTGCAGCGCTTTCGCTTCGGTGTTGTCCGGCTCGGCGAAGACGACATAGTTGAGCACCTGGGCAACCCAGCGGAAGTCGCCTTCCGCGTAGGCCTTGCGGGCCTTGGCGATCACCTCGTCCGCGCCGCCCATGAACTCCACGTGCCGGATCGCCGACGCGACCGGCGGATGCTGCCACAGGGTGGCCGGATTACCGTCGAACCAGCCCATGTACCGCTGATAGATCGCCTTGACGTTGTGGCTGACCGAACCGTAGTAACCGTGGGTCGACCACGAGTTCTCGAGCGACGGCGGCAACTGGATGTCCTCGGCGATCTCGATCCCGGTGGCGCCCTTGTTCAATGCCCGCAGCGTCTGGTCGTGCAGGTAGCCGTAGAGGTCACGCTGGATCGACAGGTACTCGGTGAGCCGGTCGGTGCCCCAGGTCGGCCAGTGATGGGAGGCGAACACGACATCGGCGCGGTGCGCGTAGCGGTTGATCGCCTCGGTCAGGTACTTCGACCACACGTGTGGGTCACGCACGAGCGCGCCGCGCAAGGTCAGCAGATTGTGCAGGGTGTGCGTGGCGTTCTCGGCCATGCACAGCGCGCGCCGGTCCGGGAAGTAGAAGTTCATCTCCGAGGGCGCCTCGGTCCCCGGCGTCATCTGAAACTCGATGGCGACGCCGTCGATCGTCACGGTCTGACCTGTGTGGTCGATGTAGACGGTCGGCAGGATCAGCGTCGGCGTGCCGGTGGAGGTCGTCGGTCCCAGTCCCGCGCCGACCGCGCCCAGCGGTCCGCGCGGTAGTGCGGCACCGTACATGTAGGCCGCGCGCCTGCCCATCGCGGTACCGGCGTACACGTTCTCCTCGACGGCGTGCTCGGTGAACCCGACCGGTGCGATGACCGGGACTGTGCCCGCCTCGACGTCGGCGTCGGACATGACGCCCTTGACCCCGCCGAAGTGGTCGATGTGGGAGTGCGAGTAGATCACCCCGGTCACGGGGCGATCGCCACGGTGCGTGCGATACAGGGCGAGGCCGGCGGCGGCGGTCTCCGCCGAGATCAACGGATCGATCACGATCACGCCGGTGTCGCCTTCGATCAGGGTCATGTTGGACAGGTCGAGGCCACGGATCTGGTAGATGCCGTCGGCGACCTCGTACAAGCCTTGCATCGCAACCAGTTTCGACTGCCGCCACAGGCTCGGGTGGACCGTGGGCGGGCACTCGTCGTCGAGGAAGGAGAACGTCCCGCTGTCCCACACGACGTCACCGTCCGCGTTGCGCACCACGCCCGGCGACAGCGAAGCGATGAACCCCCGCTCGGCATCCGCGAAATCCTGGGTGTCGCCGAACGGTAGCGTGCGTGCGGCCTGCTCGTTGCCCGCTTCGATACTGGCCGAGGCTTCCTGCTGACTGGTCATCGGTTCCCTTCCCACGACAATGAGCAACACCGACCGGTTCCCGCGCAGGCGGAGGCCGCCTCCGCAGCATCACACCGCGACGCCGCCGCGACCTCATCCGAACGGGATGAACTTGGCCGAGCGTCTGATCACGCGATCGGCGACGGGTCGGCCGCAATGTCGTGCGCGGACGTCCAAGCCCCCCATCGTGTTCTGAGCTAGGCGGTCGGATCGGGGTGGGAAACAGCGGCGGCGGAATGCCACTGTCCGTCGGGATAGGTGATGTACAGGGGTCCGAGGTTGCAGGGTGTCAGGCAGCCGGTCGGGGTGACGAGGGCGTCGGGATGGGTGGCGCGCAGACTTCGGTGAAGCTCGGCGGCTCCGTACGCGGTGCAGCGCGGACCGCGGCAGACCAGGATGTGGCCGGTGTGCCGCGGAATCTCCGACCAGGCGGGGCTGCGGAAAGCGCGGGGGCTCGCGGTGACGGGCGTGCCCGGTTCGCGCATACGGGTGCGGATGACGTCGGTGAATCCGGTGGCGGTGTCGACGCCGTCGGTGCGGCGGATGTCGAGGTCGATGGCGCGGGTTTCGCGCCAGTTGGCGACCGCGCGATCGATCCAGGTCTCCAGGTAGCGGTCGCGCGGCACGGCCAGCGGGATGAGGGTGACCGCGACATTCTCCGCGGCGGCCGCGTCGAGAACCTCGTGGATCGTTGGTTCGCCTTGGTCGAGGAGGGCGTAGCCGAGGCCGCAGGCGCGCGCGAGCGCATCGACGGCGGGCACGTCCACGCCGGACGGGGTGGGACGGGCGACGAGGAGGTGGCGGCGGTTCACGCGGTCCGCACCTCGCGGCCGGCCGGGACCACCAGCGGGGTACCCGTCATCGGGTCCTCGATCACCGCGCAGGTCACGCCGAAGACGTCGGCGACCAGGTCCGGGCGCACGATGTCGGCCGGGGCGCCCTGCGCGACCACCCGCCCGTCCTTCATCGCGATCAGGTGGTCGGCGTAGCGGGCGGCCAGATTCAGGTCGTGCAGCACCGCGATGATGGTGCGCGGCAACAGGTTCCGCAGCACGTCGAGTATGTCGAGCTGATGTGCCAGGTCGAGGAAGGTGGTCGGCTCGTCGAGCAGCATCACCTCCGGTTCCTGCGCGATGGCCAGTGCCAGCCACACCCGTTGCTTCTGCCCGCCGGAGAGCTGGTCGAGGGTGTGGTCGATCAGGTCGAGGGTGTCGGTGGCCGTCAACGCGGCACGCACCGCGGTCTCGTCCGCCGCCGACCACTGCCGGAACCACCGCTGGTGCGGGTGCCTGCCGCGCCCGACGAGTTCGCCGACCGTGATCGAGTCGGGGGCGACCGGCTGCTGCGGCAGCATGCCGAGCCTGCGGGCCACGGTCCTGGCGGGCTGGGGCGCGAGGTCCGCGCCGTCGAGCAGCACCGCACCGGCACTGGGCGGCAGGAGCCGGGCCAGGCCGCGCAGCAGGGTCGATTTGCCGCAGCCGTTGCGGCCGACGATCACGGTGAACCGGCCCGCGGGGAAGTCGACGGTGGCGTCGGTGACGATCGCGTTGTCGCCGTAGGTGAGGGTGAGCGCGTCGGTGGTGAGATGTGCGGTCATCCAGCGTGTCCGATCCGGGTTGCGCGGGCGAGGAGATAGACGAGGACGGGCGCGCCGAGCAGCGCGGTCACCACACCGACCGGCAGTTCCGCCGGGAACAGCGACCGGGCGGCCAGATCGGCGCCGACGACCAGCAGCGCACCGGTGGCGGCGGCGGGCGCGAGCCCGGCACCACGTTCGACGAGCAACCGACGCACGATCTGCGGCGCGACCAGCGCGACGAAGGCGACCGGTCCGGCCGCCGCGGTGGCCAGGGTGGCGGCTGCGGCGGCGAGCACGACGAGGGCGGTGCGGTGCGGTCCGCGCTGCCCCGCCAGCGAATTCGCGAGTTCGTCGCCCAGCTCGAGCAGCGGCAGCGAGCGGGCGAGCACCAGCAGCGGTGGCACGACCACGACCAGGGCCGCGGCGGCGAACCACACATGGTTCCAGTCGCGATTGGCGAGGCTGCCGGTGAGCCACATGGCGGCCGTGTGCGCCTGGTACACGCTGGCGGTAGTCAGGACGTACGAGATCGCCGAGGTCAGTATGGCGGTCACGCCGATGCCGACCAGGACCAGGCGGTAGCCGTCGAGGCCGTCCTTGGTCGCCGCCACGACGATCAGCGCCATGGCCACGAACGCACCGGCCAGCGCACCGCCGACGAGTGCCACCCCGGCACCGCCGAGCACCACGCTCACCACCAGCGCGCCCAGCGAGGCGCCGGCGTTGATGCCGATGATCTCCGGGCTGACCAGTGGATTCGTCGCGATGCGTTGCAGGATCGCACCGGACAGCGCGAACGCGGCACCGACCCCGAGCCCGGTGAGCGCCCGCGGCAGCCGGTCGGCGACCACCACGTCGTATTCGATGAGGGTGCCACCGCCCGAGAGCACCCGCAGCACGTCGACGACGTCGAGCGGAAAGTGACCGACCGTCAGCGAGTAGGCGGCCACCCCGAGCGCAGCGGCGGTGATCAGTGCCGTGAGCCTCAGGGATCGACGTTGGACGCGGATCACGATCCGCCGGCTCGGCGAGCGCACCAGCAGGGTGCCTGCGGGCAGCACCCGCCGTTCGGTCGTCGTCACAGCGTGGCCACCTTCCGGTTGCGCACCAGATAGAGGAAGAACGGCGCGCCCGCGAAGGCGGTGACGATGCCGACCTGGATCTCCACCGGCCGGGCGACGAGACGGCCCAGGATGTCGGCGAGCAGCAGCAGCGACGGCCCGAGCACCGCCGACCACGCCAGCACCCACCGGTAGTCCTGGCCCGCGAAGAACCGCGCGATGTGCGGAACCACCAGCCCGACGAACGCGATGGGCCCCGCGATCGCCACGGCGGCACCGGCCAGCAGCACGGCACCGGTGGCGCCCAGCGCGCGCACCGCGCCGAGGCGGGTGCCGAGGGTGCGGGCCAGGTCGTCGCCCATGGCGATCGTGTTCAGCGGCCGCGCCACCACTGTCGCCAGCACCGCGCCCGCCACGATGAACGGTGCGATCGCCCAGACGGATTCGCTGTCGGCCCGGGTCAGCGACCCGACCACCCAGAACCGGAAGTTCTCGAACTTCGTCCGGTCGAGCAGGGTGATGGCGGTGGTGATCGACCCGCACAGCGCGGCGAACGCGGCACCGGCCAGGGCCAGCTTCACCGGCGTCGCGCCGCCGAAGCCGAGGGATCCCAGCGAGTAGACGAAGACCGCTGCCACAGCGGCGCCGAGGAAGGCGAACCAGACGTAGCCGGCCGGCGTCGCCACACTCAGCCCGCCCATGGCGAGCACGATCGCCAGCGAGGCCCCCGCGTTGATGCCGAGCAGACCCGGGCCGGCCAGTGGATTGCGGGTCAGCCCCTGCATCACGGCACCGGCCAGCGCGAAGGCCGCACCGGCCAGCACCCCGGCGACGGTGCGCGGCAGGCGAATGTAGCGGACGATGTGGTCGTTGTCGGAGCCGGTGAAATCGGTGAACGCCGCGATCGCCTGACCCGGGGGCACGGCGTTGGCCCCGATCAGGATCGATGCGGCACCGATGACGGCCAGCACGGCCCCGGCCACGAGCAGGCCGGGACCGCGAACCGCGCGCGTCACCGTCCGAACAGCTCGGGGTGGATCAGCTCGGCGACCAGTTCGGTCGCGTGCGCGATCCGCACGCCCGCGGCCCGATCCGCGAACAGGAACGGGTGCACCTTCCCGGCCCGAACGGCGGTGAGGGTGGCGAAGGCCGGGTTGCCGACGATCCGGTCGACCTGCGGCTTCGCATCGGCACGGGTGTAGGTCGCCTTGCAGCACTGGCTGGTCAGGATGATGTCGGGGTCGCGGGCGATGAGCTCCTCGGCACCGATCTGGACGTTGCGGCGCGCGGTGAGGTCGGCGAAAGCGTTCACCCCGCCCGCGGCCTCGATGATCTGGGTGACGAAATCGATGCCGCCCGCCACCTGAAAAGTGCCGTCTTCCTTGGGCGAGACCACCGCGACCCGCGGCCGCGAGGCGGTGCCGACCTTCGCCCTGACCGCGTCGATTCGGGCGCTCAGGTCGGCTACCACCTCCTCGGCCCGTCCCGGGACACCCCAGAGGGCGCCCAGGTCACGCAGGTCGGCGTAGACATTGTCGAAGCGCACGGTCCTCGGGTCGATCGCCTCGTCGGCCAAGCCGTCCGCACTCGGGCACAGCGGGCTCAGCACCCAGGTGCGTACCCCGAGTTCGTGCAGGCTCGCACGGGTACCGACGCTCTGCTGCGCGGACTTCGCGAACACCCCGTTGAACCCCGACAGCACGAAGTCCGGATTCTGGGCGAGCAGTTCGTCGCGGCTCGGCAGCTTCTCGACGTAGGCCGACTTCGCCTGTGCGTCTTGATATTCGGGCAGCACGGTGGAATCGAGGAAGGCGGTGCCGACCAGGCGGTCGGTCACGCCGAGCGCGTGCGCGATCTCGATCGAGGGCTGATACGCGGCGTAGATCCGCTGCGGTGGCGCCGGAACGGCGATATCGATTCCGCAATTGGCGCGGGTCACGGCAGGCGCGCCGTCGGCGTGCGGGCCGGGTTGCACGCCGCAGCCGGCGATGACGATCGCACAGGCGATCAACGCGCCGCTACGTAGGCGCGTCAGAACAGACAGGGTCACGGTGTCGGCCTTCCAGGTCCTCGTGGAATGGGTGTACTAGGCCGTGGCCGGTCTCCTGGCTGACGGGGGTTGTGCGCGGCGGATCCACCTTCCCAGGACACAAGTGCCCCAGTGGCTCCGGTCGACAGGTGTCGTCCGGATCGATCCGCCGCTCCCGATCACAGTGGCGAGGGCCGCACCGGTTTTCTCACCGGTTTCCCGAACACCACGGCTCGGGCACTGTATCAAGATCACGATTCCGGCCGGTCGGTCGGCACCGATTTCGGACTATTCGGATATTTCACCTGCGCAGGACCTGGTCAGCTCGGGCGCTGCCCCCGAGGCCTCAGAGGCGCGACGGGCATCAGCTACTGCAGGGCGATGTATTTGGTGTCGAGGTATTCCTCGATGCCCTCGATGCCGGCTTCCCGACCGAGGCCGGATTCTTTGATTCCGCCGAACGGGGCCGCGACGTCGGAGATGAGTCCGCGGTTCACACCGACCATACCGGCTTCGATCGCCTCCGACACTCGCAGCGCCCGGTGCAGGTCACGGGTGTAAATGTAGGCAGCCAAGCCATATTCGGTGTTGTTGGCGGCGGCGATGCCCTGGTCCTCGTCGTCGAAGCCGGTGATCGCGGCGACCGGCCCGAATACCTCTTCACGCAGAATGCGCGCATCGGCGCTGACGTCGTTCAGCACGGTCGGGGCGTAGAAGTAGCCGTCGCCGTCAGCACAGGCGCCGCCGGTGGTGACCACCGCGCCCTTGGTGACGGCGTCGATCACCAGTTCGTCGACCGAGTGTCGCTGCTTGTCGGTGATCAACGGGCCGACCTGCACGCCGTCGAGGTGGCCCGGGCCGATGGCAAGCCCACGCATGCGTTCGGTGAGGCGGGCAGTGAATTCGGCGCGGACCGCGTTGTCGACGTGGAAGCGGTTCGCGGCGGTACATGCCTGTCCGGTGTTGCGCATCTTGGCGGCCATCGCTCCCTCGACCGCGACGTCGATGTCGGCGTCGGCGAACACGACGAATGGCGCGTTGCCGCCGAGTTCCATCGAGGTGCGAAGCACCGAGGTGGCTGCGCGCGCGAGCAGGTGCTTGCCCACCGCGGTGGATCCGGTGAAGGTGAGCTTACGAAGCCTCGGGTCCGCGAGCATCGGGTCGGTCAGCTGCGCTGATCGAGAGGTCGGCAGGATCGACAACACACCGGGTGGCAGGCCGGCCTCGGCGAAGATCTGGCCGAGGAACAGCATCGTCAACGGCGTTTCGGAGGCGGGTTTCACCACCACTGTGCAGCCGGCGGCGAGCGCGGGGCCGATCTTGCGGGTGCCCATGGCCAGGGGGAAGTTCCACGGTGTGATCGCCAAGGTCGGGCCGACGGGCTGTTTGGTCACCAGGATTCGCCCGTTCCCCGAGGGGGAGAGTGTGTAGCGGCCGTTGATCCGCACGGCTTCCTCTGCGAACCAGCGCAGGAATTCACCGCCGTAGCCGACCTCGGCGTAGCTGTCGGGCAACGGCTTGCCCATTTCCAGGGTCATCAGCAGGGCGAAGTCGTGTCGGCGTGCTGTCACCAGTTCCCATGCCCGGTGCAGGATTTCCGCGCGCCTTCGGGGCGCTGTCGCCGCCCACGCCGGTTGCGTTGCGGCTGCGATGGTCAGGACCTGCGCGCCGTCGGCGGGGTCGGCGTCGGCCACTTCGACCAGGACCTTTCCGGTGGCAGGGTCGTAGACCGGGAACCGCGACCCGCCGGCCGCCGGAGCTTGGTGCCCGCCGATCCACAGGTCGGTCGGCAGCGTGGCCAGGAAGGCGTCGATGTCGGTCATCGGCGGCCTGCCGCGGCGTGCAGGACGTCGTCGAGCACGGTAATGGCCTCGTCGAGCAGGGCGTCGCTGATCACCAGGGGTGGCAGCAATCGGATCACGTTGGAGTGGGTGCCGCAGGTCAGCAGGACCACGCCCTGGGCGAGGGCTTCCGCAGCTATCCATTTGGTGAGGTCGGGGTCTGGATCGGTGGAGCCGGGGTGGACGATCTCGATGGCCAGCATCGCGCCGCGGCCACGAACGTCGCCGATGATTCCGGTCCGGTCGGCCGCTTCGTGCAACCGTGGTTTGATCGCGCGCTCGATCGCCCGCGCCCGGGCAGGCAGGTCGAGTTCGCGCATCGTGCGCAAGGTGGCCAGCGCGGCCGCGCAGGACACCGGGTTTCCGCCGTAGGTGCCGCCGAGTCCGCCCGGATGCACCGCATCCAGGAGCTCGGCGCGGCCTGTGATCGCGGCCAGGGGCATACCGCCAGCGATGCCCTTGGCCATGGTGATGATGTCGGGCTCGATCTGCTCTGGTTCACTGGCGAACCAGGCGCCGGTGCGGGCGAAACCGGTTTGCACCTCGTCGGCGATGAACACCACATCGTGCCGCTTGGCCCAATCGGCCAGCGCGGGAAGAAAACCCGGGGCCGGGGTGATGAAGCCGCCTTCGCCCTGGATCGGTTCGATGATGATCGCTGCCAGCGATTCGGCGCCGATCTGCCTGTCGATCTGCTCGATGGCGCGGCGTGCGGCGAGCTCACCGGTCAGCCTGTCGCGGTAGGGATACGAGGCAGGCATCCGGTAGATCTCGGGCGCGAATGGCCCGAACTGGGTCTTGTAGGGCATCGACTTCGCGGTCAGTGCCATGGTCAGGTTGGTGCGGCCGTGGTAGGCATGGTCGAAGGCGACAACCGCGGTCTTGCCGGTGGCCAGCCGCGCCACCTTGACGGCGTTTTCCACCGCCTCGGCGCCGGAGTTGAACAGGACGGTGCGCTTGTCGTGTGCGCCCGGGGTCAAGGCCGCCAGTTGTTCGGCGACCTCGATGTATCCCTCGTACGGGGTGACCATGAAGCAGGTGTGGGTGAAGCGACGGGCCTGCTCGGCCACCGCGGAGGCCACCTCCGGGTTGGCGGCGCCAACGGTGGTCACCGCGATCCCGGAGCCGAGATCGATGAAGGAGTTGCCGTCGACGTCGACGATCACCCCGCCATCGGCGTCGGCGGCATACACCGGGACCGCAGAACCGACCCCGGCCGCGACAGCCTGTCCGCGCCGCTTCGCCAGGGCGGCAGAACGCGGCCCAGGCAGCGCGGTGACGATGGAGCGCTGTTGCGCGAGACGATAGGCGATGTCGGTCATCAGAGAGACTCCAGGTGAATAGATCGGAAGGTGGGTGGGGGTTGCCCTGGTGTCAGTGGAGGGTGCTCATCACGTGCTTGATGCGGGTATATTCCTCGACGCTGTAGGCGGAGAGGTCTTTGCCGTATCCGGAGTACTTGAATCCCCCGTGGGGCATTTCGGCGACCAGTGGGATGTGGCAGTTCACCCATACCGCGCCGAAGTCCAGTGCCCGGGTGAGTCGTTCGACGGTGCCGTGGTCGCGGGTCCACACGCTCGACGCCAGGCCGTAGTGCACGTCGTTGGCGTAGTCGACGGCCTGGGACTCGTTGATGAAGGACTGCACGGTCAGCACCGGCCCGAAGGTCTCCTGCTGCACGATCTCGTCGTGCTGACCGACGCCGGTGATGATGGTGGGTTCGAGGAAGTAGCCCTGGTCTCCCACACGTTTGCCGCCGGTGACGATCCGGGCGTGCGACGGCAACGCATCGAGTTTGTCGGTGACCGTGGTGAAGTGGTCGATATTGTTCAACGGGCCGTAGTAGGCATTCGGGTCCTCGGGCAGTCCCGGCCGTAGGGTCTCCGCCTTTTTCACCAGCGACTCGACAAGTTGATCGTGGACGGAGTGGTGGACCAGGACCCGGGCTGCGGCGGTGCAGTCCTGTCCGGCGTTGAAGAAGGCCGCTTCGGCGATGCCGGCGGCCGCCTTGTCGATGTCGGCGTCGGCGAACACCACCGCCGGCGCGTTGCCGCCGAGTTCGAGGTGTACACGTTTGACCTGCTCCGCCGCCGCGGCCGCGACGGCGATCCCGGCCCGCACCGAGCCGGTGATCGAGACCATGCCGAGAGCGGGACGTGACACCAGTGCCGCGCCCGTGGTGCTGTCGCCGAGTACTACGTTGAACACCCCGTCGGGCAGAATGTTCTTGCTCAGCCGGGCGAGAACCAGGGTGCTTTCGGGGGTGGTGTCGCTCGGTTTGAGGACGACGGTGTTACCGGCGGCCAGGGCGGGTCCGATCTTCCAGATCGCCATCATGAACGGGTAGTTCCACGGCGTCACCTGCCCGACGACCCCGATCGGTTCGCGCCGCACGTAGGAGGTGTATCCCTCCATGTACTCCCCGGCGGCTTTTCCCTCGAGCAATCTGGCCGCGCCGGCGAAGAAGCGCAGCTGGTCGGCGGCCACTGCAACTTCCTCGGTGGCGATGACCGCTCGCGGCTGACCGGTGTTGCGGCACTGCGCTTCGACGATGTCATCGCTGTGTGCCTCGATCGCGTCGGCCAGTTTCAACAGCACCGTCTGCCGGAAGGCCGGGGTGGTCTTGCCCCAGGTGACAAACGCTCGTGACGCGGCGGCGACCGCCGCCTCGACATCCTCGCGAGTCGAGACCGGTGCTCGGCCCACCACGCGCTCGTCGACCGGGTTGACCAGGTCCAAGGCCTCTTGGGACACCGAGGCCACGAACAAGCCATCGACGTAGTTGCGCAACAGCGCGATCGGCATGATTTCCTCTCAGAGTTGTGCGGTGGTGACAGCGGGCGCGGTCGGTGCGTTGTGCACCAGCGCCCGGCCGACGTCTTCGGCGGCTCGCTGCCCCGCGCTCACCGCGCCGTCGATGTAGCCCTGGTTGACGGTGGCGGTCTCGGTGCCGGCCCAGTGAACGCGTCCCACCGGTTGCCGATCGGCATCGGTGTACTGGGTGATCACGCCAGGCGGACGGGAGCTCACGCAACCGCTGATCCACGGTTCGTGCGTCCAATCCTTCTCCAGGTAAGCCCGCGGCTGGGCTGCCTCGGGCCCGAACAGTGTCTGCAAGTCGGCCAGGAACGTCGCACGACGCACTTCGGGGTTGTCGAGGATCTCGTCGCTCCAGTGCAGGCCGTGCCCGGATCCGGCGGTGCCGAGAAAGGTGAGGAGGATTCCGACGCTGCCGTCGGGCGGCGAATTGTCGACGACGTAGTTGGCGACCCGCAGATCGGTGATCGCCTGGCCGTTGAATCCCTGGTCACGCCAGAAAGGTCGGTCATAGATCGCGAACAGTTTGCTTTCGGTGCCGTTGCACCAACGGCGCTGGAGCATGGCCCGGCGGGTAGGCAGATCCGGCGCGAACCGGATGCGGTTGGCATCCGAGGGCGCCATAGCGACGATCGCTTGTTCCGCGCGAACATCGACACGCGCGGAGGACACCGTCACCCCGGTACTGTCCTGCGTGATCCGCGAGACCGGCGAGTCGAGCACGACCTGTCCGGGCAGGGCGTCGGCCATGCGCAGCGAGATCAGCTGGGTGCCTCCTACTACGCGGGATTCCTGAGCGCCGCCGGTGATGTTGACCAGATGGTCGATCCCGCCGCAGCCGGCGATGCGGGTCAGCTGCACCAGCAGCGAGGTGCTGTGGAGGTCTTCACCGTCGGTGACGGTGAAGGCCAGTTTGAACAGCAGCCGAACTTCCTTGGTGAAGGAGTTCGCGTCGACCCACCGGCCGAAGGTGATGCTGTCCCAGTGACGAGCCTCAGGTGCCTTCCACGGGGCGTCGAGCGGGACGGTTTTCGCCATCCGCTCGAGGCGCAGCTGCAACTGCGCGAAGTCGGCCAGGACCATCGGGTTCAGCGGCGGGATCGTGCCCTTGTAGAGCTTCTTCTTTCCTTTACGCAGGTAGATCGACTTGCCCTCGACGTAGGTCTTGAACGTGTCGAGGCCGAGTTCGTCCAGCAGCGCCAGCACGTGCTCTTGGCCGGGTCCGACCCACTGCCCGCCGCCCTCGGTGATCACACCGGGAACGACATCGAGGTTGAAAGTGCGTCCGCCGACCCGGTCGTCGGCTTCGACAACGACGACAGAATGTCCGGCTTGGTGGAGTCGACGGGCTGCGGTGAGGCCCGATACTCCGGCACCGACTACAACGACGTCGGCTGTCAATTGCTCGCTCATGGTGTGACTCCTTTGTCGGTCGAAAGAGTGAAGTGCGCCGGAGCCAGGGCGGTCCGGCGGATTCTTGTCAGCGGACGCGGCGGTCGAGCTGGTCGGCGAGGCCGGCGCGGGTGTCGGTGGTCTTGTTCATCGCGTTCCTCCGGATCGCCCTGTGGCAGTGGTGCGTCGGCGACGCTGTCTGGGCTTCGTGGTGGTGCAGTGCTTGTCGACATGCGCGGCGATGTGTTCGACGATCACGTCGGCCAGCGAGTCCGGGATGTGGTGGCCCATCCCCGCGATGACGAGGTGGCGGGAGTCGGGAATGGCGGCCGCGGTCGCCTCGCCCCCCGAGGGGTCGACGAGGGGGTCCCGTTCGCCGTTGACGACGAGTGTGGGTACGCGAATCGTGCGCAGCTCGGCGGTGCGGTCGCCGGACGCCAGGATGGCTTGTAGCTGGCGTTGCATTCCGGCGGGGCCGTCACCGGCTGTTCTGTCCCATTGGACGGCTGCGTGCTCGGCCTCGGCGAGTTCATCGATGGGGTACCCGGCACCCGCCAAGTTGGCGGTCAGGCGCAGGTGCGCTTTGATCGCCTGCGGTTTCGTCCGCGGCGACTGCGTGGCGAGGATGAAGGTCGTCTTCATCGATGCTCGCCCGACCGCAGGGTGGCCCGTCGTTGAGTAGACCGAAATCAATGATGCTGCGTACGTGGGGAATTCGGCGGCGACCTGCTGCGCGATCATGCCGCCCATCGATCGCCCGACCAGATGAACGGGACCGATGCCGAGGTGCTCGATCAGGTACGCGCAATCGGTGGCGCAGTCGGTGAGGGTGTAGGCATCCGATCGTGGGCGCGACGAGACCAGCCGGAGGACCCCCGGGGCGGGATCGGAGACGAAGGTCGACCGACCGCTGTCCCGATTGTCCACCCGGATGACGAGGAAACCGCGGGAAACGAGCGCGGTCACGAAGTGCTGGGACCACATGGTCAGGTCTTCACCGAGGCCACCGATGAGCAGGACCGCGGGTCGACCCGGCCGACCGTCGACGCGATAGCAGACCCGGATGCCGTTGGGCAGAAGTGTGAACTGGTCCGTGCTCGCCTCGGGCCGCTCAGACATTGCCGGATTCCTGTGCGGCTCCGGCCAGTTCCCCGCGAGTGGATGAGCCGCCGGCGAAGGGCTGGTCGGTACTGGCGCTGAGGTGCAGGCTGTCGTCGAACAGCGCGCCCCGCAGCAGTTTGGCGTCTTCGGGGTAGGACAGTCCCATCCGCCAGGGCAGTTCGGTTCCTTGCCGGGGCACGGTGTGCTGGGAACGCAGTACGTACCCGGCGCTGATGTCGAGCACGGGCTTGGTCTGCATGCCGAGCTCGGCGACCGCGATCGCGGTGTCGTAGCCGTGGCTGTCCATGTGCGCGAGCAGGTCACAGAAGTAGCGACACAAGAGGCTGATCTTCAGCGTCCACGACGATGTCGTGTATCCGACCGCGATCGCCCAGTTCGGCACGCCGGAGAGCAGCATTCCGCGGTAGGCGATCGTTTCGGCGAGGTCGACCGGAGTGCCGTCGACTCGCAGGTCCATGCCCCCGAACAGCTGCAGGTTCAGGCCGGTCGCGGTGACGATGACGTCGGCGGGCAGCTCGCGACCGGATTCGAGCAAGATGCCATCCGGGGTGAATCGCTCGATCTTGTCGGTAACGACCGAGGCGACGCCGTTGCGGATCGATGCGAAGAAGTCGCCGTCGGGTGCCAGGCACAGCCGCTGGTCCCACGGATCGTAGGGCGGGTTGAAATGGGTGTCGACGTCGAAACCCTGTGGCAGCAGGCGCTTGTTGACCCGGCGGATCAGCGCACGCCCGGCCCTGGGGAACATGCGCAGGCCCTTCACGACCCCGCGGTCGAGCCAGATGTTCTTGAACCGTGTCAGTGCGTATCCGCGCTGTTCCCCGAACAGCTTGGTCAGTGCCAGCGCCAGCGAATCCACCCGGGGCATCGACATCACATACGTCGGGGTGCGCTGCAGCATGGTCACGTGCTCGGCCGCGCCCGGGCCCGTGGCCATCGACGGAACGAGCGTGATCGCGGTGGCGCCGCTACCGATCACCACCACCTTCTTGCCGGCGTAGTCGTAGTCCTCGGGCCAGTGCTGGGGATGGAGGATGTCGCCGCCGAAGTCGTCGCGTCCCTCGAAGTGCGGAGTGAAACCTTCGTCGTAGCGGTAGTAGCCGGTCGCAGCAAAGACCCAGTTCGCCTTGATCTGCTGGTGGGTGACCGAGTCGGTGCCATTGTCGATCCGGACCCGCAGCGTCCAGGCCGCCTCGGTGGTGGACCAGTCGGCCGAGGTCACTCGGTGCCGGAACCGGATCAGCTGCTCGAGGCCGTTCTCCTGCACGGTTTCGCGCAGGTAGTCGCGAATGAGTGGCGCGTCCGCGATCGCGGCCCTGTCCTTCCACGGCTTGAATTCGAAGCCGAAGGTGTGCAGATCCGAATCAGATCGAATACCGGGGTAGCGGAAAAGATCCCACGTACCACCGATATTGTCGCGTCCTTCCAGCACAACGACACGCTTGGTCGGGAATGCTTTCGTGACGTAGCGGGCGGCGCCGATTCCCGAGATTCCGGCACCGATGATCACGATGTCGAACTCTTCGTTGACGATCGACGTGTTCATCACATTCACCCCATTTTCCGTTGGTTAGGCGTTAACCCACTCTCGCCTCGGCGCTATGTCGCCGAATACAGCGCCGTGCCCCACCTGTGGCCTCGACCGGTGCACAGTGCACACCTGTCGGTCTGTGCGTGTTGGTCTCGCCGGACGGAACCCGGGATGAGCTACCGCCGAGTCGTTGGACACGGCCCAGCAGAACCAGCCGAGCGGCGGTGGCGCGGTGTGTCGCATCGGTGATGGATGAGGGTGCAACGACGTGTCCCCCGGCACACCGAAGCGCCGGGCCGGGATCCACGTCAGGCTTTCATGAATTCAGCGCATCGCAGCCGGCAACCGAGTTCACGATTTCACCGGCCGAACTCGAAAGGCTCGCAACGCCGACCGTTTTCAGCTCCGGGCGTAACCCGTCAACGGTCATCGCGCAGCTGCAGATACATCAGCGCCGCGACCACACTGGTCGCATTCTCGACCAGCGGCATCGGCAACATCCGATCGACGCGCGCCAATCGGCGCTCGATGGTGTTGCGGTGGGTGAACAGTCGCTCGGCGGTGCTGGTGGCGTTGAAACGCTCTTGCACGTAGGCCAGGGCTGTCTCCCGCAGCAGGGTGTCGGCGGTCGCGAATTCGCCGAGCGTATCGGTGACGAACTGTTCGGCTTGGGTCATGTCGGCGGACAGGGCCGCGACGAGTTGGATGTCCTCGTACCGGACGACCCGGCGGGCCGAACCCAGCCGTGCCAGGACTCGCTGCGCGGTGGCCGCATCCAGGTGGGTGCGGCGAAAGCCCTCGATGTCCCGTCCTGGCCGGCCCACCGCCACTCGTACCCCGGGCAATCCCTCCAGCTCCGGTTGCAGCACGGAGGTCGGCGGGACTTGATCGGTGGGAATCCACAACCAGAGCGCATTCGTGCTCGCCACCAATGTCAAACGCCGTCCGGCGCCGCAGGCCCGCATCACATGCTCGGCTGCTGCCTCGAGCGCCTCGGAGCGTTCGCTGGAGTCCACCCAGACGATGGCTGCCACATGGGTGCCGGTGAGGGCGTAGCCCAACCGCGCCTCAGCGCGCGCACGGCTGATAGGTGCGCCTTCGACCAGCAGCTGCGCGGTGGCGTGCCGTTCGGCGTTGGCACTGCGAGCGAGATCGGTGCGTTCGGCTTCGACATATTCGGCCAGAGCTGCCATCGAGTCATCGACGAAGGTGATGATCGAGTAGCCCGACACCTGCAAGGTCTCGCGCAGCAGTTCGTGATCACTGGTAGCGGCGAAACACTCGTCGGTCCACCGGCGCCACGCGACCCACTGGGCGGCACGCCACGATCCCAGGTCGCTGGTGTCCAGACCTCGCCGCACGAGGTCACGGGCGAATCTCAGGGTCTCGGGATCCTCGAACACTGGTACCCGTCGACCGGGATGGTGGATGGTCCCGGTGAGCCAATGGATGAGGTAGGCCTTGTGCATTCGCCGGTCCCCCGCAGCGAGCACCGGATCGTCGACGACGAACTGGTACTGGGTGCCGAGCTGGGAGGCGGCGAACACCTCGTCGACGAAGTCCTCGGTGGTGGGCAGGATCCGTTCGGCAACGGCGCGCATCAACGCGCACGTCCGCTCGCTTGGCACCGGCCACAGTTCCTCCATGGGTGCACTGTTCACCATCGATGGCTCGATTGCATCCGACTCTCCGAGAACCGCCACGACGACCTCACTACCTCCCGCCGTGGCTGTGATCGGCAACGGCGCAGAGTGGGGCTCGAAGCACTCAGCCCCCGACGGCGGCCCCGCCGGGGAGGAGGAGTTGGCGCAGGGCGTGGCCGGCGGCCAGGTCGGCGAGTGCGTCGGCTGCTTCCGACAACGGCCTACGGGCGGAGATCATCGACGCCAGATCGAGACGCCCCGCCATCATCTCGTCCACCAGTTCCGGGATGTCGCGGTGGGGAATGGATGAGCCGTAGTTGCAGCCGAGGATGCGCTGGTCGGCTTCGGCGAGCGCGAGTGGATCGAAGGTCGCGTATTCGCCCTGAGCGGGAAGGCCGACGATCACCGCCGAGCCGCCGAGCCCGAGTGCGGCGATCGCCTGCTCGGTGGTGCGGATCTTGCCGATCGCGTCGAACACATAGTCGTAGCCCTCGGGTACGGCCGACCGGAGCGCGGCGACCACGTCGGGCACCGCGGCGGCGTCGACGGTGTCGGTCGCTCCCAGCGTGACGGCCAGTTCGAGCTTGTCGGCCACTACGTCGACCGCGACGATGCGGGTTGCTCCCGCGAGTCTCGCGCCCTGGATGCACGCCAGACCGACTCCACCACAACCGATCACGGCGACCGTGGACTCCGGCCTGACCGCCGCGGTGTTGCGGACCGCACCGACACCGGTAGCGATGGCGCAGCCGATGATCGCGACGTCTTCGAGTGGGGCATCGTCGCGAATCTTGATGGCGCCGGACACCGGGACCACCACTTCCTCGGCGAACGAGGACACTCCGAGATAGTGGTGAATGCGGCCGGTCGCGTCCGACAAGCGGGTCGTACCGTCGTAGAGCACCCCGCCGGGCGCGACGATCGAGGCCACCAGTGCGCACTGCGCGGGTCGCCCAGCGCGGCATGTGCGGCAGTCCCCGCAGCCGGGCACCCACGACAGCACGACATGGTCGCCGATCTCGAGGTCATCGACCCCTTCACCGACC
Source organism: Nocardia sp. NPDC051833 (assembly GCF_040681225.1). Taxonomy (NCBI): domain Bacteria; kingdom Bacillati; phylum Actinomycetota; class Actinomycetes; order Mycobacteriales; family Nocardiaceae; genus Nocardia; species Nocardia sp. NPDC051833. The sequence continues at coordinate 669,787 of NZ_JBFAYK010000002.1, forward strand.
ACGGTCACGATCCCGGATCCTTCGTGCCCCAGGACAACCGGCTGCGGCACCTCCCAAGCACCGGCGGTGACGTGCAGGTCGGAGTGACAGACCCCGGCCGCGACGATCCGGACCTGCACTTCGCCGGGTCCCGGGGGTGCCAGATCGACGTCCTTGAGCGTGATCGTGCCGCCGTCGTCGAGGACGACGGCGCGGATCGGAGTCGGCTGGGAGGTGGTGGTGTCGCGAGTAGGCATGCGGTGGTTCCTGATTCGTTGAGCTGTAGGGGGCGCGCCGCCACCTGGGCACTGCCGTGGCGACCCGTCGAACGTGGCTTGTCAGAGGCCCAGGCGATCAGCGATCTCGTGGGCATCGGCCATCCACAGGCCCGGCGATCCGACGGGGTACTGCGAGCGAAACCCGAGTAGTTTCTGCACCCGCACCGACAGTCCGCGGATCGTTTCTCGGTCGATCAGCAGCGCATGCGCCTCCTCCGGAGTCAGAAAAGACGCCTGGACGGCGATGCTCACTGCCCGTCTGCACTGGTCGTGGGTCTGATTTGCGCCGCCCCCGTGCAACACCTTTCCGGAGAAATACAAGGCGTCACCTGCGCTCATCTCGGCTGCTACAGTTTCCGCGGGATCTCCGCGCAGACCGAAATCGTCGGCCAGATGAGTCCCCGGCAGCACTCGGGTCGCGCCGTTGGCGTCGGTGGAATCGGTCAGCGCGACAAGGAGATTGGCGCACACTTCGGGTGCGTTCCTGCCCATGGCGGCGAAGGCTGGATAGTTCTCGTTGTCGCGATGCAGGAACTGGGCCCGGTTACCGGGACCGATCTGAATGACCTGACCGGTCGAGAGCCACCAGTCCCCCAGATGATCGCGGAATGTTCCCTCGCCCAGGGCATGCAGGAGATCATCATCGAGGATCTCCCGGCGAAACGTCGGACTCTGCGCGACCAGTCCGGTCATCCGTTTGGTGTTGGCGCCGTGAAACTCCTGCATGATCGGGTTCCGATGCTGCGACCCCGCCGAAACATCGCCCAGAGCGGGGTCGAGTTCGGCGTTGAACCGGCGGACCTGATCGGCCGACAAGAATTCGCTGATGATCACCGCCCCGTCCTCGGCCACGATCTGCAAGATTTCATGCACGTCGGTCGACCGCGGTACCTTACGCACGAGCCGTGACTGGCCATCTGCCATTGATGCCATGGTTTCACCTTCGTCTCGACTGAATGGACTCACCCAGCGCTATCAGGTCGGATGTTGTTGTTCACCACAGAGCTCCGTCTCAGACGCGGGTTCCTGGGATATCCGCGGTTCGTTGCCGCTGGTGTAATGCCACTCTGCCTGCGGCGGTGTGTGTCCACCACGACGCGGTGCCCATGGATGCGCCGGGGACTGGTGCACGCTGCACACCTTGTCGCCGATTGTCCGATCGCAACCCGGTGCCGGCCTGGGGTGCCGCAACGCGGCGCGTGTGTTGCGCAGCCGCCGGGCCGCTGCAAGAGGCGAATCCGAGACTCGGACTCGAGGGGCCCGGTGGACGGTGTGCAGAGTGTCGCAGTCGGCGCGACATGTGGTTGCACGTCGGCGTATCGGGCGTCCCGCAAGCCAGCCACTGTGGAAGCCGCACGAGATCACGGTCACACTCAAGGAGGCGCGACGATGCGCGAGGCATTATTCGCAGCGGCGGACATCTGGATGATCGCCATCGGACTCATCTGCGGCGTGAAATTCATTCGGGGACATCACAACTATCTGATCGGCCTCGAATGGATCATCATGGGAATGTCGGGGACGAATTTCCTGATCTACGGCTTGACGATGGCGGGTCCCGATTCCCCGATGTTCCACATCGCCTTCTTCCTCGACGCATTCTCGCGCTCGATCGGGTTCACGCTGATCCTGGTCCTCGGATTGCTGGTCGTCACCCACGGCTACAAGCCCACAACCCGGGTCGAGGTGAGCGCCTTCGCCCTCGCCGCCGTTCTCGGGTTCTGCCTCTCCGAATACGCCCGGGAGATCGGTACCCCCGGCAAGGCATTCCTCCTGATCACCGCGCTCGCGACGTCCGGCTTCCTGTGCTACTTCGCAGGGAGGCTCTGGGAAATCGGCGAGCGCGCCCACGCCGGGGCGGTGGCTGCCGTTACCGCATTGAACGTGGTCGTCGCCGCGATCTACGACTTCTGGCGGATCCCCGGCGACGACGCCAACCACACCCTCTTCTACACCCTCGCATTGTTCACCTGGGGCCTGGCGATGCTCGTCGTCTACCGGTCCTACACCGCCTTTGCTACCCACAACAGCCGGGTCGGCGCAGGCATCGACCCCGTCGGCACCTCCCCGGTCCACTGAGCTGAAGTCACGGCGTAGTCGAGGAAGTAGGCCTCGCGGGCGCGGGTGGATTCAGGGACCTGGTCGGCGGCGCCCATGAAAGCGGTGGATTCGCTTGCGAATGACCGAGGACGAGTCGGTCGAGATGGTTCTCGACCTCGCCGCGGCCGGAGTCGTCCTGCTCGAGCTCTCCGGCAGCAACGGGCAGGACCACCCGCACCGGCAGAAGTTGCAGCGCCAGTAAGTCGCGGCAAAACGGGGGCCTTGCCAACGACGAGTTGAGTGAGCGTTGATCGGTTGGCAACGGGCGCAGGACGTCGGGGCAGTCACCGCAGACGCCCCCGTGGCCGGTCGACCGGTTCCTCGTCGCCGAAGCGGTTGAACAGCAGCTCGTGGAGGGCGTGCGCCGGCGTCATCCGGCCCGCGCGGATCTGTGTCCGCAGCGCGGCACGTTTGCAGGCACAGTCCTCGGCGGAGCACAGCTTGTGCTTCTGGGTGAGTTCATGGGCACGATCGGCGGACAACGGACGCGTGGGAGCGCGGTGCGGGAGGTCCGCGCGTACATCGGACACCGAGATTCCTTGCACGTCTCGCGACCACCACAGGTTCAGTGCGACAAGGACGGCGATCACGGCTGCGAGAGCGGCTGCGACGACGAGGGCGGTCATTGCTTGCTCGCCGGTGCGACGCAATCCAGAATCGCCCGGGTTACTATGGCTCCGGACGGCAGCTTCGCTGTCGGCGGCTCAACCCAGTACCGCAGATTCTCGTGCCACTCTGTGGGCGCAGGGAGCGCGATCTGTGTTCCGGAGCGAGACAGGGATACCTGGTGACGGAACAGCTGTGCGCAAGTGACGCGGTCGGTCGGCGCGTTGCCGGTCACCAGCAGGGTCCAGCGCCTGGAACGGGGGTGCGAGATCACCGGGCCGAGGCCGATCTGCTTGGCGTGCAGGTGATCGCGGACCCTGGTCGCTAGTTCGGCGGGCAACGTCATTCCCGCCAGGCGACTGTTGGCGACGACAATGAGCCGCCGCAGGTCCTCCTGGACGTGCGCATCGATCCCGTGCGCGCGGTAGAACTCGCAGTGTGCTCGCAAGGCTTCTTCCGGTGCCGCCGATGAGGACTGCTGGGTGTCCGCAGATACAGACGTCATGGCTTGGCTCCCTCAACTACCCAGTGCGACAGGCGAGCCGGCGGCGCGCGACCAACCTCTGGCCACGGCCAGTGCCCGACCCAATGACCATGGGCGGGCCACCGAGACCGGATATGGGTCCGGCTCGGCCGCTGTCCGGATCGGAATCCAGGGCATCTCGGCGGGATCGCACAGCTCCAGCATTCGGACCGTCTCATTGAGAGTCAGCCCGATCGGCCGCACCAACGCTTCGAGCTCACGCCACCTCGGATCAGCTGCGGGAAGTGGCAATACCTCGCTGATCGTGTCGGCGAGGACGACCAACGCCAGCGCCTGATCGGCGGTGAAGATTCGACCGCGAAGCGGCGGACAACTCCACTGCCCCGCACCGACGACGACCGCGCACACCGTCGATCTGTCGGTCCGAATCCCCTTGCAGTCCATCTCGACGGTCATCTCGGCCCGTCCCCTCCGCGATGTGGCTTCATGAGGCACACGGTCGGCGCCCCTGAGTGGACTATGCCACTTCATCGGCTAGTGGCATAGGCCACTTTGCCGATGATTGGAAAATTTCCGGAGAGCGAGATCAGAGGGTGATCGGATACTCCTGGCGGAACGTCCACGTCGACTGCGGGTAGACAGCCTCGTCGACCTGCAGCGGAACTTCACCCGGGCCATAGGCGACGAGCCAATAGACCAGGACGGCCGATCCGTGGTCGAGCCGGAGATAGTCCGCCTCGGCTTCCGTGGCGATGCGGGCGCTGACCTGATCGCGGGCGAATGACGCACGCAGCCCGACCGTTTCAGCCAGATACCGAAGCGTCCCGCCCCGGATTCGCTCCGGGGTCAGCAAGGCCGGGGCCGACTCGGCGAGATCGGCAGCGAACCAGCTTGTAGAGAACTCGATCGGACGGTCGTTGGTGATGAGTCGGCACCGCCGGACGACCTGAGAGTCCGGGTCGATTCCGAGCGAGCGCGCGACATCCGCTGGCGCGTCGACGATACCGACGCTCGGAAAGCTGACACTCTCCGCGTCGCTGTACATCGTGCCCAGCGCGGCCGCACGCTCATACCGCTCGCGAGCACGTGGCGCCGCCGCGACGTCACGCACGATCGTGCCCGACCCAACGCGAGATTCGACGAGGCCTTGCGCACGAAGGACCGCCACTGCGCTGGATGCCGTCGGGCGGGAGACACCCCAGCGTCTGGCCAGTTCCCGCTCCGAGGGAAGTTTGTCGCCGGGGCGCAGATCGCCCCGGACGATCTCGTCGCGCAGAGCGCCGGCGATCTGCTTGTATGGCGCTGCGACCTGCTCGACTTTCGGCACTGCAACTTCCTCTCGTGGGCGGCCTAGTACCCTAGGCCACTAGCCACATTAGCCACTTTTTCGCTCGACGACAGCAGGCAGACTCATGAGGAACGCAGTGGCCTTCGCCGCAGGTGGCGGTGGAGATGCCATCTCCGCCGCCGTCCTGGGGCACGCACTCGCCGATCAGATCACTGTCTCGGCAATCATGAGCTGGTCATGGGATCGGCTTCTCATGGACCCTTCGCCCGGTCCGCGCAGCGCCGCCGACTTCGACGGTCTGGTCGACCGTGGATCCGACCTCTTCGAGGTCGGACCGAACGCCAGCCTGAACACCGGCGGGCTGTCCACTCTCCCCCGGGTCGCCTGCCACACGAATTTGCCGATGCTGCTGGCCGATCCGACGAAGGGAGCCCGAGGACTGAGCCGTCAGCTGGTGCGGGCGGCACAGGTTTTCGACGCAGACATACTTCTGGTGGTCGATGTCGGAGGCGATATCCTGGCAGCCGGCCACGAGCCCGGGCTGCGCAGCCCTCTCGCCGACTCGCTCGCTTTGGCAGCAGCCGTCAAGACTGGAATACCGACCGACGTCCTCGTCACTGGGTTGGGCCTCGACGGCGAGCTCACCGTCGACGAACTCGAGGGTCGGCTTGCTCGACTCGAGGCCACTCCCCTCATCGATCTACAGCCGCAGCACACCACTCAGCTGGACGGTGTATGGCAATGGCACCCATCCGAGGCGAATGCCCTGCTCGCAGTCGCCGCGAACGGCTGGCGCGGACGTGTCGAGTCTCAACGCGAAACCTCGATCGTCGTCGACGACCGGTGCACCACGGTCTTTCGCGTCGACGCGGACCGCCTGGCCGGCGACTCGATCGCCGCGGACCTGGCCACATCCAGAACCCTCGACCATGCCGAACATCTTGTCCGCGTGCGACGGGGCATCAGCGACATCGACATCGAGCGACAGCGGCTCGTTGCGCGGCGCCAGCCACGCACCACGGGCCTCGACGATATCGGTGCCCTCGACCGATACGTTCAGGACGCAGCAGCACGCGGGACCGACGCCCTGACCATCCGTCGCGTTCTCGAACTCACTGATGCGACAAGCCCATCCGGTGCCGATACCTTGCGCAAGGAGCTTCTACGGCGGCGCCCGAACAACTTCCTGCCGCCCCTGTATCTGACCTCGCCCTAGTTCAGGCCAACGCGCTGGCGCGTGGCGGAGACGGCCGATGCCACTCAGCTGGATCGGGCAAGAACAGCGCCGGGGTCAGCCCGCTGTGATCCGGTTGAACGCACCGGTCACCGCCAAGTGATATGTGCTTATTGACGGTCGCGCGGCGCGGTCGTGGTTTCGGTGTCGCGGAGGCGATCCGTGCTGGCGCCCAATGCGGCGGCCGCGGTCCATCCGGCTCGCGCTGTTCATGGGAGTCAGCCTGGTCAGGTTTAGGCGAACACGTTCGACCCAGCTAACAGTTCTGCCGCCCTCGAAGCGTTGCCACGGGGCAGGGTGTGGCGAGACAACGCGGCCGGCCGAAGGGATTCTCGATTGATTCACGCTTGGGACAGTCGCGGCGAATTCGGGCGGTGAGGAGTTCCTAACGCTGCGGTTACCTTCCGCGACTTCAGAGAAACAGCACGTCAATAGCGTATACAGGCATGTCGACCACACTGAATACGCTGGGCCCGGCGCCGGGAAGTCTGCGCGACGTGGTGTATTCCGCGCTCCGCGACGAGATCATGAACGGGCAGATCCGGTTCGGGGAACGCCTGACCGAGCCGAAGGTGTCGGCCAGATTCGGGATCTCACGCACACCGGCGCGGGAAGCATTGGCCAAGTTGTGCGCCGACGGACTGTTGCAGCGCGACGAGGTCGGATACAGCCCGGTGCGGCCCAGCATCACCGGCATCCGTGACCTCTACGAGCTTCGGATCACCCTGGAGCTCGGCGGAATCACGCGCGCCATCACCAACCCCGAGGTCCGCCACGACCGGGAACTGCTCGAGCACGAACGGCAGCGCTGGCTGGACCTCCAGGCCGACCCGCCCGCGCAGGAACCGGGTTTCGTCGTCGTCGACGAGAGCTTCCACGTGGCGTTGCTGACCGCGTCGGGCAATCCCGAACTGGTGTCGGCGCTGACCGCGGTGAACGCCCGGATCCGCCACGTGCGGATGTACGACTTCATGGTCAACAACCGGGTCGAGGTGACCATCGCCGAGCACCTCGCCATTCTCGATGCCGTTCTGGCAGAGGACCTTCCCCACGCGTACGAGCTGTTGCGCCGACACATCGGCGAATCGTTGGACGTCGTCGTCGACCGGGTCACTCGCGCCGTCGTCGCGATGACCCTGGCGGCCGAGTAGGAGTTTGCGGTGAGTCTGAATTTCGACACCCTGCTGGTGGCCAACCGCGGGGAGATCGCCTGCCGCGTCATGCGCAGCGCGGCCGGCCTCGGCCTGAAGACGGTGGCGGTGTACTCCGATGCCGATCTCGGAGCCGCGCATGTCCGGATGGCCGACACCGCGATCCGGCTCGGACCGGGTCCTGCCGCACAGTCGTACCTGCGCAGCGATCTGGTCATCGAGGCCGCGCTGGCAGCCGGAGCGGGCGCGATCCATCCGGGTTACGGATTCCTCTCCGAGAACGCGGAATTCGCGACCGCGGCCGCCGAGGCGGGCATCGCGTTCGTCGGCCCGACACCACAGCAGCTGCGGATCTTCGGCGACAAACACACGGCGCGCGAAGCCGCCCGCGCGGCGGGCGTTCCGCTGGTTCCCGGCAGCGGCGTGCTGGACTCGGTCGACCACGCGATCGCCGAGGCCGAGCGCATCGGTTACCCGGTGATGCTCAAGGCGGTCGGCGGTGGCGGTGGCATCGGCATGCAGGCATGCTTCACCGCCGACGAAGTCCGCGCTGCGTTCGAGCGGGTGCGCAGGCTCGCAGTGGCCAACTTCTCCTCCGCCGGGGTGTTCCTGGAGCGGTTCGTCACCAGGGCCCGCCACATCGAGGTCCAGCTGTTCGGTGACGGTGCGGGCCGGGTCGTCAGCCTGGGGACCCGGGACTGCTCACTGCAACGCCGGAACCAGAAGGTCATCGAGGAAGCGCCGGCACCGGGACTGCCCGCCGAGGTCACCGCGGAACTGCTCGGGACCTCGCGGGCGTTGGCGAGCTCGGTCGGCTATCGCTCGGCGGGCACGGTCGAGTACGTCTACGACACCGAACGCGAGACGGCGTCGTTCCTGGAGGTGAATACGCGCCTGCAGGTCGAACATCCGGTGACCGAGGCGGTGACCGGCGTCGATCTGGTGGCGTGGATGCTGCGCCTGGCCGGTGGCGACACCGGCATGCTCGACGGCCTGCCCGACCACGGACCCGCGATCACCGGTGCCGCGGTCGAAGCCCGCGTCTACGCCGAAGATCCCGGCAACGACTACCGGCCCAGCGCCGGAACGGTCACGCGGGCACAGTTTCCCGACGAGGCCAGAGTCGACACGTGGATCGCGACGGGCACCGAGGTCAGTTCCTTCTATGATCCGCTGCTCGCCAAGGTCATCGCCCACGGCGACACCCGCGCGCAGGCCTTCGAGCGGCTCGCCACGGCGCTCGGGCAGACGCGGGTCTACGGCGTGCAGACCAATCTGCCCCAGTTGCGGGCCGCGGCGACCGCGCCGCTCGTGCGAGCGGCCGAGCATGTGACGAGCAGTCTGGCCGATCTGGCGTGGGCGAGCCGCCGCATCGACGTGGTGCGGGCGGGAACCATGACGACCGTGCAGGACCACCCGGGCCGGATCGGCTTGTGGGAGGTGGGGATTCCGCCGTCGGGACCGATGGACGACCTGTCGTTCACCCTCGCCAATATCGCGGTCGGCAACAAGCCCGGCGTGCCCGCGCTCGAGAACACGCTGCAGGGACCACGCCTGCGATTCGCCGGGCCCACGCTGATCTGTGTCACCGGAGCGCCCACCGTGGTGACCGTCGACGGAGACCCTGTCCCGATGTGGGAACCGGTCGCCGTCGCCGCGGGCGCGACGCTGGACATCGGCTCGCCCACCGACGCGGGACTGCGCACCTATCTCGCCGTGCGCGGTGGCATCGACGCACCGCTCTACCACGGCAGCGCGGCGACTTTCGCGCTCGGCGGGTTCGGCGGCGTGACCGGCAAGGCCGTCGCCGACGGTGACGTCCTCGGCGTCGCGGCCGTCGACGCGGACCGGCCCGACACCCCGGCCGCGGTGCCGGTCGAGCACCGGCCGGTGTTCACCCACGACTGGACCTTGGCGGTGGGTGAGGGTCCGCAGACAGCGCCCGCGTACTTCACCGACGCCGACATGGCACAGTTCTACGACGCCCGCTGGACGGTGAGCAGCCACGCCAACCGCACCGGGATCCGGCTCGAGGGACCGAAGCCGCAATGGTCGCGCACCGACGGCGGCGACGCCGGATTGCATCCGTCGAACCTGCACGACAACCCCTACAGCGTCGGCGCGCTCAATGTCTCCGGGGACACCCCGATCCTGCTCGGCCCCGACGGACCGAGCCTGGGCGGGTTCGCCTGTCCGCTCACCGTCGTCTCCGCCCACCGCTGGCAGCTCGGTCAGCTGCGACCCGGCGACACCCTGCGCTTCGTCCCCGTCGGCGACGCGACCGCCACCGCCCTGCGGAACTCCCCCGTCGTCCGCGCCACCGGCGTGGTCGGCGAACAGGCTGCGCCGCTGCATGATCGAGGCGTTCTTCATCGTGCACCGGGCACCCTCGATCGGCCCGACGTGGTGTATCTGCGCGGCGGCGACGACAACGTCCTCGTCGAGTACGGCGCCATGGAACTCGACCTGGGTCTGCGGATGCGCGTCCACGCCCTCGCGCAGGCGCTGGCCGCGGCGGCCCCGGCAGGGATCATCGACGTCACTCCGGGTGTGCGGTCGCTGCACATCCACATCGATCCCGACACGCTGCCCCAGCACCGGCTGATCGGGTTGCTCGCCGAGCTGGAACTCGAGCTGCCCGCGACCGCGGACCTGGAAGTGCCCAGCCGGACCATCCGGTTGCCGCTGTCGTTCGACGACCCATCGATCGCCACCGCGATCGATCGCTATCGCAACGGGATTCGCGACACCGCGCCCTGGCTGCCGTCGAACACCGAGTTCATCCGGCGCATCAACGGACTCGACAGCGTCGACGAGGTCCGCCGGACCGTCTTCGACGCCGAATACCTCGTGCTCGGCCTAGGCGATGTGTATCTCGGTGCACCGCTGGCGGTTCCACTGGATCCGCGGCACCGGCTGGTCACCACCAAGTACAACCCGGCCCGCACCTGGACCCCGTCCGACGCGGTCGGCATCGGTGGCAAGTACCTGTGCGTGTACGGCATGGAGTCCCCCGGTGGCTATCAGCTGATCGGCCGCACGATCCCGATCTGGTCGAGCTACCGGCAGACTCCGCCGTTCGAGGACGGCACGCCGTGGCTGTTCCGGTTCTTCGACCGCATCGTGTGGGAGCCCGTCACCGCCGAGCAGCTCCTCGACTATCGTGCCGCCGCCAGGGCGGGCCGGTTCGACGCCGAGATCAGCGACGGCACCTTCGCACTGGCCGACTATCTGAACCTGTTGCGCGACAACGCCGACGACATCGCCGCGTTCGAGGCGAGACAAGCCGCGGCCTTCGATGCCGAGAAGCAGGCGTGGCACGCCGCCGGCGAGTTCGACCGCACGATCGTCGCCGACGCCGAACCCGAACAGCCCACCGACCCGCTCGCCGGCCTGCCGACCGGCGCCACCCTGGTGACCGCCCCGATGGTCGGCAATGTGTGGCGCATCGACATCACCCCCGGTGCCCGGCTCCGCGCCGGCGAGCAGGTGGCCGTGCTGGAGGCGATGAAACTCGAGCTGCCCGTGACGAGCCCGGTCACCGGCACCGTGCTGCGGGTGTTCGCCGAACCCGGAGCCAAAGTAGAACCAGGAACCCCTCTCGCTGTGATCGGAGCCGACGAAGAATGAACACCCTTGCGCCCCAGTCCGACGCCGGGCAGGCACCGACCGCTCGGGTCGCCGCCGCCTACGCGCGTATCGCCGAGGTCGACCGGCCCGAGGTCTGGATCACCGTGCGTGCGCAGGCCGAGGTGACCGCCGAGGCCGCGGTGATCGAACAGCGTCTCGCCGCGGGTGAAGTATTGCCGCTGGCCGGTCTGCTCGTCGCCGTCAAGGACAACATCGACGTCACCGGGATCCCCACCACCGCCGGATGTCCAGAATTCGCCTACACCCCGACCGACACCGCCACCTCGGTCCAGCGTCTGATCGACGCGGGCGCGGTCATCCTGGGCAAGACGAATCTCGACCAGTTCGCCACCGGCCTGGTCGGCACCCGCAGTCCGTACGGTGCGGTCCGCAACGCGCACCACCCCGCGCTGATCGCCGGTGGCTCGAGCTCGGGTTCGGCCGCTGCGGTTGCCCTCGGCATCGCCGATCTCGGAATCGGTACCGACACCGCCGGTTCGGGCCGCGTCCCGGCCGCGCTGCACGGCATCGTCGGCATCAAGGCCAGTCTCGGCATCATCCCCACCGACGGTGTGGTCCCCGCCTGCGCCGACTACGACGCCGTCACCGTCTTCGCGGGCACCGTCGATCTCGCCACCCGCGCGGCGGCGATCATGGCGGGTCCGGAGCCCCGCGACCCCCGTAGCCGCACCTGGCCCGCCGACGTCCGCTTGGCCGCGCCGCGTGAACCCCGGCTCGCGGTGCCGGACGAAGCGAACCTCACGGCGCTGTCGTCGAGATATCGTGACGCCTTCGATCGCACCGTCGCCGCGGCCACGGCCGCCGGGGTCAAGATCGAGCCGATCGACATCAGCGGCCTGCTCGAGGCCGCGCGGCTGCTCTACGGTGGCGCGATCGTCGCCGAACGATACGCCGCGGTCGGCGCGTTCCTCGAGACCCGTCCCGCCGGTGCCGATCCGACCGTGGCCGCCATCATCACCGCCGCCGCGGCGACTACCGGCCCGGCTTTCGCCGCCGACCTCGACGCCTTGGCCCGGGCGCGCGCCGACGCGCTCGCGCTGGTCGGATCCTTCGACGCCCTGTTGCTGCCGACCACCACCGAACACCCGAGCATCGACGCCGTGGCCGCCGAGCCGGTCACGATCAACCAGCGGCTGGGCACCTACACCAACTTCTGCAACCTGCTCGACATGGCCGCGGTCGCGGTACCGGGGGAACCGACGGCCACCGGCGAGCCGTTCGGGGTCATGCTCGTTGTCCCCGCGTTCGCCGATCAGGTCGCCGTCGACATCGCCGCCCGGCTCGAAGGGGCCGCCGCGACACCACTTCTGGTGGACCGCGGGGTCGATCTGGCGGTGTTCGGCGCCCACCTGCGTGGCCAACCGCTGAACTGGCAGCTCGACGACCTCGGCGCCCGTTTCGTCGGAAGCATCCAGACGACCGACGCCTATCGGCTGACCGCACTGGACACCACACCGCTCAAGCCAGGACTCGTCCGCACGGCCCCCGGCGCGGGAGCCCCGATCGTCGGCGAGTTGTTCCGGTTGTCCGAGGCGGCGTTGGGCAGTTTCCTCGCGGGACTACCCGCGCCGATGGCCTTGACCCGTATCGAGCTCGCCGACGGCCGCGCGGTCGTCGGATTCACCGCCACCCACGACGCGACGAGCACCGCAACCGACATCACCGAGTACGGAGGCTGGGTGACGTACCTGAACGCTAGGTAGCGGACAGCCAGGCTCACGCACAGCCGCCTGCCGCCGCGACGTCCTCGGAGGTCGAGCATCGAACCCATCTCCGAGGGCACCGGCGCTGTCGGGCGGCTACCGCGGGGATCAGGCGTCGGCCGGGGCCGGGGTGGCGTGGACGGCGGGGAGACCGAGGTTGTCGCGCAAGGTCTTTCCCGTGTATTCCGTGCGGAGGGCGCCGCGGTCCTGGAGCAGGGGGACCACCCGGTCGACGAACTCGTCGAGGCCGGTCGGGACGAGGTGGGAGCCGAGGATGAAGCCGTCGGAGCCGTCGTTCTGGACGAAACTGTCGATCTTCTCGGCGACCTGGGCGGGTGTACCGACGATCGGGGCGCGTTCGAACTGGTCGATCACGGTTTCGCGCAGCGACAGTTTCTTGGCTTCGGAGACCTCGCGCAGGCGGCGGACCGTCGCGAAACGGTCCTGGTGCAGGGAGGCGCGGCCCTGGATGATCGGTGCGGCGTCGGGGTCGGGGTCGACATCGGGGATCGGGCCCTCCGGGTCGTAGCCGGACAGGTCGCGGTTCCAGATCTGTTCGAGCAGGATGAGGGCGGTCTGGCCGGTGACCTGCTCGTCGCGGATCGCGTGGTACTTCTCGATCGCCTCGGATTCGGTGTCGCCGAGGACGAAACTCGCCGAGGGCAGGATCTTGAGGTCGCCCGGGGCGCGGCCCGCGGCGACCGCTCTGGCCTTGATGTCGCGGTAGAAGTCCGCGGCCTCGGGCAGTTTGCCGAACGGCGAGAAGATGGCGTCGGCGTTGGCGGCGGCGAAATCGCGGCCCTGCGGTGAGACGCCGGCTTGCAGGACCACGGGCCTGCCCTGCGGGCTGCGGGGCACGGTGAACCGGCCCGCGATGTCGAACTGGGCGCCGTGGAAGGCGAAGGAGCCGGTGTCGGGTCGGGCCAGGAAGCGGCCGGTTTCCCTGTCGGCGACGATGTCGTCGGCGTTCCACGAATCCCACAGGGCGCGCACGGCGTTCAGGGTCTCCTCGGCCCGCACGTAGCGGTCGGCGGGGTCGAGGAAGCCGCCGCGGCGGAAGTTCTGCCCGGTGAACGCGTCGAAGGAGGTCACCACGTTCCACGCGGCCCGGCCGCCGGACAGGTGATCCAGGCTGGCGAACTGGCGCGCCAGTTCGTAGGGCTCGTTGAAGGTCGCGTTGATGGTGCCGGCGAGGCCGAGATGCTCGGTGACTCCGGCGATCGCGGCCAGCACACCGAAGGTGTCGGGGCGGCCGATGATGTCCTGGTCGAAGATCCGGCCCGCGCGTTCGCGCAGGATGAGGCCCTCGGCGAGGAAGAAGAAGTCGAACTTGCCGCGTTCGGCGGTGCGCGCGGTGTGTTCGAAGGTGCTGAAGTCGATCTGGCTGCCCGCCTCGGGATGCCACCAGGCGGTGTGGTGGTTGACGCCGCCGAGGTAGGCGCCGAGGATGACCTGCTTCCGGGGTGTACTCATCGGGGGGACCTCACACGTTCGCGTAGCGGTTGGGGACGGTGGTCGGCAGGCCGAGCAGCCCGCGCAGGGAGCCGTCGGGGTAGCCGGTGCGGAACAGGCCGCGATGTTGCAGAGCCGGTACGAGTCGCCCCGCGATGGCGTCGAGGTCGTCCACGGCGACACCGGGACGCAGCCGGAATCCGTCGATTCCCTGTCCGCTCCAGTCGACGAGCAGATCGGCGAGGTCTTCCGCGCTTCCGGCGAAAATGGCTGCGTCGGAAGTGAACTCGGTGCCGGCGAGGTCGTCGAGCCCGGCCAGGCGCTGCGCACCGGTGGCGTCGTCGGTGTCGAGGAAGACGACCAGGTCGGCGTACACCCGCAGCGGTTCGCCCACCCGGTTCGCCGCGGCCGCGGCGACTTCCCCGAGGATCGGTGCCGGGCCGTCCGCCCTGGTCGGCGTGACGAACACGAGATCCGCTCCGGCGGCGGCGAATTCGTAGATCCTTCGGCTGTGCGCGAGGGCGGTCACCACCGGTTGTCCCTGCGGCGGCCGCGGGGTGATCGACGGACCGCGGACCCGGAAGAACTTGCCCTCGAAGTCGACGTAGTGCAGTTTGTCGCGGTCGATGAACCGGCGGGTCGCGACATCGCGGATCTCGGCGTCGTCCTCCCAGCTGTCCCACAGCCGCCGGACCACCTCGACCACGTCGGTGGCCTCGACGAACAGTTCGTGCACGTGCGGCGGGTAGGTGCCGGTGGCGATGGCCTCGGCCCGTTCGGCCGCGGTGAGGTCGGGGATCGCGCGGCGCCCGAAGTGGGCGGCTTCCTCGGCGGTGCCCGACACCTTGACCTGCCAGCCCGCCCGGCCCCGCGAGGTGTAGTCGAGGGTGGCGAGGGCGGTGGCGACGTGGAACGGTTCGGTGTGGGTGGCGGTGACGGTCGGGATGAGACCGAGGTGCCGGGTGCGCGGCGCGACCCGGGCGGCGATGAGATGGGCGTCGAGCCGGGCGTTTACCCGGTCGACGGCGTCGGCCGGACCGTACGGGTCGCTCGGGATGCGCAGGCTGTCCTCGATGGTGACGAAATCGAGCAGCCCGCGTTCGGCGGTGGTGACCAGGTCGGTCCAGTAGCCGGCGTCGAAGAGTTCGGTGGGACGTGAGTTCGGTGCGCGCCAGGCGGCCGGATGCCAGCCCGCGCCGTCGAGCGCGACGCCCAGATGTAGGGGATTCGATGCCATCAGCTGCCATTTCTGTCGTTCGGGAACGGTGCCGAGTGCAACGCGCGTTTCCGTTGGACAGGACTGCGGAGCACGGTCACCGAGACCGATGGCGAGGCGGGGCGAGCACGATCGGACGCGCTCGCCCCGACATCACCGCTGGCAGAAGGTCATCGGCCCGCACGCGGACGGGCGGTGTGGCTCCCCGTGTCAACGGTTCAATTCTGGTTGATCGACCGGAAATGGCCCGGATCAGTAGAAGATCGGGCCGGGCACACCGCCGCCCGCCGCGACGGCGTCCCCGGTGATGGCGATGCTGCGCGGGGAGGCGAGGAAGGTCACCACATCGGCGACCTCGCTCGCGTCGATCACCCGGCGGATCGAGTTCCTGGCCAACTCGGCCTCCAGGGTCGCGATGTCGACGCCATCCTCGTCGGCCCGGGCGCGGAGCCGGTCGCTGAGCCGTTCGGTGCGGGTGAGCCCGGGGTGCACGACGGTGACGTTGACTCCGTGCGGGCCGAGTTCGTCGGCGAGGTTCTTGGTCAGCGCCGACACGCTGACGTTGCGGATGGTCTGGCCGATCGAATTCGCCTGCCGCGCACCGAGTCCGCTGATGTTGATGATGCGCCCCCAGCCCTGTTCGACGAGATGCGGGGCGACAGCCCGCGCGGTGCGCAGATAGCCGAGCACCTTGATCTCGACCTCCCGGCGCACGATGTCGTCGGTGGTGGCCGACAGATCGGTGTTCGCGCCCGCGCTCCAGGGGGTGGCGGCGGAGTTCACCAGGATGTCGACGCCACCCAGTTCGTCCACCGTCCGCGCGACGAGGTGCTGGACCTGCGCGTCGTCGCCGGTGTCGGTCGGTATCGCGATCACCCGTCGTCCCGACTCCCCGGCGATATCAGCCGCGGCGGCCTCGAGCGGTTCGCGCGAGCGCGCCGCGATCACCACATCGACGCCTTCGGCCGCGAGCCCGCGGGCGATCGCGAGCCCGATTCCCTTGCTCGCGCCGGTGACGATCGCGCGCTTTCCCTGCAGTCTCAGATCCACGACCTCGACGCTAGCCAGCGCGCACCCGCCGGAGAGCGATCCAGCTCGAGCTGATCGCAACCTGCCCCGCCCGCGACCGCCGGTCAGCGTATTGTCCTCCATGGAGAAATCCTGCCCAGCTCGGATTCGCCGAATCGGTCGACGCCGACGGCTGACGTAGCCGCGACCGTTTCGCGGATCGGCCTGCCGCCACGAGGAGACGTCATGGCTACCGACCAGAGCTTGCTGCACCGCTTCGTCATCGCGCAGTTCGACGCGGCCGGGCTCGATCGTGCGCAACTGATCCGGGATGCCGGGGTCCCGGATTGGTCGATGACCGGCCAGGACGTGCATCTGCCCAGTGCGGTGTTCTCCCGGCTGTGGGAGATCGGCGAACATCGTCTCGGTCCGGATGTCGCCCTGCAGGTCGCGCGCCGGTACCAGCTGTCCAGCCTGGGCCTCTACGACTACCTGTTCGCTTCCGCGCCGACGCTGGGCGCCGGGCTGGCCACCTGTGGGCCCTACGTCACCGCGGTCACCACCAATCACCGGTTCGACCTGGTCGCCGAGAGCGAGGACGAGTCCACCCTCTATCTCGAGATGCTCGACGGGGACGGCCGGGGCCGGGATCACACCCAGCTGTGGGGACTGTCGGCCGTGCTGAGCCGCGCTCGCCGGGTCGTCGACGATCCGCTGAACCCCGTGCGCGTCTCGCTGCGCCAGGCCGCTCCCCCGCACATCGACAGCTTCCGGGAAGTGTTCGGCTCCGCCACCGTGGAATTCGACGCGCCGACCGATTCGATCACCTTCCGTGCCGCGGACCTGGATCGCCCACTGACCACCGCCGATCCGGTCCTGGCCGGTGTCCTGCAACCGCTGGCCGCCGCGCTACCACCGCCGCCGACACTGGCCTCGGCCTGGCCACGGCGGGTGGCCGACGCCCTGGACCAGGCCATCGATGCCGGGGAGGTCTCGCTGCACAGCGTCGCCCGGATCCTCACGATCAGCCCTCGAACGCTGCAGCGACGGCTGACCGAGGCGGGCACGACCTGGCGCGCCGAACTGGACCGAGCCCGCAGCGCCCGGTTGGCGGCCACGGGCTCGCTCACCGGCACCAAGCAGGCCGAACTGCTCGGCTATTCCGATGCGGGCTCGTTGCGCCGGGCGGCCCGGCGCTGGTCGGCGGCTCCGCCGCCCGACAGCCTCACACCCTGAGGTAGGTCGAGGCGATCCGCCAGAAGGTCTCCCGCTCCATCAGGTGGAAGTCCCATCCGTCGGTGATGTCCCGGAACGCGGTGACGATGCCGGCTACGTCGAAGTCGTCCCGGGTCGCCGTCCCCTTCGCCTCCAGCGCGGAAATCACGTAGGCGGTGGCACTCTCCTTGGTCACCGACACCACGCTCCCTCGTTCGCACACTGATCCGTCTGATTCGTAAGTCTCGAATTCCATCGGGTCCGCGACAAGGACAGAACGCGCCATTCCCGCGCCGAACGCGCCAACCTGCCCGCATCGTCGCGCCGCCCGGCGACCGACCGCGCGCAGCGGTCGCCGCCGCATCGTGGATCGAATGCCAGGTCAGCTCAGCGTCTTCAGTGCCGCGGCGTCGTAGGGCTTCAGCTCATCGATCCGGCCGGCCAGGACCTTGGCCGCCCACTCCGGGTCCTGGAGCAGGGCGCGGCCGACGGCGACCATGTCGAATTCGTCGCGCTCGAACCGATCCAGGAGGTTGTCGATAGTGCCCAACTCGGCGCCCTCGCCGGTGAAAGCGCGCAGGAAGTCGCCGTCGAGGCCGACCGAACCGACGGTGATGGTCGGCTTGCCGGTGAGCTTCTTGGTCCAGCCGGCCAGGTTCAGGTCCGAGTCGTCGAACTCCGGAAGCCAGTAGCGGCGGGTGGAGGCGTGGAAGGCGTCGACGCCGGCCGCGGCGAGCGGGGCCAGGATCGCTTCGAGCTCCTGCGGGGTCTCGGCCAGACGGGCGCGGTAGTCCTGCTGCTTCCACTGCGAGTAGCGGAAGATCACCGGGAATTCGGGCGAGACGACGGCGCGGACCGCGGCCACGATCTCGGCGGCGAATCGGGTGCGCGCCACCGGGTCGCCGCCGTAGGCGTCGGCGCGCCGGTTGGTCTGCGCCCACAGGAACTGGTCGAGCAGATAGCCGTGCGCACCGTGCAGCTCGACGCCGTCGAAGCCGATGCGCTCCGCAGCCGCGGCGGCGTCGGCGAAGGCGGCGACGACATCGTCCAGGTCGCCCTGGGTCATCGCCTTGCCCGCGCCCTCGGTGCCGTCGGCGCCGATCCCGGACGGGCCCATGGCCGGGGCGTCGGGGTAGGGCTGTTCGCCCTGGTTGCGCACCATGCCGATATGCCACAGCTGCGGCACGATCGTGCCGCCCGCCGCGTGCACGTCCGCGGCGACCTTCGCCCACCCCGCCAGCTGCTCCGCACCGTCGAACCGGGGCACCCGATCGCTCTGCCCGGCCGAATCGTGGCCGACGTAGGTCCCCTCGGTGACGATGAGGCCCACCCCGGCGGCGGCGCGGCGCGCGTAGTAGGACCGCACATCGTCGCCGGGCACACCACCCGGGGAGAACATGCGCGTCATCGGCGCCATCACGATGCGGTTCGGGACGGTCAGGCCGTTCAGGGTGATGGGCCGGGCCAGGATCTCGGCCGTGCGAGCGGCGTCGGAGGCGGTGACGATCACGGGGTGCTCCTCATGTCACTTGACAATGTCGATGGTTGAGAACTTCAAGCAATGCCCGCCACGGTAGAGGTAACTATTTGAGATGGTCAAGTTTCTGGGGATAAGCTGATCGCATGACAGCAGCTCCCCGCGTCGACACGACCCAGCTCATGGAGTTGCTCTCGGTGTCCCTCGGCGTCTACTACGGGGACTTCACGGTGGCGGCGGCGAGCGAGAACCTCACCGCGAGCCAGGGCAAAACGCTGACGGTGCTGCGCCGCGGGCCTGTCGCGATGCGCGCCCTGGCCAAGATCCTGTCCTGCGACGCCTCCAACGTCACCGGGATCATCAACCGGCTGGAGAAGCGCAATCTCGTGCGCCGCGAAACGAGCCCCTCCGACCGGCGCGTCACCTATCTCGTCATCACGCCCGAGGGCGAACAGGTCACCGACGCGATCCGGGCGAAGATGCGGGTCACCCACGACGGCCTGAACCGGCTCAGCGAGGACGACCGCGACCAGCTGTACACGCTGCTCGAACGCGCCTTCGTCCAGCGCGCCGCCAGTCGATCCGAGTGAGCGCACCGCCGATCAGACATCGGACACCGCGGCCGCCTGCCGAAAATCGGTCGTGCCCCACGGGGCCGCGTTGCTACCGTGCAGACATGAAGGTCGATTCACACTTCGCCGCCGCGGCCGCACGAGCTCTCAGCTCGCCGGTCGCTGCCGCCTGACCCCTTCTCCCCTGCCGGCGACCGGAAACGGTCCGCTGGCGTGCGTCGGTCTCGATGCCCGATCGCCGGGCGTGGCCGCTTCCGGTCGATACCCATCGATGGAGCAACCGCCATGATCACCACCGACCAGACCGTCCGCATCTTCCTCGACTTCTTCCGCGAACGCGGGCACGAACGCACGCAGGGCGAATCACTCGTGCCCTCGCCGGGAGATCCGGTGCTGTTCACCACCTCCGGAATGCACCCGTTGACGCCGTACCTCCTCGGCCGACCCCATCCGCTCGGCCGACGGCTCACCGGCCTGCAACGCTGCCTGCGCACCACCGACCTCGACGAGGTCGGCGACGACACCCACCTCACCGTCTTCGAGATGCTCGGGTCCTGGTCACTCGGCGACTACGGCGGCCCGCAGAGCCTGCGCTGGGGCATCGAACTGCTACGCGACGGATTCGGCATCGATCCCGGTCGCATCCACGGCACGGTCTTCGGCGGCGACGACCAGGTCGGGCCGGACCTCGAATCGTGGCGCACCTGGGACGAACTGGGTCTGCCGGTCGAACCGACCACCGACGAGAACTGGTGGTCCAACGGCCCGATCGGACTCTGCGGACCCGACTCGGAGATCTTCGTCTGGACCGGCGACGAAACCCCGCGGGGCACACCGACATCCGACGATCGGTGGGTGGAGGTGTGGAACCACGTCCTGATGCGCTACCTCCGGCATCCCGACGGCAGCCTCGAACCGGTGCGCAGGCGCAGTGTCGACACCGGTCTCGGTCTGGAACGGCTCCTGCGAATTCTGCAGAACACCCCGTCGGTCTTCGAGATCGACGTCTTCCAGCCCTGGCTGACCACCCTGCCCCGTATCTGGGGTCCGCTGGAGGAACCGTCGCTGCGCGTGCTCTCGGACCACCTGCGCTCCAGCATCGTCGTCCTCGGTGACGGGGTCAGGCCCTCCCCGTCCGGCCGTGGCCACATCCTGCGT
The DNA here is from genome assembly GCF_040681225.1 of Nocardia sp. NPDC051833. Taxonomy (NCBI): domain Bacteria; kingdom Bacillati; phylum Actinomycetota; class Actinomycetes; order Mycobacteriales; family Nocardiaceae; genus Nocardia; species Nocardia sp. NPDC051833. The sequence goes on from NZ_JBFAYK010000002.1 coordinate 690,359, forward strand.
CGCCTGATCCGCCGCAGCCTGACCACGCTGTGGCGCGACGATCCGACCCGCACGCTCTCCGATCTGCCCGTCGAACTGATCGACCACACCCTCCAGCACTTCCGGCAGTCCGTCCGGCCCCTCGAGGTGCGCACCATCCTGCTCGACGAGGAACGCGGATTCGGCCGGATCCTCCAGCGTGGGCGAAAAGTACTGTCCCACCGCCGATTCACGCGACCGCTGACCGACGAGGACTACCACTACCTGCACGACACCCACGGCCTGCCCCGAGACCTCGTGGTCTACCTGACCACCGAGAGCGGCCTCGGATGACGCGTGGTCACGACAGCGGTACGCGCGCGGGAATCTTCATCGAGCGGCCCGGAACCACCGCCGCCGCGCCGGGCGCTCGTCCGCGCACGAACAGCGCTGTGCCGCCGGGACGTCGCCGAGCACCTGCTCGACGTGATTACCGCATCCGCTGTAGCCGGGCTTACCGCAGGTACGACAGGTGATTCGCTGACACATGGGGTGTTCCTTTCGGTTGGTGCAGAAGGATTCTCGGCCGGATCTAGCGCTGTAGTTCAGCGGTGGCCGCACGCCAGGTTCGATACCCGCCGTCGAGGTTGACCGCGTCGCGCCCCAGCTGGGTCAGCAGTCGGGTCGCATTGTTGCCGCGCTGACCGACCTGGCAGAACACCAGGACCGGGCCGTCCGGGATCTCGTCGGCGCGCGCACGCAGGACATCGAGGGGGATGTTGCGCGCGCCGGGGATCGACCCCGCGGCGAACTCCTCCGACGACCGGACATCCACGACCTGCGCCCCCGTGGCGACCAGGTCGTCGAGGTCGTACCACTGCGCCGTACGGAGTGCGCCGATGCGCAGATTGTCGGCGAGGTAGCCGAGCATGTTCACGGGATCCTTCGCGGACCCGTAGGCGGGCGCGTACGCCAGCTCCAGATCCATCAGCCGTGATGCCGTGATGCCGCCCGCCATCGCGGTCGCCAGGACATCGATGCGCTTGTCGACCCCCTCGCCGCCGACCGCCTGGGCACCCAGGATCCGGTCGGTGTCGGGGTCGACCAGCAGTTTCACCGACATGCCGCGGGCGTCCGGGTAGTACCCGGCGTGCGAGAGCGGATGCGTATGCAGCGCCCGGAACGGGCGGCCCGCGGCACGCAGCCGCTTCTCGCTCCAGCCGGTCATCGCCGCGGTGATATCGAAGACGCCCACGATCGCGGTCCCCTGGGCCGGAGGATCCACGGCGGGCAGGCCCGCGATGACGTCGGCCACGAGCCGACCCTGCCGGTTCGCCGCGTTGGCCAGTGGCACCAGCGCGGACTGCCCCGACACCGCGTCCTTCTTCTCCACCACATCGCCGACCGCGTAGATCCCCGGCGCCGAGGTGCGCAACTGCTCGTCGACCACGATGCCGCCGCCCGGAGCGATCTCGATCCCGGCGGCCCTGGCGAGACCGCTTTCGGGGCGGACCCCGATCGCCATCACGACCAGTTCACCGGGCACCGCGCGCCCGTCGGACAGCGTCACGGTGTCCGCGTCGATGGCGGTCACCTCCGCGCCCAGCTCCATCCGGATCCCGTGCTTGCGCAGCTCGGCGGCGACCGGTGCGGCCATCTCGACATCCAGCGGGGCCAGCACCTGCGTGCCCCGTTCGATCACGGTGGCCGCGATGCCCCGGCGCACGAGGTTCTCGGCCAGCTCCACGCCGATGAATCCGGCGCCGACGACCACGGCCGACCGCACGTCGGCCGCCGCCTCGACCATCCGGTCCACGTCCGCGACATCCCGCAGCACCAGCGCGCGTTCCACACCGGGCACCGGTGGCACCACGGCGGACGCGCCGGTGCTCAACACCAGCGCGTCGAAGGACTCCACGTACTCGCGGCCCGACTCCAGCGCACGAACCGTCACCGTCCGCGCGACCGGATCCACCGCGACGGCCTCGTGCCGCACACGCACATCCAGCCGGAACCGCGCCGACAACGCCTCCGGCGTCTGCAGCAGCAGCGACTCCCGCTTCGGGATCACGCCGCCGACGTAATAGGGCAGCCCGCAGTTCGCGAAGGACACGTGCGCACCGCGCTCGAGCACCACGATCTCGGCCGATTCGTCCAGCCGACGCAATCGGGTGGCCGCCGACATCCCGCCGGCCACTCCACCGACGATCACCACTCTCAACTTCTGCCTCCCTGCGCTCGTTGGCACGGCGGGTGCCGCACTTCCGGTTGTCATACCCCTGGGGGTATATTCGAAGTTGAGAGCCAATATACCCCCATGGGTATCCAGCGGGGCAGTGAGATGCGACTCCCCGACGGTTTCCCCGAGAGAAAGGCACCGCCATGGTCGGCAACGAAGAGACGATCGCCCAGGTCCTCAACCGCCTCCGGCGCGCGAACGGTCAGCTCGCCGGGGTCATCTCGATGATCGAACAGGGCCGCGACTGCAAGGAGGTCGTCACCCAGCTCGCCGCCGTCTCCCGCGCCCTCGATCGCGCCGGCTTCAAGATCGTCGCGACCGGCCTGCGCGAATGCCTCACCGGCGACACCGCCGACGGCTCGGAACCGATGACCGAAGCCGAACTGGAGAAGCTCTTCCTCGCACTCGCCTGACCCACCGGCGGTCCTTGACCGGCCCCACCGATCAGCGGAAGCTGAGGGCCGGTATCCACCTCCCGGAAACCGAGACCTGCGCTCGACATCGATGCACCCATCGCGGTGTTCGTCACATCATCGCCGTAGCCGTGGTCCGGAATTCGCCCGCCACGGATTGTCCGGAAGGAGTGGAAATGCACGCAAGCACGGGACGGATCGCCGTCGTCACCGCCGTTGTCACACCCTTTCTCGCGGTCGGGGTGAGCCTGGGGGCCGGGACCTCGGCGGCGGCCACACCGCCGACGATTTCGGTCACCCTCGCCGGTGACGACAGCTGGAACATTTCCTGGGACGGATCCCCCGCCGCGAATTGTTCCCTGTTCGTCAACGACGTCGTCAATCCCGATGCCAATCCCGCGCCGGCGGTGTTCACGGCCGGCGTGAGCCCCTCGATCGCGGCGGGTTCGTACGCGGTGCGGGTGGAATGCCCGATCATGAGCGGGAACAAGAGCAACACGGTGACCTTCTACACCCCGCGCGGACCGGTGAACGACGTGCGGACCCAGTTCAGCAACGCGACCCAGGGCGCGACCGGAAGCTGATCCCGGAACCACGCGGCGGAACCCCGACGGCCACGACGGGGTTCCGCCCTCGCGCACATCGCCCGCCAGATTCTCGGACGGTTGTCCGACTTTATTCGAGTCGACCCGGGTGACGTGTGCGAGAGTTGTGGCGACCTACGTCCGCCCGTGGAGCGAGGAGAGACCCGTGGCCTACGTCAAAGCGTCCGAGCGCGAGGAGCAGATCGTCGCGGCGGCGGTCACCGTGCTCAGCAGGGTCGGGGTACCCGCCACCACACTGCGCGCGGTCGCCGCCGAGGCCGGGGTCCCGCTCGGCACGCTGCACTACGTCTTTCCCACCAAGGACAAGCTGCTACAGGCGGTCATCACCACCGTCATCGGCGACATCTCGCGGACCCTCGGAACCCAGCTCGAAGTCGACAAGGGCGTCGAACACGCGCTGCGCCACGGCGTCACCGGCTTCTGGGAGATCCTGGTCGCCGACCGGATCGGCCTGCAGATCATGCAGTACGAACTGATGACCTACTCGCTGCGCACCGACGCCGGCGGCAGCCTGGCCCAGCTGCAATACGAGCGCTACAGCTCGGTCGTCACCGAGTTCTGCGAACGCGCAGCCGAGGCGGCGGGCGAACGCTGCGCGGTCGGCTTCGACACCCTCGGCCGACTGGCACTGGCCCAGATCGACGGGCTGATCCTGCAGTACGTGTCCAAGCCCGACCCCGACCGCGCCCGCCGCGACCTCAACCGGGCTGTCGACATGCTGGTGCTGTTCGCCGATCCGCAGCCGGTCGCCCGGAGCACTACCCGGCGATGAACTCGCGGCGCCACATCCTGGCCGCCGGATCACCACCCCTTGCGTCGTAGCTCACTTCCGTTCTATCGTAATTCGTACGGATGACCGACTTATTCTCCGTACGCCCGCATCAGAGCGGGCGCTGCGCGGTCGGCACAGACGCACCCTGGAGTGAGATGATGGCCCACCAGAACTCCCCCGCCCAGCCCGACCACGAGGACACACCGCGCGCCGCGACAGTCGTCGTGATCGGCGCCGGCATGGCCGGACTTATCGCCGCCCGCGAGTTGCGCCGCCGCGACATCGACGTTCTCGTGCTCGAGTCCGCCGGTCGACTGGGCGGGCGGGTGCTGGCCGAGACCACCGTGCTCGGCTCGCGAGTCGACCTCGGCGGCCAATGGATCGGCCACGGGCACCACCGCTTCGCGACGCTGGCCGCCGACCTCGACGCCCCGGTCTTCGCGATGCGAACGCCCAGCCGTCCCACGATCGTCGACGGCGACACGGTCGTCTCGCACTCGAGCCCGACGGCGGTGGTGACCAACGCGGTCCTGCTGGTGTGGGAGATCGCCACCCGCGTCGGCGCTCCCCGCTCGTGGCGGACGCGCAGCCTGCGGTCCTGGCTGGACCACGTGCCGAACCGGCGAGCGCGGCGGCTGCTGACCGTGATCACCTCGGTGTCCACCACCGCCGACCTCGACCGGTACTCGATGCACGCGTTTCTCGACATGATCCGCTTCCAGGGCGGCTTCCGGACCATGCTGTCCACCGCGGGCGGCGCCCAGGACAGCCTGGTCACCGCCGGGGCCGGGACGCTGGCCGAACGGCTCGCGGCCGAGCTCGGCGACCGGGTGATCCTCGACAGCGCGGTCACCGCGATCCACCGCGACGACGACGGCGTCACGATCCGGTCGGCCACCGGCACCTACCGCGCCGCGAAGGTGATCGTCACCGTGCCGCCGCCGACGGCCGCGCGCATCGAACACCAGCCGGCCCTGCCCGCCGCACGAATCCACCTGCAGGACAACACGTATATGGGCTCGGTGTACAAGGCGATCGCGGTCTACGACCGGCCGTTCTGGCGCGACCGCACCGACGCCGAGATGCTGGCGCTCACCGAACCGGGCCTGGCGACCTTCGATACCTCACCGCCCGGCGGTCCCGGTCACCTGTGTGTTCTCGTGGCAGGCCCCGAGGCTCGCGCCCTCGACGAACTCGACAGCGACGCCCGCCGCGCGGCGATCCTCGGCCCGCTGGCCACCCACCTCGGCCCGGAAATCCTCGCGCCGCGCGGCTGGCACGAGAAGTCCTGGCACCAGGACCCGCACGCCGGTGGCGGCTACACGGCCCTGCCGATCATCGGCTCCGACGAGGGCTATCTGCCCATCGACACGACGCCGCTGGGCCACCTGCACTGGGCAGGCTCGGAGACCGCGCGCGAACACGCCGGATACATCGAGGGCGCCATCGAGTCCGGCCAGCGCGCTGCCGCCGAAGTCGCCGCCGCCCTGCGGGATTCGCCGCCCGTGTCGGCGTGATGCCGGAATGGCGACGATGTCGCCGCGTCCTTGCATTGCCCGCTCCGACATCGGCCGGCACCCGCCGCGCCCCGGGTCCGCCGGTCGGCACCCCGTGCCCCACAAGGCCGGGCATGCCGACACCGGACCCGGGATATAGCGGAGCCGCCCTTTCCCGAGGACACTGTGAACGTAGACGTTCGCTCGTCCAGTGTCGTCACGAGGAGGAATTGCCATGGCAAATTTCGGGCCTTTCGACATCGACCCGGAGGATTTCGAACGCGCGCTCCGTGACACCGGAAACGATATTCGCGACATGCTCGGAAAAGCGGGCGATTATCTGGGTCGCGTCGATCAGGGCGGCATCGGCGCCCTGACATCCCTGTTCGGCCAATTCTCTCAGCAGCCGCGCCCCGCGGCGCCCGAGGGCGCGACGACCGGTGAGACCGGCAGCGGCGTGTGGGCGGCGTACACCCTCGACGACGACGGCCAGGCCAGGGTCGACCAGGTGTTCCCCAATGAACTCGAGGCGCTGCGCGCACATCGCGACAACACCGACGATCGCCGTCGGGTGCGATTTCTGCCGTACGGGGTTCCGGTGAGCGTCCTGGATCTGCCGTGAGCCCCGATCAGGCGCGGTCGTGGAGCGTGATCCGGTAGCCGTCGGGGTCGGCGAAGGTGAATGTCCGGCCGAACGGTCCGTCGATCGGTGCGGACACGATGGGGTGCCCGTCGGCGACGAGCGCGTCGTGGATGGCCTGGACATCGGTGGCGTGGAGCCAGATCGCGGCACCGATCCCCGGCTGAGCAGCGGAGGCGAGATCGGTGCCGGGCACGATGTCGCGCAGCGCGAAGGCGATCGGTGTCGTCTCGAAGACGACGGCGTGCGGCGGTCCGATCTGCGAGCGGACGAGGCCGAGGTACTGCTCGTAGAACGCCTGCGACGCTTCGAGATCGCGCGCCTGGAGCGAGATGAAGTCGGGGCCGGTGGCGGGCATGCGAATCCTCCTAGGGTCATGTCAGGTTTCTGACACGCATCAATCTATGTCAGAATACTGACATGAGTCAAGACGGTGTCGACCTGGAAACGTCGCTCGGGTACCTGCTGAAGGAGGCGTCGAGTGCCCTGCGCGTCGCCATGGAGGAGGTGCTGCGGCCGCTCGGGATGAACGTGACGCACTACTCCTGCCTCGAGCTGCTGGCACAGCGACCGGGTCTGTCGAACTCCGAGCTCGCCCGGGGCGCGTTCGTGACAAGGCAGACCATGAACGTGCTGCTCCACACCCTGGAACGGGACGGCTACGTCACCAGGCCCGCGCAGGCACCGGTCGGGAAGGCGCTGCCGACGCGGCTCACGCCGAGCGGCCGACGCAGCCTCGAGCAGGCGACCGTCGCGGTCCGGTCCGTCGAGCTCAGAATGCTGGCCGACCTGACCGAGACCGAGCAGTCGGACGCCTTGCGCATCCTGCGGAGCATGATCCGGTCCCTGCGCGACGACACCGCGTAGCCCGTTCCCGGCGCACCCGCCGAGACAGAGATCGCCCTAAGGGAGTGTTAGGAACCTCCCGCGCGGCTTCCGTTCGGTCTGTGACTGGCGACACAGTGGTCTCCGACGGCGCAAGGCCGCGCCGATGGAGGAGGGTGCACAGTGACAACACGGGCCGGAGGTGAACGGCGAGTCGTGGCGAACGTGCTGCGTGGCTCGATCGGCAACCTCGTCGAATGGTACGACTGGTACGTCTACGCCGCGTTCAGCGTCTACTTCGCGAAAGCGTTCTTCCCCGACGGCGACCCCACCGCGCAATTGCTCTCCACCGCAGCGGTTTTCGCGGTCGGATTCATCATGCGCCCGATCGGCGGCTGGGCGCTCGGACGCTACGCCGACCGGTTCGGCCGCCGCTCCGCACTCACGCTGTCGGTGACGGTGATGGCCGCGGGCTCGCTGATGATCGCGGTGACACCGGGATTCGGCACCATCGGCATCGCGGCGCCCGTCCTGCTGCTCATGGCGCGGCTGCTACAGGGCCTCTCGGTCGGCGGCGAGTACGCCACCAGCGCCACCTATCTGTCGGAAGTGGCCTCGCCGGGCCGGCGCGGCTTCTACTCCAGCTTCCAGTACGTGACCCTGGTCGCGGGTCAGCTCACCGCCCTCGGCGTGCAGATCATCCTGCAGCAGGTGCTCACCTCCGAGCAGATGCACAGCTGGGGCTGGCGCATTCCGTTCCTGATCGGCGCGGGCGGCGCGATCGTGGTGATGCTGCTGCGTCGCGGCATGGACGAATCCGACTCGTTCAAGGCCGTCGCGGGCTCCGCGGAGACCCCGGCCGCCGCGGGCAGCTCGCGCGGGTCGCTGCGGGTGCTGCTGCAGTACCCCAGGGAATGCCTGCTGGTGGTGGGCCTGACCATGGGCGGCACCGTCGCGTTCTACACCTACACGACCTACATGCAGAAGTTCATGATCAACACCTCGGGCATCTCCAAGGACACCGTGGCCTGGATCAACTTCGTCGCACTGCTGTTCTTCGTGGTGCTGCAGCCGATCGCGGGCGGACTCTCGGACCGGATCGGTCGCCGCAAGCTGCTGATCTTCTTCGGGGTGGCGGGCACGCTGCTGACGGTGCCGATCATGTCGGCCCTCGCGCACACCGCCAACCCGTTCGCGGCCTTCGGCCTGATGATGACCGCGCTGGTGATCGTCACCGGATACACCTCGATCAACTCGATCGTGAAGGCCGAACTGTTTCCCACCAAGATCCGGGCGCTCGGCGTCGGTCTGCCGTACGCGCTCACCGTCGCGGTGTTCGGCGGCACCGCCGAGATGATCGCCCTGGCGCTGAAGAAGGCCGGGCTCGAGTCGCTGTACTTCTTCTACGTGGCCGGGTGTGTGGCGATCTCGCTGCTCACCTACTACTTCATGCGCGAGACGTCGGCCGAGTCGACCATCGACGCCGAAGCCGCCGTCGAGGCCGCGCCGGTCGAGCCGGAGCGCGCGATGGCCACCGTGCGTGGCTGACCGTCCGGCAACCGCGCCGGTCCTGCCCCTGTGGGAGGATCGGCGCGTGCGGCTTGCGGTGGTCGAGGACGACGACGGAGTGGGTGACGCCCTGGTCGAGGCGCTCACCGCGCGCGGCTACCGGGCCGAGCGCCTGCGCCGGGGTGCCGATCTGCTCATCGCCCACCGCGGCTACGACGCGGTCCTGCTCGACCTCGGCCTGCCGGACGCCGACGGGCTGCAGATACTGCGGCAACTGCGCGAGGTCAGCGCGATCCCGGTCCTGATCCTGACCGCCCGCAGCGACGAGCGTTCCATCGTGCGCGGTCTGCGCGGCGGTGCCGACGACTACGTGGTGAAACCACCCCGTATCGCCGAGCTGATGGCGCGGCTCGAGACGGTACTGCGCCGGGCAGCGGCCGTGGCCAAGCAGGCCAGGACCGAGGTGATCACCGGCGATGTCCGGGTGGACCTGCGCGCCCGAGTGGTCGAGGTCGCCGGGACCCCGATCCCGCTCACCCAGAAGGAATTCGAACTCGTCGAGGCACTGGTGGAACGCCCCGGCGCCGCCGTGAGCAGGCAGCAGCTGATGGACCGCATCTGGGGCGACGCCTTCGTCGCGGTCTCGCGCTCGCTCGATGTCCACATGACCGGGCTGCGCGCGAAACTGAACCGGCCCGGCCTGATCACCACCATCCGCGGCTACGGATACCGGTGGGGCGAATGACTCGCCGAGGACGCGCATGCGGCGCCGGCTGCTGATCGCGCTCACCGTGTTCGCCGCGCTCGCCGTGCTGGCGTTCGCGGTGCCGTTGTCGCTGACCGCGGCCACCAGCCGAACCCAGCACCTGGTGCTGGGCCGGTCCGGCGACGCCGACCGTTTCGCCACCCTGGCCGACGCGGCCGGGTCGGCCGGTGGCGTGCGGGCACTCGCCGACGAGGTGACCCGCTACCACGAGCTCTACGGAGAGAACGTGCTGGTCGTGGACGCGCGCGGGGCTCCGATCGTCAATGCCGGGGTCGCGGTGGACGACCCGCGGATCCGGGCCGCGGTGGCCGCGGCGCGGCGCAACCAGCGCCCGCAGCAGGTCGATCGGCTGACGCCGTGGAGCGCGCCGGTGATGCTCATCGCGCGTCCCGTCGGCACCGGGGTGCAGGTCAACGGCGCCGTCGTGATCGAGGCGTCGACCGCGGCGGCACGCTCGGCGATCGCCCGGCTGTGGGCGTTGATCGCGGTCGGCGCGCTGGGCGCGATGGTGGTGTTCGTCCTGTTGGCGCTCGTGTTGAGCCGCTGGGTGCTGCGCCCCCTGGCCGCCATGTCCGACGCGGTCGCCGAGCTCACCGCGACGCTGCCGAAGCCGCGTGGGCGGGCCCCGATCACCCGGCGATACGGCGGGCCACCCGAGGTCCGTGCCCTCGCCGAGTCCGTCGACGCGATGGCCACCGCCGTCGGCGATTCCGCCGACGCGCAACACCAGCTCGTCGCCGATACCGCCCATGCCATGCGGAACCCGCTCGCCGCCTTGACGATTCGGCTCGACTCGCTGGAAGCCGCCGTCCCCGCCACCGCGTCGGCGACCTTCCGCGCCGCCACCACCGAGGTGGAGCGGCTGACCGCGCTGTTGGACGACCTGCTCCAGCTGGCCGTCGCCGAAGCGCCCGCGTCGTTCGGGACCGCGGCCTCCGCCGAGGAGCACTGCGATCCGGCGCAGGTCGCGGCCGACCGCGTCGACGCGTGGACCTCGGCGTTCGACGACGCGGGGATACGACTGACGGCGACGCGCCACTCCCCTGTGCAGGGTGACAGCGCCGAGCACCTGGCGGCCGCGATCAGCGCGGCCGCCCTCGCCCAGATTCTCGATGTGGCCCTGAGCAATTCGTGCCGATACGCCGGATCCGGCGCGCACAGCTCCGTCGGCGTCTCGGCCGGTCCGGACTGGGTGACGGTGCGCGTCGCCGATGACGGGACCGGCGTCGCGCCCGACGAACTCGACCGGCTCACCGCCCGGTTCTTCCGCGGTTCGACCGCGGCCGCCGGCGGCACCGGTCTGGGACTGTCGATCGCGAACGCGCTGACCAAGGCCCGGGGCGGCACGTTGACCGTCGAGGCGGTGCACCCGCACGGTCTCGCCGTCGCGATCCGCGTCCCGGCGGTCGTGCGATGAGCGGGCTGCCGATCAGCCGTCGCCGGCTGCTGGCGCTGGCCGCGTTGGCATCGGCGGGCGTGGTCGGCTGCGCCACGAACGACCCCGCGACGATCCGGCTCGCCTCCGGCGAGGACGGCGGCTTCTACTTCGCCTTCGCCCGGCTGCTGGCCACCGCCGCCGCGAGAAACACTGACGACCTCCGCATCGAACCGGTGGAAACCGCTGGCTCCCAACAGAATCTGCGAATGGTCGCCGACGGCGCTGTCGACACGGCCCTCGCGCTGGCCGACTCGGCGAGCGACTTCGGTGGCCGCGTGCTGGCGCTGGGCCGGGTCTACGAGAACTACTTGCAATTGGCCGTCCCCGCCGACGGCCCGATCACACAGGTCACCGACCTGCGCGGGCGCCGGGTCAACCTCGGCGCGGAGGGTTCGGGCGCCGCGGTCACCGGTGAGCGCCTGCTGCGCACGGCCGGTGTCGACCCCGCCGATGTCACGGTCGAGCACCGCCCCCTGCGCGAGGCCGCCCAGGCGCTGACCGACGGCACCATCGACGCCCTGCTGTGGGCCGGTGGCGTCCCGACCGCCGCGCTCACCGTTCCAGACCCGATGCGACTGCTCGACCTCGGCGCCCTGGCCGCCCCGATGCGGGAGGAGTACGGCCCCGTCTACGACCGCGTCGCCATCCCGGCCGACGCCTACCCTGGCAGTCCCGCCGTCCACACGATCGGCGTCGCCAACCTCCTGCTCGCCGGCGCGACCCTGCCCGACGACACCGCCGCCGCCATCGTCGACCTGCTCGTCCGCCACGCGGACGCACTCGTCCCCGCCGAGGCCGCCGGCGCCCAGTTCCTCGACGGCCGCTTCCTCATCGGCACCGGAACCATCCCCCTGCACCCCGGCGCCGCCGCCGCGTACCGCCGCCGGCACGGATGACGTAGCTCCCGCCCGGGCGGCGACGCACAGCGAGGGCCACCGGTGTATCCGGTGGCCCTCGCTCGTCGAATCAGGCGGATCAGCCCAGGTGCTTGTGATAGAACGGCACCAGGCTCGCCAGCGCTTCACCCGTCGGGCCCGGCTGGTCGTAGAGGTCGTAGTGCGAGGCACCCTCGACCACCACGAGCTGCTTGTCCTTCGACGCCGCCCGACCGAACAGCTCCATGCTCAACCGCTGCGAGGCGAAGGCGCCCGGCTTGTCACCGATCACGACGCACAGCGGCTGGGTCAGGAACACCTCGACGCGGTCGTAGGCGTCCCAATCGGCCAGCGCGGCCTGCCGGGCGAAGTTGAAGCTGGTCTTGCCGCCCGGGGCCTGACCACGATCGGTCTTGTAGTAGTCGGTGGCCTCGAGAACATCGATATCGGTGACACCGGCCTGCTTCGCCGCCTTCACCGACGGCGGCAGCAGATCGTTGATCACCTGGGCCTGACCACGCGCCTCGGCGGTGCGCTGGGCGGCGATGGCCTCGAGCATGCCCATCGGGTTGTACTCGGAGAATCCCTCCCGCATCAACCGGCCCACATTGCTGCCGACGACCGTGCCGAGCGCCTTGATCCGGCGGTCGCTCTTGGTGGCCGCCACCGCGTAACCCGCGCCACCACAGATCGCGAGGACACCGATATTGTCCGCGTCGACATAGGGCAGGGTCACCAGGTGATCGATGACGAAACTGAAATCGCTGGTCCGGAAACCGGGGTCCTCGACCGAACGCGGATCCCCACCGCTGTCACCCTGGAAGCTCGCGTCGAACGCGGCCACCACGAAACCGGCTTCGGCCAGCGCGGTGCCGTAGATGTTGCCCGAGGTCTGGGCCTTGCAACTACCGGTCGGGTGCGCGGAGATGACGGTGGGGTACACCTTCGACTCGTCGAACCCCGGCGGGAAGTAGATATCGGTCGCGATGTCCCAGGCCCAGCCCTTGACCCGCACGGTGGTGATGTTGTCTGCCATGACTTTCTTCTCCCGTTCGCTAGCTGATCAATGGCTACGAACAGAACGCTACGGTCGCTCCGGGAGTCGAAGAAGGACAGAAAAGTGCATAGGAACGATCCTTCCCAGTCGGGTCAGAACGTCTTCGGCACCGGCCTACGCGCGGGCCGGTGGGCCGTCACCGAGACCGTGCCCGCTGGGTTCACCCGATTCGGGTGAGGCGCGCGGCCCGGACGCGGCGCACGATTCGCCTGTGGGATCGACGCCGTGTCCGGGCTCGGTGCTGTCGGTCGACGCAGCGGGCGCGATGGCGACGACGATCTCGATGAGAGGGGACCGACCGAGCTGTGCACGACCCGCCTTCCGACCTTCACAGACCAGGAGATTCCAGTGAAACTCACGAGCAGTGTCTACGGGATAGCGTCGATCGCGGCGGTCGTGCTGATGACCGCGGGGTGCAACTCCGACGACACCGCGTCCACGACCACCGCGACGACCCCGGGCAACAGCCTGCAGAGCAGCATCGTCGCCACGGCGTCCTCGGCGGTGAGTTCCGTGCGCGACAACGTGCAGCAGACGGTGCAGGACGCGATCAACAAGATCCTGGTCGCCGCCCCGATCTCCTTCGACCCGGGCAGTTCCGACCTCGGCACGACCGACACCGTCACGCTCAAGGCGGTGGCGGCGGCCCTGCAGGGGAACGACACCAAGATCGAGGTCACGACCTACGCCCAGGACTCGAACGTGGCCGCCGCCAAGACGCTGGCCGAGGCCCGCGGTGACAATATCGCTGCCGAGCTCGAGGCCGACGGCATCGACAAGTCACGCATCACGGTGAAGTCCGACGCGAATCCGTCCGACCCGCAGGTCGATCCCGATCAGGCCAAGATCACGGTGGTCGACGGCTAGACCGGACGGCACCGACACGGAGCGGATGTGGATGTCCTCGTAGCCGGTTCGACCGGGTTCATCGGACGGCGGCTCTGCCCGGTTCTGCAGGAGTCGGGCCACACCGTGCGGGCGATGACCCGGCACCCGGGCAACTATCGCGGTGCGGGCACCCCGGTCGGCGCCGACGTCGCCGACCGCGAGTCGCTGTATCCCGCGCTGCGTGACTGCGACTGCGCCTACTACCTCGTGCACTCGCTGACCGAGGCGGACTTCGCACGGCGCGACGCGGCGGCGGCACGCAACTTCGGGCAGGCGGCCGCCGCGGCCGGCCTCGAGCGCGTCATCTACCTCGGCGGGCTCGGGGACGACGCCGATCGCCTCTCGGCGCATTTGCAGAGCCGCAGGCAGGTCGAAACGCTGCTCGGCGAGGCCGGTGTCCCGGTCACGACATTGCGCGCCGGGATCATCGTCGGGCACGGCGGGATCTCCTGGGAGATCACCCGGCAGCTGGTCGAGCACCTGCCCGCGATGATCACCCCGCGCTGGGTCCGCACCCGCACCCAGCCGATCGCCGTCGACGACGTGATCCGCTACCTCGCGGGCGTGCTCGACGAGCCACGAACGACCGGCCATACCTATGAGATCGGCGGTCCGGATGTGCTCGCCTATCTCGACATGCTGCGGCGCGTGGCCCGGATCCAGGGTCGGCCGACACCGATCGTGCCCGTCCCCCTCCTCTCCCCACGACTGTCGTCGCTGTGGCTCGCGCTGGTCACCGATGTCGATGTGCAGACCGGCCGCTCGCTCATCGACTCGATGGTCAACGAGGTCGTCGTCCACGACACCTCCATCCGCGATCTCCTGCCGTTCGACACGATCGGCTACGACGAGGCGGTCCTGCGAGCGCTCGGCGAGCGCGTCGGGCTGCGGCACGACGGATGAGGACCGGCTCGTGGCCGCGGAGGAGACGGCCGAGGCGGGGCGAGCGACGGCCAGGAGAGGTCGTTGTCGTCGGCCTGACCGGCGCGGCGCTGCTCGGCGCCTCGCTGGCCGCACCGCCGGCGAGCGCCCGCTTCTACGGCCTCACCCTCGCCACGGCGGCCACCCTGACCCTCGGTGGCCTGGCCACCACCCCGCCGCCGGAGCGACCGCGCGACCGGCGGGTCCTCGTGCCCGCGATCACCGGCGTCGCGGCCTTCGGCGCGTTCTACGGGTGCGCCCTGATCGTGCGACGAATCCCGGTGCTGCGCAGCGCGATCACCGAGCTCCTGCGCTACGCCGATCGCGGCCGGACGCCGGCGGTGCTGCTGACCGCGCTGGCCAACGGCGCGGCCGAGGAGGTCTTCTTCCGCGGAGCCGTCTACCACGCCGCGCCCCGCCGACCGGTCGCCGTATCCACCGGCGCCTACGTTCTCACCACGACCGCGACGCGCAATCCGGCGCTGGTGCTCGCCGCGGCGGTCATGGGCACTCTGTTCGGCCTGCAGCGGCGGCACACGGGTGGGATCGACGCCTCCCTGATCACGCACCTGACCTGGTCGACGCTGATGCTGCACTTCCTACCACCGCTGTTCCTCGACGACCACCGCCCGACCTCGGAGTCCTAGGATGACCGCATGCCAGTCACGATGAACAACGTCGGCATCGTCGTCGAGGATCTCTCGGCGGCGATCGAGTTCTTCACCGAACTCGGCCTAGAACTCGAAGGCCGCGCCATGGTGGCGGGCGAGTGGGCCGGACGCGTGACCGGCCTCGGCGACCAGCGGGTCGAGATCGCCATGATGCGCACGCCGGACGGGCACAGCAGGCTCGAGCTGTCGCGCTTCCTCGTGCCGCAGGTACTCGCCGGTCCCCGGGAGGCCCCGGTGAACACGCTGGGCTACCTCCGCGTCATGTTCACCGTGGACGACATCGACGACACGCTCGCTCGCCTGGGCGGATACGGCGCGCAACTGGTCAGCACCGAGGTGGTGCGCTACGAGGACGTCTACCGCCTCTGCTACATCCGCGGCCCCGAAGGCCTGCTCATCGGGCTCGCCGAAGAACTCGGGTGACGCGGGACCGGATAGGGCTCGTCCGCGGGATCTCATCCGGGCCGGATCGGGTCCGTGGGCTCGGTCACGGCTTCGCAATCTTGCGTCCTGATTCGCCCACGACCGTAGTGCCCGAGACGTACGGTAATCACCGACCACCGTCGTCGAATCCGGCCGCGGTGGTGAACGGTGGCGGAGTCGAAAGTTGGTGAGTACTAGTGGTATCCGAGTCGGAGTTCGAAGAACTGTCGCGTCGAGCCGAGGTCGACGGTACCGCACCGCGAGTCGGTGCGATCATCGATCGCGGCGGACAGATACTCCTACTCGCGCGCCACGACACCGGCCCGATCAAGGCCACGCTGAAGCTTCCCGGCACCACCGTGCTGCCGCGCGAGCCCCTCGCCGACGCGGTCGTCCGGGGCGTGTACGAGGAAACGGGCCTGACCGTCACCGGGATTCGGCACCACGTCGGGGATTTCGACTACCTGTCCCCCGACGCGCACCCGGTGCGCCGCCTGCATTTCGCGGTGGATGTCGCGGCGACCGATCCGATCCGCCTCACCGTCCACGCCCGGTACGTCTGGGCGCCACTCGACGGCGAGCTCCTGGTGACCCCTTCCATCCGCCGCATCCTCGACACCTACCGGACTCTCGTCCATCCCTGAGTCCGTGGGGGCGGTCCTGCCGGGACCGCCCCGGGCTTCCGGAACACACGCTGTCGATCAGCTGAGGCGGTGCGCGGCGAGCAGGGCGGCATCGCCGAGGATGTCCGCGGTGGGGCCGTTGGCGACGACTTCGCCGCCATCGAGGATGACGACCCGGTCGCAGATCCGCTGCGCGTAGGGCAGATCATGGGTCACCACGAGCATGGTGGTCGGCAGCGACAACAGGATCTCGGCCAGCTCGCGGCGGGCCACCGGATCGAGGTTGGCGGCGGGCTCGTCGAGGACGAGCACCTCGGGTCGGCACGACAGCACCGTGGCCAGCGCGGCCCGACGGCGTTCCCCGAGCGACAGGTGCGCGGGTGAGCGCCCGGCCCGATCCGTCATCCCCACCGCGGCGAGCGCCTCGCGGACGCGATCGGCCAGAGCCTCGCCGCGGACACCGAAGTTGGCGGGACCGAACGCGACGTCCTGTTCGACGGTCGGCATGAACAGCTGGTCGTCGGGGTCCTGGAACACCACCCCGACCCGTTCCCGGATCTCGCGCACACTGTCGCGGTCCAGCCGCAGACCGCCGATGTGCACCTGTCCCGAGGTGGCGGTGAGCACGCCGTTCAGGTGCAGCATCAAGGTGGACTTGCCCGCGCCGTTGGGCCCGAGGACGGCCACCCGCTCCCCTGGCGCGATCTGCAGGTTCACTCCGTTCAGCGCGCCGGTCCCGTCGGGATAGGCGAAGGTCAGGTCGACCACGCGCACCGCGGGTGTCGTCGGTTCGGTCACCGCACCATCCAAGCAGCAGCGCAGACGACGATCGCCGCGACCGCGGGTAGGCAACCCAGCAGCCATTGCCGTGCGGTGGCGGGCGGGGTGCCGATATCCGGCACGGCGCCGTCGAATCCGCGCGACAACATCGCCAGGTGGACCCGCTCGCCGCGTTCGTAGGACCGCAGGAACAGGGTGCCCGCACCCCGGGCGGTCGCCCCGGCCTGGCGCAGGGTGCGCGGATCGTCGCCGCGCGAGATCCGCGCCAGCCGCATCCGCGCCGCCTCGGCGACCAGCACGTCCACATAGCGCAGCATCAGGACCACGATCATGACGATCGTGCCCGGCACCCGCAGCCGGGTCAGCCCTTCGGGCAGGGCGCGCACGCTCGTCGTCGCGGCCAGCGTCAGTGAGATACCCACGCCGAGCGTGCCTTTCGCGATGATGCCCCACGCGGCGTACAGGCCGGTCACCGACAGCGACAGCCCGAGAACCTCGGTGCGGGGTTCTCCGGCGGCGAAGGGCAGTAGGACCGCCAGCACGACGAAGGGCAGCTCGATGAGCAGCCGAGGCGCGATCCAGCGCAGCGGGATTCCCCACCATCGCCACAGCGCGACCAGGCCCACGGCATAACAGCCGAACGGCCACAACAACTCCCGCGGAGTCGCCACGACCGCGAACACGGCGACCACCGCGCAGACGATCTTCACCTCGGCCGGCGCTCGATGCGCGGGCGAGTTCCCCGCCAGATACAGCCGGTGGACCGGGCCGCTCACCTACTCCGGCTCCGCGTCCGACCGCACCGCGGCATCATCGGCACGAGCCGCCGCGCGCGTCCCGCTCCGCCCGATCCGGATCGTGCGGACCACCGCGAACAGCACGGCGAAGGCCGCCGCGACGCCGACGATGCCCGCCAGACCGGCCAAATCGCTGTTGCCATCGATCGTGTAGTCGGCCAGCGGTGAACCGGCGAACCGGTGTTCCTCGGCGCTCTGGGCGATGCACTCACCCCGCAGCTCCTCGCCGCCGTCCACCTCGACCGTGGTGCACCCACGCTGGGTGGTGGCGTCGAGTCCGTCCGGATGGGAACTCGCGGCGTAGGACAGCACGCCCGCGACGAGTACGGCAGCCGCGGCGAACGCCCACAGGAATCCGGTGAACGACAGCCGCGCGCGAGCGGGAGACGCCGTGGCGGACACCGGTTCCGCCGCGCGGAGCACGTAGACCAGGTCGGGCCGCGCGTTGAACACCGCCACCACCGTGATCGCGGTGATGATGCCCTCGCCGATCCCGATCAGCGCGTGCGTGACGAACATGTAGCCCGCGACGGCACCGACCGTGGAGCCCGCGGCACCACCGATCGCGTATTCGACGACGAAACCCATGGCGGCACAGAGGGTTCCGATGAGCGCGGCGACGAAAGCCACGATGCCGATACCGGTGTCGGTGCGCCGGCGCAGCAGCGACACCCCGGCGCGGGCAACCAGATATCCCACGCCGACACCGATGAGCGCCATATTGGTGATGTTGGTGCCGAGCGCGGTCAGCCCGCCGTCGGCGAACAGCAAGGCCTGGACGACCAGCACGATCGCCACACACAACGCCCCGAGGTAAGGCCCGACCAGTATGGCGGCGAGCGCTCCGCCCAGCAGGTGCCCGCTCACGCCGGGCAAGATCGGGAAATTCACCATCTGCACCGCGAAGATGAACGCGGCGACGAGTCCGGCCATCGGCGCCGCGCGCTCATCGAGTTCGGCCCGTGCTCGCCAGCCCGCGAACCCGAGCCCCACTGCCGCGATCCCCACGAAGATCAGCGACGTCGGCGCATCGACGATCCCGTCGCTCATGTGCATTGCCACGGTATTGCCGTTCACCTATCAGAACACTACGCCCTTTATCTGTCTATGTGAACAGATAAAGGGATGTCCGGGCACGACATCGGCTGGATGCCACCCAGGTTGGACGCGACTAGAATCCGATGATGGAGCGTCGCAGCACAGCCGCGCGCAGCCGCGGCGGAGGTGATCACCGCTCGCCCTTCGACCGGTTCGTCGAGCAGGCCGAACTGCGGGTGAGTCAGGCTCCGTTCTTCTTCCTCTGCGTCGGAATCGTCGCCGCGTGGCTGATCAGCCTGCCGTGGTGGACGGATCTCAAAACCTGGCAGGTCGCCATCCACACCGTCGCCAGCGTCTTCACCCTGCTGCTGGTAGTCCTCCTCGAGAACGCGGGCCGCCGCGCGAGTGAGGCCGCCCAGGAGAAACTCAACGTCATCGCCGAGGCACTGGCGACGCTCATGACCTCGTCAGGATCGACCGATCCCGAACTCCGCGCGGCGGCGGAACGGCTGCGAGAGTCGGTCGGACTCGAGGAGCGCCACTGACCCAGCAGCGCCGGGTGGCGATGCCCAGCCGGAGTGACGCACCACACAGGTAAGGCTAAGCTTAGTTCTGGCACACTTCTCGGGTGCTCTTCTTCGATGGACCCCGTGGGCTGGTGCACTACCGGCGTTGGCAGGTAGCGAGCCCTCGCATGGGGGTGATACTGCTGCACGGCCTCGGCCAGCAGAGCGCGGACTACCACCGGTTCGGCAGGTTCCTGAATCGCCACGGCATCGAGGTCTGGGGCATCGACCACATCGGGCACGGTTTGAGCGAAGGCGAGATCGACGGGCTTCCGTCGGTGGACGAGCTCGCCGCCTCGGCCTCCCAGCTCATCTCCATCGCCCACGCCGCCGACACCACGATTCCGCTGGCTGTCGTCGGACACTCGCTCGGGGCGGGCACAGCACTCATCGCGATGCAGTCGAATCCATCAGCCGCACAACATATCTCCAGCGTCGCTCTCACCGGGACGCCCGAACGCGCGCACACACTCGCCGTGCCCGCCCCCGAGGTACCGACGTTGGTCCTGCACGGACAGGACGACCGGCGCGCGCCGATCGGCCCGATCAGGAGCTGGTGCGCGGGCAAGCCGACGGTCACGCTGCGGGAGTTCGCCGATGCCGGACACGATCTCCTGCACGAGCCGGTCCACCACGCGGTGTCCACCGCGATCGTCGAATTCGTGCTCGCTCGACTTTCGACGAACCTCGGTCCCGCGTCGCACCACGAAGCCCCGAACCCGGCCTCGTCGGCGCTGCACCGCGCATCCGCCGGACGCCGCTCCGCGCTACGCCCTCGCCTGCCACTCCCGGTGGGCTGAGCAACCTCCCGGCCCCGGCGAGTCACGAGCCCGCCTCGTCATCGACGACTCGGTCCTGCCGGGCTGACCTCGCTCAGGAGTTGCGTCGCGACCGCGGTCACGTGGGTGGCGAAGGCGTCTCGGTCGGTACCGAGACTGCCTTCCGTCCACTCGACGAACAGCGAGATCAGGGCACCGAAGAGGGCGGAGAAGCGCATCCGCACACCGGGATCGTCCGGTGAGCCGGTGACGCGATCGCCGAGTACGGCCAGCGTGATCGCCGGAATGGTCTCGCGCACATAGCCCCGTAGCCGCGCGTCCGCCACCGGCTCGATCAGCAGTATGCGACAGATCCGCGGATCGGCCTCCATGAGACGGGCCGCGGCCTCGAACACGCCGTGCAGGTCGCCCGATGCCGCCGCCGGCGCGACGGCCTCCTCCAGGCGGGACAGCGCCGCCTGGTACACCGCGTGCAAAAGCCCATCCGTATCGGCGAAGCTCTCGTAGAAGAACCGCTGACTCAATCCCGCCGCACGGCACACCGAGCGCATCCCCAGAGCGGAAACCCCTTGCGTGCCAACCATGTCGACGCCGACATCGATGAGGCGCGCCCGCCGGTCGGCAGCGCGTCCCTCGGCGGTCTGCCCGCCGTAGCTCCTTGACACGGCACCACTTTACAAGAACCATTTCCCATCAGGAAGCAGGTGCTTCCGGATGGAGAAAGCGATGTTCACCGACGAACAGTTCCAGCTGTCACTGCTGCAGCCACGCCTGGCGCAACCGATCCCCGCGGTGCTGACCAACCGCGCCGAGCCGGTCGATGTCCTCGACGAAGCCGCGCTGACCGCCATGACCCGCACATGGTTCGACGAGTACGAGAAGAAGATCGAGTTCTACGCCGGGCACGGCCTCGATATCGCCTGGACCCTCGACTGGGCGAAGAAGTACTGGTGGAGCTGGCAGACCCGGGACATGAGCTACAACCACGAGCTCTACACCGACGACCTGCGCTACAAGGACGTGACGACACTCGGCGCGACCATGGTGAGACTCGACGAGTTCGTGGCCTACAACTTCGCGTTCTTCGACGCCATCCCCGACTGGCGCTACGACCCGATCCCCGGACAGTGCTACATCGACCTGTCCCCATCAGGTGAGGTCCGAATGGTGGTGCGCTACTACGGCAGTGGCCATATCGTCGGGCCATTGAAGCTGCACCCCTACGGTGCGGGCGCCACCGCGATCCCGGGCAACGGCGCGTTCATCCAGTGCACCGCCGTCGACCGCTATCACTTCAACACCGAGCACCTGATGTACGAGGGCGAAACGCTCTACGACCTGCTCGACGGTGTGCAGCTGGCCGGAATCGTGCCGGGCCCGTCCACCACCGCGTTCCGGTGGCTCCTGCGGGGCGCGGGTCTGGCCACCCGGGCCATCACCCGGCTCCGCCCTCCCTCCACACTGCCTCGCTCGACCGCTTCCCGCTGACGGCCGCCCGATCTCTCCAGAGACGACGAACCCCCTCCGACCCGAGCCGGAGGGGGTTCGTCGGAAGGACTGACGGGATTCGACCGCCAGCAGTCCCGTGCGCGGAGATCAGCCCGCGGTGACTTCGCTGCGGTCACCGCTCCACAGGGTGTGGAACTTGCCCTCGGCGTCGATGCGCTCGTAGGTGTGCGCACCGAAGAAATCGCGCTGGCCCTGGGTCAGGGCGGCGGGCAGGCGCTCGGCGCGCAGCGCGTCGTAGTAGGACAGCGAGGACGCGAACGCCGGGACCGGGATTCCGAGCAGGGTGGCGGTGGACACCACGCGCCGCCAGCTGTCGATCGCCGTCTCGATCGCCTCGCGGAAGTACGGGGCCAGGATCAGGCTCGGCAGCGCGGGGTCCTGCTCGTAGGCTTCCTTGATCCGGTTCAGGAACCGGGCCCGGATGATGCAGCCGCCGCGCCAGATCGTCGCCATGTCGCCCGGGCGCAGATCCCAGCCGTATTCGGCGCTGCCCGCGGCGATCTGGTCGAAGCCCTGTGCGTAGGCGACGACCTTGGACGCGTAGAGCGCCTGCCGGATGTCCTCGGTGAACTGCTCGACATCGGTCGGCTTGGCGGCGAGCGTGCCGGAGGCGAGACCCACCGCGGCCTTGCGCTGGGCACGGGAACCCGACAGCGCCCTGGCGAAGACCGCCTCCGCGATACCGGTCACCGGCACACCGAGATCCAGCGCGGACTTGACCGTCCAGCGGCCGGTGCCCTTCTGCTCGGCCGCGTCGACGATGACGTCGACCAGCGGCTTGCCGGTCTTGGCGTCGACCTGCGCGAGCACCTCGGCGGTGATCTCGACCAGGTAGCTCTCCAGGTCGCCGGAGTTCCACTGCGTGAACACGTCCGCGATCTGCTTGGCGTCGAAACCGAGCGCGTCCCGAAACAGATGGTAGGCCTCGCCGATCAGCTGCATGTCGGCGTACTCGATGCCGTTGTGCACCATCTTGACGAAGTGCCCGGACCCGTCGGGGCCGATGTGGGTGCAGCACGGCGTGCCGTCGACCTGCGCAGCGATCGACTCCAGCAGCGGGCCGAGCGACTCGTAGGACTCCTTGGGCCCGCCGGGCATGATCGCGGGGCCGTTGAGCGCGCCCTCCTCGCCACCGGAGATACCGGCGCCGACGAAGTTCAGGCCGCGCTCGCGCAGGGCGGCCTCGCGCCGGATGGTGTCGGTGTAGAGGGCGTTGCCGCCGTCGATGATGATGTCGCCCGGCTCCATCGCGGCAGCCAGTTCCTCGATGACGGTGTCGGTCGCGTCGCCTGCCTTGACCATGATCAGCACGCGCCGCGGCTTCTCCAGCGCCGCGACGAACTCCTCGACGGTCTCGGTGCGGACGAAATCGCCGTCACCGCCGTGCTCGGCCAGCAGCGCGTCGGTCTTTGCCACGGAACGGTTGTGCAGTGCCACGGTGTAGCCGTGCTTGGCGAAGTTGCGGGCAATATTGCTGCCCATCACGGCCAGGCCGGTCACACCGATGTGTGCACGCGCGGTCGAGGTCGACATTGATCAGCTCTCTTCGTTCGGCGGTTCGATGGGCGCGGGAAGACGGACTTCTTGGCAGCGAAGTTACCGGGTGCCGGTCCGCCGCCGAACACCTACCACCGTGACCGGGGCTCCGGGCGGAACCCGGCACGGCCCGCGTGTCGGAGGTCGCTGCTAGTCTCGATCGAGTTCCGACACGGGGTGCCTCGCGACCGCGAGGCTGAGAACAGACCCGCTGAACCTGTTCAGGTAATGCTGACGAAGGGATGTCACGGTGTTGCGCGCCCACACCACGAATACCGACTTGTTCACCGATCACCTCTGGGACCGGATCAAGGTCCTGCGCACGGCGATCGATGAGCTGGAATTCCTGCGCCACCTCGGCGAGGGCACCTTGCCGCTCGAGGTGTTCCGCACCTACATCGAGCAGGATTCGCTGTACCTCACCGGGTACTCGAAGGCGCTGGCGCTGCTCGCGGCCAAGTCGCCGGACCCGCAGACCGCGGCCTTCTGGGCGACCTCGTCCGCGAACGCCGCCGCCGTCGAATCGGCCATGCACGAACAGCTGCTCACCGGCGGCGTGCTGCCCCCGCGGCAGGGTGAACCGGAGTATTCGCAGACCTGCCTGGCCTACGTCTCCTACCTGATCGCGGCTGCCGCGACCGAGTCCTACGCCGTTGCCGCGGCGGCGGCACTGCCCTGCTTCTGGATCTACGCCGAAGTCGGACGCGACCTGGCCGAGAGCGCGGCGAAGGTGATCGCCGCCGATCCAGCACACCCGTACGCCCAGTGGGTCACCACCTACGGCGCGGCGGAGTTCCAGCAGTCCGCGGCCACGGCGCGCGCACTGGTCGACGCCGCCGCCGAGTCGGCGAGCGAACAGGAGCGGGCGGCGATGGAGCAGGCGTTCGTCGTCGCGACGCGCTACGAATTGCTGTTCTGGGACACCGCCCTGCATCCGCAGCCCTGGCCCGCCGCATGACCGGGCGTCTGCGCCGCGCACTCGCGGTCCTGGCCACCACCGTCGCGACCCTGTCGCTGCTCACCGCCTGCGGTTCGGGTGGCGGCTCCGACAACACCATCCGGTTCGCGCTGGACTGGACGCCGAACACCAACCACGTCGGGCTCTATGTCGCGTTGCAGCGCGGCTACTTCACCGACGCCGGCCTGGATGTGCAGGTCCTGCCGTACAACAACACCGCCGTCGACACGGTGATCGACGCGGGCAACGCGGAATTCGGGATCAGCACCCACAACTCGTCGACCTTCGCCCGCGCGTCGGGTGCGCGGGTGAAGTCGGTGCTCGCCCCGCTGCAGCACTGGGCGACGGGTATCGGCGTGCGCGCCGATCGCGCCGACCTCGCGAGTCCGAAGAACCTCGACGGCAAGACCTACGCCGGTTTCGGTGATCCGGGCGAGAAGGAAGCGCTCCAGCAGGTCATCCGCAACGACGGCGGCACCGGCGATTTCACCTCGGTGATGCTGGGTTCGTCGGCCTACGAAGCGGTCTACTCCGGCAAGGCCGACTTCACCGTCTCGTATCTGGCGTGGGAAGGGATCGAGGCCGAACACCACGGCACCCCGATGCGCTACTTCCGCTACACCGACTTCGGTTTCCCCGACGCCTACGCGATCGTGGTCGACGCCAACGAGGGCTGGCTGGCCCAGAACCCGGACCGCGCTGCGAAATTCGTGCAGGCGCTGCAGCGCGGCTACCAGTTCGCCGCGGACAACCCGGACGCGGCGGCCCAGGATCTCATCGATGCGAATCCGGGTGCGTTCACCGACGAGAAGCTGGTCTTCGAGAGCCAGCGCATGCTCGCCGAGCAGTTCATGAAGAACGCCGCGGGCAAGGTCGGCACCCAGACGGTGGAGCAGTGGACGGCCAATTCCGGCTTCCTGTACCGGGGCGGCCTGCTGACCGGACCCGACGGAAAGCCGCTGACCACCGAACCCGACTGGTCGACCTACTTCACCAATGAGTACCTCGCCGCCCCGTGAGCGGTCCGTAGCCGTGCCGCCGCCGGTCCCCGCCGGTGGTGACGGCGGCACGGCTCGCTGGGCCGGAATCCGGTGGGCGGTGCCGTCGTTGGTGACGGTGGTGGCCCTGGTCGCGCTCTGGCAGGTCTACGTCACGAGCAGCGGTGTCCGTCCGCAGGTGCTGCCCTCTCCGCTGCGGGTCGTCCAGCAGGGGTGGGCACACCGCGACGAGATCGCCACCCACGCGGCCGCCACCCTGCAGGTGACGCTGGTCGGGTTCGCGGTGTCGCTGACGCTGGCCTGGGTGCTGGCGGTGATCGTGGACTTCTCGCCCTGGCTGCGGCGCGCGCTGGTGCCGCTGTTCGTCGCGTCGCAGACCGTGCCGATCGTCGCGATCGCACCGCTGATGATCATCTGGTTCGGCTTCGGTCTGCTGCCGAAGATCCTGGTGGTCGCGCTGGTCACCTTCTTCCCCATGGCCATCGGCCTGATCGAGGGATTCGCCGCGGCCGACCGCGAGGCGGGCGCGCTGCTGCGCAGCATGGGCGCCTCGCGGCTGCAGGAGTTCCGCTATGTGCGGCTGCCGTCCGCGCTGCCCCGGTTCTTCACGGCGCTGCGGATCGCGATCACCTACGCGGTCGTCGGCGCGGTGTTCGCCGAGTATGTCGGCGCGAGCGCCGGTCTCGGCATCTACATGAGCCTGCAGAAGAACTCGTTCCGCACCGACCTGGTCCTGGCGGCGGTCCTGGTCACGGCGCTGCTGAGCATCACGCTCTACCTGTCGACGTTCGCGATCGAACGCCTCGTCGCACCGTGGGCACGCGCGCAGAACAGGAGCCGACGTGACTGATGCCGGGGACGACCGGATCGTCGTCGACCATCTCACCAAGTCGTTTCCGCAGGGTCGGCGCAGTCCGGATCTCGAGGTACTGGGCGGGGTGTCGTTCACCGTGCGCTCGGGCGAGTTCGTCTCGGTCATCGGGCCGAGTGGGTGCGGCAAGAGCACGGTGTTCAACATGCTGGCCGGACTGGAGTCCCCGGATTCCGGCAGTGTCGGCTTCCGCGCCGCCGACAGCGAGGACACCGCGTCGCACTGCGCCTACATGCCGCAGAAGGACCTGCTGTTCCCCTGGCGCACCGTCCTCGACAACACCATCCTCGGCCTACGCGTCCAGGGCGTCCCGACAGCCGAGGCCCGGCGCCGCGCCCGCGAGCTGTTCCCCGTCTTCGGCCTGTCCGGTTTCGAGGACGCCCGCCCGTTCCAGCTGTCGGGCGGGATGCGGCAGCGCGCGGCACTGCTGCGGACGGTGGTCCAGGAGCGTGAACTGCTGCTGCTCGACGAACCCTTCGGCGCGCTCGACTCCCTGACCCGCACCGAGATGCAGTCGTGGTTGCAGGAGGTCTGGCAGCGCTACCGCTGGATGGTCCTTATGATCACCCACGATGTCCGTGAGGCGGTGTACCTGTCGGACCGCGTGATCGTCCTGTCGGCGCGCCCGGCCACCGTGCGTCACGAAGTCCGCGTCGACCTGCCGCGGCCGCGCGGCTTGTCCACGATCACCGCTCCCGAATTCGTCGCGCTCGAAGAGGAACTGCTGACGATCCTGCACGAGGAGTCGCGCCGGGCATTCACCGACCAGCGCTAGCTCGACCGACGCCGAGCGGGTCAGTGCTCGAGCGAAGGATCCCAGCGGTTGGCCAGCAGCTTGAAGCTCGGGAGATCCGCCAGCGAGGTCAACGCCTCGTAGATGCGCTCGTATCGGGTCGAGGCGATCCGCCACACCCCGTCCGGGTCGCGCCGATAGGTGTCGGAATAGTATCCGCCACCACGGATCTGCACTTTCGCGCCCGGCACAAGCACCGTGTCCTCGAACGCCCAGGACCCCGTCGCGGTATCGCCGTCGACGTCGATCTCGGGATGGTTCGCGATGTGGACCGTGACGATCCCGTGCCCGAGGTTCGCGCTCATGTACGCCACGACGTCGGACCGGGAGTCGAAATGCAGCGGCTCGGCCATGGCCTGGGTGCCGTAGCGCGCCGAGATGTCCGTGGCGAGACAGTCCGCGAACTCGTCCCACAGCTTGAGGTCGAGCGTGCGGAAGTAGCGGTGCTTGAGACGCTTGATCTCCTCGATCGCGACAAGGTCCATGGCCGGAGTCTAGAACGTGTTCTAGATCTGGGCGGGCGTTCGACCGAGGTTCGATCGGCAACTTAGGTTTGACTAACCTTATCTCGAAAAGTAGCGTGCTGAGCACTATCGGAGCTACCGACGGCAACCGCCCGTCTCGATCGTCCGCGGAGGACATGTCATGAAGAAGATCGCCGGCCTCGTCGCCGCCCTCGGTCTCGCCGGTCTGCTGACCGTGGGCGCCGCCTCCCCCGCGCTCGCCGACCGCTCGGTCCGCGACGCGACCGTCGCCGACCTCTACCTCCGGGACGCGGACCCGTCGCTCGACGCCATCGCCGGGCAATTCGCCGCGCTGTGGAATCCGAATCTGCCGATGAGCGCGAAGGAAGAGGTCAGCTACCACGGTGCGACGGTCGGTCCGGCGCTGCAGGGCATCCTGTCCCAGGGCGGGGTCTACGACTTCCTGTCCATCCAGGAGCGCGCGACCTCGAAGACCATCACCGGCAACACCATGACCGCCACGCTGTCCGGCGTGATGGCGGGCTTCCCGGCCACCAGTGGAACCTACAGCTACATCCGCGAAGACGGCCTGTGGAAGGTCGACTGGAAGGCCACCTGCGACGCCATGGGCGGCTGCACGGGCAACCCGGACTTCGGCTACTGATCCCCGAACGTTCGCGACGATTCGATCGCCGATGATCACAGTTTCCGGTATTTCCAAGCGATTCGGCGACCGGGTCGCGGTCAGCGATGTCAGCTTCGAGGCGGCCCCCGGCTCGATCACCTATCTGCTCGGGCCCAACGGCGCCGGTAAATCCACGACCATGCGGATGATCGCCGGGCTGACCACCCCGGACGCGGGCACGGTGCGGATCAACGAACGTCCACTGCGCGAACTCCCCCACACCATGCGCGAGGTGCGCTTCAACCTCGACACCTTCGCCAGGCATCCGAAGCACACGGCGAAACACCATCTGACCTGGCAGGCGCGCCTCGGCGGCATTCCCGTCGGCGAGGTCCGGCGGGTGCTCGCGCGCGTCGGTCTCGCCGATGTCGAAGACCGCCTGGTCGGCCGGTTCTCGCTCGGCATGCTCCAGCGGCTCGGCATCGCGACCGCGCTCCTGGGCGACCCGCGGACCATCGTGCTCGACGAACCGGACAACGGCCTGGACGTGGACGGCATCCTGTGGCTGCGCGAGCTGCTGACCGGGCTCGCCCGCGAAGGACGAACCCTGCTGGTCGCCTCGCACAATCTGACCGAGGTCGACATCACCGCCGACCGGATCGTGATCATGGGCCGCGGGCGGATTCTCTCCGACGCAGGCCGGGACGAGACCGTGGCGCTCGGCTCGGGCCCACGTCCGCTCGAAGCGGCGTATCTGACGGTCACCCGTGGCAGCGTCGAGTACCACGGCCGCACCGGTGCGCCGGGTGAGGTGGAACAGTGAGCGCAGCAGTGGCTCTCGGTCGCGCGGTGCGGAGCGAACTGGCGAAACTGTCCTGGCGCAGCCCGGTGTGGTTCGCGATCGTGCCGATCGCCGTGGTGCTGCCGATCGCCCTGAACGCTAGCTTGGCGATCGCCACCCGGATGAACAAGGTCAACGGCAGCGGCGGCATGGACACCAACAACGCCGGCTACTGGGTGATGATCTTCTCGACGATCGTGCTGATGTCGGCGGGTGTGGCCTCGCTCAGCAATGAATTCAAATACGCGACAGTGGAATTGGCCTACTGCGCGCAGACCCGGCGCCCGCTGCTCCCGCTGGCGAAGCTCCTGGTCTTCGGGCTGATCGCCGCGGCGGCGACGCTGGTCACCGTGATCGTCCTGCTCGCCGGTTTCCCCGCGATCTTTCCCGAGGTGTGGGGACGAGTCGAGCTGACCTCGTCGGCCGGTCTCCGATTGCTGTGGGGGCTACCGGTATTCGCGTTCTTCGTCACCGCACTGGGGATCGGGATCGCCGGGCTGATCCCCCGTCCGGGTGTCGTCGTCGGTGTGGTGTTGCTGTGGAAGTTCGGGATCGAAACCTTCTCCGCGATGCTGCCGGTGAAGATCGGGAACGTTGTCGCGCAGTGGATGCCGTTCAAGAACGGTGAACTGGGCGCGGGCCAGTACCCGACGATGCGGCCGGTCTTCGGCGGCGCCAACGGTTCGCTGGCGTATTTCGCGGCGATCGCCACGGCATTCTTCGTGCTCGGGACGATACAGCTGTCCCGACGCGATATCACGACGGACTGATCGGCGGATCGAGTAAGCGCGGACCGCGCGCTTCTACCCTGTCGCACCGGCGCGAACGACCCTTGTCCTCGGCGTGCGCGAATCTCTGGCCGCCGTCCCGGTCGGCACGAACGATGGATGCGGAGATTCGTATGTCGCCACCCATCGACCGGAGGACGCCGCCATGACCGTCACAGACGAATACCTCACCAACAACGCCGCCTACGCGGCGCAGTTCAGCGGCCCGCTCCCCCTCCCGCCCAGCAAGCATGTCGCTGTGGTGGCGTGCATGGACGCCCGCCTCGACGTCTACCGCATCCTGGGCCTGCAGGACGGGGAAGCCCACGTCATCCGCAATGCCGGCGGCGTGGTCACCGACGACGAGATCCGCTCGCTGGCCATCAGCCAGCGGCTGCTCGGCACCACGGAGATCATCCTGATCCACCACACCGACTGCGGCATGCTCACCTTCACCGACGACGATTTCAAACGCGCCATCCAGGACGAGATCGGCATCAAGCCGACCTGGTCCGCCGAGGCCTTCGGCGATCTCGACGAGGACATCCGCAATTCACTGCGCCGTATCGACCGCAGCCCCTTCATCACGCGCACCACCTCCCTGCGCGGCTTCGTCTTCGATGTCGCGACGGGGAAACTGAACGAAGTGCTCGACTGACCCGCTGGCGCTATCGGAAGATGCTCATGAAAATGATGTTCGCGACAATGCTGGATTGACTCCACGTGTTCCCGAGGCCGTCGTCCCGATAGGCATAGACAAACGCCCCGACAGTGAACGTGTACGTATTGCCAGGACGCATCGTCCAGGACACCTCGATGGTGGCGCCGGGGCCGAATCCGTTGCTGCTGTAGACGTCGGTCTCGTTCTGGCTGACCCGCTTGCGCCAGCGCTTGTCGACGGCGGAGGTGACAAAGTTGCCGTTCTCGAACACCGTGAGATCGGTGCCGCCCTCGGCGATGGCGGAGCCGCCGAGTCCGCAGCCGACCGAGTAGTGGTCGTCGGTGGTCCGGTACGAGCGCCCCATCACGGCCACCTCGCGATCGGTCTGCAGCGTGATACCGTACCCGGCCCGCGTGTACACGAACTCCTCGGCGCCGCCGATCTTCGGGCCCGCGCGGCCGTCGATGGCCACGCGGCCGTTGTCGCGATCGACGACGAGCTTGAACGGCCTGCCGCCCGCCGGGTCGTGCCATGCCCAGTCGAAGTGGTACGGGATCGCGAAGATCTCGGTGCCCGCCCGGATGTCGAGCGTTGCCGTCGCGTCCGGGTGGATCCCGTGCGGTGCGGTGACGCGCGGGTGTACCAGGTCCTCGTCGAACGGTACCGGGGTATCGTCCGCTTTTCGCAGCGTGTCCGCCGTCTCGGGATCCTGTCGTGCCAGTCGGATCAGGGGCGCGTAGAGCGCCTGGGTGATCGCGTTCCGCTCGGCGGCGTCGGCGCGCCTGCGCGCGGTCTCCGCGGACGAATGTTCGATCATGCTGTCGATCGACTTCTCGACCAAACGATGGTGCTCGGCGGGGAAACCCGGCGAATAACGGATCTGCGGCGAGCCATAGTCGGTGCGGGGAGCCGGTGTCGTGGTCGATGTCATGAGCGCACCTCCAAAGATGATGTTGTGCTCTCGACCAGCCTGCGCCCGCGAACTCGCGGCTGTCACGCGTAGTCGACTACGCCCACGCAGCCGGGATCAGCCGCGCGGTGAGATCTCGATCCCGATCGACGCGCTCTGCCGGCGGGTGATCCAGGTCCCGAACTCGCTCAACGGGCCGAGGAGCCAGTACTTGCGGTTCATGATCTTGCGGACTCGTGGCGTGTCCTCGGCGTCGAGGACACGCGCGGTGCCCTCGACGACGGGTGAGCCGGGATCGATCGTGCCCCGCACGGAGCACGGCTGCACTGTGACCTCGGGATTGCGGCGAATCCGCTTCACCTTGTAGGCGTCGACCCCCGACAGGAAGTAGAGCTTGCCGTCGGCAGGAGCGATCCAGACCGGAAGGGAGACCGGGGTGCCGTTCTTGCGGTAGCTCGTGAAGGACACGTAGGTCGACGCGCCGACCGTCTCCCACGCCGATGCGCCCGCCGTCACGACGTCGCCGCCGGCATCGCACCGACCATCGCGGCTTCGATCATCGACATCTTCCTTGCCCTCTCGAAAACTATCGGTCGTGGACCCGTGAGCACGACCGGATGTCACGGGTGGTGCGCTTCCGGCGGTCGACGCGGTCCTTCGTATGCGGTAACAATCAGTGGCCCCGGGACAGTCCTGGCTCCCTCGATCCACGCGCAGACAGAGCGCCGGTCAGCAGGGACACACTACACACGGAAGTAAGCGGCGTCCACATCCCCCCGATCGAGCCGCTCCCCTCCCATTCTTCACGCGTCGAACAACCCTCCGACCAGTCCGGCCGCCTCGGCCGCGAGACCGGGCGGGTTGGTGGCGATGAACAGGGAATCGGCTGCGAGATTCCCGAGCACGTGCCAGGTCCGGTCCGGTGCACCGCCGACCATCGAGCGCCGGGTCACCGGTTCCGCCCGCAGGCCGCCCGCGGGATGGGATTCGGCCGCGCCCGCCGCCAGCAGCGCGCCGATCAGCGGCTCGGTGTCCGGCGGTGTCGTGTAGGCGGGCGGGTTGACCGCGTTGAGCACGGTGTCCGCGGACCAGCTCCGATCGTCGTGCACGGTGAATCCGCCGCCGGGCCGCGCCTCGATCTTGGTGACACCCGCCCGCAGCCGCAGCAGGCCGGAATCCAGCAGCCGCAGCACGATGCGGGCGTTGTGCGGCACCATGGGCGAGCTCAGGCTGTTGATGGTGCGGAAGTGCTCGGTGCGCAGCATCGCTCGGTCCCGGTCCGCGAGCAGCGGCCACGCGATGGGGCCGACGACGCGGATGACCATCGCCAGCAGACGCCGCCCGTGATGCGGCGAGTCCACCGCGTCGAGCTGGCGGCGCAGACGCGTCACCGGATCCCCGGCGTCGCGGATCTCGGTGGCCAGGGTCTCGAAATCCTGTCCCAGTGCGGCGAGTTCGGCGCGCAGGAGCGAAACCAGCTGGGCGAAGGCGAGTTCGCCGTGTTCGGCGGACAGTGCGCGCACCGCTCCCGGGGTCAGGTGGACGGGGTCCAGCCGGACCGGACGCTGCTGCACGAATGGGAGTCGCCCGCTGCGGGAGACCAGGGTGATCGGGCCGGTGTGCCCGGTCGCCGCGAGGGTGACGGCGACATCCACCGCGGTCAGACCGCTGCCGATGACGGCGACATGATGGTCCGCGGGAACCCCGGTCACGGTCCGGGCGAGCGGATAGGGCTCGTCGACATAGCCGGGCGCGCCGGTCAGCCCGTATTGGTCGCGTGGGCGCCCGCTGCCGACCGCCAGCACGGCCCGATCCACCGGGATACGATCGCCGTCGGCGGTGTGCAGGACCGCCTGGCCGTCGCGGGAGAATCCGGTGACCGTCGAGCGCACCACGCGGACCCGGCAGCCGACCCGCCCCAGCCGCGAGATCGCCTCGCGCGCGGTGTCTTCCAGGTACTCGCCGTAGACAGCACGCGGCGCGAGCGGTTGGCCCAGGCGCTCGTCGAGATAGTCGGTGACGTCGCGATCGGCCAACCAGCGCTGGTAGTGCCCGGCGTCGCCCGCGCGCACCGACATGATCGGCGGCGGGGCGTTCACCCGCACGGTGTCGAGGTCGGGCTGGTACGGGCGGCCACGCCAGAGCGCGGGCGCGCCGTCGAAGACAGTGACGCCGCTCGGGTGGTGGTCGGCATGGGCCAGCGCGTCGAGCAGTGCGACGGCGGCCGCGCCCGCTCCGATGATTCCGATGTGCATGGGGCTCCTTCGTTTTCGTGTGTGTGCCGGACCCCAGCGTCGCGAAGTCGCGCGGCACGGACCATCCCGCGATCGAGGGGTTCGCACCGGAGGCGCCGTGGGCACCACCCCTCAGTTGCGGGGTGGCCGACGCGCGACCGGCCGTCGAAGATGTCACCTATGACCGCGACGACCGCACTCGACGCACTACTCGCAGGCATCGCCACCGCGCCCGACGCGCACGCGCTGTTCGCCGACACCTCGGCGCGCCTGCGGCGCATCACGCCCTTCGACGCCGCGGTGTGGGTGGCCACCGATCCGGTCAACGGGCTCACCACGGCACCGGCGCGGGTGGAGAACCTGCACGAGGGCGGCTGCGGAATCTATTGGGAGTCGGAGTTCTTCGCCGAGCACGTGAATCTGTTCCGCGATCTGGCGCTGGCGAAGGTCCCGGTCGCCGGGCTGCGCGAGGTGACCGGCGACCGGCCCGCCTCGAGTCCGCTGTACCGCGGCTTCATGCGCCCGCGCGGGTTCGACGACGAGTTGCGCGCGGTGTTCCGGGTCGGCGGGCAGCCGTGGGGACAGCTGAGCTTGTTCCGCGAGCGGGGCAGGCCACCGTTCCGGGCCGAGGACATCGCCGGGGTCCACGCGATCTGCGCGCCGATGGCCCAGCGATTGCGCGCCTTCGCCCGGCCCCGCGCGACACCGCCGTCCGCGCTCGCTGCCGCCCCCGGGCTGCTGTTGTTCGGGGCGGGCGGGGAACTGCTGTCCCTCAACGACGAGGCCCGCGCCCTGCTGGCCGAGATGCCGCCCGGCCCCAGCACCGGGACCCCGCTGGGCATCGATCTGCCGCTACCCGTCTGGATCCTCAGCACGGCAGGCCGCGCCCGGCTCACCGGCGTGGCGTCGCGGATCCGGGTACGCACCACCGCCGGCCGCTGGCTGGTGTGCCACGCCACCTGCCTGCGCGACGCCGAAGGCCGTTCGGGCACAACGGCTCTGGTAATCGAGCAGGCCGAGCCCGCGGAGGTGGCCGAGCTGATCGTGGCAGCCTACGAACTCACGCCGCGAGAACTCCAGGTCACCGAACTCGTCGCGCACGGTCTGCCCACCGCCGAAATCGCCACGCGACTGTTCCTCTCCCCGCACACCGTGCGCGACCACTTGAAGTCGATTTTCGACAAGGTCGGTGTCACCAGCCGCGGCGAACTGGTCGCCCGGCTCTTCACCGAGCACCGGGCGCCGCTCGCGGCCACGGTCCGCGCCCTCGATGTCGCGAGCTAGCGCGCTTGTCCCGCCGGCGGTTCTCAGAACATGCCGTGCGGGGTGCTCGCCGGTTCGGGGACCGGCTGCACCACATCCCAGTGTTCGGTGATCCGGCCGTCCACCAGCCGCCAGACGTCGATGACGGCCGATCCGCGGCCGTCGCCCGCGCCGATCATGTGGTAGTGCACGACCGCGTAGTCGTCATCGGCGATGACGCGTTTGATGTCGAGGCGTGCGCGTGCGACCGGCGCGGTCGCGATGAACGCGAGGAAGGCGTCGCGCCCGGAGGGATTGCCGGGGCTGTGCTCGACGAAGTCTTCGTGCAGGAGCTCGCGCAGGACGCCGATATTTCCCCGGGCGAACTCCGCCAGCCCGTGCACGATCAGTTCCCGGTTACGGTGCGCCACAGTGTCTGGTGTCATGGTGGCACTGTGGCACCCGCGTCGTCGCGGAGGCGATTACCAGCCGGGTAATGGCGCGGCGTATTTCCGGCCGCGATACTCGGGTGATGAACAGTCCGGTCGGTGAGCTCTTGCGCGCGTGGCGGATGCGAAGTGGGCTCAGCCAACTCGCGCTCTCCGCGCAGTCGGGTATCTCCACCCGGCACATCAGTTTTGTCGAGACCGGCCGGACAGTGCCCAGTACCGCCATGATCGAACGTTTCGCCGACAGTCTGAATATTCCACTGCGCGAACGTAATCAGCTGCACCTGGCGGCCGGTGCGCTGCCGATCCATCCGCAGCGCACCCTCGACGACCCGGATCTCGCGGCGGCGACAGCGGCGGTCCGCCGGGTTGTCGCCTACCACGCGCCGTACCCCGCCGTCGCCGTGGACGCGCGCTGGAATCTGCTGTTCGCCAACGACGCGGCCGAGATCTTCTTCGACGGCGCGTCACCCGAGCTCCTGGCCCCGCCGGTGAACATGATGCGCCTCGGTCTCCACCCCGACGGGTTCGGCGCGCGTCTGACCAACCACGCGCAGGTCAGCGCCTACCTGCTCCCCCGGCTGGCCCGGCAGGCCGAACGCAGCGGCGATCCTGTCCTCGCCGCGCTGCACGCCGAACTCCGCGCGTTCGCTCCCACGGACGACAGCCCGGTCGATCCCGCCGATGTCGCCCTACCGATCCGGCTGGCGCACAACGACACCGAACTGTCCTTCTTCAACACGATCACGACCTTCGGTGCCGCCTTCGACATCACCCTCGCGGAGATCGCCGTCGAGTCCTATTTCCCCGCCGATTCGCAGACCGCCGAGTATCTCCGCCGCCGGGCACTCTTGACTCAGTCCGCCTCGATGGCGGCCACACCTTCGGCGTAGGTCGTCACCCGGAACTCGGGAAACGCCCGCTTGAACTTGTCCGAAACGAAGAAATTGTTCACCTCGTAGCGCGGCAGCAGTTCCCACAGTTCGCGCACGCCCTGATTGAACAGTCGAGCGAAGAAGAACGCGGGCCGCTTCATCACCGAGTAGTCGATCTCGCGACCCCGCGACGCGGAGGCCAGCTCGATCAATCCCCGGTACGTCACCCGGTCGTCGTCGCACGGCAGATGCCAGGTCTGCCCGTACGCCGACGGCGTGTTGCCGATCAGGGCCATGGCGCGGCTGGCATCCGGCGTCCAGATCAAGGTCCGCAGCGTGTCGTCGCGCAACGGAACGCGTGGCCGCTTGCCCACCGCGATCGGCTCGAACACCAACGCATTGGTGAAGCTCTGCGTCTTGCCCGGCCCGTAGAACTCCGGCGCACGACAGATGACCGCCTCGACCCGACCCGCGGCCATGGCGTCCACCAGCATCGTCGCCATCGTCGCCCGGGTGCGCGCCTTGCTCCCGGCCGGGGCGAATCGCGTCTGCTCGGTCTGCGGGTCGCCGTTCATCGGATACATGTACGTGTTGTCGAAGAACACGAGCTTGGCACCGTGTTTCTCGCATGCGGCGATGGTGTTCGCCATCATCACCGGGAGCTGATCCGCCCACAGATTCGCATCCGGCGGCAGGCCCACGGTCAGGTACACGATCTCGCTGCCCGCGACCGCCGCCGCGGTCTGCTCGGCATCCATCAGGTCCGCCGTGACCAGCTCATCGGTGTCGTGCAGCCGCCGGGGGTTGCGGCTGACCAGCCTGATGTCCTGCGTGAACCGCCGATGCAGCTCGTGCGCGAGCTCGGTCCCGATCTGTCCGTTTGCCCCGAGAATCGTCTGCACGGGAGGAACCCTTTCGATTGCCGACTGTTGACCGCATCCCACGATATCACCAATGTAAGCGTCGTTAACATGAGGCTCTTCACACCTCGGACGCCCGCCGCGCACCTTTCGCATAATCGCACCCATCGATACGTGCTCACCCACGCCGCCACCGAGGAGTTCCACGCGCCGGAGGCCGAGTTCGATGCGGCGGGCGGCGAGATCGAGACCGTGACGCGCGGCGAGAACGGCTGGCTCGTCGCCTGCGCCTACGTTTTCCAGGGCGTGCATGCCGAAGAGCTGATCGCCACGCGCGAGTGGTGAACGCAGGGACATGTCAGATCTTGTGTCAAGGTCGATTCAGCCATCGCAGGTACCAGTCGGCAAAGCCGAGGGCGAATGGGGAGACGCCACTGCCGCTGCACCGCCCGTCCTCCCAGAGTGCGCCCCGGTGGGGCCCGTCGAGAACCAGCCGGACCATGTATCCGCAGCCCTGGTGAGACACATCCAGGGAGCCACGAATGTGCGCTGGGTCGAAATACTCGTCTTCGGCTTCGGGTGTACCGTCGCCGAGTTCGTTCCAGGATTGTGTATGTGGAAAGGCCCCGGCGAGAAACCCGGGCACCAGATCCGCACCGTCACGGCCGTCGAGATCGGTACGGTCGAGACGGAAAATGCCGTAGAACGGGCCGGCGCCTCCGTCCCCGACCTCCACGATGAAGGACCGGTAGTCCTCGGGCAGCTCCACGCCGTGCCTGGCCTCGAACGCCGAGACTTCGGATTCAGCGAGCGGCCGGTTCAGCAGGTAACGGTGGCGGCCGGCGCCGAGAGGAAGTCTACGCACCGATCGCCGAGAACACCTGGGCCCCAACTGCGCAGCCTCGAGGCTAGTCGAGGACGACGTTGAGCACGATGATGATCAGCCCGAGAGTGGTGTTGGCGAGACCGACCCCGCAGGCACCCCACTTGGAATAGCCGCCCACCCGGGCCGCCACCACGCCCCAGCCGAACAGGATCGCGGCGTTGATGCCCAGCGCCAGCGTCGTGTAGCCGGGCGTCACCGACCCGTCGGGATGGACGATATCGTCACTCCACCCCGCGATATGCGCGATCAACAGCACGATCAATGTCGGCACACAGGCGATCACCAGCGGTATGCCTGTCAGCATGTTGCGCCCGAGGTCGGCCCAGAACCCCGACGTCGCCCCGGCCTTGTGCGTCGACACGTGCTGGCCGTAGCTGCGCGTGATCGCCGCGATGGCCACGCTCACCACGACCCACTCCGCCGCGTACCGTGGCGTCTGGTCCGCCGGAACAGCCGCCAGCATGACACTGGCGAGCACTGTGCCCACCACCCCGCCGTAGAGGTCGTTCACCTGTAGCTGCATATTCGCCGATGATAGGCGAGCGGCACGCCCGTTCCCGGGCACGACGTCACCCCGGCGACTACTGCCGATCGATGTCGAGACCCGCAGCGGCCTCGCGGCCGGCGACGATGACGCGATCGAGAAAGTCGCCAACGAGTTCGAGCTGCTCGGGCGTGTAGTCCGCGCACAGCGTGTCGACGGCGGCATTCATCCCCGACAGCAGGTCGTAGACCTCGCCGAGCCGCTCGGGACGGGAGCGGACGACGACCGCACGGCGATCGCCGGTGGCGCGCTCACGCAGGATCCAGCCGCCGCGTTCGAGGCGGTCCAGGACTCCGGTGAGCGTCGCGGGATGCAACCCGGCCCGCTTGGCCAAGGCACTCGGGCTCAGCGGCCCATGACCATTGACCAGATCCAGGCAGTCGAAGTCGATGTCCTTGAGTTCGAGATGGGTGCCCACCTTCCGGTTGAGCAGGGCCAATTGACCGCGTACCTCGCGCAGCGAGCCCTTGACGCGGGCGGTCAGGCGCCTTCGGTGTCGAGCATCACCCACATTTCCTACGGAACTCATATCATCTCCAAGTCGAATAAACTAATATGACTTCCATATCTTACGACATTCAGTGGACCGGCTTCGGCGGCCCACCAGCACGAAGGAAGGTCAGCAATGATCGTCGTCATCGGAGCCACCGGAACAGTCGGCAGGGAAGTCGTCGCGCAGCTGACGGGAACGGGTGTGGCCGTCACCGCCGTCACCCGGAACTCCGGACAGGCGCGGTTCCCGAAGGGAACCGTTGTCGTGGAAGCCGATCCCTCGGTGCCGAGCATCCCCGCCGAGACTTGGGACGGCGTGGAGGCGGTGTTGCTGAGCTCGCGAGCCGTGCTGACCTCGGCGCCGGAAATCCTCTCCGCCGCAGCTCAGCATGGAGCGCAGAGGGTGGTCGTGATCTCGGCCTCGACGGTCGAGCACCCGGCAGGTGAGCCGCGGTTCATCGCCGGATTCCGGGCACTGGAGGCCGCGGCCGAGGCATCGGGGACGGCATGGACATCATTGCGCTGCGCGGATTTCGACGCCAACACCATGGCCTGGGCACCACAACTCCGTAGCAGCGACGCAGTGCGGGGCGCCTACGGACAAGCCGCTACCTCTCCCATCCATGAACGAGACATCGCCGCGGTCGCGGTACGAACGCTGACCGAGGACGACCACGATGGCCGCCGATACGTGCTGACCGGCCCACAGTCACTGACCCAGCACGACAAGGCCCGAATCCTCGGCGAAGCAATCGACCGTCCCCTGTCCTTCCTCGAACTCGCCCCCGAACAGGTTCGCGCCGCCATGACCGCCCAGGGTCTGCCCGAGGAAGTCCCTGCCCGGCTCCTCGGCTCCCTGGCCGACTACGCCCGCACCCCGGGCCCCACCACGACCACGGTCCAGGATCTCCTCGACCGCCCCGCCCTGGACTTCGCCACCTGGGCCGCCGAGCACGCCGACGCCTTCACCCGGTGAACCGTGCTGCCAGACGATCCGGGGTGTTCGCGCGAGTGGGATTCTCCGTCGGTGGAGCGGTTCGGCGGTGGATCAGGGTCATCGCACCGACTATCTCACCGCGCGCATCAGGCCTTGCGCGTCTACAGAGGCCACCAATTCTCCCGCGCGCGTGAAGATCTGAATGCGCGCGTACATGCGGCTCGCACCCGCGAACGGGCTCTCGCAGCGCAGGAGCAGCCAGTCGTGCACCGTGAACGGCCGGTGGATGGTGATGGTCTGGGTGAGCATGGCCGACTGCCCGCGGCCACCTCGGCGCGCGATCTCGGCTTGCGGGTACGGACGCATGGCGACGGGGCCCAGGAAGCCCTCGCTGCCATGGGCCAGCAGTGCCCGCGAAAACATCGGCAGGTCGGGGGCCTTGTCGCAGCGCATCCACACGTCCAGCGACGGTGGGCCCGCGAGATCGAGGGCCAGGGCGTCCGCTCCGCCGGGCGTCCGGACCTCCCACGGCAGCAGGGCACACGGCAGGTCGGCGCAGTCGTCCGGACCGGGGACCTCGGGCGGCAGTGCCGCATGGTGTGCCAGGAAGTCCGGCTCGTCGACGCTGAGCATGGCCAGCACCCGCGCGTGCTCACGCCCGTCCTGCCGGAACGACACCTGCGCGGTGGCCAGCGACCGCCCCGACTGGACGACCTCGACGTCCACGTCGACCTCCCGGTCGGCGTACCCACCGCGCGGGAACACACCGTGCAGCGACTGCACCGCCATGTGCGGCACCGTCCGCTCGGCAGCGACCACCGCCTGGGCCAGCGTCTGACTGCCCAGCGTCGTCGGCAGCGTCGACGTCACATTCCTGGCCCGGAACCGGCCGGGCGCGACCTCGGCGAGATCCAGCACGTCGAGGAGGTCGGCCAGGTCGACGACCGGCCAATTATCTGTTCCACCAGCCACAGCGGAATGCTCGCATACGCCGCGGCCGCCGGCGAAGTCGCGGTGCGCGGTGAGTGGGACGCTTTCCACCGGGGCACCTCGTCGACGGGCGACAGGTGGTACGAGGTGGCGGACACCCCTGGGCTTCAGGGCCGGGTTCCGCTACCTCGACTGGATCACCTGTCGGAGGAACCGCTCGCCGAGCCACTGCCCAGCAGACACAGTGGGTTCGCCACCATCGCCGCCTGTGCCGAACCCGAGGACGAACCGGTGATGCCGGAGTCGACCGGCGGCGTATTCGGGACCGGTGCCGCCGGGTTCCCCGAGCCGCCGGCCAGCATCGACTCGCCGTCGAGGTTCGCCGGAGCCGCGACATCGAGCAGGTCCAGCACGGTCGGCGTGATGTCGGCGAGGGTGTACCCGTTGTTCTGCGCGCCCGCCGCGAAACCCGCCCCGCGGGCGATCACGAAGCTGGCCGTCTCGTAGGCGCTCTGGCCACCGTGGCCGCCGTCCGGCTTGTGCCCGTGGTCGGTCGTGACCAGGATCGTCCACCGCTCGTTCGAGTGCGCGGCCGCCCGCGCGTCCACCGCGGCGGTGATCTTTCCGACCAGACCGTCCACGCGGCCGATGGCATCGCGATACGCCTGCGGCCAGACCCCGCGCAGCGTGTGTCCCACGATGTCGACCTGGTCGAGGTGGGTGAACAGCAGGTCTGTCCCGTCCTCGGTGATAGCCGAGACGACGCCCGCGGCGGCATTGTCGTCGGCGGTGGTCTCACAGATGCCCGCGCCGGTGGGGTCGAGCTGGGTGACGGTGACCTGGTCGGCCTGCGGGCTGCCGGTGCGCGCGATCATGCCGATCGTGTCCCAGGTGCCGATGGAGGCCGTCGACAAGGCCGGACGCTCCCGCTCCACCTGCGTGAACACGGTCGGATACTGCGCGAAAGGCCCGGCATTGCAGGTGGATCCGTTGTCCTGGATGCCATGCTTGGTATCCCACACGCCGGTCAGCGCCGTCGCCCACGAGACGCACGACATCGTGGTGTGCGGGGCGATGGAGGTGCGGGCCAGAGTGCCCTCCGCGGCCAGGCGGTCGAGGTTCGGGGCATCGGCCGCGGACACCTCACTCCACAGCGTGCCATCGATGCCGATGACCACGACCTTGTTCACGACCGGAGCCGCCGGAGCCGGAGCCGCAGCAGCGAGTGGGGCGGCGGCCAGAACTGCGGCCGCGAGGATGCGGTGAGTGCGAGACATGCGCGGCACCGTAGCTGGCGAGCGACCGCGGCGCCCAGCAAATTGGACAATTGACCGGTACAGTCTCGGCCACCGGAATTCGCCGGGCTTCCCGCTCGACCCCGACCGGAACCGGGCAGGAATCTCCCCGATCCTCACCGACCGCGCAGTCGAGCACGCGCGCCCGCGATGATCGTGATGATCATGACCGTCATCACCTGCAGCGCGGTGAGCGGCGGCGCAGGGGGTGACTGGACCGGCGCGGCGTACTCGACCACGGATGGCGGCGGCACCGGCAACGGCGGGGCCGCCGTGAGGATCGGTGGGATCATCTCGGGCACCCGCACGGGAACCGGCTCGACGGCCGGTGCCACCGGTGTGGGCGGAATGGCCAGGGGGATCCCGGGCTCCGGCAGGCGCGGAACCGGGAGCAACAGCAGGCAGGTCAGCGCGGCACTCCCCGCCGCGGCACTGCCGACCGCCACACTACCCGCACCGGCCGAGCCCGTGCCTGCACTGCCACTGGAACCGACGCCGACCAGGCTCGAGCCCATGCCGCTACCGGTGATGATGCCGGACCCCAGCGCGGCGCTGCCGACTGCCGCGCTGCCGACACAGGCGGGCAGCACATAGTCGGGGTCGAGGAGCAGCAGGCCGCCGAGCGTGTCCGGGGCAGCAATGGGGGTCGTCGATGCCGCGTCAGGAGCGGCATCGTCAACGATGGGATCGGTCACCACGGACTCGGGACCGTCGACGATGCTCGGACC
Organism: Nocardia sp. NPDC051833; assembly: GCF_040681225.1. Lineage (NCBI taxonomy): Bacteria > Bacillati > Actinomycetota > Actinomycetes > Mycobacteriales > Nocardiaceae > Nocardia > Nocardia sp. NPDC051833. The sequence goes on from NZ_JBFAYK010000002.1 coordinate 732,843, forward strand.
GAGGCCGAGCGCTTGCCCGGCCGCCGGATTCGGGACAGCTCCCGCCGAACTGCCGGTCGACGCCGCGGACCAGCCCGGTCCACCCGCGCTACCGGTGCCGAGACCCAGCTCCTGCCCGGCGGATTGCCCGTCGCCCGGAGCCGTCGTGGTGCCCGGAGCCGCACTGCCGCTGATGATCTGATCAATCGTCGGCATTCCGGGAGCAGCCGCGGCGAGTGGGGCGGGCACGGCCAGCAGCACTGTAGCCGCCCCCACTGCCGCGAATCCTCGTACTGCTCTTCCTCTTCCGTCCATCATGCCTCCGAGGGATCGCTGTTCGCCGCGGTCAACGAGGAAGATCGCCGCCGGAGGAAGGCTCCTCGGCAAGATCCTGGAAGCGCGTGAGCGCGAGCTCGTAGGCATCCTTGGCGACGTGATTGCCGCCCGCGAACGGCCGATCCAGTTGGTAGACAGCCAGAATCACCGCACCAATCACCAGCCCGAACAACGCGGTCATCAGGACGCTGCGCTTGGTGACAACGACACCGGAGAAGACGGTGCCGAACAGCAGCATGGCCGTGGCGAACCACAGTGCGACGTAAAGAAACCCGGGCAAGCGATAGCCAGCGTCCAGGCCGCGATCGAAGCGGGCGTCGGTGATCGCCGCGACGGCAGCGGCGGTCTCGTCCTGGTCCGCCTTCTCTTCCGCGCTGGCGGCGGGCACGGAATCCACCGCCTCCCGCAGTTCGTCCAGCGTTGCCTGCGTGGACGGGCTCAGCCGCCGCTGTTCGTCCATGACCTGCCACTCCTCGTCGATCACCTGCCGGGTGTAGGCGGTCACCAGCGTGCGGACCTTCTCACGATCCGCCTCGGGCATGGCGTTCGCGGCCTCGTAGACGTTCACCAGGGCTTTGCCCTCCGACACGGTGTGCGCGTGCGAAGTGTCGTACTGCTGCCACAGGATCACCACCACGAACGCCACGATGGCGGCGAAGAACATGTTGACCATGTCCAGCATCATCGAACCGGCACCGGAATCGTCGTCGTGCCGCCACGAGGCAGGCCGCACCCGATCCCCCAGTACGAAGATTCCCACCGCGACGCCGACGAACAGCGCCAATACCGCCAGCTGCAACAGAATTCCAGGCATTCCGCGACTCCGTTCACGCCGGGGGTGGAAGCGATCACAGAGTATTCGCGGTGGACACACGGTTGGATTGCGTCCCGAATCCCTTCCACGCCACGGGTTTACAACCGAGCGGTCGCTTTCGAGACCTATCTGTCGTGCTTGCCGACCAGGCGTCGCGTGGGGCCGAGGGTTTTCATGGTGAACGCCATCGCCGCGGCCAGGCCGGTCGCGCCCGCGAGTGCCAGCGGCATCGGCGACTTCAGTGTCACCAGTCCGAAGAGGAAGAACACGCAGGTGGCCAACATGATGATGGTGTTGGTCAGATCCATGCTCGGCGTAGTCGTTGTGCGATTACGTGAGTTGGTCATACAGAGAGGGTTGACCATCGCGGCCGTTGCCAAACCGTGACAGTGCAATCGGCCACAAAATCCGGTCGACGCGGCCGTCAGATAGCGGGCCGGGCGCCCTCGATCCAGCCCGCGGGCCCCTGCACCTGCAGCCCGCCGACCTCGTCCTGCGGCAGGAGCACCAGGTACCCGTAGTCCTTGTGTGCGCCCTGGTCGTCGCCGGTGGTGTCCCGGCCCGGGTAGTGAATGATCTCGAGGTGGGTCGAGGCCTCCTCGTCGAACCACCGGTCGAAGTAGCCCTCGTCCTGCCCGAGCGCGACGGCCAGGGCGCGCAGCACTTCCCGGCTGACCCGCAACGCCTCGGCCTGCCACGCCAGGGTGACCGCACGCAGGTGCGGCACCGCGACCGGCCACTGGTTCGGCCCGATCAGCCGCTCCCAGGCCGGTCCCCCGGCCGGCCGCACGGCCCGCTCGGGCCCGATGTCGATCTGTTCTCGCCGGTCCGGCGCGCCCGCCGTGTATTCGTGTCCGGTGCTGGTGTAGCCCCGGAACTGCGGCGAGTGGATGGTGGCGATCTCCCGCCGCTGCTCGACCGGCAGGGCGAAGAACTCCCGCGCGACCGCGAACACCCCGTCGGTGAGCACCGGATCGACCCCGTGTCCGACCACGTAGAAGAACCCGATCTCGTGCGCTGCCCGGCGCAGCTCATCGAGAAAGACGGCGCGATCGGTGTCCGGGCCACGGAACCGCGAGATGTCCACGAGCGGCAGACTGGAGGTCACGAATCCCGAGTCTAGGTCGGACACCGCCCCTGACAAGGCCTTTCGTTCACCGTGAACCCAGCACCCCGGTCATTCCGCGCGCCGGGATTCGACCCCGCGGTCGCGCCTGGCGCGGATCAGCACGACACCGTATCGCCGGACGAGTTGTCCAGGCGCACCCCCAGCACCCGCTTCAACTCGCCGACACTGTCGGCACTGGGTGTCACCACATCGCGCTCCCACCGGCTGATCTGGTTGCCGTCCCTGATCCCGATCCAGTCGGCCAGCTCCGCCTGCGTGAACCCGGAGGCCATCCTCGCCGCCCGAATCGCTTTACCGATCGTGGACATGGTCTCCCCTCTCTCTCGATGCCCTCGGCGGACCGCATCGGCGGCGGGTGTCCGTCGGCGAACACTCGCTCTCCTGAAACGGTCTCGCGCAGCCACATTCGAACGATAAGGGCGAATCCGCTGTCGAAAGAGACTGTGACTGCACGGCAACTGACTGTGCACGCACAAACTCGAGCGCCCGCCGCGCACCGGACGTCGGCTATTCCGGTGGGGTGTCCGCGGCGGTGGCGCTGCGGCGCCAGTCCCGCGGTGTCATCCCGAATGTTTCGCGGAATCGGCGGGCGAAGTGGGCGGGGTCGCGGAAACCCACGGCACCGGCCACCGCGGCGATGGACCGGTGCGCGTAGCCGCGGTCGATCAGCATGTCGCGGGCCCGGACGAGACGTTGTTCGATGATCCACTGCTCGAGGCTGATTCCCGACTGGGCGCAGACCTTGTACAGGTGCCGGACGGAAATATTGTTGGCGGCGGCGATCCCGGGGATCTTCAAGGTCGAATCGGAGAGGTGGTTCCGCACATACCCGAGGACCTGCTCGATCAGCAGTTGGTCCGGGATGGCGGCGCCGTCGCCCGGCCCGCGACCGGCGGCCGAGATCAGCAGCGCCCGAACCATTTCCAGGCACGACTCGCCCACCGAGGCGGCGGCCGGATCGGCTTCGAGCTGGTCGGCGACCCGGACGAGGTGCTCGATCTGCGCCGTGACCATCGGGTACAGCGGCGACGCCGCCAGCCGCCCGTGCGCCGCGGCGACCGTTTCCACGGAGATGCCGAGGCGTTGCCTGGACAGCTGCAGACACAGTGTGCCGCCGAGTCCGTACCAGCCGGAGGCGAAGGTGGTGGCCAGGTCGATCACTTCGCAGGCGCCGGGTTCGATCAGCGTTTGCGCGCCGAATTGTTCGTGCCTGCGGAGCTGTCCGCTCTGCACGGTCACCGTCAAGGTGTCGCTGGGCGTGGATCGCTCGTGTCGGCTCGTTCGGCGGACCTGGTGACCGGAGACCTCCGAGCGGGTGAGCGCGATCGGACCCAGCATCCAGGACTGGTGCCTGCTGACCACCTCGGCGGGCGCGTCCCACATCTGCAGGTTCGCCCCGAGGTCGGCTTCCTGCAGGATGGCGGTGACCGCCTCCCGCCGGTCCGCCGGAGCGAAATAGTCGGAGTCGATCAGCACTGCCATGGACGATCTCCACTTCGGATTCTCGCCGGGCGGTGGAGGCCCTCCCGTCACCGGCCGTTACGCGTCTCGGGTGGTGGCACATCGGACCGGGGCGATTGCCCGCGGCCTGTAGTCGGCGATGTTATCGCGCCATGACGCGCCCGGAGCCCGATTCGGCAGGGTTCCACCCCGGCTTCACCGACCCACGATGGCGGGTCCCTTTGCCGCGGTTGACCGTAATGCCAGAATTCGACGTTCGGCGGGTGTCGCTGTCGCAGCCCATTCCGGCCGTACGGCCGCATACGTGCACACGTCGCGCCACCGGCCCTGGGTTCGGTAGAGCTGCCGCAGCCGCGCTTCCGGTGTCAAGCCCACTCCCGACATCACCTGGTCCATGACCGGATGATCGTGCCGGTGTCCCGCCCATACCCGGTGGATCCCGAGCGGCCCGAAGGCGAAGGCCGCCATGAGCCGTCCCGCCTCGATACCACCCGCCCGCAGCGCGCCTTCCGGAATCACGACCAGGCCGCCGATCATCGCGTTGCTGCCGAAATCCTCGACCAGCAGGGCGATGGTGCCGACCATGGTGTCCGCGTCCGGTGGTGTGATCGCCAGGGTGTACTTGCGGCGCGGGGTCTCCCCGCGCGAGCGCAGGGCGGCGTCGAACGACGCGGCCGCCGCCGGGACACCCATGCTGTCGGTGCCCATGTATCGGGTCAGGTTCGGGTCGGTGAAGATCCGCTGGTAGACGCTCAGGTCGCCGGCACGCAGATCCCGCAGCCGCAGCCGCGGGCCGACCAGTTCCACGTCGCGCAGGTCGATCGTCAACGGACCTCCTCCATCACGCGCGCGAATTCCGGAGCTGTCCACGGGCTCACCGCGGGAATGAGCTCGTCGAGGTCGATATAGTGGCGCCCCGAGGGGACGTGCTCGCCGAGCAGGATCCGGCGAGCCGTATCGGCCACCAGCGCGCCGCCGAGCATCACCCCGGAGGCGAGTTGCGGCCAGCTGGACAGGCTCCGGCCGATCTCACCGACAGCGGCGCGCATCGTCGCACTCAGCCGTGGCTCGTCGACCACGGTCAGCAGCAGCGACAGTTGTTCGCCCCGAGTCATTCTCGCGACATCGGACGCGGTCGACCCACCGGTGCGCCCGTGGAACAGTGGCCGGTGGGGTTCGAGATCGAATCGCTCCACGTCCAGCAGGCCACGATCGTTGGTGTCCATGAGCACCGGGACGGCACGATGCCGCGCGTATTCACGAGCGGCGAGTTTCGCCCATACCGTGTCGCATTCCTCTACCAGCAGATCCAGCGGCCCGGTACCGCCCATGCCGTCGAAGAACGGCCCGATCGACTCCTCGGTCAGCCCGTCCGTGAACACCTCGATATCGAGATACGGGTCGATCTCGAACATCTGCCGTGCCGCCAGCACGGCCTTGGGCACCCCGAGGTCATCCACCGCGGCCCGCAGCCGGTTCAGATTCGACAGCCCGACGGTGTCGAAGTCGGCCAACCGGAACGATCCGCCGACCCCTTCCATCGCCAGCGTCACCGCCGCGCTGTTCCCCACCGACAGCCCGACGACACCGATCCGCCGCTGGCGCAGCTCTCGCTGTTGCGCCCGGTCGATCTTGTTGCGATTCCGGTCGGTGCGCACCCGCTGGAATTCGTCGCGCGGCAGGACGTGCACCAGCCGGCCGTGCCACGGATAGAACACCCACGTTCCCCACCGCCACGACGGCATCCCGTCGCAGATCCGCTGCCGGGACACCGCCAGCGAGGCCGGCGAATGGGTGACAGCGGGGTCCTCGCAGCGGATCAGCTCATCGAGCTGATCGTCGATTGTGTCGTGCACGGCCCCGACCGCACTCGACGCCGCCAGCGCTGCCAGGTCTCGCAGTCCCGCCGGGCTCGACGCATCGAGCAGCACGGGGCGGAAATGCGATGTTGCGTCGCCGGGCGTGAGCACCGCCGGACGCGGAACCGAGCTGTACCGAACCATGTGCGCGCGAACCTCCGACCCTCGTGAAACGAACGGGCACCCGCTCGCCTCTGTCGACCAGGACGCGCAAACAATACATACAGCACACTTTCAGCTAACACATCTTCGGTCCACCGGCATGGCGCGCGAGAACCTGGCCCAAACTGGGACGATGACCAACAGGGCCGCCACGGCCGGGCGACCCGTTCCACCGCCGCTCCCCCGGCTCGCGATGATCCCGCAAGCATCGATTCGGGGCCACCGGCGACCACCGTTCACCGCCGACGATCGCCACCCAACCGCCACCCCGATCTGCCGTTGACGCCGGCGGACGTCACCGAGATCACCGGGCTCGGCCCGCGCGTGCTCCAGGCAGGATTCCAGGTCGTGGGGTATGGCTGAGCGCCTATGTGCGGGGCGTGCGATCCGACCGGGGTGCCGAGCGCGCGGACGGCCATGACGCCCGACGCGGCTGCCGGACGCTTCATTGTTATCGATCACTCTGTCGATACTTCGGCCGCACCAATTGTGCAATCAGCACGCAGACGAAAGTCGTTGCCGCACGCGCATACCGCCGGAAGTGTCGATTGCCCGGACCGGCTTCGCCGTAGCCGAAGTGTCGATTTCGAACTAGCCAATTGGTTTTCGATGTGACCCGCGTTACGGTCGACATGTTCGTTCCGATGCGGCATCCGCCGGGCGAACATTCCTTCTCCCTTTTGATCAGGAGCACCCATGGCAATTCAGGTGACAATCGACATGTCCGCCAAGCCGGGCCGTTACGACGACCTGCGGAAATGGTTCGTCGAGCATCTGGCGGGCACCCGTAGCTTCGCCGGCAATATCACCGTGGAGGTCGCGCGCAACCAGGACGAGCCGGACCGTATCCTTTTCGTCGAGAAGTGGGATACCCGGGCGAATTTCGAGGCCTATCTGGCCTGGCGCGAGGAATCCGGTGTGATCGCCGAACTCGTCGAGATGCTCGAGGGCGACATCACCTTCCGCTACCACGATTTCATCGGCGTCTGATCGTTCCGCGCAGCGTCGACGATGACGAATCACAGAACGAAGCTCGCCACCGCGCTCGCGGTGGTGCTCCTGGCCGGCGCCGGCTCCGTCTGCGGTGGGGCGGCGGCGGCACCCGGGCAGGACTCCCGGTTCCTGCTCATGGGCGGGACCGCCTCCGGCGATGTGGCGGTCCTGCGGATCGCCGGCGACGGCGGGTTGTCGGCGGTCGCGGGCTCCCCGTTTCGCGCCGGGCTCGGCGTGCTGTCGGTGGCGACCGCGAACGGCAGCCGCAATGTCTATGTGACGCAGGTGGGTTCGCAGCGCGTCACCGGATACCACCTCGGCAACGACGGCACGCCGCGGCCGATTCCGGGTGGGGAGGTCGCGATCAGCGGCGGACCGGTGGTCACCTCGATCCTCACCCCCGACGGCAGCCTGCTGTTCGTCGGCGCGGGCGGCGCCCCCGGCCGCCTCAGCACCTTCGCGGTCGCCGCCGACGGCGCACTCACCTTCCTGCGCGAGACCACGGTCGCGGGATTCGCGGTGTTCCCGATGGTCACCGTCGATCCGGACGGCCGGTTCCTGCGCTTCACCAGTGCCGCCGATTCGGCGATCCACAGTTACGCGATCGGTGCGGGTGGCGAGCTCACTTCGCTCGGTGATCCGGTTCCCGGTGGCAGGCTGCCGGTCAATCCGGGGTACACCCCGGACGGCAGGTTCGTCTACGTGAGCAACGAGCAGGGCAGCAATGTCTCGGGTTTCGCGATCGGTGACGACGGGCGCCTGACCCCGACACCGGGGTCGCCGTACGCCACCGGCGGCATGCCGCACGCGGCCGAGGTCACCGCGGACGGACGTCGCGTCTACATCCCGGAGGTGGCGGGCGCGGCGGTCGCCGGCTTCTCGATCGGCGACGACGGCGCGTTGTCACCATTGCCCGGTTCGCCGTACCGGGCACCGGACGGCTCGTTCCCCGGCCTGGTGAAACTCGCCGACGACGAACGCCATCTCTACGTCGCCGACTGCCTGCCCGCCACGCTGACTACGAAGGTCCACACCTTCGACGTCGCCGCGGACGGGAGCCTGTCCCGGTCGGCACTGCCCTCGGTCGACACCGGAACCATCTTCGGCGACGGTCCCATCCTGGTGAAGACACCGTGACGACGTCTGCCCCGCACGAGGATCGCCCGTGCGGGGCAGACGCGGGGTGACGGGGCTACGCCACGGCCGGGATCAGCCGGCCAGACCCTTGCCGAAGAACTCGTCGAGCTTCTCCACGGCCGGGGTGACGTACTGGTCCACGTCGTAGAGGGCAACATGGCTGGCGCCCTCGACCACGAACAGTTCCTTCGGCTCGGCGGCCTTGGCGACGGCCTCCTCGCTGAAGTAGGCGGTATCGGCCACCGAGCCGACGATCATCAGCAGCGGGCGCGGGGAGATCATGGCGATCTTGGCGTACGCGTCGAACTGGGCGATGCGGTCGATGCTCTGCAGCGGCCACTTGTTCTCCGAGCGCTCGTGCTGCGCGCGCGGCGTGCGGTAGTAGTCGTGCGCCTCACGGAACAGCGCCGGCGCGCCCTCGAGACCCTCGGCGCTCGGCGGCGCCCAGATCTGGTAGTTCGGCTCGGCGCCCTGCGCCTCGGCGGTGCGCAGCGCACCGGCGGCGTCGAGCATCTCCTGCAGGACCGAGGGGTCCTGGGTGCGGCCGAGGCCGTTGCTCAGGTAGTCGCCGATGTCGAGGCCGCTGACGGTGGCCACGGCCTTGATGCGGTGGTCGGTCTGCGCGGCGAACGGCACGTAGCCGCCGGAGGCGCAGATGCCGAGGGCGCCGATCCGGGCGGGATCGATGTCCTCGCGGGTAGTCAGGTAGGTGACCGCGGACTTGATGTCCTCGCTGCGCTGGAAGGGGTCCTCCAGGAAGCGGGGCTCGCCTTCGCTCTCGCCCTGGTAGGCGGCGTCGAAGACGAGGGCCGCGTAGCCCTTGTCGGCCAGCCGCTGCGCGTAGATGCTGGCGGTCTGCTCCTTGACACCACCGCCGGGGTGCGACACCACGACGGCGGGCAGGCGCTCGCCGGTGCGGTTGTCGGGGGTGAACAGGATGCCCGCGAGGCGCAGGCCATTGCTCGGGAAGGTGACGCTTGTGCGCATCAGGCACGATCCTTTCGGTGAGATCTGCTCCGGCTCGAAGCCGATGCGACAACCTTCTCTCCGGCAGATGATCCCGACAATGGGAAAGATTCTTCCTATGCACTGGCTCACCCCGGAAGAAGTACTGTCCGAATTCCAGATCTCACGAAAGAGACGAACACATGACCGGACCGCTCGACGGCGTGCGCATCCTCGACCTGACCTCGAACTTCATGGGCCCCTTCGCGACGTTGCTGCTCGCAGACATGGGCGCGGACGTGGTCAAGATCGAGTCGACGGCCGGCGACACCACCCGCGGTGTCGGCCCACGCCGCAATCCGGGCATGGGCGCGATCTTCCTGCACCTCAACCGCAACAAACGCAGCGTGGTGCTCGACCTCAAGTCCCCCGACGGCAATGCCGCGCTGCAGCGCATGCTGGGCTCGGCCGACGTGCTGCTCTACAGCCTGCGACCGAAGTCGATGGCGCGCCTCGGCCTCGCCTACGAGCAGGTGCGCGACCGCAATCCACGCCTGATCTACTGCGGCACTTTCGGTTTCGGCCAGAACGGCCCCTACGCCGACCGGCCCGCCTACGACGACCTCATCCAGGCCGCCGTCGGCATGCCGGTCCTGCAGAGCCGCAAGTCCGGCCCGCCCACCTACATCGCCACCGCGATCGCCGACCGCGTCGTCGGCATGGCCGCGGCCAACGCGATCACCACCGCGCTCTACCGCCGCGAACGCTCGGGCCGCGGCCAGGAGGTGCAGGTGCCCATGTTCGAGACCTTCGCCCAGTTCGCCATGGGCGATCATCTCTACGGCCATACCTTCATCCCCTCCCTCGGCACCTCGGGCTACGCCCGGATGATGAACTCCGATCGCCGTCCGTACCGCACCCGTGACGGCTACCTGGGCGTCAACGTCTACACCGACAAGCACTGGCACCGGTTCTTCGCGCTGGCCGGCAGGCCCGAGATGTCGCAGGACCCGCGCTTCGCCGATATCGGCGGCCGGACCGAGAACATCGGCCTGCTCTACGGCTTCCTCGCCGAGATCCTCGAGACGAGAACCACCGCCGAATGGGTCCAACTCCTCACCGAGGCCGACATCCCCGCCATCGAAATGAACACCCCGGAGTCGCTTCTCGACGATCCCCACATGAAGGATGTCGGGTTCTTCGTCGAGGAGGAGCACCCGACCGAAGGTCTCCTGCGCTCGCTGGGCATCCCCCAGCACTGGAGCGAGGACGCGCCCGAATTGCGCTATCCCGCGCCGCGGCTCGGCGAGAACTCCGCGCAGGTACTGACCGAGTACGGTTTCGCCACCGACGAGATCGATCGCCTGATTTCCACCGGCGCGGCGTTCACGCCCGAGACCCTGTCGATGCGCGCAGGCGGCTGACCGAGCGAATCCGCGGCGTTTCCACCCGCCACGGGGACCGCGCGGGAAGACCCGTCGGCGAACTCTCCCATATCCTGGCTAACAGGCCGATGACTGTCATATAATATTAAATATAGAACCAATCGACGAGGCTCGACGCCTCGTCAACCTGTCATCCATGCCCCGCATGGAGGGAAAGTGAGAGACCATGTTGCGTTTTGACGGGAAGGTCGCGATCGTGACGGGCGGCGGCCGGGGACTCGGCCGCTCGCACGCGCTGTTGCTGGCCTCCCGGGGAGCATCGGTAGTGGTCAACGACTTCGGATCCTCCGCCGCCGGCGTCGGCTCCGACTCCTCCCCGGCCGACGACGTCGTCGCCGAGATCATCGCGGCGAACGGCAAGGCCGTCGCCAACTACGACAACGTGGTGACCGGCGCCGAGGCGATCGTGCAGACCGCGATCGAGGCGTTCGGACGTCTCGACATCGTCGTCAACAACGCGGGCATCAACCACATGACGCCCTTCGGCCCCGACGCGATCGAGGGCATCCGCAAGCATATGGAGGTCAACTTCTTCGGCACCGCCGCCGTGACGGCCGCCGCGTGGCCCCATCTCGTCGCGTCCGGCGCGGGACGCGTCGTCAACACCGCGTCGCCCACGCTGGTCGGCTTCGAGCACCAGAGCGCCTACGTCGCTTCCAAGGCCGCCATCTTCTCCTTCACCCGCACCCTCTCCATGGAAGCGATCGGGGTCGGCGTTCGCGTGAACGCGATCGCCCCCACCGCCTACACCCGGATGGCGGCGGAGGCGGAGATCCCCGACGAACTCAAGCAGACCCTGGAGAAGTCGATGACCACCGCGATGGTCTCCCCCACGGTCGCCTACCTCGCCCACGAGGACTGTTCCATCACCGGCGAGACCCTGCTCAGCCAGGGCGGCTTGATGCAGCGCTTCGCGCTGTCGATGAACGAGGGCTACAACAACCCCGAGGTGACCCCGGAGGACATCAAGGCCAACCTCGAGGCCATCCTCGACGACTCCACCAGCAAGCCGGTCGGCATCATCGGCTCGGAGAACGAGGGGTCCCTGCTGGACCTGTTCAGCTGACTCCACCCAGACGTCCGTGCCCGGTGAACCAGCTGGTTCACCGGTGATCTGTCCACCCTGGTTGCCGAATTGCAGCAGCGGCCGGTGGCACCGGTGAAGCCGA